>JAISGN010000008.1 GCA_031263015.1 Bacteroidales bacterium
GTGCCATTTGCCAACATTGTCAGCTTCCGAATGGCGATTGTAAACAACGTATTGCGCTAACCACAGTTGCAAACCTTGAAAATCATTTTCAGAAGTTAAATTTATTGCTTTTTCACGTAATCTCGTTTTGATTGTTTCGTCGTATTCTCCTGTGATTATTTTGCTTATGCGCTCTCTTGTTTTTTCATCAATGGCTTCATACGACCAATATTTTCCTAAACGCATCAACGGAAGCAATTTTTTAATTGCTTTCTCGGAAAAAGAGCCGTATTCGCTTTTGAATGGCGGAAACTTTTTGAAATTTTCTACGAAAGAATCGACAAAGCCGCCATTGCGAGCTTGACCCGTAATTTCCTCTTTATTTTGGGATTCCGAAACAAGTTCGGAATGACGTTTCGTAGCAAAGGTTCTAATGGCTTTTTCAAACTCTATTTTATCTGTTACCGAATAAATTATATGCCAAAGTTGATATTCGGTTTCGGGCGTTAATAAATTTTCTGGTACATTTTCAATTTTTTCTAATCGACGTATTATCTCATAACCGGTTGTATTGCAAGGATATTTCTTTGATTTATCCTCTTCTTTATCTTTGGAATCGTCAAAAACATAATTCCAACGATACTTTGCAATTTCGGCCAATATGGCTTTCCCTTTTAATCCTTGCTTTGCCAGAAAATATTGCAAAATATCTTTGTGATTGACTTCCTTTTTGGTCATCAAAAACTCAAAAAGTTCAACTATGTCGTCTGTGTTTTTAATGAAATCGGTGGTAACATCTGTATCGTCAATTTTTCGATATATTTTCAGATTATACAGCCATTGCCAAATTCTAAATTCTTGATAATATGGATTTGATTTTGGAATACCTTTTAAATATTCTTTAACCTTAATATCATTACCGTTTACGTCCTTTTCAAAAACATTTTTTATTGGTTTTCCTTTTTCGTCTTTCTTGTTGATTTTATGAATGACATACTCCAACGAACAATTTCCGATAGACGATTTTTGACTGCGCAATGGTCGCTGATAAAATATAATATCGTTCAAAAACAAATGCAGAAAATCTCGTTTGCTCAAAATTGTTTGCTGCGTTTCATTGCTGCGATAAAGTTCTCGCACGCAATCGTTATACAAATCGGTGGTAAATAATTCGGGCTGCAATTCAATTTGCTTTTTAAGAATTTGACGGAGTTCGTCTTTATAGAATTTGCGTTCAATGGTGCGGACTAATTTTCCACGGATTTTTTGCGAAGGGTTCTCCAGTAAGGTTTCATAAATATATTGTCCGACAGTTTTTTGCGATTTATCAATATCCGCTTCTGTTTTCTTTTTCAACAAAGTCCAGTCGTCTTCACCCGGCGCACGGAAAGAGCGTTTATCAGCACCATCTTTGTCCGTTTTTACGGTTCCGTCATCGTTCAAATCGGTTGTAACAATGAAATCACGGACTTTGTCTTTCCAATCAAACAGCGGCGTTTTGCTCGAACGACGATAAACCCAGCCGTTTTCCAATGTCAAAGCATACCAAACTTCTTCTTTTTTCTTGTCTTTGTCTTCTTGAACATCAACTATTTTTAGCAAACGTTCCTCTATTTTAGTTCCTTTTTTTGCTTTTGAAACCGTTTCGTTTTCTTTTAGCATATAAATGCTACGTTTGTCTGTTCCATTTTCTTCCTTTTTAGGCGTTCCGTCTGATTCTAAATAGGTGGTAACAGCAAATCTGAGTTCTCTATCTTTCCATTCAAATAAATTTTCGGAAGTTTCTCTACGATATTCCATTCCATTGTCTAAAATCAGTTTATAGGCAATATCCGCTTTTACATCAACAACTTTCAACGAATGAAATTCAACTAACTTGTTTGGATTTTCTTCTTTCTCTTCGCCACGCAACTGATAATAACCACGTTTTTGGTTAAAATTCAATATAAGCCAAGCCAATTCTTCTTTTTCAAGTTTGTAAGTAAGGGCTTTTTTGCGCAGATAATAAATTGTCCAATCGTAAGGGATTTTGAAATTATCGCCATAAATTACCTTAAAATCCTCAACCATTTCGCCAAAGGATTTTTGAAAAAGGAACTCAAAATCATTCTTCCCTTTCTGTTCATTCCAAACTTCTTTCCAAGCGATTTTAGGCTCTTTCTCATCCAAGAATTGTCCCAAATGCTTATCAAAGTCAATTTGAGAGGCATAATGTTCCGGCAAAAAGCCTAAAACGTTCAAAATACGATGTAAACGTTCTCGCCGTAGTAAATGCCTCTCGCGTAAATGACGAGAGCCACGATAATCAGTCCGTTTACCTGTGGGCGTAAATGCTTGTCCTGCATTTGCTTTTGATAATGCCAGCCCAGAGGAAAATCGTCCCATCATTTCTGGATCAGTGGGAATAATCCAACTACCCATACCTAAAATTTGACCTTCTTTTTTGTCAAAATCTTGCTCTATTAATGCCCAGCCAATGCTGTTGGTTCCTAAATCTAAACCTAATACTTTCTTCATAAAATGACTTTTTATAGCGCAAAAATACAAAATTAAGTAATATGATTCTTTGATATTAATTTTTTTTTGTAATTTTGCAGCATACTTTTGTAGCAATTCACAATAAGGATTATTCCGTTGTGAAAACATTTAAGGCGGGACATTCTAATATGTCTCGTCTTTTTTATTTATTAATAGGCTTTTACAAAACCAGAAGCAACGAATATTATTATTTTTGTTACTTTTGCACGTTTTAAATTTGATAATATTAATATAAAATCAACGTTTATTATCATCAAACCAAACATCAATGACAAAAAATAAAATAAGAATATTCGCAGTCTTGATTTCGTTTTTATATTGTAACTTTTCGCAGGCACAAAATCAAAACATTGATTCGCTATTCTCTCAATATGAGGCGGCGATTCTTCACAACAAAACAGCCAAGAAAGACAAAATTAATACGGAAACGATTGCTCAACGAACCTTAGAGGCAATTTATCAGACTAAAAACGTGGATCTGCTTGACAGATTCCACAAAACTTTTTCCCAAGAAAAGAAATATGCCGCCGAAGCAAAGAGAATTCGCGACAAATTGGCGTTTGAACAGGCTCAAAACGCCAACACAATTGAGGCTTATGAGGCTTTCATTAAAAAATACCCTGATGCAATTCAGATAAATCTTGCTCTATCATTTATTAATGAGCAAAAATTACAGCAATACGTACAATCCCAAAATACGGACAGCATTTTGGCGTTTGCAAATCAGATTGAAGATAATGTTTTAAGAGACAAGGCAAAAGCGGAAGCAGAGAAGATAATTTTCGAAAGGGCGTTACAGAGCGACAAAGCCAAGGATTATAAAAATTATCTCAAACAATATCCCAACGGAACCTACTCTCGTGTTGCCAAAGAGAAATATGGCAACAGCGTTTTAGACGAAGAACTAGAATATTATAAGGTTTCTTCGCTCATAAACTTCCTTTCCCTCCATCCTTATCACAATTTTTACCATCAATTGCTGGATACGCTGAAACAAATAGCCATTGAATATCACTCTGTCAAGGGTTTGGAATTTTATTGCGAGCATATAAACGACTCTTCCGAAGATTGCATAAAATTTCCTTTGGCTGATGCAAAACGAAACGTGCTTAAAGCCCCCAAAAAGCCTGTAAGGCTGTTCGCAAATGAGCCTTTACCTAACTATTTGCCGATTAACAAGGATACTATCAGCACCTTAGAATTAAAAAGTGCCTTTTCGGATACGGATTTCTTCTTTTTTGACGAAGGAAACAGTGTTTTATTTGCTTCAAACAGGGAAGACGGATACGGAACGGACGCAATCAAGCAATCCAAACAGGATACTATGGATACACCTTTTGATTTGTATGTTGCCAAACGAGACAACGGCAAATGGAAAGAGCCTGTTTTGCTTTTGAAACCAATAAATAATTCATTTAATCAGCGTAATCCCGTTCTTAGTTTCAACAAAAAAATACTCTTTTTCTCATCCAACGGCTATCAAACATACGGACATAGGGATATTTATGTGTCTTATCGTAATGATACTGCCGATTGGACATCGTGGAGCAAGCCTAAACTGTTGTCTTATGAGTTTAACACAAACCGAAATGACAACGTAGAGAAATATGACGGGGTTTCCATTCTCTTAAGGCACGTCGGCAATGATGGGAAATCAACATTTAACAAATTAAGCAGAAAGAACGGCAAACCGATGTTTGTCTTCGGCAGCGGATTTGCAAAGGATATTGACAACAACCCAACATCCGCAACGATAAATATTGTAAATAAAGCAACAGGTAAGGTTATTGATTCGGTGGAATCAAACCCTGCGAACGGCTTCTTTGCATTCATTGAGCCGGAACAAGACTTCGCAATCATTGCTTCAAAGGAAGGATGTGTGCCGAGCCTGTTGAATAATGTTATTAGCCCTGTTGATAGTGTCAAAATGCTGTTCTCTCTTAACGATATCAACACTCTGATTGAGAGAAACAAGATTTCGGTTTTAAGTACTTTGTTTGATGAAAAGGAACAGGGCGTTATGTCAAAAATATCAAAGTTGTACCTGAACTATTTAGCGTATGAAATTGACAGAATAAAGCAAATAGTCAGTATTTCGGTCTTTTGTCGTTCGGGACACAAAGGAATGTCCGCACAGGATTTGGCTCAGGTGCAGGCGAATGCCGTTAAAGCAGGATTGATTGAGAGCGGATTGCCTTCGGATAAGATTATAGCGGTAGGATATGCCGATAAAGAAGACTCAAACAAAACCTCCGCACCGAATAGTCGCATAGAAATCGGTTTTATCTCCGAATAATAAAAAGAAAAGGGCGTTATAAAATGCCCTTCCCAAATTTCCGATGCAGAAAATGATTATCTGATGATTTCAGCTCTGTAATGATTAGTGCTATTGTAAGCATCACAGTGCTTTGATGAGCAAGAAGAAATCACAAAGCCTATTCCTGCAACAATTAACAAGGTTAAAATTACTTTTTTCATTATTTCTCGTTTTTTATTCTTTAATTAAGAACGACAAAAGTACATAAAAATTTTATAATACGGCGTTTGGTTATTTTTTTATCTGATTTTGAAAAAATGAACACAAGCTTTGTAACGGGCAAACCTCACATAAAGGTCGGCGTGCTTTGCAAACATATCGTCCGTGCAGGATTAGCTGATGATGAATCAAAGCAATATCATAACCTTTTAAGTTTTTCATCAGTTGTTGTTCGGTTTGGAGGACGTTTTTTGCGTTCTTGGTCAATCCAATCCTTGCACTTACGCGATGAACGTGGGTATCGACCGGCATCTTCGCCTGTTTGAACACGACGGAAGCAATAACGTTTGCCGTCTTACGCCCTACCCCTGCCAAAGTTTCAAGTTCCGCCGTGTCGGAAGGCACTTTTGAATTATAGACCTCAACCAAACGCTTTGCCATAAGGGATAAATTATGTGATTTTGCCTTAGGATACGACACTGATTTAATGAAAGAGTAAATTTCTTCTTCATCTGCCCTCGCCAAATCTTCGGGTGAAGGAAAGCGATTAAAGAGTTGCGGCGTTACTGCATTGATTCGTTTGTCCGTACATTGAGCAGAAAGAATTACGGCAACAAGCAGTTCGTATGGATTGCGATATTGGAGTTCTGTTTCCGCATTCGGATTTTCCGAATTGAGCAAAGCGATTACTCGTTTGTACTTTTCGGCAAGCGTAAGTCTCATTTTGTTTTAACATTAAGAAGAACAAAAACCGGATAATGGTCTGACATTGATGATATAGGGCTGTTATACGCCAGCGTTGTAAAGTCTTCGCTGGTCAAAACATAGTCTATGCGATAGGGAACGAAGAGTTCTCTGTATGTAATGCCGAATCCGTGTCCTTTTTTCGCAAAAGCATCCGTCATATCCTTGGATAATTGTTTGTAAGCGAAGGAAAACGGAGTGTCGTTAAAGTCTCCGACAACTAAATAGGGCTTTTGAGTTGATGAAATGATGTTCTTCAACGCCTCTACCTCCTTTGCACGTTCTTTATTGGCTATTAGCAATTTCTTTATCACCCCTTTGCTGTTGTCTTTCGCCTGTTTGAAATTACGCTCTTCAAGACTTAATTTGTAGGATGCAAGATGCAGATTGTAAATCCTAAACTCCAATCCGTCCTTTCTTACATCCGCAAAAACATATTCGGCAGGGCGTTTAGCCAAAGGAAGCAATGCACCTGATGAAATCAACGGATATTTTGAATAGATGACGCTTTTTTCCATTATTCCTTTGTCTGATTGCACCGAATAGAAGTATTGATAACCCGAAGCAATGAGTTGTTTATGGATATTATGCTTTACGGATATTCTTGGGAAGTCTTGCAGGGCGGCAACATCAATCCGATATGATGAAAGCAGGTCCAAAAGAGTGTCAAGGTTGTTTGAGGAATCGCTTGCATTATGCTTTAATCCGCATACATTGAATGACGCAAATCTTATCGCGTTTTGTTGTGATAAAGCTTGATTTTGTTGTGATGAAACTTGATTTGATTTTTCTGAAAAGAGGTTTTGATTATCTGTTGTGAAGTTTAAGAGAAGCGGAATATTGGTTATTTGCAGCAAAACGGCAATAAGCGGAAAGATAACAAAGCGAAATTTGACAAAAACCCAGAAAACACAAAATAAAATGTTAATCAGTAACAGGAAAGGATAGATATATGTCAGCAAAGAGAGCTTATCAAAAATTAAAGGTGAGACATAGCCGCTTGCTTGTGCAAGAAGCATCAGCAAAACCAACAAAATATTGATTATATACAAAACTCGCTTAATCATAAACGACTTTCATCATCAGAAAACGCTCTCATATATATTTTTTGCGAAGACTTGCCGCAATGTTGCAAAGTTTTTCAACAGGCTTGCGTCATAAAGTTTTCCTTCTATTTCAAGAGAAAAACCTCCAATAAGCCTTCGGTCTGTTTTTATCACAAGTTCTATCTCGCTTTTCAACTCTTTCTTTAACAAAGCGACAATCTGTTCTTTTAATTGTTCCGAAAGTTCCGATGCAACAGTCAAATGAGCAATCTTAATTCCCTTTTCATTTTTGTATAATGCCACATAACGCTCGGCAATCTCCATAAGATAAACATCTCTTCGCTTTGCAGACAAAAGTTTTAGAAACTCCAATGAAATATTGCTAATTTTCGAGTTAAAAATATCTTGTAATATAGCACGCTTTTTAAGAGGCATTATTGTCGGATTCTTCAATATTACTCTTAAAAGCCTGTTTGAACGGCATATTTGCTCAACATGCATCATATCTTTATAGACCTCATCCAGTTGATTCATCTTTTTAGCCAAATCAAATAGGGATTGAGCGTAACGAGTCTGTAAAATAAGCGTACTCATTCAAATTTAGTATTTGGAAATTAAATAATGGTGAGTTCGGCAACACGTTTGCTAACCACCTCTTCGCTTTTTGCCTTGTTGGAAAGGTCTTGCCGCAGAACATCCTCAGCAATATCTATGGCAAAGTTTGCTATCTGATTTTTCAATTCGGTCATCGCTTGCAGTTTCTCATAATTGATACTCTCACGAGCAGATGCTATCATACTCTCCTTTACTTCGCGAGCCTCATTCTCTGCTTCACGAACTATTTTCTCTTTCATTGCACGCGCCTCTTTAATGATTGCATCCTTTTCTTCTTGAGCCTGACGCAATAGAACCTCATTATTTGCCTGCAATTTCTGCATTTCAACTTTTGCTCTGTCGGCTGCTTCCAACGATTCTTTGATAGATTGTTCTCTATCTCGCATTGTTTTTAAGATAACGGGCAAACCGAATTTCCAAAGCACAAAAAATAGTATGCCAAAGACGATTGTCATCCAGAAAATCAAACCTATACCCGGTGTTAGTAAGCTCATATTATATTGTATGTTTGTTTTAGTTTATTATTCCTTAAAAATTAAGCGGCATAACCAATCGTCATACCGCTTAAATCGTTTGTTACTTGAATACAACAAGAAGACAAAGCACGATTGCAAACAGTGAAACCGCTTCAACCAAAGCAGCAATCACAATCATATTGCTTCTGATGTCTGATGTTGCTTCAGGTTGGCGTGCAATAGCATCCATAGCATTTTTACCGATGTTTCCGATACCTATACCTGCACCTATTGCAGCTAAACCCGCACCAATTCCGGCTAATCCGTAACCTAATGCCATACTTCCTACGGCTTGCATTAACAATGTTAAAGTTGTCATAACATTTTTGTGTTTTAATTTAACTTAAATCTTAATTTTCCTCTATAAAGAGGCGTCAAAGTTACGATTTTTCAAGCATAAAACCCATATTTGCAAAGAAAAAAATTTATATGTCTGAATAAATATCTGAATAACAAAGACCTATAATAGCAATCGTTTATTTTAACAACTGCTTTCTTGGTTATATTTTAATTGTTCCTAACTTTGTTTTGAATAAATTGCCTTTCCTTTATTTTTTATTAGTTCTCAACGATGCGGATTTAAACTCCGACAGAACTATCGCTGTTGCGACCGAAGCGTTAAGGCTTTCCGGTTTATTAAGATGAAGAGACAGGCGAGGTATTGTGAGAGGATGATTGACTAAGGCTTGAATTTCATTACTTATTCCAAAGGATTCGCTGCCTATAATGATGATTCCGCGAGGCGGAAGTTTGGATTGATAAATATTTTCGCCGTTTTCAACAACCGTTCCGTATATTGCAAAGTCGTCAGGCAGGCTTTTGATGAAATGTTGCAGGTTTTCATAATGCACATTTGTCCTAAAAACAGAACCCATTGAGGCTTGCACAACCTTAGGGTTGAATACATCAACGCAATCTGGGGAACAAACTATATCTTTCACGCCAAACCAGTCGGCAAGTCGCATTATAGTACCGAGATTGCCCGGATCTTTTATGCCATCCAAAGCAAGAATAGGACAATTATCATAATCTATTGCGACCGATTGAGGTTTGCGAACAAGACAATAGGCTTTATTGGGAGTGGAAAGCAGACTTATACGCCGCAACTCTTCATCCGTAATTATTGTTACTTGATATCGGTCGGTTATTTCTTCGTTTGCGTAAATTGCTATCAAGTCATAATTGCTGGAAAGCAACTCCTGACACATCTTAACCCCTTCCACTACGAACAGATTGTCATTGTTGCGATATTTTTCGTGCTTATATGAGGTCAGTCTCTTTAATTCTGCTTTTGTCATATCAGAAAAAGGGAAGCAACCTTGCGATTGCTTCCCTATATTTATGTTTTACATTATGCAACCACAGGAAAATGGTTACTCTGCAAAGACTTCAAAATTTATTTCAGCCTTTATGTCTTTATAAACCGCCACATTAGCAGTGTAAGAGCCTATTTCCTTTATGGCATCTCCCTTTATAGTGATTTTCTTTCTGTCAATATCAAGGTCAAACTGGCTCTTTATCGCATCAGCTATTTGAATTGTATTAACAGAACCAAATATCTTTCCGCTTTCACTTGCCTTTGTGCCGATGCGCAAGCCTATTACTTTATTGATTTGAGCAACCTGAGCCTCAGCATCTTTTCTTATTTTATCTTCTTTAAAGGCGCGCTGTCTGATGTTTTCTGCCAATACTTTCTTTGCAGATGCTGTTGCAACCATAGCATATCCCTGCGGAATAAGATAGTTGTTGGCATATCCGTCTTTTACTTTTACTATTTCGTCCTTGTAACCCAATTTGGCTACATCTTGCTTTAATATGATTTCCATTTGTTATCTCCTTATTTTATTTTAACAAATCGGCAACATAAGGCATAAGAGCAAGATGTCTTGCACGTTTAACAGCCTGAGCCACCTTCTTTTGATATTTATTTGACGTTCCGGTCAAACGTCTTGGCAAAATCTTACCCTGTTCATTTACAAATTTCAAAAGGAAATCAGCATCCTTATAATCGATATACTTAATGCCGCTCTTTTTGAAACGACAATATTTTTTTCTTTCCGTATTTACTGCAACCGGTGTCAGATATTTTATTTCGCTTTCATTAGCCATTTTTATTCCTCCTCGTTTTTAGATTCTACATTATTTACTTCAGGCTTTTGTTCTTTCTTTGCCTGTTGTCCTTTCAAGCCATTTGCTCTTTTCTTTTCGTTGTAAGCAATAGCATGCTTATCAAGAGCAACGGTTAAAAAACGAAGCAAAGTCTCATCGCGCTTATAATAAGTCTCCAATTTTGCAATAACGCTACCCTCTGCCTTAAACTCAATAAGATAATAAAATCCGGTAGTTTTCTTCTGGATAGGATACGCCAGTTTTCGCATTCCCCAATTATGTTCAAAAACAATCTCCGCATTGTTATCAGACAAGATTTTCTGATACTTCTTTACCGTTTCCTTTATCTGCTGATCAGATAAAACGGGAGTCATAATGAAAACGGTTTCATACTGATTTACCATTTGTTTCTAATGTTTTATTTTAATAAATTAATTCATTTTGAGCGTGCAAAAGTACAACATTTTTTTGAAACTGCCAACAAAATCAGCAAAATATTGTCTTGTTTTCACCAAACTCAGCATCCGCCCGACATTACTTTATTTGCCGATAACCAAAGGCTGTTCGGCAAAAATAAAACAGCCTTTGGTAGAAATATTCTTTGATTTTATTTTAATGAAACAGCATCCTATAAAAAAATAATGTCAGTGCGACACGCACAAACAGCCTTTGGTGAGAATGGTATCCGACAGGGCGTCCGCATGGTGAAGGAGGCGGCAAAAATAAAGAAATTCCGTTGCGATATGGTATGGTTTGCAAAAAATGTTATACTTTTGCACCTTAATATAAACCCAAAAATATTTTAAGTCATGGCTTATAAAATTAGTGAAGATTGTGTTGCGTGCGGCACATGTATTGATGAATGTCCTGTTGGGGCTATCTCGGAAGGCGATATCTACTCTATTGATGCTGCAAAATGTACTGATTGCGGCACATGTGCGGATGTATGCCCTGTTGAGGCTATTGCTCCTGAGGCATAAGTCATTTATCAAAGCCCTGTGAGCATTCCTTGCAGGGCTTGTTTATTTGCATTAATTATGAAGAACAAAGAACTCGGAGAAGCAATTGTTAAGAAAAATCAATTGCTTAATTGTGTCTATAATAACACGTTTGAAACCTTCAATAAGTTTAAATCGGCATCCTCAAACATCATTTCCGAATTTTCAAAAGCCTATTCCGATAAAGATTTTCTTTATACCGACAAAGGGGAATTTGAGTTTAATATTCGCTTTGGTGCTGATGTGCTGGTTTTTTCAATGCATACGAATGTTTTTGAGTTTTCTCGCTTGCATGAAGTAATGAAATTGCCTTACATAAAGGAGGATAAAGAGCGTTCTTTCTGCGGAATGATAAACATATACGACTTTTTAACCGATTCTTTTGATTATCATAGAGAAAATGACCTCGGTTACCTGATAGGAAGGTTGTTTATCAACAAAGAAAAACACTATTTTATTGAGGGCAAACGCGAGATTGGTCTGTTGTTTAATAATTTCAATACCTCTGTTGTCAATGAAGATGCGATTGAAGATATAATTCGTTCGGCTATGGAGTACGCTAATAGCTTTGATTTGCTCACTCCACCTTTTGAAGACGTTAAATGCATAACCGTAGGTGAAGTTTTAGAGATACCAACTAAGAGGAAACAAATCACAGCCAAGCGTTTAGGATTTGAATTTAAGGAAGATATAAATTAACAGCAGATAAAACACTTATTTTTTCAGTGAAAAATTTGTCAATTGTAAAAATTGTTGTACCTTTGCAGCCTCAAAAAACGGAGAAATAGTTTGCCCCGTTCGTCTAGTCTGGTCTAGGACGCAAGATTTTCATTCTTGAAATCAGGGGTTCAAATCCCCTACGGGGTACTGATTAAAAAAGGGAATTGATATGGCAAACCATAAAAGCGCATTAAAGAGAATTCGTGCGAACGAAAAGAAAAAATTAGCCAATCGTTACTATGCAAAGACGATGAGGCACATGCTTAGAGATTTTAGGGCTTTAACCAATAAGGCAGAGGCTGAACAAGCGTTGCCAAAGCTCGTTTCTACTATTGACAGGTTAGCAAAAAGAACCGTTATTCACAAAAACAAGGCTGCTAACTTGAAATCAAAATGCATGAAGCAAGTATCGGCATTATAAAAAGAAGAACCAAAACACAGAATAGGCTTCTCCATTTTACATGGAGGGGCTTTTTTATTGCCATATGCAGTTTGTAGATACTCATTCGCACTTATATGACGAGATTTTCTCACAAGACGGCTCTCTTACGCTGCAAAGAGCAAAGGATAACGGCGTTTCCAAGATTTTTTTACCCAATATAGACGAGCAATCCATTGAACCGATGTTGGCATTGGCTGCTACGGATTCGTGTTTTGAGACAATGATTGGTTTGCATCCCACTTCCGTATCACAAAACGCCGAATCACAACTCCAAACCCTCCTTTCATACCTCCGAAAGCCCAATTCATTTAGGGCAATAGGCGAAATCGGAATAGATTTATATTGGAGTAGCGAGCGAAAAGCAGAACAGATTTTCGCCTTTGAAGAACAGATGAGATGGAGTGCCGAATACAATCTGCCGGTTGCAATCCATAATCGCAACGCCTTTGATGAAATTCTGACAAGTCTTCACAAACTCAACCGCAAAT
Organism: Bacteroidales bacterium; assembly: GCA_031263015.1. GTDB lineage: Bacteria > Bacteroidota > Bacteroidia > Bacteroidales > P3 > JAISGN01. The sequence continues at coordinate 12,671 of JAISGN010000008.1, forward strand.
CATACAAGGGCATCTTCCATTGCTTCTCCGGCGACGAGCATCAGGCACATCAACTAATTGAAATGGGATTTGCGTTGGGAATAGGCGGCGTTTTAACATTCAAAAACAGCACCCTGCCGCAGGCTATCAAGCAAATACCATTACAAAACATCGTTTTGGAAACGGATAGTCCTTATCTAGCTCCCGTGCCTCATCGTGGCAAACGCAACGAAAGTGCTTATATTCCGATAATTGCTCAAAAACTCGCCGACATTAAAGATATAACGCTTGCCGAAGTAGCGAAAGAGACCACAGAAACGGCTTTGTCGCTGCTTTTACCTTAATAAATCACAACATTTTCCCCTTTCCGTAGAGCGGTATGCCTTATAAATGCGATAATATGCCGCATAATTGACGGCATTCGGCGTTTGGGAAAAATATTCCTTGATTTCATTTTAATTAAACAGCCTTTCGTCAGCACGAAACAGCCTTTCATTTTAATGAAACAGCATCTTATAAAAAAATAATGTCAGTGCGACACGCACAAATGCTGTTTTATTAGCACAAAAGTTTGCAATAAGCCTGCGAAAGAAAGATTTGTTGTAATTTTGCAGCCTTAGAAATTGCTTAAACAAGTAGTTATCAACCTAAAACAAATAAACAATGTGCCCGAACCTGCTATCGGCATCGTCTGACCTGCTACGGATGGCGTGAGATGCGATAAGCGGAGACGGAAATAATGATACGAAAAAATATGTGCTTTAATATACGCCGTTTTAACTACCTTGACTCAACGCAAACCGCACTTGCATCAGCGGATAAGGCGGAACATCTGCCTCAATGGACGGTCTATCTTGCTCAATGCCAGAAACACGGCAAGGGACAGATGCAAAATTCGTGGGAAAGCGAGGATGGGAAAAATTTAACCTTTTCTCTCTTGCTCAAGCCTTTGTTTTTGCAGCCTTCGGAGCAGTTTCATCTTACGCAAATCCTGTCGTTGGGCGTTACGGACTTCCTTCAAAAATATATTGCGAACGAAGAGATAAAAATAAAGTGGTCTAATGATATTTATATCAGGAATAAGAAAATCTGTGGTATGCTTGTGCAAAATATTATTATGGGAGAGGAGTTTTGTAAGGCATATTGCGGCATCGGACTGAACGTTAATCAGACGCTTTTCACCTCTGCTCAAAATCCTACGTCTCTTGCGATGGAGAATGGCAGGACTTACGATTTGGATATGCTGTTCAGCGAGTTGTTGGAGGCGTTGCATAAGAGGTATGAGGGCTTTGATGATGCTGCGAAGACGAAAGCGGAGTATATTGACAGGCTTCTGTATTTTAATCAGATGAGGCATTATGTTTATAAGGGCGAAGATATTGATGCAAAGATAGTTGATGTCGACAAATACGGCAATCTGCAATTGGAAACAAGCGATAATCGTCATATAGAGGCGGAACAAAAAGAGATTGTCTTTGTTCATTGAGGTCATCGTTGCAAATGCGGTGGCAAAAAGCCGTCTGCATAAATCCGAACGCAGTATGGCATTAGCAGACTTTGAAGAAATTGTTGTATTTTTGTTGTTGCAAATGCGGATATAAGAGATTTTTCACAGGAAACGAACAATAATGATTTTAGTAATTGACCAGGGGAACACAAGATGTAAGTTGGCTCTTTTTGATGAGGGCAAGATGATAAAGGTTGCTGCTTTTGAGGATTTGGATGAGCAAACGTTTTCCAAATGGACAGCGTCTAATGACATAAAGCAAAGTATTTATTCTTCGGTTGCTCAAATGCCCGATTTTCTGCTTGATTACTGCCGAACAAAGGCTGTTTCCTTTCGCACGATGGCTTTAAGGCAGGACGCAATTGCAATACATAATTTGCAGAATCTTCCTTTGCATATCGGCGAAGACCTTTTGGCTCTGGCGGTTTATGCTCAGCTGACGCACAAAGAAGGTTATAAGTTGATTATATCTATGGGGACGTGTATCACTTATGAGACCATTTTGTCGGACGGCACTTACGGCGGCGGCAGCATAGCTCCCGGAATGAGTATGCGGGCAAAAGCCTTGAAGAGATATACTAATCAACTGCCGGAAGTAGATATGCTGGCTTATATACGGCAATATGGAGATAGCGTCTTTGACCATAGCAACGCCACAGAGCGTGCTATCGGCAGCGGAGTTTATATCGGCATAACGGGAGAGGTCAAAGAGCAGATTAATATCTTCTTACAAAAGTATAAATCAGCACCTTGTCATATATTTTTAACGGGTGGAGACGCTGCTTTCTTCTTTCCGCATCTTGTTTCTTCAATAAATGTTGTTGAGAATATGGTTCTTAAAGGTATGGCTGCACTTGCGTTGCGTCTTACATAGCTTCAAACAATGTATCCTTATCGTTTAATGGCTCATGGTCTGATTTTATTTTGCTAAAAATAGATTCTAAATCAAAATCTTCAATTATCATCTCAGGCTTAACATTATGTATCATCCTGAAATCAGTAAGGAAATGATTGTCTTTATCTTCCCATTTAGCACCATAGCCTGATAGCCAATTATAAAACAATAAAGCCTGTTCTTCATTAGACATTGACGCTCTCAATATTCGCAAATAATTTCTTTTTTCCTCATAGGTCAAAAAATCCTTTGATACAACGTATTTTACTGTTTGAAATAAATGTCTGTAATAAAGTCCTAACGAAGAAGAATGACCATCGAATGGAATAAAATCAACTTTTCTGGGTTTGTAGGATGCTAGTATTCCATATTCTTCGCTGGCAAGTTTTTCGACAAGAGTTAGTTTTTTAGGGTTTCTATATTCAATCAAAAACTCTAATAAGTTTTCTGGATACTTTTTATCTAATCTTTTGTTCTCAATTCCATTCCACACAAAAGAATACGCTTCGCCAAGACAAGATGCTGATTCAAACCGATTTTCGTTCTGTGTTATTGCTTTGTTAATGTGATATGCAATATTTATTTCTTCTATAATATAGTCCAATGCTCTTCTGCCAGATATAATTTGTGTTGTTTTTATATCATTTTCCCAATAATGAAAAGGCTCTACTGATATTTCAGCAATATTTTCTTTATGTGTTTTTAGCATTTCAAAGAATTGACTCTCAAATTGATTTATCTTAAACTGCCTCTTTTGAATTTCATTTGCTTTATATTGCATATAGAAAGCCAGAAACATAACTATTATACTTGCAATGCCAATAAACGGATTCATTATCCCACCAAGAGTATCGCCGATTTGCCCGGTTTCTGTGAAATCAATCAAAGAATATTTTGTTATGAGATATGGTGAAGCAAAAGCAATAATTATAAGAAATATTGCAATGCCAATAAGCCACAATGAGAGTTTATCAAAAGTTCTAAATTTGTTTTTCATTGTATAATTTGCATTTATTTTATCTTGCAAAGATATTTATATTATTTCAAAACGCTATTGCCTCTTTTAGAATGCGGCTCTAATCTTTTGTTATCAAGCATTATTTTACGCAAATGCGAAGACAGAAAACTGCTCTTTGAAAAGAATTGAAAAACAAAAAGCCCTAATCCAATAAGGATTTAGGGCTTAATTATGAAGCAATTTGGATTTTTCTTTTTATTAGGCTTTCTCGTCCTGTACTTCGTTTTGTACAGTGGCTTCTGCTGTTGGCGTTGCTTCTTCTATCGGTTCAGGAGCATTTTCTACCTTTTCCTCTGCCTTTACTTCTGCAACAGGAGATTCTTTCTTTTGTTGCCCTGCCGCTGATTTGCTTCCTGCACGACGAGTCGTTTTTGCTTTCTTGGCAGTTGTGTCTTTCAACATATTTTCGTTGTAATCCACTAATTCCATCATAGCCATTTCAGCACCATCGCCAAGTCTTCTGCCAAGTTTCAATATACGTGTATAGCCGCCATTGCGATTAGCAATCTTAGTTGATATCTCGCGGAACAATTCCGTTACAGCCTCCTTATCTCTCAAATAAGAGAAAACTACACGTCTTTGATGCGTATTATCAATTTTAGATTTGGTAATCAATGGTTCTACATATATTCTTAAAGCCTTTGCCTTTGCTAATGTCGTTTCTATTCTTTTGTGTAATATTAATGATGAAGCCATATTAGACAACATCGCTGCTCTATGAGCATGTGTTCTTGATAATTTATTTACTTTACAACCGTGTCTCATTTCTCGTTACTCCTTATCTAATTTATACTTTGTAATATCCATACCAAATTCAAGGTTCTTAGACTTAACCAAACTCTCCAACTCGGTAAGGGATTTTTTGCCAAAATTGCGAAACTTTAACAATTCATCTTTATTAAATGCAACCAACTCTCCTAACGTTTCAACCTCTGCTGATTTCAAACAATTCAAAGCACGAACCGTCAGTTCCATATCTTTCAATTTGGTCTGCAATAATTGACGCATATGAAGTGATTCTTCGTCTAATTCAATGTCTTCAACAGGTTCTTCCTTCTGAATGAACATTGTCTCGTCCTCTGAAAATAACATAAAGTGGTTAATCAAAATTGTAGCCGCATCTTTCAATGCATCCTTAGGAGAAATAGAGCCATCGGTTGTAATATCCAATAACAATTTCTCATAGTCTGTTTTTTGCTCAACACGATAGTTATCAACAGAAAATTTAACGTTCTTTATCGGCGTGTAAATTGAATCAATAGCAATTGTTCCTATTATATCCGTTGGCTTTTTGTTTTCTTCGGAAGGTACATAACCCCTACCCTTTTCAATTGTCAATTCAATATTTAAATTAACCGAAGGCTCCATATGGCAAATCTCCAAGTCAGAGTTTATTACCTGAAAAGCATTAAGATATTTGTTTATGTCTCCAGCTTTGAAAACTTTCTTATTATCTATTTTGAATTGTAATGTTTCGCTATTTTCAGACATTATCTTGCGTTTGAAACGAATTTGTTTCAAATTGAGGATGATCTCTGTCATATCTTCCATTACTCCCTCTATTGTATCAAATTCATGACTAACACCTTCTATTCTAATAGATGTTATTGCAAACCCTTCCAATGAAGACAACAAAATCCTCCGCAAAGCATTGCCTATTGTCATCCCATAGCCAGGTTCAAGAGGACGAAATTCAAACAAACCATGAGATTCGTTAGCCTCTATCATTATAACCTTTTCAGGTTGTTGAAACGCTAATATTGCCATTTTATTTATTATTTAGAATACAATTCAACTATTAGTTGCTCTTTAATGTTTTCAGGTATTTCAGAACGTTCAGGATAATTTAAGAATTTACCTTCCATTTTATTTGTATCCCAATCTAACCAAGAAAAACTTTGTCTTGAAGCCACTGACTCGGTAACAACTTCCAATGATTTGGAACGCTCTCTCACTCCAACCATATCTCCTACTTTAAGCATATAGGAAGGAATATTTACTACACTTCCATTAACAGTGATATGCCTATGAGACACTAATTGACGTGCCTGATTTCTCGTCTTTGCTATACCTAAACGATAAACCACATTATCCAAACGTGATTCTATCAATTGTAACAACACTTCACCGGTAATACCACCTTTGCGAGAAGCCTTGTCAAATAAATTATGGAATTGTTTTTCCAATATACCATAAGTATATTTGGCTTTCTGTTTTTCTTTTAACTGTATGCCGTATTCTGATTGCTTAAAGGAGCGTCTTTTCCCCTTCATTTCCTTTCTTCTTACGAGTGCCCTGTCTGCTCCGAAAATTGCTTCACCGAATTTTCTTGCTATTTTTGTTTTTGGACCAATATATCTTGCCATAGTTTTCTCTTTTAATTGTTAAAATTATACACGTCTGCGTTTTGGAGGACGACAACCATTATGTGGTAAAGGTGTAACATCAGTAATTTCCATAACCTCTATACCCATAGTGTTAATTGCTCTAATAGCAGCCTCTCGTCCTGCTCCAGGTCCTTTTACATACACTTTTACTTTTCTCAAGCCATAATCAAATGCAGATTTTGCACAATCTTCGGCTGCCATCTGAGATGCATAAGGAGTATTCTTCTTTGACCCTCTAAAACCCATTTTCCCTGCAGATGACCATGAAATAACTTGTCCTGCATTGTTTGTCAACGAAATTATACAATTATTGAATGAGGCAAATATAAATGCCTTGCCAATAGGCTCAACTTTTACTACTCTTTTTTTCGTTGGTTTAGAACTTTTTGCCATACTTTGTTCTTGTCTTTTTTAATTTACAATATTGAATGCTCCTAAAAATTAACTGTATATAATCCGCATTCAATTTAATTTTTATTTAGTTGCCTTTTTCTTATTTGCCACTGTTTTCTTTTTACCTTTACGAGTACGAGCATTATTTTTTGTACTTTGTCCTCTTAATGGTAATCCTATACGATGACGAATACCTCTATAACAGCCGATGTCCATCAATCGCTTAATGTTCATCTGTACTTCCGAACGCAATGCTCCTTCTACCTTATACTCTTCTCCGATTATTGCACGGATAGCATTTTGTTCATCATCAGTCCAATCGCTTACCTTTTTATTTTCGTCTATACCTGCTTTTGCTAAAATTTTTGAAGCAAGACTTTTACCAATACCATAGATATAGGTTAAACCTATTACACCTCTTTTGTTTTTTGGTAAGTCAATACCTGCAATTCTTGCCATAAATATCTATTTATTATTAAATTATTAAATTATCCTTGTCTTTGTTTATACTTAGGATTTTTCTTATTGATAACATAAACAACTCCTTTTCTACGAACGACTATGCATTCGGGAGATCTTTTCTTTACTGATGTTCTTACTTTCATTTTATTATCTACTTTTATTTATGTCTATAACTAATTCGTCCTTTTGTTAAATCATAGGGAGACATTTCTACTTGAACTTTATCTCCAGGCAAAATCTTTATATAATGCATCCTCATCTTTCCTGATATATGAGCAATTATCACGTGTCCATTTTCCAATTCAACACGAAAAGTTGCATTTCCTAATGATTCTATAACAGTACCATCTAATTGTATAGACGCTTGTTTTGCCATATTTATATTAACTCTAAATTATCGTTATGTTTTATTGCTTCTTCTATTTTGTCAAAACTTGATAATATATCTGCTCCTTTTGCCGTAACCGCAACATCATGTTCAAAATGAGCAGCTAATGATCTATCTAACGTTCTGCATGTCCATTCATCGCTTTCTATTACAATATCTCTACGACCAAGTGTTATCATAGGTTCTATGGCAATAACCATTCCTTCTTGTAACTTAATGCCATTACCTCTTTTACCATAGTTTGGCACGTCAGGTTTTTCATGCATTTTCTCTCCTACCCCATGCCCGCAAAATTCCCTGATTACTCCATAACCAAAAGATTCGCAATAATCTTGAATAGTTGCTCCTATATCACCTATTCTTTTGCCTACAACACATTCATGAGCACCAAGATACAAGGATTCCTTAGTAATTTTAAGGAGATTCGTTGCCTCTTCTGATAGTCCCTTCAATGCAAATGTATAAGCAGAGTCTCCAACCCATCCATTAAAAGTTACACCACAATCAATAGAAACTATATCACCTTCTTTTATCTCAACATCACTCGGAATGCCATGTATAACAACGTCATTTATTGAAATACATAAAGAAGCAGGAAAGCCACCATAGCCTTTGAAAGTAGGTATAGCATTATGGGAACAAATAAAATCTTCAGCAATCATATCCAACCTTTTTGTTTTTACACCCGGCTTGATATATTGAGCAACCTCTGACAAAGTGTCTCCTACCATAAGAGCACTTATCCTCATAAGTTCTATTTCCGAATTATCCTTTATCTGTATTCCCTTAGCAAACATACTATATACTTGAACGACCTTTTATTCTTCCTGTTTTTGTCAAGCCATCATAATGTCTCATCAATAATTGACTTTCTATCTGTTGCAATGTATCCAACACAACACCAACCATAATCAATAATGATGTTCCTCCATAAAATTGAGCGAACTGTGTACTGGCATCAAATAATGGTCCGATTATCGCAGGCATTATTGCAACAAAAGCAAGGAAAATTGAACCCGGTAATGTTATTTTAGATAAGACGTTATCAAAAAATTCTTCCGTCTTCTTTCCCGGTTTAATCCCGGGTATAAAGCCGCCGTTTTTCTTCATATCATCCGACATTTGCTTAGGATTAATTGCAACTGCAGTGTAGAAATAAGTAAATACTATAATCAAAATAGCAAATATAAAGTTATACCAGAATCCCTGAAAATCCGACAATGCTGTAATAAAACTATTTGAACCTTCTCCGGAATATCCTGCAAATGTTACAGGAATAAACATTATTGCCTGAGCAAAGATAATAGGCATAACTCCTGCAGCATTAACCTTAATAGGAATGTATTGACGCACTCCACCATACTGCTTATTACCGACAATTCTCTTTGCATATTGAACAGGTATTCTACGAGTACCCTGTACCAACAATATACATAACATTATGACTATTGCTAAGAATACCAATTCTATAAAGAACATTGCTAACCCACCATTTAATTCCTCTACTTTGGAAATAAATTCAGAGAATAAAGCAAATGGCAACCTTGCAACAATACCTACCATAATCAATAATGAAATACCATTACCTATACCTTTATCTGTTATCCTTTCACCAAGCCACATTACAAATAAAGTACCACAAGTTAATAAAACTGCTATTGGGAAAGTAAAATTCATAAATGTTAATGAATCGCTGCCCGTAATACTATAAATTGGTGCATTACCTACTTGATATCTTAAATTAGCTAAATATGCAAATGACTGGAATATGGTAACCAATATTGTTAGCCATCTTGTCATTTGATTAATTTTTCTTCGCCCACTTTCTCCTTCTCTTTGCATTTTTGTAAAGTAAGGCACAACCATTGTCAATAACTGCATTATAATTGAAGCAGTGATATATGGCATAATACCCAATGCAAAAATAGAAGCATTAGAAAATGCTCCGCCTGAAAACATATTTAATAATCCAAGTACCCCATCTTGAGTTTGACTCTGAAGAGATGTTAATGTAGCTGGATTTATTCCCGGAATAACAACATAAGATCCTATTCTATATATAAGGACTAATCCTAACGTATATAAAATTTTAGATCTTAAATCATGAATATTCCAAATATTCTTAAGTGTATTGATAAATCGCTTCATTATACTTAAATTATATTATTGTTGCTATTCCACCTTTATTTTCTATAGCCGTTTTTGCCGATGATGAGAACGCATTAGCAGATACATTAATTTTGACGCCTAATTCTCCACGTCCCAATATTTTTACTCTACAATTAGATGATATTAATCCATATTGTTTTAATGTTTCCAATGTAATATCAGTTACATTCTTTTTTTCTGCCAAATTAGATAGTGTATCCAAATTGATACCTACATACTCTACACGATTAATATTCTTAAAACCAAACTTAGGCAAACGTCTATATAAAGGCATTTGTCCTCCTTCAAAACCAATTTTACGAGAATATCCTGAACGAGATTTTGCTCCTTTATGTCCGCGTGTAGATGTACCGCCTCTTCCTGAACCTTGTCCTCGTCCTATTCTTTTACAATTTTTAGTTGCGCCTTCAGCCGGTTTCAAATTACTTAAATCCATATTCTTAATTTATTTCTTCTACCCTTATTAAATGACTAACTTTCTTTATCATTCCTTCTATTTGAGGAGTTAATTCATGCTCACGATATTGACTTATTTTATGTAAGCCCAATGCAGCTAATGTTTGTTTTTGGCGAAGCGTATGCCCAATGCCACTTTTTACTTGAGTTACTTTTACTTTCATTGCTTCAAATTATTATCCATTAAATACTCTATCCATTTCTATTCCTCTCAATTTAGAAATAGTATAGGGATCTTTCATATGTTGTAATGCATCAATAGTAGCTTTTACAACACTATGAGGATTTGAAGATCCTTTAGACTTAGCAAGTACATCTTTGATGCCAACACTTTCCAATACTGCTCGCATTGCACCACCTGCAATAACACCTGTACCTGGAGCTGCCGGTTTCAAAAATACTTTTGCTCCACTATATTTACCTATCTGTTCATGTGGAACCGTACCTTTTAATACAGGAACTTTTATTAGATTTTTCTTTGCATCTTCTATTCCTTTTCCGATAGCAGTCGTTGCTTCTTTGGCTTTACCTAAACCATATCCGACAACTCCTGCTTCATTACCAACCACTACTATGGCAGCAAAACTAAAAGTTCTACCTCCCTTAGTTACTTTTGTAACCCTATTTACATGAACAAGCCTATCTTTAAGGTCTGTATCACTCGATTTTACTCTTTTTGTATTTATATCCGCCATAATCATTTAGAATTTTAATCCTCCTTCACGTGCAGAATCAGCCAATGACTTAACTCTTCCGTGATACAAATATCCATTTCTATCAAAAATAACCGTATTAACGCCTACATTTTTTGCTCTTTCCGCAATTAATTTACCAACAGACAATGCTATTTCTGTTTTATTGCCTATCTTTTCAAAAGATTTTTCTTTAGATGAAGCAGAAGCCAATGTAATGCCTTTTGTATCATCTATTATTTGAGCATAAATTTCCTTATTACTTCTAAATACGGTAAGACGAGGTCTTTCAGATGTTCCGCTAATATTTTTACGGATAATCATCTTTAACTTAAATCTTCTTATTTCTTTATTAGTTGCCATTCTCTTTTTATATATTTTCAAAATTATTTAGCAGCAGCTTTGCCAGCTTTTTTACGAATAACCTCACCTTGAAAACGTATACCTTTGCCTTTGTATGGCTCAGGTTTTCTCAATGAACGAATTTTAGCAGCAACTTGCCCTAATAATTGCTTATCATAACAAGTCATAATAATCAAAGGATTTTTTCCTTTTTCTGTTTGTGTTTCTATTTTTATTTCTTCCGGTAATTCAAGATATATATTATGAGAATACCCTAACGCTAATTCTAAAATTTGACCTTGTGCTTGTGCTTTATACCCTACACCTATTACCTCTTGAACAACCTTAAATCCTTCCGAAACACCTTTTACCATATTTGCTATCAAAGCTCTGTACAAACCATGCAATGCTTTATGACGCTTCTGATCAGATTCTCTACTTAAAATTAAAGTCTCTCCTTCTAATTTAACCTTAATAGAACTATCTATATTTTGATTCAAAGTTCCAAGCGGTCCTTTCGTAGTAACAACATTATTATCCGAGATAGAAACCTCTACTCCTTTTGGGAGACTTATTGGTAATTTTCCTATTCTTGACATTTTTATATCTCCTCTTTTATTTATTAACTAATGTAACAAATAACTTCTCCACCTACATTTAATGACTTTGCTTCTTTGTCGGTCATAAGTCCTTTTGAGGTTGAAACTATTGCTATTCCTAAACCATTCAAAACACGTGGCATTTCCGCCGCTCCAACATATTTTCTTAAACCTGGAGTACTGACTCTCTTTAAAGTTGTTATTGTAGGTTCTTTTGTTAAAGGATGATACTTTAATGCTATTTTAATTGTTTGAGGAAAGATATCTTCTTCAAATTTATAATTCAAAATATATCCTTTATCAAATAATATTTTGGTTATTTCCTTTTTTATTTTAGATGCAGGTATTTCTACAACTCTATGCTTTGCTAACGATGCATTTCTAATACGAGTCAAATAATCTGCTATTGGGTCTGTTACCATTTTTCTATTATTTTATTGCTTATAAAATTACCAACTTGCTTTTTTTACACCTGGTATTAATCCAGCCAAAGCCATCTCTCTAAAATTAATACGAGAAATTCCGAACTGACGCATATACCCTTTAGGTCTTCCTGTTAATTGACATCTGTTATGAAGTCTAACAGGTGAAGCATTTTTGGGAAGTTTTTGAAGTGCATCATAATCATTTGCTTCCAACAACGCCTTACGCTTTGCAGAATATTTCGCCACCATTTTGGCTCTCTTTACTTCTCTTGCTTTAATTGATTCTTTTGCCATAATTATTAATTATTTTGAGTTTTGAAAGGGAACCCAAACGCTTTTAACAGCGCTAATGCCTCTTTATCTGTTTTTGCTGAAGTAACAAAAGTTATATCCATACCTTGAATATGATTTATTTTATCAATATCTATCTCCGGAAAAATAATTTGTTCTGTTATACCAAAAGTAAAATTTCCTCGTCCGTCAAAACTTTTATCATTAATACCTCTAAAATCACGTATTCGTGGAATTGATGATGCAATTAATCTATCAAGAAATTCATACATTTTATCTCCCCGAAGTGTTACACGCACTCCTATCGGCATTCCCTTTCTCAGTTTAAAGTTAGATATATCTTTTTTAGATTTAGTAGAAACTGCTTTCTGACCTGCTACTAAAGACATCTCTTCTATTCCTTGATCTATTACCTTTTTGTCGGCAATAGCAGTACGTCCCAAACCTTGATTTAAAGATATTTTAAGTAGCTTAGGAACTTGCATTACTGTTTTGTACCCAAACTCTTTAGTCAAGGAAGTAATTATTTCTTCTCTATATTTTTGTTTTAATCTTGGTATATATTCCATTATTTTATTACCTCCCCTGATTTTTTAGAATATCTAACTAATTTATTTGATTTCTCTTCTATTCTTCTGCCTACTCTTGTAGCATTACCTTTTGTATCAACAACCATCAAATTAGAAATATGGATAGGTGCTTCTTTCTCAGTAATACCGCCCTGAGTATTTTTCGCATTAGGTTTTTGATGTTTTTTGACTTTATTCAAGCCTTCTACTATTGCTCTATTCGAGTCAGTATATACCATAAGCACTTTACCAGAACTTCCCTTAGAATTACCGGCAATCACCTTAACGGTATCTCCCTTTTTTACATGCAATTTCATATCCTTATTCTGTTTTATTTATAATACTTCAGGAGCTAATGAAACTATTTTCATGAATTGCTTTTCTCTCAACTCTCTGGCAACAGGTCCAAAAATACGCGTTCCTCTTAATTCATCATTTGCTGTTAATAATACACAAGCATTATCGTCAAAACGAATATAAGAACCATCTTGTCTTCTTATTTCTTTTTTTGTTCTAACAATAACTGCTTTTGATACAGATCCCTTTTTGATATTGCCTGACGGAATAGCATCTTTAACCGCCACAACTATTTTATCTCCGACAGAAGCATATCTTCTTTTAGTACCACCAAGTACTCTAATACAAAGAACGCTTTTTGCTCCGCTATTATCAGCAACAATTAATCTTGTTTCTTGTTGTACCATTTTATTTAGCTCTTTCTATTATTTCAACTAATCTCCAGCATTTATTTTTACTTAATGGTCTGGTTTCCATTATGCGAACAGTGTCACCCATTGTTGCTTCACTCTTTTCATCGTGAGTCATAAATTTAGTACTCTTCTTTACGAATTTACCATATTTTGGATGCTTAACCTTTCTTTCTACTAATACCGTAATAGTTTTATCCATTTTATTACTAACGACAACTCCTATTCTTTCTTTTCTTAAATTTCTTTCCATAAGTCTTAATTATTTAACTTCCGTATTAGAATTTAATTGACGGTATCTTATTTCAGTATTGAGTCTTGCTATATCTTTCCGACATTCTCTCAATATAGTAGTATTCTCAATTGGTGATACGGCATGGTTAATTTTTAATTTAGCCAGACGCATTGATTCTGCCTCTAATCTTTCTTGTAATTCTGTATTAGAAAGTTCTTTTAATTCTTTACTCTTCATATTATACCTCTTCTATATAATCACGTCTAACAATAAATTTTGTTGTTACCGGCAATTTTTGAGCGGCTAATCTCATCGCTTCTTTTGCTATTTCCAAAGATACTCCTTCTGCTTCAAATAGCATCGTTCCCGGCATTACTCTTGCAACAAAATATTCAGGTGCTCCCTTTCCTTTTCCCATACGTACTTCATTTGGCTTTTTGGTAATTGGCTTATCAGGAAAAATTCTTATCCATATTTGCCCCTCACGCTTCATATAACGTGTAACAGCCTGACGTGCGGCTTCTATTTGACGACCTGTAATAAAACATGTTTCTAATGATTTTATTCCAAAGCTTCCAAAAGCTAATTCATGCCCCCTATGAGCTAAACCTTTTATTCTCCCTTTTTGTTGCTTTCTGAATTTTGTCTTTTTTGGTTGTAACATATCAGTTCTAAAATTTGATTGTTAATCTTTTTTCCTTCTTGAGCGTGGTGCAGAAAAACGAGGCATTCTGCCTTCTTTCAAATTACCACCAATAACAGTTGGAACTATCTCTCTTTTATCATAAACCAAGCCCTTACATATCCACACCTTTACACCTATTCTACCATAAGTTGTATGGGCTTCATCATTTGCATAATCTATATCTGCACGTAATGTGTGTAGTGGAGTTCTTCCTTCTTTATAATGTTCCGTCCTTGCCATTTCTGCACCACCAATACGCCCTGAAATAGATATCTTTATTCCTTCTGCTCCAATTCTCATTGTGGACATAATAGCCATTTTAATTGCCTTCCTATATGAGACTCTTTTTTCTATTTGTCGTGCAACAGATGAGGCTACTAATACTGCATCCAACTCAGGACGTTTAATCTCAAATATATTTATCTGAACATCTTTATCAGTTAACTTTTTTAGTTCTTCCTTTAATCTATCTACTGCTTGACCTCCAGCGCCTATAATCAGCCCTGGTTTAGCAGTGTTAATAGTAACAGTTACAAACTTTAAAGTTCTTTCAATATATATTTTTGAAATTCCTGCATCTTTCAAACGAGCATTGATATATTTTCTTATCTTATCATCTTCAACTAATTTATCGCCAAAGTTTTTTCCTCCATACCAATTAGAATCCCAGCCTCTAATAATACCTAATCTATTACCTATTGGATTTGTTTTTTGTCCCATTTGTTTTCTATTTTAACTATTAACTTCTTCCGTATTCTTAGCACCCTTATCATTTGATTCTTTTCTACTGTCTATGAAAAGAGTTACATGATTGGAACGTTTTTTAATTCTATAACCTCTTCCTTGAGGAGCGGTACGCAGTCTTTTCATTTGACGTCCTCCATCAACAAAAATACTTTTTACATAAAGATCACTATCCTCTATCCTTTTACCCTCATTCTTTGCTTGCCAATTTGCAATAGCAGAAAGTAGTAATTTACGAAATTTAAGAGCAGATTCTTTTTGAGTATGCTGCAAAATGGCTAATGCCTTATCCACATCTACACCTCTTATCGCATCCGCAATTAATCTTGCTTTACGTGGAGAAGAAGGATTATTCACCAACTTAGCCATATAAATTTTTTTCTTTGCTTCTTTACGAGCTTCTGCAACTATATGTTTTCTTGAACCCATTTGCGTAATTTTTTATTTTTTACCTTTATCTTTCTGTCCTGCATGACCACGGAATATCCTTGTTGGTGCAAACTCTCCAAGCTTATGTCCTACCATATTCTCGGTTACATACACAGGAATAAATTTATTTCCGTTATGCACTGCTATTGTCAAACCAACAAAATCAGGAGATATCATAGATGCTCTTGACCATGTTTTAATTGTAACTTTCTTATTGTTTGCTTGAGCAGCTAAAACTTTTTTTTCCAACTTATAATGAATATAAGGTCCTTTTTTTAATGAACGGCTCATAATTATTTTTTACGTCTTTCTATAATATACTTATCCGAATGCTTATTTGGAGTTCTTGTTTTATATCCCTTAGATGGAATACCTTTCCTAGAACGAGGGTGTCCACCTGTAGCACGACCTTCACCTCCACCCATTGGGTGATCAACGGGATTCATAACAACGCCTCTTGTACGAGGTCGCCTACCCAACCATCTAGAACGTCCTGCTTTACCGGAAACCTCTAAATTATGCTCTATATTAGAAACCACTCCAACAGTAGCTCTACATGATTGCAATATCATACGAGTCTCTCCGGAAGGCATTTTAACTATTGCATATTTTCCATCTCTTGACATAAGTTGTGCATAAGCGCCTGCGCTACGCACCAACTTAGCACCTTGACCAGGATTCAGTTCTATATTATGTATCATAGTTCCAAATGGAATTTCACTTAGGAACAATGTATTTCCTATTTCAGGTGATACCCCTTTTCCTGAAGATATAGTTTGTCCTACTTTTAATCCATGAGGAGCAAGAATATATCTTTTTTCTCCATCCGCATAAAAAACTAATGCTATACGAGCAGTTCTATTAGGATCATACTCTATCGTCTTAACAACAGCAGGAATATTATCTTTATCTCGTCCGAAATCTATGAAACGATACATCTTTTTATGACCACCGCCAATATAACGCATAGTCATTTTACCCTGATTATTTCTACCACCAGACTTTTTCACTCCATAAACTAAACTCTTTTCAGGCTTAGATGTTGTAATTTCTTCAAAAGTACTTGCAACCTTAAATCGTTGCCCGGGTGTTGTCGGTTTTAATTTTTTTAAAGCCATCTCTCTTTATTAAATATTGCTAAAAAAATCTATTGTATCCCCTTTGGCTAATGTTACAATAGCCTTCTTGAAAGAATTTGACTGACCTTGTATAAAACCAGATTTAGTATATCTTGATCGGTTTTTACCATCGTAATTCATTGTATTGACCTGTTCAACTTTTACACCATACAATAGCTCAACTTCTTTCTTAATCTCTATCTTATTTGCTCGCTTATCAACAATGAAGCCATAACGATTAGAAAATTTCTCTGTCGTTTTTGTCATCTTTTCTGTAATAATCGGCTTTACTATGATATTCATTTATTCTACTTTTTTAATATTACAAATTAGACAATGCTTTCTCTAATTCCTTAATTGCTGTTTCTGTAATAACTAACTTATTAGCATTTAAAACATCATAAGTATTTATAGAATCCGCATCGGAAACCTTTACCTTTCTTAAATTACGAGCAGACAAAACAACAGCATTATTCATATTGTTATTCAATATGAATAATATTTTTTTGTCTATTGCATTTAAGTCTGTCAAGACTTTAAGCATATTTTTTGTCTTTGGCATCTCAAAGTGAAAATCTTCTACAATCATAAGATTATCTTCTTTAACTTTATATGATAGAGCCGAAATACGTGCTAAGCGCTTAACTTTCTTATTTAACTTGAAATGATAATCTCTTGGTCTTGGTCCGAATGCTCTACCTCCTCCAATAATTGTAGGACTATTAGTATCACCTGCTCTTGCTCCACCTGTTCCTTTTTGGCGTTTAAGTTTTCTTGTAGAGCCAGAAACTTCTGAACGCTCTTTTGCCTTGTGTGTTCCTTGCCTTTGATTTGCTAAATACTGCTTTACGTCCAACCAAATCACATGATCATTAGGCTCTATTGCGAACAAAGCATCATCAATATTGATAGTTCTATTGCTATCAGTACCATTTATATTATAAACTTTTAACTCCATCTCTCAATCTTTAATAAGCTCCCTTTTGCTCCGGGAACAGAACCTTTAACTAATACCAAATTTTTATCTTCAATTATTTTTAAGATTTGAAGATTTTGTACTTTAACTCTACTTCCGCCAGTACGACCAGCCATTCTCAATCCCTTAAACAATCTTGAAGGGTAAGATGACGCTCCGACTGAACCAGGTGCTCTAAGTCTGTCATGCTGACCGTGAGTTTTGTCTCCTACTCCACTGAATCCATGTCTTTTTACTACACCTTGGAAACCTTTACCTTTAGAAATTCCAACAACATCAACATATTCTCCTTCCGTAAAGACATTACAAGTTAATGTTTCTCCGAAATTCTTTCTCTCACCTTCTTCGAAACGAGAAAATTCCATAACATACCTCTTAGGAGTTGTTTTTGCTTTTTCAAAATGTTTATGCATTGGCTTTGTACAATTTTTTTCTTTTATATCTTCAAAAGCCAATTGAATAGCATTATATCCATCCGTTTCTATAGTTTTCACTTGCGTTACTACACAAGGACCAGCTTCAATAACCGTACATGGTTGTTGCTTTCCAGATGCATCATAAATGCTCGTCATCCCTATTTTTTTTCCTAATAATCCTGACATTTTTCTTATTTTTTCTCAGCATATTTAATAATAGTGGCTGAATATCTATTTATCTAATATATTTTTATCTTATCTAACAATTAATTAAACCTTTATCTCTACTTCTACTCCACTTGGCAATTCCAACTTCATAAGAGCGTCTATAGTTTTTGAAGAACTGCTATAAATATCTAACAATCTCTTATAAGAACTCCACTCAAACTGTTCTCTTGATTTTTTATTAACAAAAGTAGAACGATTCACTGTAAAAATCTTTTTGTGTGTAGGCAATGGTATAGGACCATTTACTGTAGCACCTGCAAGTTTTACAGTCTTAACAATCTTTTCGGCAGACTTATCAACCAAATTATGATCGTATGATTTTAATTTTATTCTTATTCTCTGACTCACAACTTATATTATTAATAGTTATTTACTTTTTTAATACTGCTTCTGTTACATCCTTTGGTGCTTCGGCATAATGAGAAAATTCCATTGTTGAATTTGCTCTTCCTGAGGTTATTGTTCTCAATGAAGTTACATAACCAAACATTTGAGCCAAAGGCACCTTTGCTTTAACTGCCTGCACACCTATTTTTGCGGTAATACTTTCCAATATGGCACGCCTACGGTTCAAATCTCCCGTTACATCCCCTAAGTAAGCATCAGGCGTTGTTACTTCAACAGACATTATAGGCTCAAGCAATACGGGATGAGATTTTCTCGCTGCTTCCTTAAATGCTATCTTCGCACAAAGTTCAAACGATAACGCATCGGAATCAACAGGATGGAAAGACCCGTCTTTCAATACAACTTTCATACTTTCCAATGGAAATCCTGCCAAAACACCATTTTGCATTGCTTGTTTGAAACCCTTCTCTATAGATGGTATATACTCTTTCGGAATATTACCTCCTCTAACTTCATTAACAAATTGAAGTCCTTTCGTTCCTTCATCAGCAGGAGAAAGTGAAAATATAATATCTGCAAATTTACCTCTACCTCCTGTTTGTTTCTTATAAACCTCTCTATGCTCACAGGACGAAGTTATAGCCTCTTTATAAGCAACCTGAGGAGCACCTTGATTGCACTCTACATTAAATTCACGCCTCATTCTATCCATTATAATGTCAAGATGTAACTCACCCATACCTTTCATAATGGTTTGTCCTGAATTTTCATCCGTAGAGATACTCAATGTAGGGTCTTCTTCTGACAATTTAACCAAAGCATTATTGAATTTATCCAAATCCGCTTGTTTTGTAGGCTCTATTGCTATAGAAATAACAGGTTCGGGAAATGTCATTGATTCTAATATAATAGGATGATTCTCATCACAGAGAGTATTTCCTGTCTTTATCTCCTTAAAACCAACAGCGGCACCTATATCTCCTGCTTCTATTCTATCCAATGGATTTTGTTTATTGGCGTGCATCTGCATTATACGGGATATACGCTCTTTTTTCCCTGTTGAAGCATTGAACACATAAGAACCAGCATCCAAAGAACCGGAATAAACACGGAAAAAACATATACGACCAACATAAGGATCTGTTGCTATCTTAAATGCAAGAGCTGAAAAAGGAGCCTTTACATCAACCTTACGAGTTATTTTTTCTTCTGTTTTAGGATTTATTCCTTCTACTTCTGGTATTTCGACCGGACTTGGCAAAAAAGCACAAACAGCATCAATAAGATTCTGCACACCTTTATTTTTAAACGATGAGCCACAAAGAACAGGAGTAATTCTCATCTCACAAGTTGCCTTGCGTATCTGATAAATCATCTCTTCTTCCGTTATGCTGTTTTCATCTTCCATATATCTTGCAAGCAATTCATCGTCTTCTTCGGCTACACCCTCTATCAACGCTTTACGATATTTTGCTGCTATTTCTTTCAAATCTTCGGGCATTGGAATCTCATACATCTTCATTCCGTTTGACTCTTCGTCATACATCAATGCCTTATTTGAAATCAAATCTATAACACCCTTAAACATATCCTCCTGTCCTATTGGTATCTGCAATGGAATAGGATTTGCTCCAAGACGCTCTTTTATTTGATTTACTACACTAAAGAAATCCGCACCTGCTCTGTCCATCTTATTAATAAAGCCTATGCGAGGTACATTATATTTATCTGCTTGTCTCCATACTGTTTCACTTTGAGGCTCTACACCTCCTACGGCACAAAACAAAGCAACCGCTCCGTCAAGAACACGCAATGAACGTTCTACCTCAACAGTAAAATCAACGTGTCCCGGAGTATCTATAATATTTATCTTAAACTGATTGTTATTATATTTCCAAAATACAGTTGTTGCAGCGGAAGTAATAGTAATACCTCTTTCCTGTTCCTGTGCCATCCAGTCCATTGTTGCAGCACCTTCATGCACTTCACCTATCTTATAACTCTTACCGGTGTAGAACAATATACGCTCGGTAGTTGTAGTCTTACCTGCGTCTATGTGAGCCATTATACCTATGTTCCGCGTAAAGTGTAAATCCGACATATAATATATTTCCTTACTGTATTTATAATTAGAATCTGAAATGGGAGAATGCTTTGTTTGCCTCTGCCATTCTGTGAATATCTTCTTTTTTCTTAAACGCAGCACCTTCTTCTTTAAATGCTGCCAATATCTCTCCTGCAAGTCGCAATGACATTGTTTTTTCATTACGCTTACGTGCAAAGCCTATCAAATTCTTCATACCCATTGATTGTTTTCTGTCAGGGCGAATCTCAGAAGGTATCTGAAATGTGGCTCCACCTATTCTACGACTTCTTACCTCAACATTAGGCGTTACATTTGCCAATGCTTTTTTCCATACATCCAAGCCGTTTTCATTAGATTTCTCGGATACAATATCAATTGCGTTATAAAAAATGTTATATGCTATTGTCTTCTTGCCTTCAAGCATAATATTATTAACAAACTTTGTAACCAAAGTATCATTGAACTTTGGATCAGGAAGAATGATTCTCTTTTTTGGTTTTGCTTTTCTCATCTTGCTATCTTTCCTTCTGTGTTAATTTTATTTCTTAGCGTCTTTTGGTCTTTTTGCTCCGTATTTTGAACGGCGTTGCTTTCTTCCATCAACGCCAGCAGTATCCAAAGCACCACGAATTATGTGATAACGAACACCTGGTAAGTCTTTAACCCTGCCTCCTCTAATCATAACGATAGAGTGTTCCTGCAAATTATGACCTTCGCCCGGAATATACGCATTCACCTCTTTGCCATTGGTAAGTTTCACTCTGGCTACTTTACGCATCGCAGAATTAGGCTTCTTAGGTGTAGTTGTATAAACCCTCGTGCAAACTCCTCTTCTTTGAGGACAAGAGTCCAAAGCAGGAGATTTACTCTTGTATTCTAACTTCTGACGTCCTTTACGGACTAACTGCTGAATTGTTGGCATATCTTATTATGTTACGCTTTTATTCTATTTTTATATTACATTTTTCCGAAAATTCGGGCTGCAAAAGTACAACTTTTTTTTCAACTAACAAACATTTAGCATCAAAAAGTGCTTAACGCTTATCAATTATTGTCATTTTTAACCGAAGAACCAATGTTCCCAAACCACAGCCAATGGTTTTAAGAATAAATCTTGCCGATATGCAACCCTATTTGATTGGCGGATGCCCAAGAAATAATTATATCTAACGCAAGACACGTGTTTTTCGGGCTGCAAAGGTATAACATTATTTTTGATTACGCAAGCATTAAATCAAAAAAAATTCATTTTAAAGCAAAAACCAACGTTTCCAAACCAAATTATACCGCATTTCTTTGCCCGCAACAACAACTCAAAACAGCCTTCTACAACACGGAAATCTGGCTTCAACGCTATGGAAGGTCGTCCGTGTATAACTCAAAGCGGCTTACGTCTGCCGATTGCACCGCTTCATAACTCCTAAACAACCTAAGATAATAATCAACCCTTGCTTGGGGCGCTTTAAAAAAGATTTCATACCCAGTGGAAGTAGGTCCCAACTCATTAATACTTAGTTCCGCCATCGTGGAAAGCCAGTCCATCTGGTTGAAAAGCACGTGCATATTACGCAAAGCCAAAGAAAGAAACATCCGATTGCCGATAGAGTCGGGGCGAATGAAGAGTGCGCTGCCGCCATAGTGGAAAACATAGTCTTTTTTCACCAAAGCATCAATCAGAAACTGCTGTTTGTCGGGCGGAAGGCTCACAACATAATCACCATAGAACATCATAGTAACGTGAAGACCGACTTCATTGATAATACGAAAAGCCTCCCGTGCATTAACATTTGGTTTCAGATTAACGATTACTTCTTCCATCCCATCCCATTCTTGGTTTGGGTTGTTATTATCTTCGCTTTCGCAACTTTGAAAGCCGACAACAGCCATCGGCAACGCCATTAGGAGGCATACAAACTTGGTTATGCCGCCTGCAAAAGTCCTTTTAAAAAAATTTTTTCTCATAATATTTATAATTTAACTTCATTTAATAACAACGACACGCACTTTCAACGCTATGGAAGGGCGTTCTTATAGTAATTAATGCCGTTTCTGTCTGCCGATTCCACCGCTTCATATCTCTTAAACAAAGTAAGATAGTAATAAATCTCGCTTTCCGGCACCTGAAAAAAGATTATATGCCCTATCGAAGCAGTTTCCGATTCCATAATACCTAATTCCGCCATCGTAGAAAGCCAATCCGTCTGGTTGGAAAGCAAGTGCATATTCAACAAAACCAAAGAAAGAAACATCTGATTGCCCACAACATCGGGACCAAAGGCTATTTCGCCGCTGCCACTCTTGAGAATATAGTCTTTTTTCTTCAAAACATCAATCAGAGCCTTCTGTTTATCGGGCGGAAGGCTCACAACATAATCACCATAGTACATCATAGTAACGGGAAGTTTGACTTCATTGATAATACGAAAAGCATACCGTATTTTAGTATTTGGTTTTAGATTCACCACTACTTCATCCGTTGCTTCCGTTACTTGATTAGGTTGGTTATCATCTTCGCTTTGGCAACTTTGAAAGCCGACAACAGCCATCGGCAACGCCATTAGGAGGCATACAATCTTGATTATGCCGCCTGCAAAAGTCCTTTTAAAAATTTTTTTTCTCATAATATTTATAATTTAACTTCATTTAATAACTGCAAAATCAGGTTTTTATTTTTTAATACGCCCTTTCAACGCCGTAAAATCAAATAATGTCGGTGCGACACGCACTAATGTCGGTGCGACACGCACTTTCAACGCTATGGAAGGTCGTCAGGATATGCCCAATCTTGGGAAGGATACGCCGATTGCACCGCTTCATAAGTCTTAAACGCCATAACATAATAATCAGCCGTCCATTTAGGTATCTCGAAAGTAAGTTCGTAGCCACCCGAAGCAGTATCCGATTCCTTAATACTTAGTTCGGTCATCGTGGAAAGCCAGTCCGACTGGTTGGAACGCAGGTCCATATCATACAAAACCAAAGAAAGAAACATCTGATTGCCCACAGCATCGGGGCGAATGCGGATTGTGCTGCTGTCATTCCTGTGAATATAGTTTTTATCCATCAGAACATCAATCAGAATCTGCTGATTGGCGGGCGGAAGGCTCACAACATAATTATTATGCGTCATTTTGGAGACGGGAAGGCTGAATTCGTTTATAAAATTAAAAGCATCCCGTGCTTTGATATCAGGTTTCAGCACGACGATAACCTGTTCGCTGGGGTTTAATTCTTCGTTTCGGCGGTAATCATAGTCGTTTTCGCAACTTTGAAAGCCGACAACAGCCATCGGCAACGCCATTAGGATGCATACAAACCTGATTATGCCGCCTGCAAAAGTCCTTTTGAAAAAATTTTCTCTCATAATGCTATAAATTTAACCTTCTTTAATAACTGCAAAATTAGGTTTTTATTTTTTAATACGCCCTTCCAACGGCATACTCCTTTATTATATAGGCATATATCTTCCTTTCATACGCCAACAACTTTACTATACGGGCATACACCTTTATTATACGGGCATACGACTTCCTTTCATACGCCAACAACTTCCTGCCAACGCCGCAAAATCAAATAATGTCTGTGCGACACGCACCTTTCATTCATCTATAATCAAGTTTCATTCATCCAAAATCAAATAATATTCATCTGTAATCAAATAAGGTTGGGTGAAACATCGTATGTTTTCGGGCAAAACATCGTATGTTTCGGGTCAAAACATCGTATGTTTCGGGCGGAAACATCGTATGTTTCACCCAACCAAATCAAATTCTACGGGAACGAAAGCAAATCCTGCACGAACGAAACTTGATTTTAGATGAATGAAAGGGCTTTTTAAATGGAAAGAAAGCAAGTTGTATGCCCATATAATAAAGTTGTATGCGGTTGGAAGGAAGTTTTACGGCGTTGGCACAAAGGTTGGCGGCATTGAAAGGAAGTTTTATACCTATATAATAAAGGTATATGCCGTTGAAAGGAAGATTTAGGGCGTTGGAACAAAGGTTTGCGGCGTTGGCACAAAGGTTGATGGCGTTGTAAGGAAGTCGTATGCTCATATAATAAAGTTGTATGCGGTTGGAAGCAAAGATTTTTATTAACTTTGCGGCGTTTTATGGGGGCGAAACCAAATATTAATACCGCTAAACGATGATTAAGGAATTTGAAAACTTCATTCGGCAGCACAATCTCTTCACAAAAAACGACCGACTGCTGGTTGCAGTCAGCGGAGGCGTGGATTCAATGGTTTTATGCAGGCTTTTGAGGGATTGTAACTACGTTTTCGCTGTCGCACACTGCAATTTCCACCTGCGTGATGAGGAATCAGACCGCGATAAGGACTTTGTGGTGGATTATTGTGAGCAAATGGGGATAGAAAACTGCTTTACAAAGGATTTTAACACCATTTCGTATATGCAAAGTCAAAAGATATCGCTCGAAATGGCTGCAAGAGAGTTGCGTTATCAATGGTTTGAGGATTTAAAGCAACGATACGGATACGATTATCTGCTTACGGCTCATCATAATGACGATTCTGCCGAGTCTCTCTTCATTAACCTGCTGCGAGGCACGGGAATAGCGGGCTTACACGGCATTTTGCCAAAACGAAACGGCGTTGTGCGACCGATGTTGTTTGCTACCAAGGCAGAGATAGTTGATTTTGCCGCCGCCGAAGGAGTGAAGCACATAAACGATTCGTCCAATCAATCCCTTAAAATCACCAGAAACCGAATACGAAACGAAGTTTTCCCGATTTTTAGAGAGATTTCGCCGAACTTTGACAGCATTATAAGGCGGAATATTGAGCGTTTCGCACAAACGGAAGAAGTTTTCAGGGCGCGCATAGAGCGTATCAGAGGAGAGGTTGTTGAGAAGGATGGCGATGTTGTGAGGCTTGCGATTGATAAACTCAAACAATTAAAGCCCTTAAACCTCTTTTTGTATGAGATATTATCTGATTTCGGCTTCAACGAATCAAACATCAACGCCATAGAAGCAAGCATTTGGGAAGATATTTCGGGCAAACAGTTCTTTTCTGCCTCTTTTCGCGCCGTCAGAGACAGACAATATATTATTATAAGCAAGATTGAAAGCAGCCAAAGCAAAGCAGAATATCCGATAAGCGAAGATTTGACGCTGATGAACGAGCCTTTGGAGTTGGAATTTGAGATTCTGCGCGATTTGAACTTCATTTCCATCCCCAAGGAACGAACGATTGCCATGACGGATTTTGATAAACTGAAATTCCCTCTTACTTTGCGAAAATGGAAACGGGGAGATAGTTTCGTTCCTATCGGACTTGCGAAGACCAAAAAGGTGAGTGATTTCTTTACAAACTTAAAGTATTCCCTGCTTGACAAGGAAAATCAGTGGATTCTTTGCTCGGGCGATGATATTGTTTGGATTCTGGGTAAGCGACTGGACGAAAGATTTAAGATAACCGAGCAAACAAAAACCATTTACCGCATTCAAATAAAACAGAACCTGATTCCAAAAGAATAAAACATCGTTTGCGGACTGCAAAACAAAGATTTGTTGTATTTTTGCAAGCGTTTAATACGGACTTACTTAATAATAAAAATATAAAACAAAAGATGGAAAGAGTTTTTATAGTATCTGCCAAGCGCACGGCAGTAGGAAAATTTCTCGGAACGCTGGAAAAAGTCCCTGTTGTGGAGCTTGGCGTTAGCGTTGTGAAGAATATATTGAATGAAACCAAGATTGACCCCGCTAAAATTGACGAAGTGATAGTGGGAAACATCCTTATGGCAGGGCAAGGTCAGGGAATAGCACGACAGATTGCGGTAAAAGCGGGCATTCCTGTGGAAGTGCCGGCTTATGGTTTGAATATGATTTGCGGAAGCGGCTTAAAGGCGGTGATGAATGCCTATAACGCCATCCGCTCTTCGGAAGCCAATCTCATCTTAGCAGGAGGTGCGGAATCCATGTCGGGAGCCGGCTTCATTATTCCTTCCTCTGCACGCAGCGGATTCAAGATGGGCGAGCAGAAAATCACAGACCACATGATTTATGACTCATTAACGGACGCTTTTAGCAACCTTCACATGGGCATAACAGCGGAAAACGTTGCCGAAATGCTGAATATCAGTCGTGAAGAGCAAGACCAACTCGCCATAACTTCGCAACAAAGGGCTATTGCGGCTATTGACGGCGGCAAATTCAAGGATGAGATTGTTCCTGTGGAGATTGCGACCCGTAAAGCGACCATTACATTTGCCGAAGATGAGTTTGTGAACCGTACAACCTCGTTGGAGAAGTTGGCAAGTTTGAAACCGGCGTTCAAAAAGGACGGAACGGTAACGGCAGGCAATGCTTCGGGCATCAATGACGGGGCTGCGTTTGTCTTAATCGCCTCCGAAAAAGCCGTAAAGGAGATGAACCTGACGCCAATGGCTGAAATAGTAGCCACAGGTCAAGGAGGAGTAGAGCCAAGCATTATGGGATTGGGTCCTGTTGCGGCTATAAAGAACGCTTTGGGCAAAACGGATTTGCAACTCGGCGATATGGACGTTTTGGAGTTGAATGAAGCATTCGCAGCTCAGGCATTAGGAGTGCAGAAGCAACTTAGCGAACAGCATAACGTAACAAGAGAATGGTTGAATGAGAGAACAAACAAGAATGGCGGGGCAATAGCCATCGGACATCCTGTCGGAGCGTCGGGATGCAGGATTTTGGTCAGCCTTTTGCACGAAATGAAGCGTTCAAACAACACTTACGGCTTGGCATCCCTTTGTATAGGAGGCGGAATGGGTACTTGCGTCATCGTTAAATCAGCAAAATAAGCCTTATGGAGAAGATAAAAGTCGGGGATACCTACATTCATAACACCAACTTCACACAGGAACGCGTCAATGTCTTTGCTCAGGTTACGGGAGACAACAATCCTATCCATATTGACGAGGCTTACGCCGCCCAAACGCCGTTCGGACGCCCCATAGTGCACGGATTTTTCGCCGGATCGGTGTTCAGCAAAGTTTTTGGCACGTTATTCCCCGGTGAAGGCACAATATATATGTATCAAGAGATGGCTTTCCTATCGCCTGTCTTCGTTGGCACGGATTATAAGGCTAAATTTGAAGTCGTAGAGGTCAATAGCGAGAAGCATCGTGCGGTTGTGAAATGCACACTTGAAGATTCTGACGGCAAGATTGCCATTTCGGGTCAGGCAAAGTTGATGCACAAGGAACGTTTCTAAGTTTCATACGCCCGATATGGGCTTTACACGGATTTAAAGGAGTGAATAATATATTTACTCCTTTATTGTTGTCTGCCGATAAAGTAATCGGCAAAATCAGAAAGGGCTTTTGAGTATGCGTTTTGCGGCAAAGAGGATATTATTTGCTTGGCTTTGTTGCTGTAAAACGCCACTTGCTCTTCCGCTTGCTTGATAAAATCACCTTCCAAAAGAGTATTGATGAGGGATTTTATTTGATTTTCCTCTTTGTTATCGGCTTTTATGAACGCCAGAACCTCATTTCGCCTGTCTTCTTGCAGGCTTTTGAGGAAATAAATCATAGGAAGAGTGATTTTTTTCTCCATAATATCGTTGCCGATTGGCTTTCCGACATCCTTATTGATTGAGAAGTCCAGAATATCATCTTTAATCTGATAAGCGATACCAAGATTCCGCCCTATTTCTTTGGCAAGAGCGTAATCCGAAACGGCGTTACAGGTCATTGCTCCAGCCTCACACGAGGCTTCAAGCAAGGATGCCGTCTTGTTATATATGATTTCAAAGTAATCTTCTTCGGAATAAATGCCGTATTGCGAAACACTTTGCTGCAGCAATTCTCCTTTGGGCAATGCTATTGCGACCTTTGCGTAGATGGGAAGCAGATTAAAATCCTCGCTTGTCTTGATTAACTGCAAGCATTTGCCGTAAAGGTAGTCGCCGAATAAGATTGCCGTGTTGTTATCCCAACATTTATTAATGGTCTTTCGCCCTCTCCGCATATCGCTTTCATCCAACACATCGTCATGAGTAAGAGATGCGGTGTGGATAAGTTCCAATATGACGGCGGAACGATAAGTGGCAGGCGTGGGACTGCCGAAAATATTAGCGATAAGAAACATCAGTGTGGGGCGAATGCGTTTGCCGCCGATGGAAAAGCCATAATCTATGATGTCTTTGAGCAAATATTTTTCTTCTTTGAGACTTTGGTTTGTCAGGTTCTCAAAATCTCTCAACTCTTTATTGATTACGGCTTGTATATCTCTTAATTCCGACATCGGCTATCTCTCTTGCTCGTAATAAAACTTGTAATACTTCAAGTTGTTTGCCTCATCCGTTCCCTGTTCCATTCGTTCCCGTTTGCCATGAACATAGATTGTGAAATTCTTGTCTAATTTCAATATACTCTTAAAGGCATTTCGTCCCTTTCGAAAGGCTTCATCGTCCAACGTAAAACTATCTTGGAACTCCATATCCATCTCTTGCTCATAATTTTGTTTGTAATTATTAAAGGCGTTTTGAAGTTCCGGCTGCTCAAAAGCAGCATTCCTAAAATCGTTAAGGCTAAATTGATTGTGTTCTTTGAAATAATCGGCACTCTTTGCGAGCAATTCTGCCTGGTCGGCTTTATTCATCTCAAATTCTGTCGGAAGATATTCATTCACAAAGCCTCTACACATATCTATTGCGTGCTCCGTATTGAAGTAATTGTCCTTTCTTTGACGCAGATTCAGAAAGTCATCAATCCAAAACACAGCTTCATTGCCGCGACTAATGGTATCTACGACCGCAACGACATATCCCTTCTCCTCTTCCTTATTAAATATAATGCATCCCTTATCCAGTTTATTTATATTGATGCCGCTGTCGCTTTCTATCTCAAAACCCTCGCCGTAAGGATAGACTTTGAGGTAGGTTTCTTTGCTTTCGGACTTGAATATCCCTATTGCATCAAGTATTTCGCCGTCAAGATAGCAGTTTTCCAAGTAAGTAATATACAATTCGCCTGATTTGATATTCGGATGTATGGAAGTATCGTACAGATGGTTGGCTATATTGCACGATTGTCCGAAAAGATTGGCTTCCGAATCGGCGAATATCTCCTTGCAGCAATAGAATATCTTATTCATATCAAGATTGGTCTCATGGAAAAAGGTATAATAAAGATTGCTTTTAAAGGGCGTAAGGAAGTATTTAAGCAAAAGGCTGCTTATATCGGGGTGAAGAGCGAACGGAGCCTTTGAAAGCCCGAGTGGTTCGCTGTTTGTTTTGTTTCCAACCTTATGAAGCACCATCCTTTTTATCGTTGCATCATCACATGTCATCATAATCCGAAAATATATTAAAATTTGGAGGTGCAAAGGTAATGAATTTTCACTATAATCAGCCGAAAACCTTTCCTAATAGCAACATTGATGCGTGTCGTCCTTGCATTAATTTTTACAGAACGCCGTTTCGTTCTCACCAAACGAAGTTTCAGAAAAATATTCCTTTGTTTTATTCAAATGAAACGGCGTTTCATCAGAGCCTTGTCAGATAAGGCTTTAACGCTTGTTAGTCTGGTAGTTTTAAAATGCGATATGCAGAAACCGAAACGATTATTGCCACTGGGATAATGCAGTGGAGATTTAATCATTAACCTTTTCCTCCATATTTATTTTTCAGATAATTTGCAGTACTTTCAAGTTCAGGAAATAATGTTTGGTTCGTTATGTTTATTTTTTCTAATTGTTTCAAAATTTCTTTTTTACTATCTTTATCAATAACAAGTCTATTGAATATGTCTTTGTTTATATCACTATCAATGCCATAGATTATAAATAATCCATTTTGTGCCTTTATTCTATCGTTGTTTTTTTTAGCATAAACAAAGAAACAACTTTTCATATCCTTAGGGTCTATGATATTCACAAAATAAGGTTTTTCTTCTTTTATAGCGTGAAGTAGCTTGCCTATATTATTTTGGTTGTTAAAATCTTTTGTTTTTAGTTTCGTATCAAAATCTTTTGATTTACCCGCTAATTTACATAGATTTGAAAGGATTGAAACGGCATCGCTATCATAAAATTTTATTTGACGCGACATTTTTGAAAACACAAC
The DNA here is from genome assembly GCA_031263015.1 of Bacteroidales bacterium. GTDB lineage: Bacteria > Bacteroidota > Bacteroidia > Bacteroidales > P3 > JAISGN01. The sequence continues at coordinate 43,284 of JAISGN010000008.1, forward strand.
AACTTCCCCATCTTTTTTATTGTCTTTATCACAACAAGCAAAGTATAATGCAACTAATGGATTTTGAGTTATGTCTAACAGACGGGTTGGAATACCATAATGTTGCATTCTTACAAGTTTTTCCAATGTCGTTTTATCATCGCAAAATAAATTAGGATGCTCTTTTATAGCATTTTTAAAAAACAAATGTTCTTCTTTTTTTCTACTCGGCTTTCTAAAAAGAATGGGTAAAATTTCTTCTATTGGTTCTCCGTGTCCTCTGTAAAACAACAAATGCTTTCCCGGTTTCTCTATTTTATCATGTTTTCTTATAAATTCATCTAATGTCTTTATTTCATCCATATTATTGAGCGTTTTCTATCTTTGCCTCAAGCCCATTCTTACTTGCGTCACGAAAAAGTAAATCAAGCAATTTTAAATTTTACTGTAGATGAGCATTTTCATTATATTTCTCCGAAGTCAATTTTAGAGTCGTTTTACTTTATGGGCTTCAAGCCGAGTATTTGGCGGGCTTCATGCGGGTTTGCTATATCTCTGCCGAATTCTTTTGCCAAACGAACCACTTTTGCCACAAGTTCGCCGTTGGATTTTGCCAATACACCTTTTGAAAGATAGACATTATCCTCAAAACCCACACGAACATGCCCGCCATCTATTATAGCCATAGCCGCAAGTGGGAATTCATAGCGTCCGACGCCCGCAACGGTATAAGTAGCATCAGAAGGAATTGAGCCGCGAAGAAAAACAAAATCGCGTATATCTCCTCCTATTCCTCCATTAACACCCATCACAAAATCAAAGTGCATAGGCTTTACGATATGTCCTTTTTTATGCAAACGCAAAGCCATTTCTATCATTGATTTATCAAAGACTTCAAGTTCGGGTTTGATACCTCGTTCTATCATTCGGTCTCCAAAATACTTTATTGTGTTCTCCGTATTGGTGAAAACATCATCTCCGCCGAAGTTACACGTACCACAATCCAATGTAGCCATCTCCGGCATCAATTCTGTCGGCTGAAGACGTTCATCATCCGTCATTCCGACAGCACCACCCGTTGAAGGCTGTATGATAACATCAGGACACACTGCTTTAATTGCCTGCATTATCACACGGAAACGCTCTTTATCCTGAGTCGGAGTGCCATCATCATACCTCACATGCAAATGAATAATACTTGCACCCGCATCATAAGCCGATTTAGCCTCACGAACACATTCCTCAACAGTGTAAGGAACGGCTGGATTGTGCTCCTTCAAAACTTCTGCTCCGCAAATAGCGGCTGTTATTATCAGTTTTTCCATATCAATCAAGTTTTATAAATATAAAGTCTGCTTTCGCTTTACTAATGTTTGATTCTCTGGCATTGTTTCGGCACAACGCATGTTCCGCTTGCACGGCATACCACTATAGGTTCAGATAACACATCGGCAGCAGAAGCAGATATATCGGCACGGGGAGCAATAACCTTTCTCGCCTCAAAAACCATTTTTCTTGATGTATTGCCCATACTCACAATCTCTCCTACCGCTTCAATATAATCACCTGCATACACCGGCGAAAGAAACTCCACCTTGTCATAAGCACAAAAAAGACCTTCGTCTCCATCATTTATTATAAGTAATTCAGTTGCCACATCACCGAAAAGGTTCAACATTCTGGCGCCATCAACCAAATTTCCTCCGTAATGAGCATCGTGGCTGCTCATCCTTACTCTTATTTTAGATTTTACTTCCATTTCTTTTATTTTTTTATGATTATCGTCCTGTAAATTATCTTTATATTTCGTTAAGCCTTCACTATGTAATCCACAAACATAAAAGGCGTGTGAATTGTCTCTGATTTCATCTCTTCAACCTCGTCTTTGACTTCGGCAATCACCACATCGGCAGCCATAGCCATTAAAGGATTGAAATTTTGGCTCGTTCCGTTGTAAATAATGTTGCCATGCTTATCGCAAAGGCTTGCTCCGATAAGAGCGACATCAGCATGCAGCGGCAGTTCCAAAAGAAATTCTTCATCATTGACTTTAATCTTCTGTTTGCCTTGCTCAACCAGCGTGCCGATACCTGTTTTGGTCAGGAATCCTCCAAGACCTACTCCTCCGCAACGCACTCTTTCGGCAAGTGTTCCTTGCGGTACGAGTTCCATTTCTATCTCTCCGCTGTTCATCATATCGCCTGCGATAGGGTTTGAGCCGATATACGATGCTATACATTTCTTTACGCAGCCCTTTGCTATCAAAAGACCGATACCTTTGTCGGGATAGGATGCGTCATTGCAAATAACCGTAAGGTCTTTTACGCCTTTGTCGGCAATTTTCTCTATAATCTTATTGGCACTGCCCACAGCAAGAAATCCGCCTATCATAAGGGTCATTCCATCCTTGACCATATCCGCCGCTTCGTTGATTAAAATCTTTTTACTCATTGTTTTATATTTGTTTTGTTAGATATTATAATTCTCGTTTATCTTATTGTGTTTGCAAAGTTAAGCAAAAATTCTCTAAACGGGTGTGTTAGAAATCAGAATGATAGAAAGGGGAAAATAAAACACTATATACTACCTTTCAGGAGTATAAAATATATCTTTTTATTAGATAAATATTAAAACTATTAAAGTAAATGACTTTCTTTAGTTGCATTAAATACTTATGTAATTCATCAAACTTTTATTTTTATTTTATTTTGTGCAAATGATTCTAAAAAGCCAATAAAATCTGTCTTTACATATAATCATCTATAGGGTCTACGCCTGTCCATTCAAGTCCCTGCAATATGGTGTATTGCTTTTCAGCACCTTCAGCGGAAAAGAAAGTAGAAATGCTTTCGTGTTCATATTTGCCATTTACATATGTAATTTTAGCCAAAGCGTAAGGCTTAATAGATCTTGTCATATTTTTAGTCCAAACAAGTATAGATTGTTTATCATTAATAAGAACAGAACTAACAACTCTATCCTCCCCATATTGATTTTTAGAAAAAATTGTATCCGCAATTAACTTTTTTGCATATATAAGTAATTGATTTATACCATTATTGTCAGGAGTATTTGGAAATTCACTCGGAGTTTTCCATTTACGCTGAACTGCTCCATCCGTCAAAGAATCTGTTAAATAAATTTTTTCTTCTGGATAATAGAACTCATTATAATTTTCACGTAAATCTCCTTTATGAGCAGATTTATTATCATTTTCTGTTTCTGCCCATCCAAAAGTATTCCAATTACTAGGTAATTCCTCTTGTATCAATGGATCTTTACTATTAGATCTCTCTTGCGACATAGTAATTGGTTCATCATATATCCATTTTTCTAAATGTCCATGTTCTGAATATCGTTTTACTACTTTTATTTTAGCCCATTCTAATAAGCGTTCTTTACTTATTTGTGCTTCTTTTCTACTTACAGTACACATCCAGTTGAAATTTGGCTCTGGGAACTTATCTCTATACTTAGCAGGATTTTTAAGAAACGCTTCAATACTTCCACAGACTTCTTCAATTCGTTTAACAGTAATTGGATTAAGCAAAGCATTTTCTAATCTCGTTACCCACCTTAAATTTTCTGGACGATTATTCTGACGATTAGTATCAATATGATCTACAACATATTCTTTTGTAGGTGGCTCTCCACAAAAAGCCATTGCTACAATTCTATGAACTCGTACTGAAGCAATTTCCATATACCCTGTTTTGTTATTAGACTTTCCAAACGTCCATTTATTATCAGTAGGACGTGTTTTCTTCCCATCTGGAGTATGTCTCATAACAGCACCATTGTTTCTAACAGAATATAACTCACCTTTGTAATTAACTCTTTTTTCTACCTCATATTCATCATTTACATCAACCATAAATAGACTTTATTTATTATTAATAGTTTTTGCATTTTGCGAGCAAAGTTAAGCAAAAATTCTCTAAACGGATGTATTACAAATCAGAATGATAGAAAGGGGAAACTTAAAGGCTGTTTGTCCGTGTCGGACTGACATTAATTTTTTATGAAGGGCTGTTTCGGGAAAATAAAACAAGGGTTTAGGAAAATATTACTTGATTTCGTGAGGACGAAACAGCGTTCTGTTTCTATAAAACAAAAAAGAGCAAGTCTGAACCTGCTCTTTATTTATACGATTTAGCGTAAAGATGTTATCTTTACTTGTTCAACAAGGCTTCTGTTTGAGATATGTATTTTTCTACCTCCTGATATTCCATTGAACGAGGATAATCTTGCTTTATTTTTTTGAATGCGTCTAATGCCTTCTCATATTCTTTGTTCATTTGGTACAAAGAACCCAATTTCATCAAGGCTGCCGGCGACGTCATATCATTATCGTAAGTTGCCGACTGCTCATAATATTTTATTGCTTTGTCATTTTGCTTCAACTCTGCGTAACAATCCCCTATAAGCATCTTTGCTATCGGTGCAAGCAATAAATCGTTAAATTTAGCATCTTCCAAATAATCTAATGCTTTCTGAAAATCTTTTTTATTAACGTATGCCACGCCCGCATAATACTTTGCCAAATTGCTGCTCTTACCCGAACCGTATGTATCAATGAATGCTATTGCTCCCATGTGCTTGCCGTCTCCGTTAAGCACCTTGTCATAATCTTTTGTGCCGAAATAATGCTGTATAGGGAACAAATCCGCCGCCGCATTCTTCTCTTTCGGTATGGCAACAAAGTTATAATATGCCAACCAACCGCCTACAATCAATACTATGGCTATGGCTATAATGGAAAGCAACTTTTTGTTTCTTTCAATGAAGATTTCGGTTTTTGTAATAACCTCTCCAACTGCCAAGTTCTTATTTTCCGTTTTGTTGTTCTCTTTATTCATAAATTTTCTCCAAGATATTTGTTAAAAACGGCTGCAAAGATACGCCTTTTTTTCATTATGAATAATTTTTTTCAAAAAAAAACACTACGAAAGTTGTGTCTATGAAATTAAATACTTATTTTTGCTCACTCAAAAAATGTATTTATGAGCACGAAAACAAAGTTTATGGGCTTGGAAATTAGTAGCCCTATTATAGTAGGAAGTTGTGGTTTAACATCTGATATTGAAACTATAAAGAAGATTGAAAAGGCTGGCGCCGGTGCCGTTATACTTAAATCAATATTTGAAGAACAGATACTCAACGAAACAAGTAATAATGTAAGAAATCAAGAATTTTATACTTTTCCTGAGGCTTATGATTATGTTATGAACTATTCTCAATCGCATGCGGTTGATAAATATATTGATTTAATTCAAAAAGCAAAGCAAACCGTCAAAATTCCTATCATTGCAAGCATTAATTGTATTTCAAGTGCCGAATGGCTGAATTTTGCCACCAATATAGAACAGGCAGGGGCTGATGGAATAGAATTAAATATGTTTTTACTGCCCTCCGATGTGAATATGACAACCGATGATGTGGAAAGATTTTACGAAGACACCATAAGAATAATACGAAGAGCAGTTAGAATACCCATATCTGTTAAGATAAGTAATCATTTTACCGATTTGGCTCATTTTGTTCAGCGTCTATCGCTGATGAGCATTGCAAACATCAATATCTTCAATCGTTTTATGATGATGGATGTTGATATAGACGAATTGAAAGCAAAACCCGCTCATATAACTACAAACAAAGACGAAATATATGAAACTATCCGTTGGACGGCAATTCTTTCCAATGTGGTTAAATGTCCATTAACTGCCGGCGGAGGAGTTCATAATGAAGCGGATGCAGTAAAACTTTTGTTGGCTGGTGCGAATACCGTACAGATAGTCTCATCTCTTTATGACAAAGGCATTGATTTTATTACCGAATGCAACGAATTTTTGGCTCAATATATGCTAAAACATAAATATAACACCATAGAAGAATTTAGAGGTAAGATATCCCTGAAATCAAATCAACCTTCCGCATTTTTAAGGGTGCAATTCATGAAATATTTCTCTGATATGAAATAAACCATATCAACGAACAGAATAATATAATCAGATATAAACATATTAAACACAAACTTAATTAAAAAATACTAATAAATTAAACATCTTTTTTATGGAAAACCAGGAAAGACAACAAGGAAGCTTCTTCCGATTTGAAGAACTCCGAGTTTATCACAAAGCATTGGATTATTATCAATGGGCAAAAACGCAAGTAAAAGACTTTTGTGAATTAGATTATCAAACTATCGGCAAACCGTTGCTTGAATCCGCTGCCGACATCGTAATTAATATTGCAGAGGGATCAGCACGTCAAAAAGCCCAATTCGTAGTTTTTTTGAAGGATGCAAAGACTTCTTTACGTGAATGCGTAGTTCGCACGGCTATGGCTCACAAAGGCGGCGTTATTACCGACGAACAACTAAATGCTTCAAGCGAATATATGGAAGAAATGACCAGAATGCTTGGAGCAATGATTAATTCTTTATCTCCACACACCTCAAAAATACGCAGAAATGAGCAACAAGAAACAGAATTTGAAGACTCCGTTAATCCAAACCCTAATTTTGAATATTAAAAACAATCTTCATCTCATCAAAGGGATTTAAGAAACAAGGCTTATACCTCTTAAATCCCTTGTTTTTTTATTGTGCAATTCCAAAACCAAACACTAACTTATGCAATTCTCACAAATCACAGGGCAAACCAAGCTTATAAACTCCCTAATCAAAATTGTAAAAAATCAAAGGATAAGCCACGCTCAACTTTTCTTAGGACAGCAGGGTGCAGGCACATTTGCGGTGGCTCTTGCTTACGCTCAATTCATCAATTGCACGAATAAACAATACTTTAACGCCTCTTCCGAAGGTGAACTTCAAGCAGATTCGTGTGGAAAATGCCCTTCGTGCATCAAATACGAAGCATTGGCTCATCCGGATTTGCATCTGTTTTTCCCAAACACCACTTCATCAAAGTTGGATGTTGATAAGAACAACGAATCATATCTCTTCCTGCCTCAATTTCGTGATTTCGTAATAGCGAACGCTGGTTATATTGACTTGGAATCTTGGTATAATACGCTTGATGTAGGCAATAAGCAAGGTGTTATCAACGTAAGAGATGTTACAAGGATGATTACGGACTTGTCTTTAATGGCTTACGAGGCTGAATACAAGGTTACAATCGTATGGTGCTTTGATAAATTGCATTACGAAGCCGCACCAAAATTATTAAAGTTGCTTGAAGAGCCTGACGGTAAGACTTTATTCTTCTTAATCACCGATAATTCGGAAGCCATATTGCCAACCATTTTATCAAGAACTCAATTGGTCAAAGTGCCGCCGCTTTCCAACGGAACGATTGCCGAATATCTCATCAAAGAACGTGGTTTGAACAAAGAGGAAGCAGAAAAGCAGGCAATAATCGCTGATGGCTCATTGATAAAAGCAAGGAATATGAATACCGATAGCGGCGATAAATTTGAGGAATTCTTCATTGATTGGACGCGGGCGACCTTTGCATACGCCAAAGACATAAGCCAGATTATTGAAATGGGAGAAGAATTTGCCAAATGGGGCAGAGAACAGCATAAACTCTTCTTTGCTATGGCTATTAATGCGTTTCGTAAATCCCTTTACATCAATCTGGGAATTGGAAGCAAGGAAGATTTTTTTGAAATCAAGGATGAAAAATTTAAAATCAACTTTCCGAAATTTATAACGCAGCAACGTTTGGAGCAAATCTACTCGCTGCTCAACGAAGCCAATTATCACATACAGCGAAACGCTAATGCAAAAATTCTGTTCTGCGATTTGTCAATAAAAATCGGCTCTTTGCTACGGTCATAGCAAACAAAATCAAAATAAAACTATGAATCATAATAACAAAACCTACAAAGTAATAGGTTTAATGTCGGGAACATCTCTCGACGGCTTGGATATAGCATATTGCGAGTTTGAACTAAGGAACGGAACGTGGATTTGGGAGATACGGGAGGCTCAAACAATAGAATATGACAGCACAACACGGCAGCGAATCATTGATTGCGAAATTTGCGATGCCCAAACATTTGCATACAACAATGTATGGCTGGGACATTTGTTCGGAAAAATGACGGCGGACTTCATAAAACGCCACTCAATTGAGCCCGATTTCATTTCTTCGCACGGACAAACCATATTTCATCAGCCTTATCGTCTATTCACATCTCAAATCGCTGACTTAAACGCTATTTCCGCCGAAACGAAATGCAGTGTCATCGGCAATTTTCGCTCACTTGATGTTGCTCTTGGCGGACAAGGCGCCCCTCTTGTGCCGATTGGCGACAGGCTTTTGTTCTCTCAATACCCTTATTGTGTGAATCTTGGCGGCTTTGCCAATGTTTCATTTGAGCAAAACGGCAAACGAATAGCATACGATGTGTGTCCGGTGAATTTAGTCCTTAATTCATTGGCTCAAAGCATTGATTTAAAATATGATAATCAAGGAACAATGGCATCCGAAGGCTCTGTCAATCAATCATTATTAGACAATCTTAACGCCTTGCCTTTTTACAATGACGCAAAAGCAAAATCGCTCGGCAAGGAATGGGTGATTGAGAACATTTTTCCTTTGTTTGACAAATATAAATTAAGCATTAAGGATACATTATCAACGTTTTGCGAACATATTGCAATGCAAATTTCCGCCAACATCAAATCTCATACTCTTATTACGGGCGGTGGTGCATACAATACCTACCTTCTCTCTCGTATAAAGGCACTTACGCCGTATCAAATCACCATTCCCAACCGCACAATCATTGATTACAAGGAGGCTTTAATCTTTGCATTTCTCGGAGTCTTGCGATATGAGGAGCAAATCAATGTTTTGTCTTCTGTAACAGGTGCTTGCAGGGATAGTTGCAGCGGAGAAATTGTATGCTTTCTGAAATAATAATATCAAAATCACATAATAATCTTACACAATAAAGCATCATAACTCTATTGTGCCGCAATACTCTCACCAAACATTGTTTTATTTTTACAAAACGCCGTTTGGTTAAAATGAAAGGCTGTTTCAGAATTACGAAACAGCCTTTGGTTTTGACGAAAGAAAATGTTATCGGGGCGATACGTGCTTTTATCGTTGCCGACAAAGGTTTTATGAAAATTTAAGGCTATGTTATCACAAAAAAAGGAACGCTGTGAAAAACGTTCCTTTTAATTAAAATATTCATCGCATTAAGCCTGCCCGACAGGATTGACAGGTTCGTACTGAACGCCCTGTTCAATGTCCTTAATAGCCCCATGCTGCTGCTCATACTTGTCAAGGTTATCCTTCAAAGCATACAATAATCGTTTCGCATGCTGAGGGTTAAGAATAACTCTTGACTTTACCATAGCCTTAGGCATTGCCGGCATAACCTGAACAAAGTCTATAATAACTTCCGTTGGTGAATGAGTTACAATTTGAAGATTGGAATAGACGCCTGCGGCAATGTCTGCCGACAATTCAATGTCCATTTTATTGTTTTTAGGGTTATTTTCCATAGTTTCTTGTTTTTGTTTTTTCAATCTTCCTCTCCATCTGCACAGGCTCGCTATTAGATAATTCAGACAATTCATCCTTATTTGCAACGAACATATGCTGGTATTCTCTCAAGCCCGTACCTGCCGGAATCAAATGTCCGACCAACACATTCTCCTTCATACCTAAAAGATAATCAACTTTTGCATTGATGGTTGCTTCGGTTAGCACCTTCGTTGTTTCTTGGAATGAAGCAGCAGAAAGGAAACTCTTCGTCTGAAGTGAAGCTCTTGTTATACCTTGAAGTATTTGCTTTGCTGTTGCGGGACGTGCGTCGCGTGCTTGTATCAAAGCCTTGTCTCTTCGCTTCAATGAAGAGTTCTCATCTCGCAATTTACGTGCGGAAATGATTTGTCCATTTGAACAATCTTCGCTTTCGCCCTTATCTTCAATGACCTTCATTCCAAAAATCTTGTCATTCTCTTCCTGAAAGTCCAGTTTATTCACAACTTCGCTCTCTAAAAAACGTGTATCGCCCGGATCCTCTATCTCAACCTTGCGCATCATTTGGCGAACGATAACTTCAAAATGTTTGTCGTTAATCTTAACGCCCTGCAAACGATAAACCTCCTGCACTTCATTGACAATATACTCCTGTACCTTCATAGGTCCTTTAATAGCAAGGATATCGGCGGGAGTAATAACCCCTTCCGATAGTGGAGTTCCTGCCTTCACATAGTCGTTCTCCTGAGCAAGAATCTGCTTGCTTGTAGAAATTAAATAAGAACGCGTTTCACCCGTTTTACTTGTGATTACAATCTCTCTATTGCCGCGTTTAAGTTTCTTATTCAGCGAAACAACACCATCAATTTCGGCAACAATAGCAGGGTCTGACGGATTACGGGCTTCAAATAGTTCAGTTACTCTCGGCAAACCTCCTGTAATATCTCCGGCTTTGCCGAATGAACGAGGAATCTTAACAAGACTGTCTCCTGCTTTGAGTTTCTGTCCATCTTCTACCATAAGATGCGCCCCAACAGGTATGTCATAAGTTTTCAAAACCTCACCTTTTGAATCAACAATACTGATAGACGGATTCTTTGTCTTCTGGCGAGATTCTATTATCACTCTGTCTTGTAATCCTGTTTGATCATCAGCCTCTACTTTAAAGGTTACACCTTCTATTATAGATTCAAATGACACCTTACCTACGGCTTCCGATATTATAACCGCATTATAAGGGTCCCATTCTGCGATAACATCTCCTTTCTTAACCTGAACATTATTTTCAAAATAGAGTTTAGAACCATAAGGAATATTATCCGATGCAAGAATAGCGTTTGTTTTGGCATCAATTATTCTCATTTCGGCAGAACGTCCGATAACAATATGTATATCCTCCTTTTCTTCGGTTTTATACTTAACATCTCTCAACTCATCTATTTGGAGCAAACCATCATACTTCGCAATAATCTTTGAAGTCGTACCAATATTTCCTCCGGCAACACCTCCGACGTGAAATGTACGCAAAGTAAGCTGTGTTCCCGGCTCTCCAATTGATTGAGCGGCGATAACACCTACGGATTCCCCCTTTTGCACCATACGAGCCGTTGCAAGATTACGACCGTAACACTTTGCACAAACACCCTGCTTTGCTTCACAAGTAAGCACGGAACGAATCTCTACTTCTTCAATAGGAGATTGCTCTATCTTTTGACATATATCCTCATTTAATTCATCTCCTGCACGAGCTATTATCTCACCTGTCTGAGGATGAACTATATCATGCAAAGTAACACGTCCGAGAATTCTGTCATAAAGCGTCTGTACCACTTCTTCATTCTTCTTCAACGCTGTAGTAGGAATACCTCTTAACGTACCACAATCTTCTTCTGTTATTATAACATCATGAGCAACATCAACCAAACGCCGTGTCAAATAACCAGCATCGGCTGTCTTCAAAGCAGTATCGGCAAGACCTTTTCTCGCTCCGTGAGTAGAGATAAAGTATTCCAAGACAGATAATCCTTCACGGAAGTTAGAAATGATGGGATTCTCTATAATCTCTGCTCCTGATGAGCCTGATTTTTGAGGTTTAGCCATTAAACCTCGCATACCTGCTAACTGGCGAATCTGTTCTTTACTTCCACGGGCTCCGGAGTCCAACATCATATAAACAGGATTAAATCCCTGCCTATCTTCCGAAATATGCTTTAACACTTCATTAGTCAGCAAACGATTAGTGTCCGTCCAAATATCAATAATCTGGTTATAACGCTCATTATTAGTTATAAATCCCATTTGATAATTGGTCATAACCTCATCAACTTTACTTTCGGCATCATTGATGAGTTGTACCTTTTCTTCAGGTACTATTACATCACCAAGATTGAAAGATAAACCTCCTTTAAACGCCATTTTATACCCAATATTCTTAATATCATCAAGGAATTTTGCTGTTTTAGCCATTCCGCATTCTTTAAGAATATTGCCTATAATATCTCTTAATATACTTTTCTTTAATTCTGCATTTATATATCCATAACTTTCAGGAACAACCATATTGAACAAAACTCGTCCGACAGTCGTTTCCAGAAGTTGTGTTTTGAATTGACCTTTATCATCTTTGATAGTTGTCCTTATCTTAATCCATGCATGCAGATTAACAGCCTTTTCATTATAGGCAATCTGAACTTCTTCCGGAGAATAAAATATTTTACCCTCTCCTTTTATCGTTTGGTCTTTATCGGACTTGCATCCTTTTGTCATATAATAAAGTCCCAAAACCATATCCTGCGAAGGCACTGTGATAGGGGCTCCATTGGCAGGATTAAGAATGTTGTGTGAAGCAAGCATAAGCATTTGTGCTTCCAATACGGCAGCATTTCCAAGCGGAACATGTACTGCCATCTGGTCACCGTCAAAGTCCGCATTGAATGCAGTACAAACAAGAGGGTGCAGACGTATTGCCTTGCCTTCTACCAAGCGTGGTTGGAATGCCTGAATACCTAATCTGTGAAGGGTTGGAGCACGATTAAGAAGAACAGGGTGTCCTTTGATAACGTTTTCCAAGATTTCCATAACCACAGCGTCCTTTCTCTCAACAATTTTCTTGGCAGATTTAACCGTTTTCACTATGCCGCGTTCCAACATCTTGCGAATGATAAACGGCTTAAACAATTCCGCTGCCATATCCTTAGGCAAACCGCATTCATGCATTTGCAAATCGGGACCGACAACAATTACCGAACGACCGGAATAATCAACACGCTTACCTAACAAGTTTTGACGGAAACGACCCTGCTTACCTTTCAAACTATCCGACAAAGATTTCAGAGCTCTGTTTGATTCCGTTTTAACCGAAGACACTTTACGCGAATTATCAAATAAAGAATCAACCGCTTCCTGCAACATACGCTTCTCATTACGCATAATAACATCAGGAGCCTTGATTTCAATCAAACGTTTCAAGCGATTATTTCTTATTATCACACGACGGTAAAGGTCATTTAGGTCGGAGGTGGCAAATCTTCCTCCATCCAAAGGCACCAATGGTCTTAAATCAGGAGGAATAACAGGTATAACTTTCACAATCATCCATTCGGGATGATTTTCTACTCTTGTATTTGATTCACGAAAAGCCTCAACAACATTCAATCTTTTTAATGCTTCCTGCTTACGTTGTTGTGATGTTTCGGTATTTGCTTTATGGCGTAATTCATAAGATAATTTATCCAAATCCAATCGCTTCAAAAGGTCATATATTGCTTCTGCCCCCATTTTAGCAATAAACTTATTCGGGTCATCATCATCCAATACCTGATTATCAGAAGGCAGATTCTCTATGATTGAGAAATATTCTTCCTCAGAAAGAAAATCTAATTGATTTATTCCGTCTTGTTCCTTTATACCAGGATTAACTACAATGTATTTCTCATAATAAATAATCTGGTCTAACTTTTTACTTTGCAATCCGAGCAATGCACCTATTTTATTAGGCAATGAACGGAAGAACCATATATGAGCAACCGGCACAACCAACTGAATATGCCCCATTCTCTCTCTACGCACCTTTTTTTCGGTAACTTCCACACCACATCGGTCGCAAATAATACCTTTATAACGGATTCGTTTATATTTTCCGCAATGACACTCCCAATCTCTTGTGGGACCAAAAATGCGTTCGCAGAACAACCCGTCTCTTTCAGGCTTATAAGTCCTGTAATTTATGGTTTCCGGTTTTAAGACTTCACCTCTCGAACGCTGAAGAATTGATTCGGGAGATGCTAAACTGATAGTTATTGTATTAAAACTACTGTTTGTCAAATTTTCTTTATTTGTTGCCATATATTTTTATTGACCTTATTTCTTGTTGTTTTATATAGGCTCAACGAAAGGCTGTTTTACTTTTACAAAACGGCGTTTCGTTGCAATAAAACGCCGTTTCATTTTAACCAAACGGCGTTTTATTTTTCTCTTATTTTATTTTATGTCCTTTTGTTCAAAATTTATTTCCAAACCTAAGCCTCGCAACTCATGGACGAGTACATTGAATGATTCGGGAATACCAGGTGTAGGCATATTTTCGCCTTTGACAATTGCCTCATAAGCCTTTGCACGCCCCACAACGTCATCGGATTTAACCGTTAAGACCTCTTGCAACACGTGGGAAGCCCCAAATGCCTCCAAAGCCCAAACTTCCATTTCTCCGAAACGCTGTCCGCCGAATTGAGCCTTACCTCCGAGCGGTTGTTGAGTGATTAGCGAGTACGGACCTATGGATCTTGCATGCATTTTGTCGTCAATCATATGATGCAATTTGAGCATATACACATATCCTACGGTTGCAGGCTGATCAAATCTGTCTCCTGTTTCACCATCGTACAAATAGCACTTACCATTCTGCGGCAAACCGGCTTTATCCATATAAGTATTTACCTGCTCTAATGTTGCTCCGTCAAATATTGGAGTTTCAAAACGCATATTCAACTCATGACCAGCCCATCCCAACACAGTTTCAAAAATTTGTCCCAAATTCATACGAGAAGGCACACCAAGCGGATTAAGAACTATATCCACAGGCTTACCGCTTTCCAAAAACGGCATATCTTCCTCACGTACAATCTTTGCAACAATACCTTTGTTTCCGTGACGACCTGCCATTTTATCGCCAACTTTCAATTTGCGTTTCTTAGCCAGATAAACCTTAGCCATTTGCACTATTCCAGCCGGAAGATCATCGCCTACGGTCGCCGTAAAGTTCTTCCTTGCATACGCTCCTTGTATTTCACTAACACAGATATTATAGTTATGAATTAATTCCTTCACAAAAGAATTGGTTGTCTCATCACTTGTCCAATGATTAGGATTTATGTTATTGAAATCTATTGATGCTAATATTTTTTGATTGAATTTAGACTTTTTAGGAATAATCTCTTCTTTGTAATTAGTATAAACTCCGGCAGAACTCTTACCAACCAAAATGATATAAAGTTTATCAACAAGTTTCGCTTCCAAATCAGCAATTTTCTTATCACATTCCTCTTTCAGCTTAGCAAGGATATCCTTATCCTTCGCTCTTGTCTTTTTATCTTTTTGAAGTTTAGTAAATAGTCTCTTGCCAATAACTATACCGCTTGAAGAAGGAGGTACTTTCAATGATGCATCTTTCACATCACCCGCTTTATCTCCAAAAATAGCACGAAGAAGTTTTTCCTCAGGAGTAGGGTCTGTTTCACCCTTAGGTGTAATTTTTCCAACTAATATATCCCCTTCCTTAACTTCCGCACCGATACGTATGATGCCGTTCTCGTCCAAATCTTTTGTTGCTTCAAGACTTACATTTGGTATATCACGAGTAAGTTCTTCCAAACCACGTTTTGTATCACGCACCTCTGTTATAAATTCTTCAACATGCACGGATGTAAAAATATCTTCTTTAACCACACGTTCCGAAATAACAATTGCATCCTCATAATTATATCCTTTCCAAGGCATAAATGCAACCTGCAAATTACGTCCCAGAGCAAGCACTCCATCCTTTGTTGCATATCCTTCGCAAAGAACTTGCCCTTTTTTAACCTTATCACCTTTATGAACAATAGGACGAAGGTTAATAGATGTACTTTGATTCGTTCGTTGAAATTTAGTAAAGAAATATTCCTTTGTTTCTTCTTTAAAACTTACCAAGCGATTTTTATCACTTAAATTATAATTGATTACTATCTTGCGAGCATCAACATATTCAACAGTACCATCTCCTTCCGCTTGCAACAATACTCTTGAATCAACTGCAACAGATGGCTCTATACCGGTACCAACAATAGGAATCTCAGGGTTTAGTAATGGAACAGCCTGACGCATCATATTTGACCCCATTAACGCACGGTTAGCATCATCGTGTTCAAGAAATGGAATGAGAGAAGCTGCTATTGAAGCAATTTGATTTGATGCGACATCTATTAAATCAACCTTGTCAGATGTAACAATAGGGAAATCCGCCATCTGACGAGCCTTAACCTTTTCATCTATTATCTTACCGTCCTCGCTACTCTTTGTCGTTGCCTGTGCTATGATTTTATCTTCCTCTTCCTCTGCTGAAAGATAGATAGGGTCTTCTTTCTTTAATACCTTGCTATTTTCAACCTTGTAATAAGGAGTCTCTATAAAACCTAATGAGTTTATTTTCGCAAATACAGATAATGAAGAAATAAGTCCAATATTAGGACCTTCAGGAGTTTCTATTGTACATAGACGTCCGTAGTGAGTATAATGCACATCTCGCACCTCAAAGCCCGCTCTCTCTCTTGATAAACCGCCGGGACCTAACGCTGAAATCCTTCTCTTATGAGTTATTTCTGATAATGGATTGGTTTGATCCATAAATTGCGATAATTGATTTGTTCCAAAGAACGAATTTATTACCGATGATAAAGTTTTTGCATTTATCAAATCTATCGGCGTAAAAACTTCATTATCTCTTACGTTCATCCTTTCACGTATAGTCCTTGCCATACGAGCAAGTCCCACTCCAAATTGAGCATATAACTGCTCACCAACCGTTCTGATTCTACGGTTACTCAAGTGGTCAATATCATCAACTTCGGTTTTTGAATTAATCAGTTCAATCAGATACTTAATGATTGAGATTATATCTTCCTTAGTTAGAACCTTAATATCTGCACTCGTATTAAGATTAAGTTTTTTGTTAATCCGATAACGACCAACATCACCTAAATCATAACGCTTATCGGAAAAGAACAATTTATCTATAATACCTCTTGCCGTTTCTTCATCAGGCGGCTCGGCATTGCGTAATTGTCTATAAATATATTCAACAGCTTCCTTGGCATTATTAGCTGTATCTTTCTGTAATGTATTAAAAATTATTGAGTAATCACTTGCGGATGCATCGCTATTATGTATTAATATGGTCTTAATGCCAGCATCAAGTACGGCATCTATATACTCTTCCGTAAGTTCAACTTCTCTGTCTATAATAATCTCCGTTCTGTCTATGGAAACAACTTCACCCGTATCTTCATCAACAAAATCTTCTATCCATGTACGAACAACTCTTGCTGCAAGGCGACGACCAATAACTTTTTTCAAATTTGTCTTACTAACCTTTATCTCCTCTGCAAGATTGAATATTTCCAATATATCTTTATCAGTCTCATAACCTATGGCTCTTAATAATGTAGTGATAGGCAATTTTTTCTTTCTATCAATATATGCATACATTATATTATTTATATCTGTTGTAAATTCCATCCATGAACCTTTGAACGGAATAATTCTTGCCGAATATAATTGCATTCCGTTATTATGCAAACTCGTTCCGAAGAATACTCCGGGAGAACGATGCAACTGAGAAACAACAACACGTTCCGCTCCATTAACCACAAACGTTCCTTTAGGTGTCATATAAGGAATCATTCCCAAATATACATCTTGTATTATTGTTTCAAATTCTTCGTGTTCCGGGTCGTTACAGTATAACTTTAATTTTGCTTTTAACGGCACACTAAACGTTAAACCCCTCTCTATACATTCTTCTATAGAATAACGAGGAGGGTCAATGAAATAATCTAAAAATTCAAGGACAAAGTTGTTACGTGCATCTGTTATAGGAAAACTCTCTGCAAATACTTTATAGAGACCTTCATCTTTTTTGTTCTCCGCATTTGTTTCTAATTGAAAGAAATCCTTGAAAGATTTCAACTGAATATCCAAAAAATCCGGATATTTGAATTGTTTTACTGTTGCAAAACTTACTACGGTTGGTTTTTTTGTTGCCAAGGTAATTATTTTATTAAAATTAAACCAATATAGAATAAATATAAACAAGGAATAGGTATCCTATTAATAAGAATACCTTATTCCTTAAATTATTGAGGTGAAATAGATTTACTTAACTTCAACCTTTGCACCTGCTTCTTCTAACGCTTTCTTCAAAGATTCTGCTTCGTCTTTAGAAACTCCTTCCTTCAAAGGTTTTGGTGCTGCATCTACAAGTTCTTTAGCTTCCTTCAATCCAAGGCTGCAAAGATCTTTTACCAACTTAACAACATTAAGTTTAGATGCTCCTGCTTCTGCCAAGATAACATCAAAAGATGTTTTCTCTTCTGCGGCTACGGCAGCTCCGCCTGCTGCAGGAGCTGCTACTGCTACTGCTGCTGCCGGTTCAATACCATATTCTTCTTTTAAGATGTCTGCTAATTCTTTTACTTCTTTTACAGTTAGATTAACTAATTGTTCTGCAAACGCTTTTAAATCTGCCATTTTATTAAATATTTAATGTTTTACAATAAATTACTTTACTTTTTGTTTTTTATTCTGTCCTTTCAGACAATGTTTTTATTACACCTGACAATGTATTTGCACTTGACTGCAATGTACTTACAACATTCTTAGTTGGAGACATCAATGCAAGAATAATATCTGCAACAAGCTCATTCTTAGATTTAATTGTAATCAAATCATTTAAACTTGTATCTCCAAAATAGAATGACTCTTCCACATAAGCCGCCTTTAATATAGGTTTTTCGCTTGTTGCCCTAAATTCCTTTATTAATTTTGCGGGTGCATTATTTACATTGGAAAGCATAATAGAGGTCGCTCCTTTGCAAGTAGATAATAATTCGGAATAATCGACACTGGATTGTTCCATTGCCTTAATTAACAATTTATTCTTTACTACCAAAAGTTTAACCTCTCTACGGAAGCACAAACGTCTAAGTTTTGCTGTATCAACGGAATTCAAACCTTCTATATCCACAAGATACACATAAGGATACTTAGCAATTTCTACTCCTATAGATTCTATTAATTGAGCTTTATCTTCTTTTCTCATATCTGTATATTTTAATGAGATTACTTAGTTATAGATTTCACATCAACTTTCACTCCCGGACTCATAGTTGAAGATAGTGTTACACTCTTCATATAAGTTCCTTTCGCTGCTGATGGCTTAAGTTTGATAATTGCATTAAGAACCTCCAAAGCATTTTCGCATATCTTTGTTGGTTCAAATGATACACGAGCAACACTTGTATGAATGATTCCAAACTTATCAACCTTAAAATCTATCTTACCGGCTTTGACTTCCTGAACGGCTTTTCCAATTTCCATTGTAACTGTACCTGTTTTAGGGTTAGGCATTAAGCCACGAGGACCTAATATTTTCCCTAATGCCCCTATTTTAGGCATTACACTTGGCATTGTGATAATAACATCGACATCCGTCCAACCGCCTTTTATTTTGTCAACATATTCGTCCAATCCGACATAATCAGCTCCGGCTGCTTTAGCTTCATCTTCTTTGTCAGGTGTGCAAAGTACAAGCACTCTTTTGGTTTTACCCGTTCCATGAGGCAAAGTTACAATACCTCTTACCATTTGATTCGCTTTACGGGGATCTACTCCCAAACGAACATCTACATCAACAGATGCATCAAATTTTGTAAAGGTAATGTCTTTGACAACTTTAACGGCTTCTTCCAAAGAATACGCTTTTGCAACATCAAACTTTGCCAAAGCCTCTTTCTGTTTCTTCGATATTTTTGCCATTTTTACTTTTAATAAATTTAAATAATTAGATTAAAGACTATTCTTTAACCGTGATACCCATACTTCTTGCCGTACCCTTTACAATTGTAACAGCTGCATCTATTGTAAAGCAATTCAAATCTACCATTTTTGCTTCGGCAATAGTTCTAATCTGATCCATTGTTAAAGTAGCAACTTTGTTTCTGTTTGGTTCGGCTGAACCGCTCTTCAACTTAGCTGCGTCTTTTAGTTGCACAGCAACAGGTGGGGTTTTAATTACAAAATCAAAGGATTTGTCAGCATAAACAGTAATAATAGCAGGAACAATCTTACCTGCTTGGTCTTGTGTTCTTGCATTAAACTGCTTACAAAATTCCATTATATTAACACCCTTTGCACCTAAGGCAGGTCCTACTGGTGGTGATGGATTTGCTGCTCCTCCTTTAATTTGCAACTTAATTAATCCTGCAACTTCTTTAGCCATTTTACTATGTGCATTTATTGATTAAAAAAATATATACTGATGTTTTAATTATTTCTCTACTTGAACAAAAGATAATTCAACAGGTGTTTTGCGACCAAATATCTTAACAATAACCTTCAACTTTCTTTTCTCCACGTTTATTTCCTCAATAACTCCAGAAAAATTATTGAAAGGACCATCAACGACTTTAACCGTCTCGCCAACAATAAATGGATTTTCCATTTCCACATCAGAATTAAGTAAATCATCCATTTTACCTAAAATTCTTTTAACTTCGCTATCCTGTAAAGGCAATGGGGTTCCATCTCTTTCCGAAAGGAAGCCTATGATATTAGGAATGTTTTTAATGGTGTGAATTATCTCACCTTCCAATGTAGCTTCTATAAGAATATAGCCTGGGAAAAGCGTCCTGTCTTTTCCAATCCGTTTACCATTACGAACAGAATAAACTCTCTCGGTAGGAATAAGCACCTGAGGAACAAATTCACGAAGATCTAAGCGAGTTATTTCGTTATCAATATACTCCTTTGCCTTACGTTCTTTGCCTGCAATAGCCCTTAAAACGTACCATCTTTTAGTTTGTTCATTCATAGCAGTAAAATCATTGAATAATTAAATCATCAAATAAAAAACAAAATTTTATTGACATGTCTCTATGGCTAAGCCAATGGGAAGCAAGGCATATCAAACAATATGTTATATTATCCCAACATACTATACAAATACCCTAATAGTCCCTTCCAAAACATAGTCGGATGAACTCCACAAGTTATATCCATTATGAATATAATCAAGGCGATAATAAGCGAAGCAACAAATACCACTACTGTACTATTTGTTAATTCGGACATTGTAGGCCATGAAACTTTATGCACAAGTTCGGCATAACTATCTTTTACGTAATCAACTATTTTTGACATCTGCTTTTTGTTTTTTATTTTGCAGGGGCGGAGAGATTCGAACTCCCATCAACGGTTTTGGAGACCGCTATTCTGCCATTGAACTACGCCCCTAATTAAGAATCAAGTTTTGTAACTTTATTCTTAATTTATATAGAACTTATTCTTAGTCTAATATTTTTGTTACCTGTCCTGCTCCAACAGTTCTGCCACCTTCACGAATAGCAAAACGAAGACTTTCATTCAAAGCAATTTCATTCAACAACTCAACAGTGATTGTTAAGTTATCACCAGGCATAACCATTTCTACTCCTTCCGGAAGAGTGATTTCTCCTGTAACGTCTGTTGTTCTGAAATAGAATTGAGGACGATATTTATTGTGGAATGGAGTATGACGACCACCTTCTTCCTTAGTAAGGATATAAACCTCTGCTTGGAATTTCTTATGCGGTGTAACCGAACCTGGTTTAGCAATAACCATACCACGGCGGATTTGGTCTTTGTCAATACCACGAAGCAATAATCCAACATTATCTCCTGCTTCTCCATTATCCAAAATCTTACGGAACATTTCTACTCCGGTAACCGTTGATTTCAATTTTTCTGCACCCATACCGATAATATCAACAGGGTCTCCTGTGCGAATAATACCTGTTTCAATACGTCCGGTTGCAACAGTACCACGACCAGTAATAGAGAATACATCTTCTATCGGCATTAAGAAATCTTTATCCTTATCTCTTTGCGGCAATGGAATCCAGTTATCAACAGCATTCATTAATTCCATTATCTTTTCAACCCATTTAGGTTCTTTATTCAATCCGCCAAGAGCAGAACCACGAATAACAGGAGTATTATCTCCGTCAAATTCATAGAAAGATAACAAATCGCGTATTTCCATCTCAACAAGGTCTAACAACTCAGGGTCATCAACCAAGTCCACTTTATTCATAAACACAACCAAACGAGGCACACCTACCTGACGAGCCAAAAGGATATGCTCACGAGTTTGAGGCATAGGACCATCGGTTGCTGCCACAACTATAATAGCACCGTCCATCTGAGCAGCACCTGTAACCATGTTCTTTACATAGTCGGCGTGTCCCGGACAATCAACGTGCGCATAGTGGCGAGATTCTGTCTGATACTCAACGTGTGCTGTGTTAATTGTAATACCTCTTTCCTTTTCTTCAGGAGCAGAGTCAATTGAATCAAATGATTTAACTTCCGATAAACCTTTATCTGCTAAAACAGTTGTGATAGCAGCGGTTAAAGTTGTTTTACCATGATCTACGTGTCCGATTGTACCAATATTTACGTGTGGTTTCGAACGTTCGAATTTTTCTTTTGCCATAATTTATTGACTTATTAATTGTTAAAATTTATATTCTAAATACTTCTATTTAATTTCTATCTAACTTTGCTTTTTGCAAGAGAGCCATTGACGAGACTTGAACTCGTGACCCCTTCCTTACCAAGGAAGTACTCTACCACTGAGCTACAACGGCATAAACTTCCATATTCTACACCACAAGGAACGAACCATGCAAACATAATTCGCCCTTAGTTGAAAATATGAGCGGAAGACGGGGCTCGAACCCGCCACCTATAGCTTGGAAGGCTATCGCTCTACCAAATGAGCTACTTCCGCTTGGATTCGTTTTTGTGTGTGGGAGAGGGTGGACTCGAACCACCGAACTCCGAAGAGGACAGATTTACAGTCTGTTGCAATTGCCACTATGCGACTCTCCCTTTCTCTATCTTTTGAGCCGATGGAGGGATTCGAACCCCCGACCAGCTGATTACAAATCAGCTGCTCTGGCCAGCTGAGCTACATCGGCATTTTCAAAAATGAGGTTGCAAAAGTACAACATTTTTTTGTACCTACCAAATATTTTACAAAAAAATATAAATTTATTAATTCCCTTATCTTGTAAATAATTGCTGTCCTTGTTTTTATCAGGTACATAACGAAAAATACAGGATATATTTGCCAATAATAAAATAAGGGGCTAATGAAGTCTATCAATAAAAAAACAGAACGCTGTTTAATTCTCGTCAAACAGCGTTCCGATAGAATAAATTCGCTTTATTTTTTGACAAATGTCTTTTTAATACTACCTTTTGAGGTTATGATATCTACAAAGTAAATGCCGCTTGCAAGGTGTTCAATTTTGATTGAAGCGGTTGTTGATTTCAAATTCATTGTATAAACTTTCTGTCCGGCAGAATTGCTTATCTCTATGTTTGTCATTGGTATGGAGGTAGTGATATTGAGTTCATTATCGGCAGGATTCGGATATAAAGTTGCCGATACAGCATTCTCCACGTCATTCAAGCCGCTACACATAATATTAAAGTCTTTTATATTTCCATACGTTGTTTGTATGTCGTTAGTAATAAATGCTCTACAATAATAAGTAGTATTGCAATCCAGAGAATCATAAGGCAGAAGAACATTATAAGCATTCTGAGACGTATCAAAGTTAATATGAATAATATTAGGATTTGTTATGTCAAGCAAATTAGAGTCTGTATCATAGACAACACCAATATCCGCAGGGAAAGGAAAACCATATTCCATTACATTTATTGGTACGGAAACCGTATGATTAGGGTTATCAATTAGTATGTTGCCTATTTCAATAGCGGGTTGTTCAAGTGTATCTAATATAGGGAATAGATATAATGTGCCTATCGAAAGATATTGATATGGATATTCTGCTGCACTTCTCCAATCGAGAATGGTGCCTGCACTCCAAAATCGAGCCAAGGCTCTTTCCTCTAAAGAACAAGTGTTAGTGTCTAAAACCGCAGCATATAAACTAAAACCTGCTCCTTCATAGTGTGGAGCCTGCATATCAACAACCACATAAAATTTGTTAGCAGATACTACTATCGGAGTAGGAAAGAGAACTTCCGTATATTGAGTGCTAGCATATCCTCCCTTTGATTGATCAATTGTATCAAATCTTACGGAGGCTAAAACATTGTTTAATGTAGAATCCCTTATCTGAAAAAAGTTCGCAAACTCTTCACCAAAATGCTCTTGTGTAATCAAATCTACACTATTATATGAGCAAAAAGCAGAAACTCCTATGATTTTTACCGGAGCATCTATAAAATAAGGTTGTGCCATAGTTTCTGCTATTCCGTCATTCAGCCCCGTATGAATAGATTGTTTAACAGAATGAGAATCTAAAGGATGTGTCAAACACTCTATAAATTGCTCAGGTAATAAATATCTATCAAACAAAGGAGGATATACAGTATCTTGCCCTATTGCAAATACAGAATATAGGGTCATCATTAAGGTTATTATTCTTGTTTTCATAATACAATTATTAATTACAGATTTTTTTTATTTTTAATGGTGTATTGATTGACTTGGATGCTTTCCACCGCAGAGGACCAATACTTATCTGTGTAGTTGGTTCCCAAGAGTCAAATATATCTTGCTCAAAAACATTGCAATAGCCATGGGTTTCAGTATTATATCTATTGCATTGGCCGCCTAAAGAACTAATATCTCCATCCCAAATAGATAATTTATTTGTTTTTGGATTTATTCCGGAAGCAACAAAATTTCTAAAACCCCTAATATCTATTCCATTAAATTTATAATTTATTCCGCTTACATCAGAACTAAATACATCTAAACCCTGCCTATAGTAACGTCCTGCAAATAAAAACACAGAATTTTCGAAAGGAAGTACATCTTCCAGAATATACAACTTTATATAATTATCTCTATAATTAATCGTATCTTGGCTATCAAAAGCAAGATCTCTAATATTCCCCTGTTGAAAATAATTCCCGTAATCCCAAGGATTCTTCATAAAAATATAAGGAGCCTGTATAAAATAGTCTAAATCAATACCAAGCATTACTGTTTTATAATTGCTTGTTATGTTATTATATGAAACCGTAGTAGCAACTATTTGTGTTCTGTCAAATATTTCTACTACAAAAGGTTGATTAAATATATATCCATTTTGTGTTTGCAATCTTCCATGAGTAGAGTTATTAATATTACCTTGTTCATAACGTCTAACAACAATTCTGTCTGTAACCGCACTTTGTCTTCCGACAATTGCAATCCAAGCATCAGAGAGTAGTATATCATCAAAAACCTCAGTTGTAACAAAACTATTGAAAATAGAATAGTTCCAATTATTTACTTGATTGCAATAAAGAAAAACAGATTTATCAAGAATATCTTTCCCTATTGCCGCAATCTTTATATCGATACTTGGTACGGTATCAAAAATTTCTGGTCCTACTTTATTAAGTATTGTATCATAAACAACCAATTTATCAATAGATGAAGTAGAATTAATAGTATCCCAAACGAAATTACTGTTATAAAATAGATCATTAACAGTTGCACTTGCAAGAAATCCAATAAAGCCTCCTTGGATTTTAGCCTTGCGACCACAAAAATAAATACTATTGCTTTTATATGCAATATCCTTAATCTCAAAATCCGAAGGAATCTCTGCTTCTATTGCAGTATTCGCATTGACACCTACCAAATACAAAGCATATCTATTATTGGCGGCTTTTTGTGATAGAACAATTGTAGAATCCTTATTAATCTTGACAATTTGCTGCATATAAGGAATAGCATCTGCATCTATCTCCTTGATAACACTTAACGCGCCTGGTTGTTGTGCAGATACACTAAAACCAAAAGAAAAACAGCATAAAGCCGCAAAAAGAAAACATCTTTGTTTCTTGCTTTTTGAAAAAATAATCTTCTTCATAATTTAAAAAGTTTTAGGTTAATATTATTTATTTTAAGTTTCTCAAAAGAACTATTATACAATAACAAAATGCAACAAAGATATGAAGTGCGGATAGCCTGCCTAACGCAGGCAACATTTGGGAAACAATGTAGGCAAACGCAAACATTGCATTTCTTTTGTAAGGATGGGTTTATGAATATTAGGCATAATTTTATCGTTTCATATCAAATGTCGTTGCAAATATACAATAATTTCTTTTAATTCAGTATTTTTCAAAATGTTTTTTCATTCTGATTCTTTCCTAACTCTAACGGCAAGAATAAAAGGCTGTTTAATTCTCACCAAACAGCCTTTTATTTTGCTGAAACAGCCTTTCGTTTTAACCAAAGGCTGTTTTGTTTTTAGGAAAGGAAATATTGTCCGCACAACACATACTAATATCTGTCGGATAGTGCTTATGGATAAAAGAAAAGGCTGCTTCGTTAGGTTGAAGCAGCCTTTCAATAAATTATTCGGCAATCTGCCTGCCGTTATTTGGCAAAATTGACGGCTCTTGTCTCTCTTATGACCGTTACTTTAATCATTCCGGGGAATACCATCTCGGTTTGGATTTTTCTTGACAAGTCAAATGATAATTGAGTGGCTTCCTGATCGGTTATTTTGTCGGCTGCCACTATTACTCTCAACTCTCTACCTGCCTGAATGGCGTAAGTCTTCATTACTCCGTTGTATGACATCGCCAATTCTTCCAATTTGTTCAATCTGTTGATGTATGCCTCCACTACTTCGCGTCTTGCTCCCGGTCTTGCCCCTGAAATAGCATCGCAAACCTGCACAATAGGAGCGTAAAGGCTCGTCATCTCAGCCTCATCGTGGTGAGCACCGATGGCATTGCAAACTTCGGGTTTTTCTTTGCATTTTTCAGCGAGTTTCATTCCCAGAATAGCGTGCGGAAGTTCTGGTTCATTATCGGGAACCTTACCAATATCGTGAAGAAGTCCCGCGCGTTTGGCGATTTTTGCGTTAAGACCGAGTTCCGATGCCATCGTGGCACAAAGATTCGCCACTTCACGAGAGTGTTGCAACAAATTTTGACCATAAGACGAACGATATTTCATCTTACCTACCATTCTAATCAGTTCCGGATGAAGATTCACTATACCCAAATCAATACAGGTCTTCTTCCCTATTTCTATTACTTCCTGTTCAAGTTGTTTTTTTGTCTTTGCAACGACCTCTTCTATACGTGCGGGGTGAATTCGTCCGTCAGTTACCAACTTATGCAGCGACAAACGGGCAACTTCACGTCTTACGGGGTCAAAACACGACAATAAAATAGCGTCCGGAGAATCATCAATTATGATTTCAACACCGGTTAAACTCTCAAGAGTGCGAATATTTCTTCCTTCACGACCAATGATTCGCCCTTTCACCTCTTCGTTTTCAAGGTTAAATACGGACACAGTGTTTTCTATTGCAACTTCTGCTGCCGTACGTTGAATGGATTGAATGATTATTTTCTTCGCCTGCTGATTTGCGGTCAGTTTTGCTTCCTCCACAATGTCCATTATCTTACCTGATGCTTCTGAACGGGCTTCATCAATCAATGTTTCCATCATTTGCGACTTTGCTTGTTCGGCTGACATACCTGCTATTTGCTCCAATCGTTCTACGCTTTGCCTAAACGCCTTTTCAACTTCCTGTTGGCGTGCGGCAAGCCTCTCCGACTGCCGTGCAAGATTATCTTTGGCAGTTACGAACTCTGTATTTTTCTTTTGTAAATCCTCTAATTTTTGGCTAATGGAGCGCTGTTGCTCCTTAATCTTGTTTTCAGCCTGCGACATCTTGTTATTACGTTCTTGAATCTGCTTATCGTGCTCGGTTTTCATTTTAAGCAGTTCTTCTTTTGCCGCAAGAATTTTTTCTTTCTTTACAATCTCAGCCTTATCCTCTGCCTCCTTTACAATATTGAGGCTTTTTGTTTGTATCTTCTTTGTGAATACGGCAACGGATGCAAATACACCGATGCCTAATCCAACAACGCCTACTACAATTCCTATAACTAATGTACTCATCTGTGTGTTAAATTAAATTTATATATATTTATTTAAATTGCATTGGCTATTGCTTGTTGCAAAACAAAAAAGAACTGCATCAATCAGCAAATGGAGTTATGACAAACTCCGATAAAGTACGTTTTGAGTGCCACGTGTTGTCAAACTTCCACCGCTATGCCGTAAAGAACATAGATTCCGAAGAATTAGAGGCCTGTTTTATCCACAGAGAGCTTTACTCGGTTCGTGTTTAGTGTTGAGTTTGCAAACTGTTTTACCGAATTGATGCAGCTATAAAGTTGTTTATTTCAAAGAGCAACCTATTCATTGGCTTGAAATGCCGAGAGATGTTTGTCAAACATATTTTCAATCTGTTCAAGTTTAGTAATCATTTCGCCATTATTTGATTTCTGTTCCTTTTCCATTTTAATATATTGCGTAACATACTCTATCAGCACCATAGACAACAAATCCTGTGTGTCTTTATAGGCATATAACCGTGCATAACCATCCAATTTCTCCTTAATAACAAGAACTGCCTGTCGGAAAATCTCTTCTTCTTCGGCAGGAACCCTTACTTTGTATTGCCTTTCCGCAACTTTAATAGTTATAGGCAACAATTGATTCAAATCAATGTTCATCGCTCATTATTATCGTTATGCACCGGTCTATTTTTCGCACTAATTCGTTTATTTTTGTTTTGCACTCGGCAATTTCCGAATGACTTATTTTTCCTATATTTATTTCCCTTATTTTATTCTCTAAATATTTTTTATCGTTAGTTAATTCCTCAATACGCTTCTCCAAATGGAAAATCGTCTCCTGCAATTCTGCATTTCTATTCCTTATATTTGCATAATCATAAAGAACCTTCTTTGATTTATAGTCAATTGCGGCTATCAATTGATCAACTTTATCCATTGAGAATGCTTATTATAGACTTTGCAAATTTACAGATTTTTTTTCTTATTGCAATTAAAATCTACGAAAAAACCATTATACGATACGGAAGTATCATATAATCAATCTGAAATAGGCTTTGTCGGTTACCGAAGGACTGTTAAATATCTGCAATCAATTCCTCAATCAACAAAGAGAACCTTTCGGCGGTATGTTCCACCCCTTGCAGAACCTCTTCGTGCGTAGCAGTTTTCTCATCCTTCTCATTCCAAACGTTGGATATGATACTCGCAGCAAAAACATTCATTTGAGCATGAGCAGCCACTATTACCTCTGCGACAGTACTCATTCCGACACAATCTGCTCCTACCATACGGAAAAAACGGTTCTCCGCACCGGTTTCAAAGCTTGGTCCGGTAAGTCCTAAATACACTCCATCACGAATATCTATTGCATGCTTCTTTGCAATGGCTGCAAACTTTTCTCTTAATTGCGGACTATATATATTATGTAAAGAAGGAAATCGCACACCAAGCCTATCATCATTTTGTCCTATAAGAGGATTGACAGCAAGATTGATATGGTCTTTAATCATCATTATATCGCCGACTTTATATGAAGCATTCAAGCCACCGGCTGCGTTCGTAATGATAACATTCTTTATTCCCAACAACTGCATCACCCTTATAGGAAAAGTAACCTGCTCCATAGTGTAGCCTTCGTAATAATGAAAGCGACCAAGCAAAGCAAGAACATCTTTATTGCCTAATCTGCCGCAAACCATCTGGCTTTTATGTCCCTTTACCGTTGAGACCGGGAAGTTCGGAATTTGCGAATACGGAATTATTACAGGGTTTTGAATGTTCTCAACTATGCTATTGATACCGCTTCCGCAGACAATACCTACCTGTGGCTTGATGTTAATATTTTTATCTATGAATTGGGCGGCTTGTTGTATCTTATCGAAGTCCATAATTGTGATATTATTAAATCCGAATGGCTTACCAAATAATTCTTGTGCCGCAATTCGGGTTGGAAAGTTGAGATGCTTCCGTTATTATGCACTCTCTGCCGCCGTTTTTCACAAAATACAATGCTGCTCTTATCTTCGGTGCCATTGAACCCTCTGCAAAATGCCCTTCTGCCAAGTATTGCTCCGCCTGCTTAACGGTTAGAACATCCAAAGCCAACTCTCCGGGCTTGCGAAAGTTAATATAAACCTTCTCAACGTCAGTAAGAATATAAAACTCGTCAGCATCAATCAGCACAGCAAGCAATGCGGAAGCCAGGTCCTTGTCAATAACAGCCTCAACGCCCTTTATGCCGTCCTCTTCCACAACAGGAATTCCTCCACCACCAACAGTTATGACGATATTCTCTTCTAAGGCTAACTGCTTCACAAGTTCCACATTCGTTATCATCAAAGGTTTGGGAGATGCGACTACCTTTCGCCATCCGTTTCCTTTGGGATCTTCCCTGAAAACGGCTCCTGTTGCCTGCGAATACGCCTCTGCTTCTTCTTTTTTGTAATAAGGTCCCACCGGTTTAGTAGGATGTGAGAATGCATCATCGTTTTTATCAACCACAACCTGAGTTAATAGTCCCACAACGTTGCGTGGAATGTTTTCTCGCTCAAAAACATTGCGAAATCCCTGCTCTATCAGATAGCCGATAGAGCCTTGTGTCTCGGCAACAGCAAAATCCATCGGCATTGCTTCTATTCCGAATTTCTTTTTGCCCGCTTCGTGTTGCAACAGCACATTTCCCACCTGCGGACCATTACCATGTCCGATTACAAGATTATAATTCTTATTCAACAACCCCAAAAGAGAGTCGCATGTTTGAGTTACATTTTTTATCTGCTCTTCATACGTGCCTTTTTGCCCGTTTCGCAACAATGCATTGCCGCCAAAAGCCACTACTGCTAATTTATTCATAATTTCTCCAAAAAAATAAGCGGCAAAGATACTACTTTTTTATATTATATCGCCTTTTCATCAAAAATAAAGTCTGTGTCGGACTGACATTACTTAGTCCTAATAAAATAAAACGCCGTTTGGTAAAAATGAAACAGCCTTTCGTAAAATTTAAACAGCCTTTCGTGCGAACGAAACAGCCTTTTAGAAAAATAAAGCAGCCTTTGGTAAAAAAATAATGTCAGTGCGACACGCACAAACAGCCTTTGGGTAAAACATTGCAGGAGAAGAATAAAAAAGAGCGGCTTTTTAACTACCGCTCTTCAAATATTTGAGTATGTTAAGTAAAGAACATTATTTTCGTGCTTGCTCCCAATCTACAATCCCAATGCAACGCCGATAGAAAACGGCATAACCCTTTCTTCCGTGCCTGATTTGAACAGAGGAACTAAGGCATAGCGGAAATAAACGTTGAAAATGGAAAAAGATACTCCGAAATGAAAATCGGCTTTCAGCACATTGACGTTGCTATATTCCTTAAAATAGTTATTAATCTCCACATCATTGACTTCATATTGGGTTGTGAAACGAGAAACGAACTTTAAACCGCCGATAATTCCCATATTGATACCGAATTTCTTTACAGGACGCCAGTCAAATATTATAGGCAGGGTTATATACGCCGTATAAAGATCTGCTTCGTAGTTGCTGTAATTCGTAAGGGTCGGAATAGTCGGATTAGAGCCCGCAAGCACGTCCAGATAGTTGTCCTTGTCATTGGTATGCATCGTAATCTCGTTGGCAAAATTGAACCAGTTAAATTCTAATCCTAATCCGGTATGGAAAGAAATCCATTTATTAAGTTTAAAAGGGAAAAGATAATCCCAATAGAAAGTACCACCACTTTTTATCTCTAATGCAGTATTGCCGTTATTGAGTATATCCGCAAAAGACTTGGGATTATTCGCCGCACTTGAGAATCCGCCGCCAATACCGCCGTTAATACTTCTCGCATATCCGACTTTATTATCGGAAGAGTTGTCAATCCTCTTTTTTAACTCGTCTAGACTTCCGGCTGTTACCAAATCATACATAGAAAAAGGTCCTTCTAAATGCTCTACATTCGTAATCTTACCTATACTATCTTGTGTTATCATTGTGACTTCAGTCATTTTTAGCGACTTATCGGCAATGATTAAATTCGCACCTTGTGGTTTATTTTTATAATTAGCTTTGTTTTTACCTAATGATTCAGTTATAATCATAGTACTGCTATCGCCGATTGTGAATTCTGTGTTATCGCTGTTAATTGAAAGTATTGCCAGATTAGAATAAGGTTCGGTAGTGATTATTGCCGTATCCACCACAACAGAACTCAATAGGACTTTAGCCGAATCACCAACTAACAAATTAAAAGCAGAACTATTCAAGTTTTTTGAAACAACAACATGAGATTTTTCAGCGACTTGAAGACTTGAAATATCGTCTTTACTGGATATAACAATAGATGCGCTATCGTTTATATTACCTTTGATTGTCAATTCGTCATCTTTCACTATGCAAATGCCTTCCAAATTAGACGGAGTTACTTCTACCGAATTTGTATTGCCATTTACTATCCTAACATTCGTAATTCCATCAATTTTAATCTTGTGTATCGGCACTCTTATCTCCTGTGTGGCGGTCGTTTCTTGACCTGTTGCGGTTAGAGCGGCAAAACATACTACCGCAACATAGATTAATACTCTTTTCATTTTATTTGATTTTTATAAGGTTAGTTATTAAATAAATTCTTTATCGGTTTAGGAACATAAGCCAGCAGTTTCTCTTGCAGCGTATCTAATCTTAGCGAAATGTTCTCAACTATCATTCGTCTGTCATCAGGTTTAAAAATATTTAAATCTGATTTCGTTGCGGTATCATAAACAACTAATTTATCGCTATGATACAATACCAACTTTGTTGTGCTGATTTCATATTTTACAAGCTTATCCGACATATATATTACCAACTTATCGCTCTTTATTATGCTGTCTTTGCTATTAATTTGCGGCGTTTTAACATTGCTTTTTGCCTTTTTAACTCTCGGCATTGCTGCTATTGATGGAGCGGAAGCCTCTTTGGTTATGACATTATCTTCTTTTACAACAGGCAAAGGCGTTTCGGCTATTGTCAAATCGGCTTTCGGTTGATTGAAAAGCCATATCGCCGCACCGAAAAGCACAGCCACACAAGCCGCAGCAGATATAATCCCTAATTTATGCGAAGAAAACCAATGCTTATAAGATATGGCTGTCGGCTCATAGCGTTTCAACGATTCCTTATCTGCAAAGACCTCATCCATATCAGGTAATAGCCGCAATGAAGGGTCGTATTGTGAGGCTACATCCTGCAATTCCGGATGCGAAACAAGGAATGCGTCCAGTTCTTTCTGCCCTTCGGCGGACAGATTGCCCTCTATCCTGTCCAGAATGTAAGCCTCGTAGTTATCAATCGTTATTTTCATTTTCTATATCACGTTTTCAATTTTACCAATGTAGGCTTTCAGAGCCGTTCTCGCACGAAAAATATACACTTTCACCTTTTGCTCGCTAAGAGACAGGATTTTGCCAATCTCATCGTAAGAATAACCCTCATAATCCCTCAAAAGCACAACGCTTTTCTGCACATCGGGCAAAGTCCTCAAAGCCTCATTCAACACTTGTCTCAAATCCGAATACGCATTCTCTGTTTTCTGACATTGAAGAGCCGATTCATCACCACCAACCAAGAACTTATTGTGCCTTTGTAGGTCAATCCAACGATTATACGCCGTTCTGAACATCCACGCCCTTGCTTTGCTCACCTCAACTTCCGATTTGCGTTCCCAAAGTCTTAGAAAAACATCCTGCATAACATCTTTCGCTTTTGGGCTATCAGCACTCAATCCGGTCAGAAACCTGAATAATCTATCACTTTGCTCATTTACGCAATCGTTATAGTCGTTTTCGGTCATTTGTTGATGTTTCGTGTGTTTGATATTAAGACGGACAAAGATATTAAAAAGTTACACGCTGCTCAAAAGAAATTCCGATTTTCGCATATCGGCAAAGACTAAAATATTGTGCCGTAATATTTTCACCAAACAGCCTTTTATTTTTACCAAAGGCTGTTTCGTTCGCACGAAAGGCTGCTTTATTTTAACCAAACAGCCTCTTATAAAAAAATAAAGTCAGTGCGACACGCACAAACAGCGTTTGGTTGTGGTATGCCTTGATATTAAAGTTTTTTTAAGTAATTTTGCGATGGCAAAAGTAAGGATTGTCATTGCGACACGTACTTTTGTCGCCGTAAAACAACATAAACCGACAACAAAATGATAGCATTGTTTGCCCGAAGCGTTAAAGAGGATGATATTCCTTACATTGAGTTGCTTATTTCCAAGATTAAAAGCAGCGGAATGAAGGTTGGGATGTATCAAATGCTGTTTGAGCAAATTAAATCTGCGATAGATGTTGCTGATATTGAGATTTTCGGCGACAATTGCACCTTAAAGCATTCCGATTATTTGTTTTCACTCGGCGGAGACGGCACTTTGCTTTCTGCAGCCGCCTTTTTATTTGAAAATAATTGCAGAACCGACATACCCGTTCTTGGTATCAATTTCGGCAGGCTTGGTTTCCTCACATCGGTAGGAAAGAACGAACTTGACAATCTTTGCAACAATATCATTAAAGGGCAATTTACGATAGAGAATCATTCACTTTTGCAGTGGGGAACGAGGTTTGCGCTGAATGATATCTGCCTTCGTGCCGACAAATCAGGGCAAATGCTTGATATAAACGTCTTTATAGATGAACAATATCTCACTACATATACGGCAGACGGGCTTATAATTGCTTCTCCTACGGGTTCAACGGCGTATTCCCTGTCTTGCGGGGGACCAATCATTGCTCCCAATGCACAATGTCTTTGTATCACTCCAATAGCTCCTCATAATCTTACGTTCAGACCGCTAATCATTCCCGACAATCAGCGTATAACATTAGAGGTAAAGCGGTCTCGCAGCAATATTGTCTTGCTTATGGATTCGCATTGCTTTGATGTGGATATTAAAGAGAGGTTCGAAATCGGCAAAGCCTCATTAGGCATTAAGTTAATGCGGCTTGGCGGGCAGAATTTCTTCTCTGCCATCGGCAATAAACTGATGTGGGGAAAGAATCTGCTGCCTTAACGTGCGGAATTAAGGAAAGGTGTAATAAATCTTTAATGCCGTCAGAACAATAAGCAGCATAAGAATAATATTTGAGTATAAGATTTTGCGTTTAGCAAAGAAGAATATCGTTAAAATGAAGGATAACGATACCGAATAGCAGTATGAAAATTCCGAAAACGCCATTAAATATGACATTGGCAAGAAAGAAATGATAAGAAGCAGCGTAATGATGTTGCATTTCTTGCCATAAATAATATTATTGCCTTGTTTGGAAGTGCGAACGTAGAGCATAGAAGGCACAAGTAAGGACAGAAGAGCGGCAAAATAGACAACGTGAATCGGTTTGTTTATCGGATAAATATGAGGCAGCGTAAAAATAGTATTAACGAACCATTGCATTTTCTCCACAACTTGATCCGTCAGATAATAATAAACGATGGCAAAAATGAAAGGAGTGATGAACCCGAATAAACTCACCAACCATTTTTTCAAAGAGTAGGTTTTGTAAATTGAAAAGCCTATCCATATCCATAAAAGGAAGAATGAAGTCGGTGCAAAGAGCATTGAGCCGAGCGAAATGATTAATGCCGTAGTGAAAATCTCCTCTAAAGAATCTTTTTTATTATAAACACGAAAGAAACTCCAAAGAGCAAAAGTCAGAAACAGGTTCATAAAAAACACAGAGGACAATGTCATAAACTGATAGTTGCTGCTGACGAGCAGATAATAGATAAACGCCGGCATATATGTCGTTCGCTGCGTCAATTTGTTGCTTGTAAAAATATAATTCAGGAAAAGCCCGTTAAGAATCATTGCCACAAAAGCCAGAGAGGTCGCAAGCAATGGAAAATCCTTGACAACAGAATACAGATTCGTGTAAATAGGCATATCAAACTCGGTTACCACAACCGCAGGCGGCTTAATAAAAGCCACTGCCCAAAGAATAATCGGAGTAATGCCGATTATCAATAATTGAGGGAAGTAATGCTTTTTAAAAATCCTTATAAACATATTTTATTCTTTGAAAATACGTGCTTTTACGGCTGTTGTACGAATTTGTTACACTATTACACATAAAAAAACGCAAAATTCATTAAAATATTTCTTTCTTTTCCTAAATTATAACGAAGAATAATGAATACGCTTCTCTCGTTTTATGAAAATAAAGGCAAGTACTGTTGAAATGAAATCAGATATCGGCAGCGACAACCATACTCCCAGCAATCCGAAATATTGAGGCAAAATAATGATAAGAGGTATCAGAAACAGGAATTGGCGTGTGAGGGAAAGGAAAATAGATTTCTTCGGTTTGTTTGTTGATTGGAAGAAATTAGTAGTAACCATTCCGAATGCGATTACGGGAAAAGCCAGCATGGAATAGCGAAAACCGGTAACGCATTGGCTGATTAACTCGCTGTCGGTAGTGAAAAAACCTGCTATAAAGGCAGGAAAAATCTCGCAAACCGCACAAGCCAGCGCCAGAATAAGAGTTGCCCATATTACGGTGAGTTTATAAGCGTGCCACATACGGGAATATTGTTTTGCTCCATAGTTATAACTCACTATTGGCTGCATTCCCTGCATCAGACCAAAGCAAACCATCATAAAAACGAAAGAAACACGATTTATAATGCCGTAAGCACCGATTGCAAAGTCGCCTCCATGCTTCTGAAAAGCGTGATTGATTATAATAACTACAAGACAGCCCGCAACGTGCATAAGGAAGGGACTCATACCTATTGCACACGAATCCTTTACTATTTGCTTTCGCAGATGGAAAACGTCCTTTGAAAAATATACTATCTTATTCCGCTTTACGAAAACCATAACAGAAGCCAATGTTGCAGCGATTTGCGAAATGGTAGTAGCGATTGCAGCCCCCTCAATGCCCATTCCCATAACAAAAATGGCTATATAAGTCAGCGGAATGTTCAAAAGAACACTGCCCATCGTTAGTCCCATTGAGAGATTAGGAAATCCTGCCGCCCGCAAAAGCCCGTTCAGCCCCATAAAAATATGTGTGAAGACATTGCAGATAAGAATCCATTTCATATAATCATAAGCAAAGCCGACAGTAGCATCGCTCGCTCCGAAGAATCGCAGTATCGGATTGAGGAAAGGCAGAGTCAGGGCAGTGAAAGCAAGCCCGATAATGGTATTAAGCACAACCACATTGCCCAGCACAAGCCTTGCCGTTTTATAATCCCCTTCGCCGAGTTTGATTGAAAACACGGTCGCCGCCCCAACGCCTACCAGCGACCCGAAAGCAGCCGCCAGATTCATAAAAGGAAAACATATCGCCACGCCTGCAATAGCCATCGCACCCACTCCCTGCCCTATCATCACCGAATCAACGATGTTGTACATAGAACTTGCAATCATTGCGGCAATAGCAGGCAAAGAAAATTTCTTAAGCAGTTTGCCGACATTCTCTCTTCCTAAAAGTAGTGTTTGTTCTTCGTTTTTAACGGGTATTGTTTTGTTTTGCGGCATAATTGCTTGTTTTGGGGGTTATAAGGTGCTGTTACGGCACATCAAAGGTGCATATCCTACGGATATTATCCGTTTTTTGCGGCTGCAAAGTTAAGAAAAATTTCGCATCTGCCCGTTCGGCAAAAATAAAACAGCCTTTCGTCCGCACCAAACAGCCTTTGCATAAAATAAAACAGCCTTTCATTTTTACCAAAGGCTGTTTTATTTTAGCCGAAAGGGCATAAAAAAAGGCATTCGCTTGAATGCCCTTTTTCTTTTAAGTCTTGCAAAAATTATTTTGCGTTTAATACTTTCTGTAATTTAAGAAAAGTAAGATTTACTCTCGTTTTGTATGTTGCATCCTGAGCACAATCTTTAACAAGAGCCTGTTGCTCGGCAGCTTTCTGCTTTAATTCAACAAGATGTTTTAGTTTAGCAGGACCATTTCTGTCTGCACTTGCAGCTTCCAACTGAGCAACGTAAGATTCAAAAGAAGCAACTTTTTGCTCGCAAGGATTAACGGCAGGTTCTGCATTCTTTGTTCCGGAAGACTGTGTTTTTTCAGTGCTTTTTGCAGAATTTGTAGTAGCAGGTTGAGCAACTGTTTCAGCAGGTTGTTCTTCAGGTTGAGCAACTTCTTCCTGTGCTGCAGGTGATGCGGTAGGAGTTTCTGTTGCATCTTTCTTTGCGCAAGATGCCATCAAAGCAACCATTGCAATTCCTAATAATAAATGTTTTACTTTCATTTTTTAACTTGATTTTAAGGTTAAATAATAATTTTTGAAGGTGCAATATTACAACAAAAAAACAAAATACACCCATTTTTTTGCAAAAAAATATTTTATTGCAGCATTATATATTGCTATTCAGTGCATTAATAAAACTATAATCTCGTTTTAATTTATTGTTCTCTCTTTTTATTTTATCTAAACAGCCTCTTAAAATATGCAAACTTGCATTGCCGAAAATGAAAGAGGGATAAACATTGAGTTTATCCCTCTTCAGTAATATATATTGTCTTTTCTGATTAGCAATGAAAGTATTTATTGACAAATTCCAGCATCTTATCGGAATTTTTCTCTAACTCCTCACGCAGATTGCCGTCCTGATATGAGCGAAGTTTTGCAATGG
The DNA here is from genome assembly GCA_031263015.1 of Bacteroidales bacterium. Lineage (GTDB taxonomy): Bacteria > Bacteroidota > Bacteroidia > Bacteroidales > P3 > JAISGN01. The sequence continues at coordinate 81,576 of JAISGN010000008.1, forward strand.
TTGCATCTATCAATTCCTTGCTGAACACATCATACTTTTCATACTTTTCTCTGTCGGCTTGCAATCTGTCTGCCGAAGCAACGCAACTTGAAGGCAAGCTTTCCAAATGATGAATCTTGACAATATTCGCATCTTCCTTGTGAATATTTCCGGCAACGTAAGTTCTATCCGCAATAGCCATAGCATCCTTCGTCTCAAAGCCCTCACGAGCCGCAACAACTAATGCCGCAAGCAACAAATATATGTTTGCCGTGCAATCGGAGGCTCTAAATTCTATTGATTGCTTGTCTAAAAACTTAGGATGATTGTTATCTTCAAGCGGATTGGCTATATGCGACATATTTAACTTGGTTCGCCATCCCAAAGGCACTCTTACCAACGTCGAACGGTTCCTATCACCCCAGCAGATTGTCGTTGGGGCTTCCTGATTGGGCACAAGCCGCAAATAAGAAGTCGGATTGGTGTTGCCAAAAGCCGTTACAGAACCTGCAAGTTGCATAAAACCGGCTATTGCCTTCTTTGCAGTTTGACTTAATTCGCCATCCTCAACATACATATTGATTCCGTCCTTTATGATTTGCGTATGAATATGCATACCGCTGCCCGCCTTGCCGACAGTTATCTTCGGAGCAAACGTAACGTTGTATCCGTACTCATTAGCCAAAGTTCTGATTATCCATTTGGCTATAAGAATCTGGTCGGCGGCTTCAAGAACAGGAACAGGAAGAAATTCTATTTCATTTTGCTCATAATATTTATCTCCGATTGCAAAGTTGCCGACCTCCGAATGCCCATATTTTATTTTACCACCGCATTCTGCTATTTTCAACATTGCATCCGTGCGAAAGTCTTCAAACTTTGCGAACGGCGTTGCTTCATGGTAGCCTTTCTGATCCTCTGCGTTGAAATTCTCCTCTCTTTCCGATATAACGTAATATTCTAATTCGCCCATAGCATAAAATTCCATGCCGCCGGTAACCTTAGAAAAACTATCTATCGCTTTTCTCAATGTGAATTCAGCAGAGGTCTGGAGAAAATTACCTGATTTGTGGAAATAGGAACAAAGGAAACTTATTGTCAATTGGTCTTTGAACGGATTGATAAAGGCTGTGCTGAAACGCGGAAGCACATAAATATCACTCTTACCTGCTTCCATAAATCCGAAAAGCGAAGAACCATCAACCCTTTCCCCTAACGTTAAAATCTGATCAAGATATTCCTTGTCATTGATAACGAAATTCAACGTTTTAAGCCTTCCGTCTCCGGCTACATAGTGAAAATCTATCATCATTATGCCGTTTTCTTCTATGTATCGCATTATATCTGCTTTTGTGAAGTCCTTCGGCAATTTTCCTATGGCTCTTACCAACGGATTTGCGTTCAATTCTATTGTGTTTATCATTTTTCAGTCAAATTTTTTGTTTTTAGGGCGGCAAAGATACAAAAAAAATGAACGTATGGTCAAATATCATTAAACCATACATTCATTATATGTCTAAATAATTAATCTACATCTAAATAATATCAATGAAAAAAGTTTTAGTCCCAACTTTCATTACATTAATACAATGTTTGCCCGTATCAAATCAGCAGTCTGTTCAGTTCAAAAAGGCTTAAAGTGTGATATGTGAAGCCTTTCATCCTGCTGATATAAGTATTTAGAATATGTGTATCAAGTATTTCTTTATTATTAGGGGAAACGGCGGTGGTATTGTTATCGTTGGGCGAAGTGAAATTAAATCTGAACTCATTATAAGCAAGCACCAATCCGTTGTTTGTGCTTTCCTGTCGGTCAAGATTGCCGCCTGCAACATTCTTTTTATTAAATAACGAAAAGGAATAGGTCTTCGCCGAACACAACTCCTGACAACTTGTATGTGTATCGCTGTGCGGCACAACTAAAAAGCACGCCAACAAAAATAATATCACATATAAAAGTTGCTTTTTCATTCTGCAAAGATACAAATCTTTTCTTTACCGACAAACATCTTTGCAATATTTCTCTTAAAACCTGCTTGGTAGCAGCGCCCCGACTTTATATTTTTACCAAACGCTGTTTCATTTTTTTAAAACCGCGTTTCATTTTTCTAAAACAGCCTTTTGTAAAAATGAAACAGCCTTTCATTTTGGGCAAACGAAGTAAAGCCGTAGCGAAACGCACGAACATCGGAGCAAAATGTGTGTTTGCAGTTATTTAACAGAAAAATTGTAACTTTGCAGCCTCTTAACTAAAAATAAAAGTTGTTACTGAAACTATTAAACATAATTTAAATTATGCCAAATCAATATACCAGAAAAGAATTCATAGAACGAAAGAACGAAAGAACAAAGATATATGGAATAATAATTGCGTTTGTGGATTCAAGCGATGATTATTGGATATCGTTTAAGAAGCTTCGCAAAGTTTTAAGGTGCGTTGATGACGTTAGAGTGTTCTTTGCTCCGTATGTTACGAAGGATGGCAAATTTAATCCCGACAAACTGGAAGAATTTACCAAGCTTGTTGATGAGAAATACGCTATCTATGCCGAGCAACAAAGGATAATAAATGAGCAGACTGCTATTGCTCATGCCGAAAGGAAGAAGGCAAAAGCACAAGCAGCCAAACAGACGAAGGTTGCTGCGGTTAAAGTTAGCAGACCTGCAATACGAAAACCTATATCTGCTCCTTTGCCCGATGAACCCAAACAAGCCGAAACTCCAACCGAAGGCGGCGGTCGCAAAAGAATACGGCGTGTCCGTCTTTCCGAAGCACAGATAAAGGAATTGGAGAAATTGAGAAAAGAAAAGAGCAATAAATAGTATGTAACTAATAACAGAGACATGAAGTTCTTATATCCGTATTTTCTTTGGGGACTTTTGGCTGTTATTATTCCCGTTCTGATTCATCTTTTCAATCTCCGCCGCTTCAAAAAGATATATTTTACCAACGTATCCGCATTACAGCAGGCTCAAATAAGCACAAGAAAACAGAATAAGTTGAAAAATCTGTTGCTTTTGCTGGTTCGCTGCTTGGCAATCATATTTCTCGCCCTTCTTTTCGCACAACCATACATTGATAACGGCAATCAAATCCTCAAAGAGGGCAAAACATCGGTTCTAATCTTCGTTGATAACTCTTTTTCTATGGGAAACGCCGGGCAAAACGGCAGATTGCTCGACGAAGCAAAGGCAACAGCCCGTCAGATTGCTGATAAATTCGGTCAGGACGATGAATTTATGCTTTTAACTATGGATATGGAAGGCAGACATAAGCATTTCGTAAATAAAGAGCAGTTCATATCTTCTCTGAATGAGGTTCAGATAACACCAAAGAGCGGAAAAATAAGCCGAATGCTTACGGAATGCCAAGATTTGCTTGCTATAAAAAACTATGATAAGCGCTTGTTTGTGCTTTCCGACTTTCAGAAAAGCGAAAGCGACATTTCAAATATTCAAAACGACTCATTGCCGACATATCTCGTGCCAATAGAAGCCAATAACCTTAATAACGTTTATATAGACAGCGTTTGGTTTTCATCGGACTTCATTCGCAGGGGACAAAACATAGAGATAACGGCACGAATCACCAATTGGGCAGACAAAGAGGCTGAAAAGATACCTGTCAAACTTCATATCAACGGCAAACAAGTTGCTATAACATCCACGGACTTTGATGCCAAACAAAGCAAAAACGTTACGATGAGTTTCGTTCTTAATGACGAGCGATTTATTAGAGGTAAGGTTTCAATATTAGATAATCCCGTAACGTTTGATGACGATTTCTTTTTTTCCTTCACTGTTGAGGACAAAATAAAAGTTGCTATCATTAACGGGAAAGGAGAGAATAAATCGCTGGAACGCCTTTTCAATTCATCCGCTTCTGAAGTTAGTCTGACGCAATATGCGGAAAACAATATTGATTACAACTCTCTGCCCGCTTATTCGGTCATTATTCTCAATAAACTGCAGCAATTCACCAGCGGATTGACAACAGAGATTGATAAATTCTGCAATAACGGCGGCACAATAGTCATTATTCCCGACAAAGAGATGAATCTTGCTTCCTATCGCAAGGCTATGGCGGATTTAAGCATTGCTGCCTATGACCAAGCTGTGAATAAAGAAAACAAGGCTTCGGTTGTCAATGACGAATGCACATTATATAAAGGTGTCTTTGAGGGACAGAACAGGCAGGAGAAGGAAAATATGGAGATGCCCAAGGTTGCAAATTATTTTACCTTTCAACGCAACAACGTATCAAAGGAAAGTATTATCAAAATGCAGACCGGCGACGATTTTCTTTGCATGAGCCGCAAGCAAAGAGGCAAAGCATACATCTTTTCTTCTGCTTTGGACGAGCAAACAACGGATTTCGTATCTCAATCGCTCTTCGTACCGACTCTTTGGAACATGATATTGTTCAGTAACGCCGTTATATCGCCATATTATGTGCTTGGCGAAAATTCATTCATTGATTTAACCCCTTTCAATCGGCTAAATACCGAAATAATACGAGTGGAAAGTCAGGACAAACGCCAATCCGTCATTGCTCAAATAGTAAAAAACGATAACCATATCGGCATAAAACTCAACAATCAGATAAAAACAGCCGGCATTTACGACATATCGGCGGATTCAACCTTTGCAACAATCGCCTTAAACTACAACAGAGACGAATCAAAGCTGGAATTCTTTTCCGCAAATCAAATAAAAAATCTTTTAAATCAGCGAAAAATTAATTTAAACGTCCTTTCATCATCAGCATCCCTTGATTCATTTTTCAAACAGGGCGAAACAGATTTTTCTTTCACCGCTCTGCTGATTTGTTTGATAATAATATGCCTGGCAATTGAGGCTTACATTTTACTAAAAAAGAAAAAAATCAAATCATAACAACAATAAACGATTTATTATGAAAAAAACATTCGGATTTATAGCCCTTTTATGCCTGATAACAAGCATTTCTATGGCTCAAGCCAACGAACACAAACCTATAAAGATACTTCAAGACACCACAAACGCAAAAAAAGACACCGCAAAGGTCGTAAAAGATACATTATGGAAGAAACAAAATTCTGTTATCTTCACTACCGAGCAGTCTTACTTCAATAACTGGTCTGCAGGCGGCTTTAGCACTTTCGCTTTCTCAGGTTACTACAAATCTTTCTTCAATTACAAGAAAGGAAAGATTAACTGGAACAACAATATTGACCTCGGATACGGACAAATGCTGCAAGACATAACCGGAAACGGCTTTAAGGATACGGCAAACCACTTTCAAAAAAGCGAAGACAAGATAGAACTCAACTCAGTCTTCGGTTACAAAGCATTTGCTGCGTGGAACTATAGTTTTTTGCTCAATTTGAAGAGCCAGTTTGACAATGGATACAAAGACAACAGCCTTATATCATCCACATTCTCGCCAACAGTTCTCACATCCTCAGTAGGATTGGAATATAAGAAGCCTTCATACTCGGTTTTGTTCTCCTTCCTGACGGGAAAGACTACTTACGTGGGTGATGACCGCCTTTTGCAATCGGGAATCTTGGGTTTCACGCAACCCGATAAGCATTGGTACTTCTCTCTCGGCTCTTTCGTAAAATTTTTCTTCCAAAAAGACATATTCACCAACATAAACCTGATGGCAAAGGTGGAATTCTTTTACGATTACAGCAAACCGTTAAAAGATATTGACGTAAATACGGAGATATTCCTTAATATGAAAATCAACAAATACCTTACGGCGTTCATAAGCGTGCAAGCCATTATTGACTATGACTTTAATACGTCTCTGCAATTTAAAGAGCGTTTCGGCTTATCAATTCCTATCAACTTCTAATTGCGTTTGGCGGCGGCAATATCTGCTTCGGCTGCAATAAAACAGCCTTTGAGAAAAATAAAACAGCGTTTTGTGCGACCAAAACAGCCTTTTGTAAAAATGAAAGGCTGTTTTATTTTCATATTATTTGATATGCTGATAATGAAATGATTGAAGATAAATCCGAATCATAGCAAAAGCCAAAATAAACAAGGGAAAAATCCCGTCAAAGCCCCTTTTGTCCTAACAAAACAAATCAAGAGTGTGTTTAAAACGGATAATTGATGCCGAATTGAAAGGCTGGGCTTTTTAGAACAGACTTCGGCAACACAAAACGTGCAGATAAATCCTGTGCGGGGTCGTATAATTTCCATCCTGCGTCCAATCGCAAAGTCAAAATCGTAAGATTGAACCGCAAACCAACACCTATGCCCACTGCTATCTCCTTATAAAAGTCCCAAGAGAATGCTCCGCCCGACAAATCGGCTTGCGGTCGCAACAACCACACGTTTCCGAAATCCATAAAAGCCCCTCCCTCTATGAATCCGAAGATTGGAAAACGGTATTCAATGTTTCCGCCGATTGCAATGTCGCCTGAACGCTCCACATTGCTGCTTAGAGTGTCGGCTTTCGCTGCTCCGGGTCCAAGAGAACGCAATTCCCATGCACGAAGATTGTTGGGACCGCCGCCAAAAAAGTTTTTCTCATACGGAAGCATCTTTGCATTGCCGTAAGACACACCTATACCGCCATAGAACCTGAAAACAAGCGTCTGACGTTCGGTAGGATAAATATATTGTCTGAAATCAACATCAGTACGGGCGTATTGCGAAAAAGGAATGCGGAAAATATAATATTGATTGAGGCTATCCTTAACGGCTTTGCTCACACTGCTGATAAGATACAAGAGATTGCCGCCCGTTTCTGCGTTAAAACTGAAATAACGATATGGTTGGCGAGAACCGATTGATTGTCCGTTGTAAAGATATGAGTAACGCATATCGGTAACGAAGTGATCGCTGACCTGATATCTCATTCGCTTTGACCAGGAAGCAAGTACCCGTTGATAATCATCGCTTGTAATGTCCATATCTACGAAATTAATTTCAGCAGGAAAGAACCAATGACTCGTCTTCTCTGATGTTATCCACGTATAACCATAAGTCAGATTGAAAATATGGCGTTGGCTTTCCGGTCTTTTTTGATAATTGAACCCTGTTTTAACCGTTGTGTGCGGTCGGAACTGCATTGAATAAAATTTAGTGGCAAATGGAGCAAGGAATCTGGGAAACTCTATTCCCAAATCAACCCCTACCTCAAATGCACTGAAATATGACCAGAAATTAAGCTCTCTTGAACGGCTGAAAATGTCGCTTCTAATCTCGGAAGAGACCTTTGTATTTAATGAAAGTATCTCTGCTCCTTTGAAAATGTTACTATGACGAAATCCGAGATTGTATCCCAGCCCGAAATTGGAAGGATTTTTGCTGTAAGAGGCGTTTGTTTGCGAGTAGGTAGCCTCTGCTCCCGTGGCAATGGAGATTGGGTCTGATATTGATATCTTTAATTCAAAATCTACGGGCAATGTGTCTTTTCTCCAATCAACATCTCGCACTTCTATGGGCTTTATGTCTATGAACTTGAAGTTTCGTAATTGTGATAAGGCACTATATGTTCGTTTAACAACAGTCGGAGAATATACGCTGTCCTTTTGAAAGAGCATACTCCGCAATAAAGGTTTTGTTTTGATAGGTTGTTCGCCGTTATTGAGAAAAAAGAATCGTGTTAAAGCGGAATGTTTGGTTTGTTTATGAAAAACGATTGTTGTATCAAAGACCTGATTGTAGCCTGTCAAAGAAGACGACTGATAATTGGGATAAACGTAAATGTTTCTTATGGTATAAACCTTGTGTCGCCCCTCTCTTACAATTGAATCATTAGGTCGCCAAACCGGATTGCCGATTTTCATAGTTAAATTGAGAGTATTGTTGCCGTTTGCCGTATCTACAAGATAATTTACGTACTGTGCGGCAAATGAAAAGTAGCCGTATTCGTGCATTCTATCAACTACGCGGTCTCTTTCTTCACTTAAAATATCTTCATCATAGAATTCTCCGCGCTTTATGGGCGAATCTTTCATTATCTCTTCTATCCGTTTGGCGATAACACTGTCTTTAACCTCTGTTGTAAAGTTATTTATGCGGTATCTGTCGTTTGCTTTTACGTTATACTTGACAACAACACGCCTTTTGTACTTTAACCACGGCGCATACCACTTTCGTTTAAATATAATGGTGTCTGTTATCGTTGAACCGAAACTTCCTTTGGTTTTAAGGTACTGTGATATGTTTTGTTGGCTTTGAAAAATCATGTTTTCGTCCAATTCTGCCGGCTTTTCCCCCCATGAGCGGAATGTATGCCGAGAAAACCAACTCACGGTGCTGTCTTCTCCACGCGGAGAGAGACTATAAAAATACATTCCCAGCTTCATACCGAATACTTCCGTGTTTGGGTCTTGCAAAATGAGGTTTGCAAGCGTGCCTTTTGAGAAATCCTTTGATGAAACCTCTACCTTATTTTTAGAAAGCAGCATTCCGTTTTCGCTTATGTGCTTAAACGGCGAGCAGGATGCAAGAATGCCGACACATAATGCAAGAACAATCAGCCTGAAACGACAAATCGTCATTTTCATAAGGCATTTGATTTTAGGTATTCAAAGATTACATCGCTTGCTCCCGCATTCCGATTGACGTAATCCTTGCATACTGCCGATGCTTTGGCGTATTCATTTTCCGAGAAGCCGTTTAAAAATTCCGAAAGTTGATTTGGTGAATTTATTGCTTGCGCTCCGTGAAATGAAATCAAGTCTTGTGCCTCCCTGAACTTTTGATAATTCGGTCCGAAGCAGACAGGCTTGCCATAAGTCGCCGCTTCAAGAATATTATGTATGCCTTTGCCGAATCCTCCTCCCACATAAGCAATATGACAATAGCGATAAAGACTTGACAAAAGCCCAATCGTATTAACAATGATAAGCCTTGTCGTATTGATGTTTGCTTCGGTAAGTTCGGAATAAAGCAACGATTGAGGGAAAAGACCTTGAATGAATTTTATATGCCCATCGTCAATGTTGTGAGGCACGATTATTATCTTCATATCCTTTATATCCGCATCAAAAAGCAGCTTCTCATCTTCCTTCCAACTGCTTCCGAGCATCAGAACCTTGTTTGATTTGCACCAAGCCTCAATCAACGGAAGGCAAACAGCATTCTCCGCCACTTGTTTCACTCTGTCAAAGCGCGTATCGCCGCATAAAGTGTATTCAAAGCCGAAATGTTTCATAAAATCCGCCGTTTGCTCGTCCTGAACAAAGAAATGCTCAAAGCAATGCAGCCTTTGGCGAAACCATTTGCCGTACCAACGCCGCAAATAGTGCGAACGGCGAACAATTAACGAGATTTGATAAAGATGAATCTTTGAAAGGGCGGCAATAAAGTTAAACCAAAATTCATATTTCACAAAGATTGCTATCTTAGGATGAGCATATCGGATAAATCTTGCGGCGTTTGCTTTTGTGTCATTCGGCAAATAAACCACGTAATCGGCGTAAGGGTAGTTTTTTCTCACCTCATAACCTGACGGAGAGTAGAAAGAAAGCAATATTTTCCAAGAAGGACAGGATGTTTTCAGCCTTTCAATCAACACTCGCCCCTGTTCAAATTCTCCAAGCGAAGCACAATGAACCCAAATCACCTTATCATCATCGCCAATCTGCTTTAAAGTTGCCCAAGTCTGCCTTCTGCCTTTTACCATAAGCCTTACCTTATGATTAAACAAAGCATAAAAGCCGGTCAAACAGCCATAAATATGAATAAAGACTTGATAGACGAGAGCCATTAGCGGTTTCGGTTTGCTGTTATGCCGTTAATAATATATTCTTTGCGATGTCGGATTGTAGAATTGAAATATCCATGCGGCTTTAAGCGTAATCATTCTGTCGCTATAAACTTTCGTATCGCCGGAACGAAGGTCTGCCTGATATTTTCTGGTCATCTGTGTCCATGCTTGGTCAAATTGCAGCCCTATATAGAAGTTTGCAAACGAGTATTTGCCGAAATACATATATCCTATAAAGCCCGACACCATCGGACCCCTCATTTGTCGGTCATAAAGGCGTCTATAATCGCCTTCTAACTGATGTGCTTTCTCGGAAGAGGTGGAATAAACTATCTGATGCTGTAAATAACCGGCTCCGAGGCTGACTAACAAGCCCGAATTGCTGTTAAAAATACCCAAAGGGAAGACCTTACCAACGGCAACCTTACCACTAAGATTTCTATTTGAAGCAACAACGCCGGCATTCGTGCCTCCTTCGCCGATAAGAAAAGGATCATTGCCGGTAGTCATTATATCCTTCAAAATTTCGTTCTTTATCTTAACATTATCGGTCGCAAACTGAAAGCCGAAATTAGCATTGAACACCCAGTTGCTTCGTGTCTTGACACCGATATCAAATCCCAAATCCATGAAAGGCTCATATCGCCGTCCCATTTCGCCGTAAGGAAATGTCCAACCAAGCGAAAAAGCACAATAAGGTATGGTTGCAAGGGTGTCTTTCTTCTGAACAATTGTCCTGTCCATTATTTGAGCGGAAGCAATGCCGCTTAAAGACAGGCAAAATAGCATTAAAACAATTACTTTTCTTATTTTCATTATCCGTTATCTGTTTATAATTATAATAGTCTTCACAATAGGTTTGCCGCTCTTGCTTTCAATGAATGCAAACAAGTATTTACCGTCGGCAATTCGTCCTTTGGTATCAATAATATTTCGTCCTGCTGCAATTTTCCCTTCCATTAAACGCTTTGATTCAAGGTTTAGTATTTGATAACTGCCGTTTGATGAAGATACGACCTCAAATTGCGACAGGCAAGGGTTAGGAAAAATGTTCAATACCTCATTCCGTTCTTCAACATCGCTCAATCCTACCCCGCTAACCAAAGATACATTTAATGTCTTCTGCTCTCGGTCGGCTAAATTGACGTTAAAAGTCCGCGAAACATAGCCTTGCTTTGAGAAAGTGAGCGAATAACTGCCCTGATGCAAAGGACGAAAATAATAACCGCCCGTTTTGGAATACACAAATGAGGTTTGGTCATCGTGATAATCAACAAAAACCATAACGCTGTCAAGTTCCGCTCCGGTCAAACTATCTTTCACCTTTCCATTTACGCCGTAAAAACATTCCTCCATCAAGGTTAAAAATCCCGAATTGAGATAATGCCAGAATGAAGGCAAGGAATCGGGAGGCGGAGTCTTGTTAATAGAGATTTCAAGTGTCGTTTCCCGCTGACCAAGTGAGTAAGTATGATAATCCTGACGGCTTCCGCTGATAGGATACCAGTCATAGCCGAGAATATAACCGCAACTCGCCACATCGGTAAAGTAATTCGGCGGAGCATATTGCCGTAAGGTATCCACAAAACGCCCGCACATTTGCACAAACCAGTCATTATCGGGATGGGAAACGCCGTTTGACGGCAGCGGATAGTCATAAGGATAATTGCAAACCTCACTTCCTCCGTGCAGATTATAGTTTATATCAAATCTTTCCTTTATTGCATATTCCATAAACGCCATTGTCTCCGCCTGAAACGCCTCTTCATCGGGATGAAGACCTAATTTGGGGGACGGGAAATTGCGATTCAAATCAACATTGTTAGCATTAAAACGTTTGGAAACCGATACCGATTGATTGCCTCCGCAATACGTGCCGTCAGGATTTGCCATCGGACAAATATAAAGCCGTATGCCGCTCATAATTTGCGATATCCTCGCATCCGAATGAGCATTTGCCAGCATATAATCGGCAAGCCGCAACATCATCACTGCTCCCGTCAGTTCATCTCCGTGCATTGATGAACTGAAAAAGCATTTCGGTTTATCAAGAGGATGATTTACGCTGTCGGAAAGGCACAAAACCAAAAGCAAACGTCCGTTGGTTGTCGCTCCGATAGTGTCTAAACGGCATAAATCGGGATATTTTTCGGCGAAACCCTGCATCAACGCCACATAAACCTCATAAGACGGATACAAATTCCAGGAAAGCATTTGCGAAGTGTCGGTTGCAACCCACGAAGCCTTGCTTTGCCGATTCTCAATCAAAGGTTCATAAGGCAGATTGAGTGTAAGAAATTTATCAAAGCCCTTTTCATTGACATAACACAGCCATTTGCCGCTGCGAAACGCATCAACAGAAACCGTATTGCTTAAAACATCAAGCCAATCTCTGCTTGCAGCGACCAGAATCTTTGCTTGCCCGTTTTCCGAAAGTGCTTTGCGTACAATCAACTCTCTTTCCATCGTTTGCGATTGACATAAGAGGGCTGCCAAAGCAAAGAAAACAACAATAAAGCCTCGTTTTTTCATCATCAATGCCTGTTTTGTATTGCAAAAGTAAATAAAAATTAAATTCTCATCTCATAACATCTTTTTCTTATCAAATAATATTTTGCTCTTACCGCCTTTTATTTTCAAAGGGTATATACCAAATTTCGGTTTGGTATATACCTAACTCGGATTTGGTATATATCTAATTATAATTTGGTATATACCCTTTGAAAACGAAAGGCTGTGTGCCGAAAATGAAATCTATAAAAAATATTATCTTTGCAGCCCTAAAAGAATTATATCAATGTACGAGGATACTACAAGGCACAAAGGTTTAAGGAAAAGGCTGATTGATGAACTTAAAAGCAAGGGCATTAGCGACAAGAAGGTGTTGGAGGCTATGAATACCGTGCCTCGTCATTTTTTTATGGAGTTGTCGCTCAATCCTAAGATAGCATATACCGATACGGCAGTGTATATTGAGCAGGGACAGACCATTTCGCGCCCTTTTACCGTGGCTTTTCAATCTCAATTGCTGGATGTGAAGAAGAATGAGAAGGTTCTGGAAATCGGAACAGGCTCCGGTTATCAGACGGCAATACTTTGTTCCCTTAATGCGAACGTTTATACGGTTGAAAGGCAGCAGGAACTTTTTTTTTCAGCCAGAACGCTGCTTCTTCAATTAGGTTATAAAGCCAAATGCGTGCTTGCCGACGGCTATAAGGGCTTATCTACTTTTGCTCCTTTTGATAAGATTATTGTTACTTGCGGTGCTCCTTTTATTCCTGAGGCATTGATTAGTCAATTGAAGGTCGGCGGCTCTATGGTCATTCCTGTCGGTGAGCAATCTCAAACAATGTATAAAATAATCAAAAAATCGGAAAATTGTTTAGAGAAATTAAACTATGGAGACTGCCTTTTCGTTCCGATGTTAGAAGAGAAGAATCTGACGATTTGATTTTTTTCAATCATAATGTAACATTTTTCAGAGTTTTACGTTAGAGTTATCATCACAAATAAAAAGACAGAAGTAAAAAAATTTGATATGATGTTGTGGGTTTATAATTTTTTTTGTAATATTGCAGGCTAAAAAAGTGAATTTATAACATGTTATTGATACATATAGTAAGATGAAGAAAAGTATATTAACTATATTGGCAGCATTGGCTTTAAGCATTTCAGGGTTATTTGCACAAGACCCTCATTTTTCTCAATTCTATGCTACGCCTCTTTATACAAATCCTGCGTTGGCAGGGTCTCTGGTGTGCCCAAGAGTGAGTATTGTTTATAGAAATCAATGGCCTTCAATACAACAAGCATTCAGAACACCTGCTGTTAGTTACGACCAATATTTTGACGCTCTTTCCGGAGGTATAGGCGTTTTTGTGATGAGTGATGCTCAAAGCGAATATTATCGTACAAACATGGCGGCGTTGATGTATTCGTTGCGATTAAAGATAACAAAAGATGTATTTTTGAATCTTGCTGTTCAAGGAAGTATTACAAGCAGAAGTTTGGATTGGGATAAGTTACATTTTGGTGATGAGATAGATCCTCGTTATGGTTTTATCTATACTTCAATGGCAGAAAGACCTTCTTCTATGTCCAGAACGTTTTTTGATGTCGGAGCAGGACTTGTCGTTTATGGAGAACAATGGTATGTTGGTTTTGCAGCCCATAATTTAACGCAACCTAACGATGGTTATCTTGGATATAACAGAATACCTATTCGTTGGACGGCACACGCAGGAATGAACTTTAACATAAGTAGAGATGCGAGGCGAACAAATGCATTCTTCGGTGCTCCTATTATTTCGCCTAACGTGATTTATGATTATCAAAACGGCTTTCAGAAGTTGAATTTAGGATTATATCTTGATTGGAGCCCGTTTATCGTAGGTGCTTGGCTACGTCATCCTTTATCTGGCTACGAAGGTATTAATGGGACGCAATATTTTGAAGCCGATGCAATCGTTCTTTTATTTGGAGCACAGTGGGAGAAATTTAAATTAGGATATTCTTATGATATAACTGTGTCGGGGTTGTCTAATGCGTCAGGCGGTGCTCACGAAATATCGCTGTCTTACCAATTCCCTTGCCCTGAAAAGCATAAAAAAGTTAAATCAATTAAATGTCCTTCATTCTAAAACAATAAAAAGATAATTATAGAGTATTATATTGTAATAAAATTATAGAGTATGAAAATTAAATTTATTAACAGAATCTGTTTTGCCGTTGCTTCCATAGTGTTGTTAGCCGGTTGTGGCGGAGGAAATAATGTTTCTCCGACTACAGGATGGGCTTACGACGATCCGGAATGGGGAGGTTTTGAATCCGCAAACCCAACAGAACAAATAACACCTACAGGAATGGTTTTTGTTGAGGGCGGAAGTTTCACTATGGGGTCAAAACAAGACCGTGTAACAAATGACTTTAACAACGTATCACGTAAAGTTACCGTTCCGTCATTCTTTATGGACGAATGCGAAATCACAAACATCGCTTATAGAGAATATTTGGACTGGTTAAGGCGTGTTTATTCTGATTATCCTGAAGTATATCGCCGTGCTTTACCAGATACTCTTTGTTGGAGAAATAAATTGGCTTACGATGAGAAAATGGTAGATTATTATTTTCGTCATCCAAACTACTCTAACTATCCTGTAGTAGGAGTAACTTGGTTGCAAGCGGTTGATTATTGTGCATGGAGAACAGACCGTGAGAATGAGAAGATATTAATAGATGCCGGTATTTTGGAATTGAATGTTACTGAGCAGAATAACGACAACGTTTTCACAACCGATGCTTATATGGCAGGCTTATATGAAGGCATAGTCAATGAACCTATTCCTGATCTTGACCCTAATTCTCAGGGAGAACGTGTTGCAAGAATGGAGGATGGCATTATTTTGCCTAAATTCCGCTTACCGACCGAAGCAGAGTGGGAATTTGCAGCCTATGGCTTAATCGGCAACACTGTTGAGGAGCGACAAATTGACCAACGCGTATATCCTTGGAACGGATACGTTACTCGCAGTGATGATAAGAAATATTACGGACAAATGCTTGCAAACTTTAAGCGTGGAAGAGGTGATGCTATGGGTATTGCAGGCGCATTGAACGACCATTGGTCATATACCAATCCTGTTAATTTCTATTTCCCTAATGATTACGGCTTATACAATATGGCGGGCAACGTTGCTGAATGGGTAATGGACGTTTATCGTAATGAAACCTCACAAGATGCCTACGACATCAATCCTTTCAGAGGTAATGTCTATATGACGAAAGTTCTTGATGCGGATGGACTCGTTTCGGAGAAAGATTCTCTGGGTCGTATTGCTTATCGCGAGGTAACTGTTGCAGAAAACATCAATCGCCGCAACTATAAACAAGCCGACAATATCAATTATTTGGATGGTGATTTGGCTTCACAACTACGTGCTGACCAAAACTGGAAACAACAAACAGAAGAAGGTGATATAGATATGGCAAGCGGAGGATATGATGAAACGGAAGGAACAGGAGAAGAAACAGCCGCTCAAAAAACAGTAACGGACGGAATGTATGATTACGGACGCTCTTCATTGGTTAGTGATAGGGTAAGAGTGGTGAAAGGCGGCTCATGGAAGGACCGAGCATTCTATTTAAGTCCGGGAGAACGCCGTTTCCTTGACCAATCCAAGTCATCCAACTGGATAGGGTTTAGATGTGCAGTGGATAAAGTAGGATTCCAAGAATAAAAGCAAATTAAAACCTAAATAAAAGCAAGAAATCCTGTGATGAAACCTCATCACAGGATTTTTTTTGCTCATTTCATTATGCGGAAACAGGCTTACATTTCTATACATTAAAGCGAAAATGCATTATGTCTCCATCCTGCACAATGTAATCTTTACCTTCCACGTTCATTTTGCCCGCTTCTTTGCATGCCTGCTCACTTCCCAAGCGAATATAATCATCATATTTTATTACTTCGGCTCTTATGAATCCTTTTTCAAAGTCGCTGTGAATTACTCCCGCACAAACAGGTGCTTTACTGCCTTTATGAAACGTCCAAGCCCTCACTTCCGTTTCGCCTGCTGTGAGAAAAGTCTGCAAATCAAGCAATTTATATGCTGATTTTATCAATCTGACAACACCACTCTCATCAAGACCAAGTTCGGATAAGAAAAGCATCTTCTCTTCGTATGTTTCCAAATCCGCAATGTCTGCTTCAATCTTTGCAGCCACCACAAGAATTTCCGCACCCTCCTTTTCCGCTTCCTGTTTTATGATTTCAACGTATTTATTGCCGCTTTTGGCACTCGCTTCATCAACATTACAAACATAAAGCACAGGTTTAGCCGTCAGCAAACAAAGTTCCTTTGCAATTTTCTGCTCATCCTTTGTTTCAAAAGCAACACTCCTCGCACTCTTGCCTTGTTCCAATACTTCTTTGTAACGCTTTAAAACCTCAAAAGTAAGCTTTGCTTCCATATTTCCGCCGACCTTTGCCGACTTTTCGGCTTTTGAATAACGGCTTTCTATGGTTTCCAAATCTTTAAGTTGCAATTCGGTGTCAATAATCTCCTTATCACGCAAAGGATTGACCGAACCATCAACATGCACCACGTTATCATCATCAAAACATCTCAAAACATGCAGCACAGCATCGCATTCCCTGATATTAGCCAAGAATTTATTACCCAAACCCTCGCCCTTGCTCGCACCTTTTACCAATCCGGCAATATCAACTATCTCTACCGTTGTAGGAACTATCCTTTGCGGATTGACCAACTTTGCCAATACGTTAAGCCTTTCATCAGGTACGGTTATAACTCCAAGATTGGGTTCAATGGTGCAAAAAGGGAAATTTGCCGCCTGTGCTTTTGCGTTTGACAGGCAATTAAATAAAGTGGATTTACCAACGTTCGGCAATCCGACTATTCCACATTTTAAAGACATAAGTTATTTCAGTTTATTAGTGTTGTCAATGATTATACATATCCGTGTTATAAAAATTCAGGATGCTTATTGCCATCTCTCTTGCCGCCACAGCAGGACTTTGAGCATTGATTTCAATGGCAAGAGTGTAGTTATTGATGGCTTGTTGCCAATCATTGCTACGGCGAAACACATTCCCAAGCATATAATATGTCGTATCATCCGCCTGATTGGCTGTTATAATTTCTTCAAGCATTGTTTTAGCCTCATCAAGCTTGTTTTCATTCATCAGGATTTTGATTTGCTCGTGTTTATTGTTCAGCATATTATGATAAGATAAGGTTATGTTCTATTCCTTTTAGGAAAGGCTTCCAAATTTTGTTCGTTCCATAATAATAAGGCAGGTATTCAATGGTCGGAATCTTCTTTGTGATATAAAAATTCGCCACCTTACCAACTGCAATTGAGCCATAGTCATCACTAATTCCCATTGCATAAGCGGTATTGAGCGTTGTGGCGTTAATGGCTTCAAAAGGCGTCAATCTGTAATTAACACACGCCATACTGAGAATAAGTTGCATATTGCCCGAAGGAGATGAGCCGGGATTAAAGTCCGATGCCATCGCCACCGGTAAGCCTGCCGTTATCATTTCTCTTGCAGGCGACAGACGCATATTAAGGAAAAACGCCGCACCGGGAAGAATGGTCGGCATGGTTTGCGATGCCATTAATGCCTTTATTTGTTCCGCCTGAATGAATTCAAGATGATCCACACTCAAAGCATTATATTTCACTCCCACTTCAACTCCTCCCGAATTAGCAAGTTCGTTGGCGTGAATCTTAGGCTGCAAACCATAGTCCAAAGCAGCAAAAAGTATCCTGTCCGTTTGTTCGGTGGTAAAGAAACCTTTATCGCAAAAAACATCAACAAAGTCCGCAAGATTTTCTTCCGCAATGGCGGGCAGCATTTCATTTATTATTAAATCCACATAAGCATCCTGTCTGCCGATATATTCTTTGGGAACGGCATGAGCACCTAAAAATGTAGCCTTAACAGGTATTGGGCATTCGGCTTTAAGCCTTTTTATCACACGAAGCATTTTCAGTTCGCTGTTCGTTGATAAGCCGTATCCGCTTTTTACTTCTACCGCTCCCGTTCCGTAAGAAATCATCTCCTCAATGCGATTATACGCCTCTATAAACAACTCTTCTTCACTTGCCTTGCGTAATCGCTCCGCCGAATTAAGGATTCCTCCGCCTCTTTCTGCGATTTCTTCATAGGAAAGCCCTTTTATTTTATCAATATACTCTATTTCGCGGCTTCCGGCATAGACAATATGCGTATGAGAGTCGCAAAACGAAGGCAAAACAAAGCGTTCGGCAGCATCAATGGTGGTATCATAATTTCCCGACGGCATTTCGCTCATCTTACCGAAGGCTTTAAAACGCCCATCCTCAACAATAAGATAAGCATCCTCAATAATATTGAGTTTATCCATCTCTTTGCCGCATACAGCCATTGCTTTCGTGCCGTATTCAACGCCCGCCAAGCCCTTAATGTTCTTTATCAGTGTTTGCATTGCAATAATATTCGCTTAAAGTTTAGTTCGGCAAAGATACGACATTTTTTCCATCGGCTCAAACAGCGTTTGGTAAAAATGAAAGGCTGTTTCGTGCGAATGAAAGGCTGTTTCATTTTGCCCAAAGGCTGTCTTAGCGGGATATATTGGTCTTGTTGAAGAGCAAATAGCCGAAATTGACGCAGAAAGAGAAGGAAGGGTCGCTAATATTGTCTCTTTGGTGGTAGGAAGCAGCAAAACTGAGCGGTCCGAAGGGGGTTTTTATCACTAATGCCGCATCGGCTATGAAGTAAATCCTGTCTAATGCCTTTTGATGCAGCGGTCGTTCGGACGGAACATCCTTTAAGCGGCTTATAGGCAAATAAGCGTAACCCGAAAGCCTGAATGACATCCCTACTCCGAGCAAATAATCCAGCGAAAAGACATTTTCACCTCCTACAGCCATATATTGGTCGGCGTGATACTCGGGATAAAATGAGCAAAGTGTGGCAAAAGTCGGCGCAAAGTTGCCACTCTGCAACAGAGACGACTGATAGGTTAAAAAAGGCTGCTGAAAAGAATAAAAGATATCTGCTTTGAATCCCAAAGAATAAGATTTGGTTAGCCTGAAATAAGATTTATGTTTCATTGAAAGTTGAATCCATTGATGCGGAACTATGGTTGAGGATGACCGATAGGTGTTTGTTGGGGATGGGAAGTAGTGTTCGTTGCCGTAAATGTATTGAAAATTGAAAATATTCGCCGTTCCGCTTGTTGGAAACTGTATATCGTCAAGTCCATAGTAGGTATGAGTGATACCGATGTCCATATTATGGAAAAAAGTGTGGTTTTTGGTGGATGCAGACCTGTAACTCTCATCGTCATAATAAGCGTCTATTGTTCTGCCGTAGCCGATGTTTGCAACAAGTTTTGATTTCACGGCAAGCGGAAGCCCTATTCTCATCTGTACATTGTCTTCTTCCTGCTCCAAATAGTTGGTTGGCGAGTATTGAAAGAAGAAATCTTTTAACCGATAATAGTTCCAGCGATTTATATTGAGGTCTGCTTCCAGATAAAGTTTGCTTTTAATCGGCAAATCTATCCTTCCGCCGAACATAAACGAAGAATAAAAACGTCCGATGTATGCATTGGTGCGAAGAAGCAATGCCACATCACTCAGAGCGTTGTAATCAAGCCCGGCAAAGAAGTAATTACTCGGATTAGAGGACATAAAACCACCGACCTTCGCTTTTATCGCCCGCTTGGTTTGAACATCCAGATTAAGCATACAGGAAGATGAGTCTATTCTTGTGATGTTTGCATTAACGCTTCTTACGTTTCTGCTTTCCGAAAGGGTAATATAATAGGTTTCAAACTTGTCTATATCAAACGTATCGGCATATTGGCTCATCATTTTGGTCATATAATTTTTCTGACCCTTGCTTATACCGTTTATTTTCACCGATTCAATCTTCACCTTGTCGCGTTTGGCTACAAACATACTGCGTTTGCTCTCAATATCTGCTTCGCTTACGCTGTCCTTAACAAGTTTGCGTATCTCTTCTACCTTTTTCAGACCGGCGTTATAGCCTTTCATATAAGCGGAATACATTGCCTCTTCGGTGAAGTTAAGCATCAGCATATCGGTAACATCAGGGGCTATCAGCACTCCGTTTTCCCCAACATTAAAATCAGGTTCGGTCATCCACACATTATACATTATGGACATAAAATCCCCTTCCTTCGGCTCGGGACGTTTTCCTGTTATGGTTACACCTATTAATACATCAGGATTAAAGGCATTCCTCATTTCCTTCACAGGGAAATTATTGTACATACCTCCATCGTAGAACATCAAAGAGTCAATCCTTACCGGCGAGAAAACAATCGGGAACGTCATTGAAGACCTTATGCATCTGTCCAATGCTCCCGAACGAAAGATATGGGCTTTGTGATTGGTGATATCTGATGAGACGCAAAAGAAAGGCACCATCAACGAATCAAAATCATTGTCCGATACCACTGATGCGGCGTAAAAAAACCGCAAAAACTCGTAATCCAAAATTGTAGGGCTGACAACGCTCATCGGAATGCTCCATCTCAACTTTTCTTTCGTGTCAAGAAGGAGATGAAACATATCAGGCGTGGGATTATCCTGCTTATAAATGTACATATAATCATTTTCCATTTTGCCCAGAACAGCAGAGCGGAAGGCAGGGCTGAAAAAGATTTCCTCCATCTGGTCTAATGTGTAACCCGAAGCATACAAGCCGCCGATGATAGCACCTATGGACGTGCCGCAAATATAATCTATGGGAATATTGTTTTCTTCCAACGCCCGCAAAACGCCTAAATGAGCCAAGCCTCTTGCTCCGCCACCACTAAGAACAACTCCTATTTTTTGGGTTCTTTGCCCCATCGCACCAAAAGCAAGTAAGAGTGCAACGAAAGCAAAGAAAATTTTTTTATTGCTTGCTTTCAAATTCTTTAATCTTGCGTTCCAATTCCGCTATCTTCCTATTCAAATCGGGCAATTTGCTAAAAAGAAAATAACTCTTCATATAACTCTTTGCATCAAGCGAAGGAGCACCGACAACCTTTGAATCGGCTTTCAAATCCGAGATAACACCCGATTGAGCCCCTATCTGGCTTCTGTCTCCAACGGAAAGATGACCGGCAAAGCCTGCCTGCCCGCCCACAAAGCAATTACTGCCGATTTTACATGAGCCTGCAACGCCAACCTGTGCAGACATAGCGGTATCATTGCCTATAACACAATTATGACCCACCTGACAAAGATTATCAATCTTCGCTCCACGCAAAATTTTCGTTGAACCCATCGTAGAACGGTCTATTGTAGCGTTAGCACCTATCTCTACATCGTCCTCAATTATCACATTGCCAATCTGTTCTATCTTTTGCAACTTGCCATCCGCAGCAGGAACAAAACCAAAGCCGTCAGCACCAATCACAGACCCCGAATGCAGGATACAGTTGTTGCCTATAACGCAGTCATTGTAGATTTTAACGCCGGCATACAGCACAACATTGTCGCCAATCTTCACATTGTCGCCGATAAACACCTGAGGGAAAATTTTAGTGCCTTTTCCGATTTCAACATTCGCACTTATCACCGCAAATTCACCAACATAGACGTCATCCTTATCAACAAAACGAGCATCCTTATCAACGAAGGACAGCGATGATATGCCGTTTCTGTTGAATTTTGTCTGATTATAAAACGACAAAAGGCGGGCAAAACTTCCGCGTGCGTCCTCTACTTTTATCAAAGTGGCTTTAACGGGATGTTCAACTTCAAAAGACTTGTCAATGATGACGATTGAGGCTTGTGTTTGGTACAAATAATGATTGTATTTGGGATTTGACAAAAATGCCAAGCCGCCCTGTTCGCCTTCCTCTATCTTACAAAGTTTGCAAACAACGGCTTTCTCATCTCCAACCACACTTCCACCAAGTAATTGGGCAATTTGTTGAGCTGTGAAGTCCATAAATTCTCTTTTTTCTCACTTGCAAAGATAATATATTTTTGTTCAATTGTATGAATTGACGTATTATGAGGACGATTTAGCCTTTGAATGCGGCAAAATGCCATTTCGGAATATCAAAATCAACTCATAATTTTATAGAATATCAATCCGTAATTATATTGCCGCTCAATATGTTCGCCAAACAGCCTTTCATTTTCACAAAAGGCTGTTTGAAAAAAATAAAACGGCGTTTCATTTTGCTCAAACGCCGTTTTAATTTATGGATGATTGACTTCGTTTTAATAAGTCAAAGTGTATGGGTTATGATTGTTTATTTGGGCATACCGACAGACTGAACCAACATAACCATTTGCCCGTCTTTAAGTTGCAAAAGGGCTTTCATCTCTTTCTGGTCAAACATTCCGCGCGCCACAGTGGCAAGTTTGAACGCCGAACAGAAGAGATACATATTTTCTGACACGTATCCTGCCGACATTGCCCCATATTTGAGTGCGTTAATGTCATCAGGATTGCCGTATTTGTTCAAATCGGATACTATTGCGACATTCCATTGAGCCATTGGCACGAAAGGTTGTGGTCCTGTAAGCTTCCGAAAATCTCCTTCTTTGATTAAAAACAATACATTCTTGGTACTTTCCCAGCGATAGACGCCTTGTTTTGTCACAACGTACAAATCAATGTCCTGTGCATTACGTGCCGTTGGTGCGGTGCGGCGTCCGTCCTCGCGACTGATGCCGTATGATGCCCAAAGGAAATTTGACAACATTTGTTCGTCCAATTTTTCGCCGTCATGGAAGTCTCGCAGAGTTTTTCTTTCGTTTAAGCATTCCATTAAAGGCATTCCTCCTTTGCGTTGAGGCTCCGGAAGATGTATTTCTTTCCTTACATCCGAAGGATTGGCTGCCTTAGCCTCTAATAACTTCTTTTGAGCGTTTGCTACGCCCGAAACGGCTAAAATAATAGCCATAATAATCAATTTTTTCATTTTCTGTATTTTTTAAGGTTAATGTTTTCACTTAGATATGAACGTAATTTCTCGGCAGATATACGTTCCTGCTGCATATTATCCCGTTCCCTTATCGTAACAGTATTGTCAGCCATAGTTTGAGAGTCAATGGTGATGCAGAAAGGTGTTCCTATCGCATCTTGACGTCTGTAACGTTTGCCGATAGCGTCTTTCTCCTCATAGATAAGATTGAAATCATATTTCAAATCTTCCATTATTTCTCTGGCTCTTTCGGGCATTCCGTCCTTCTTGACCAAAGGCAATACAGCCGCTTTAACCGGTGCAAGCATACGAGGTAATCTCAACACAACACGAGAAGAGCCGTCATCAAGACTTTCTTCCGTATAAGCGTTGGAAAAGATTGCGAGAAACATTCTGTCCAATCCGATTGATGTTTCAATAACATACGGCACATAACTCTCATTTAATTCCGGGTCAAAGTACTGTAATTTCTTTCCGGAGAACTCCTGATGACGCTTTAAGTCAAAATCCGTCCGCGAATGTATGCCCTCCAATTCCTTAAAGCCAAAAGGAAATTCAAACTCTATGTCTGTGGCTGCGTTTGCGTAGTGGGCTAATTTTTCATGGTCGTGGAAACGGTATTTATCGGGAGATATTCCGAGTGATAAGTGCCAATGCATTCGTTCTTCTTTCCAATATTCAAACCATTTCAACTCTTCTCCCGGGCGAACAAAGAACTGCATCTCCATTTGCTCAAATTCTCGCATTCGAAAGATAAATTGCCGTGCTACAATCTCGTTTCTGAATGCTTTTCCCGTCTGTGCAATTCCGAATGGTATCTTCATACGCCCTGTTTTCTGAACATTGAGATAATTCACGAAGATTCCCTGTGCCGTTTCGGGTCTTAAATATATTGTATCCGCATCATCGGTTACCGAACCTACCTTTGTGGAAAACATAAGGTTAAATTGCCTTACGTCTGTCCAGTTTCGCGTTCCCGACACGGGGCATACTATTTCCAAATCCTCAATCAATTTCTTTATTCCTGCCAAATCATTATTCTGCATAAGAGACGCATATTTTGTTTGTATCTCCTGTGCTTTTGCAGTGTATTCAGCCACTCTCTGATTGGTAGCAACAAATTGTGCTTTGTCAAAAGAATCTCCGAAACGCTTGGCGGCTTTTTCTATTTCCTTGTTAATCTTGTCTTCAATCTTGGAAATATGGTCTTCAATCAGCACATCCGCCCTGTATCTCTTCTTTGAATCTTTGTTATCTATCAAAGGGTCGTTGAAGGCGTCAATATGCCCCGATGCTTTCCAGATTGTAGGGTGCATAAAGATAGCGGAGTCTATTCCGACAATGTTTTCGTGCCATTGGGTCATAGATTTCCACCAGTAGTTGCGAATATTATTTTTCAGTTCCACGCCCCATTGTCCGTAGTCATACACTGCTGCCATTCCGTCATATATTTCGCTTGACGGGAAGATAAATCCGTATTCCTTAGCGTGGGAAGTTATTTTTTTAAAGAGTTCTTCGTTGTTTGCCATGATATAATAATGTTCCGAAAATATGATTGCAAAGATACAAAAAAAAGTCCGCTCACTTATTTGCGAACGGACTGCTTTGCTAACTTTATAATTAATCTATTACACGTGTAACTACTTCCGTCCAGTCGGAATGCTGCCCTTTGTTGCCGTAAGCACAGACGATATAATGCACGACCTTACTGAAATCCGCAGCGGAATAGTGCAGAATGGTACGCTCTCGGCTTATTTTGGCAACCTCCTCAAATTCGCTTTCCGACTTCGGCACTTCGCTACCGATATGGCAACGAATCTCATAACCCTCACATCCTTTCACCTTTGCCCGATGCTCCGCCGTACCCCAAATAATGATTTCGTGAGAATGATTGCCGACATTTTTAATTGACTTAATTACAGGCGGTTCCGTACTCATATTTATCGGAGTACGAATAGTGTCGGGCACATTCAGCCCCAGATTTACCAGCATCTCGGGTGTTGCAGCAGGATTACTCTTAATGAATTGATTTATAATGTTTCGCATATTATCCTCAACCAACGTCCGCTGGTAATCACGCATTTCATAAATCGCCTTTGAAGTATCCTCGCCCAAGTCAAGATTGTTCTGATACACAAGATATTGCTGATATTGCTCATCAAGCAACTTCAGCGCCAGGTCGGGAATCCCCAGTATATCCTTGTAAGCGCCGCTCGCCCAGTGATAAAACCGCTCTTCAAATACTTTAAACTCCTCTTGATTAGAAGGAAACATGTGTCTGTCTGCCATAGTTATAAGATTTTAATGTTAATATTTTATTATTTAATGTGAATTCGGAAAAATTAGTGGTGGAAATGGAGAAATTAGATGTGGAAATGGAGAAATTAGATGTGGAAACGGAGAAATTAGATGTGGAAACGTAAAAATTAGATGTGGAAACGGAGAAATTAGAGGTGAAAACGTAACAATCAGACTGAAAAAAGATAACTCCACACTTAATTAAGTCTTTCAGATATCTGGTTTTTACGTTCTCTCCTCCGTAAATTATTTTGTCATTGCTCCTGTTCATCAATCCGCCTAAAATTATTTAATCAGGCAGCAAAGATATAATATTATTTTCGGATAACGAAATTTATTCCTATAAAAAAATGTTTTTTCATAAGTTTATTTGCCCAGCGCCGGGAAGGCAGTCGGGGTCGTATTGCCGCCGGATGTGCTTTGAAGTATCCGCTCGTATTTGTTGGTGTTGGAAGGATTGATTTGCTTCATAATATCCACAACCCGCTGCTGTTCATTCTGCGGAGCCTCCTTGAAAATATTGACAATCTCATCCGCTTTGGCGTCATAAAACTGCTGCAACGCCACAAGGTCGGGCTTTTCTCTATATACCTTCTGAAGATTTTCCAATGCCATAATGATATTGTTGCGGGCATCCGACTGACTTTTGCCCTCCATCATATCAAGCCCCAAGCGATGATATTCATACGAAGCCTCATGCAGTGCGGAATAAGAATTGTTGGTGTAATTCTCCAGCATCCAGTAGCGATTTCTCTGGTCCGAGAATGAACGTTGCCATGACGCATCCGCAGACCGCTGTGCCGCATTGAGAATGTTCTGGCAGATGGTAAAATAAGGAGCACCCCCGCCAAGAGTGAAACTATCCGCATCCAGAGCAAGGAAGTAATAAAGATAAAATGCTATGGTGGATGTGAGATTGTCGGTATAATTGTTTGGGTCAAACTCCAGCGGCTGCCCTTCTATGTATTTAAACTTGAAATTATCTTCTTTCGTGTTGAGCAATGTCGTGGTGTATGTTGAATTATAGACCGGACGCCGTAACTGTATGTTCATACTGGCAGTAAAATCCTCCCTCCCGCTTACGGCACTGATGTCCAAGGTTATATTTGCCTCTACCTTCTCATAAGTTTGGTAATTGTAATTAGTCCATTTGCGGTCATTGATAAATGATGTCAGGTCCGATTGCAGATTTTGGAAGAGACTCTTATCCGTTCCCTGTATCTTGGATGAATTAACGCTCAGAGTAACTTTAAATTCCTGTGCCTCGGCAGCAATATTCAGCAGCAATGCAGCGGCAATGAGAAGCAGTTTTTTCATAATCATAATGTTGTGAGTAAATAATTCACTATATCTGCGGCAACCTCTTTTTTGGATTTCAAAGGGAAGGCGGTGATTTGCCCGTCTTTATTGATTATGGTGATTTTGTTTGTGCTCACTGCAAATCCCGCTCCTCTGTCCTGCAAAGAATTAAGGACAATGAAGTCAAGATTTTTGTTTGTGAGTTTTTTTGTTGCGTTGTCTATCTCGTGGTCTGTTTCAAGGGCAAATCCGACAAGTATCTGATGAGATGATTTCATCTTCCCCAGCGAAGCCAATATGTCTTTGGTAGGTTGGAGTTGTATGGTGAGGTTTTGTTCGGTTTTTTTAATCTTCTTGTCGCTTGTTGTAAGGGGAGTGTAATCCGAAACGGCGGCAGCAAGAATTGCAACATCGCAATCGGGGAAACATTCGGTCGTTTTCTCATACATCTTTTCAGCATTTGTTGCCTCAATCACCTGAATGTTTTCATTGTAATCAAGTTCGGCAGTTGTGTTTCCCTTGATTAAAATCACTTTTGCCCCGTTTTGTGCCAACCTTTCAGCCAAAGCAAAGCCCATTTTGCCCGAAGAATTATTTCCTATGAACCTTACGGCGTCTATTTGCTCGTAAGTAGCCCCCGCAGTAACGAGAACAGTTTTGCCTTTCAGCATTTTATTATCCCCAAAGTAGGCTTCAATTCTCTCAAATATCTCTTGCGGCTCCGACATCTTGCCATCACCCTCATAACCGCAAGCAAGGTCGCCTTTTATCGGGGATATTATTTCAACACCACGCTGTTTTAAGGTATCAATATTTTGTTTCACCGCCGCATTATGAAGCATTTTTGTATTCATAGCAGGTGCGATGAAAATCTTCTTTGCAAACGCCAGCAGAGTCGTTGATAACACATCATCCGCAATACCATTGGCAAATTTTCCTATTACATTCGCAGTCGCAGGAGCAACAACAAAAGCATCAGCCCAATCGGTTATGCTGATATGCTCAACATCCGCCGTCTTGTTGTCGGCAAACATTGTACTATAAACAGGATTCTTTGAAAGGCAACGCAGAGTTGTTTCGGTAACAAACTGCAAGGCGTTTCCGGTTGCAACAACTTTCACTTGGCAACCGCTTTTGATGAGCAGGCGAATAAGCAAAGGAGATTTGTATGCAGCAATCCCGCCGCTGACAGCAACAATAATCTTCTTTGCACTTAACATAAGGCTTAGTTTTTGCTCTCCCGTTCGGCTTCTATCTGCTTAGAACTCTTGTAAATCAACTCATCGTTAAGGTATTCGTTGATTGCTATCAGGCAGGGCTTAGGTAATGATTCAAAATAGCGGGAAACTTCTATCCGTTCGTGATTATCAAAGACCTCTTCCAAGTTATCTACGCTTTCAATCGCAAATTCTTCTATCTTTTTAATCAATTCTTTTTTTATTGTAACGGCTATCTGGTCCGAACGCTTGGATAACATTGCCAATGTCTCATAAATATTTCCCGTTGTCTTGTTAAAATCATTCAAATCGTGAGTTTGAATTGATGTATCTACTTTTGCTTTTTTGTAATCAGTCATATCTTGTTATTTTATTGCTTCTAAATGTTGTCTTGCCTTATTATAGAGGTCAAGAAGTTGGTTTTGCTTTTCCTTTTCTTTATCTCCGAAAAGCGTTGCATACTTTTGATAATCGGAAATCATCGCTTCGTATCTTCCTTTCTGCTTTGATTCCACGCTATTGGTCGCTAATTCATATCCTGCAATGATTATGTAATACATTGCCTGCTCTCTGTATTGCGAATCGGGGTATTCATTAAGGAAAAGCCTAAATGCAACCTGTGCGGATTGGTAATTGCGGGTTTTATAGTAGAGATAAGCCGTTTCATAGTCCTTCTTAATCAATTTATTCCTCAATTCATCCATCAGTTTGTTTGCTTCGGCAATGCGGGATGAAGAAGGGAATTTATCAATAAAGGCTTGGAAATCCTTCATCGCTTCTTTGGTCATCGTTTGGTCAAGCGACCAGTCGGGCGATTCCTGATATTTGCAGTATGCAGCCATATATAAAGCCTCCTCTGCATTGTCGGAATGCGGGAATCGTTTATAAAAATTAGAGAACTGATAGCCTGCCGTGAAGTAATCTTTCATTCCGAACAGCGACCTGGCATAATAAAACAATACTGCTTCGGATTTCTGCCGTCCTCTGTAAAAAACAAGGAGGTTTTCAAAGAGTTGTGTAGCGTGAAAGTAGTCTTTTTTCTCAAAAGCAGCCACTGCAGCCTCGTATTTCTTATCATGGTCGGAGCTTTTAAGCAATTTGTTATAGCTGTTGCCGCAAGAAGCCAGCAATACCACAATCGCAAATAGCCCAATGCAATATTTACATTTTATCATAGTGCAAAAATAATATATTTTTAGGAAATAACGCCCAAATACGGCGTTTTATTGCATTAGTGTGCCTGATAGATACGGATTTAGTGCGTATGAGCGTTTTGGAATGACTTTATATTTTTCTAAAAGGCTGTTTGGCGAAAATAAAACAGCCTTTCGTGCGAACGAAACAGCGTTTTAGAAAAATGAAACAGCGTTTGGGTAAAAGATAATCAATCAATATCTTTGCGAAAGGCAGTTGTATGCACCGAAATGCAGATTTTAGTAATTAAAGACAGCGAAATAGATATATATTATGGGGATGGCGATGAAGAAAACATCAAATCTGTCCAATATTCCGCCGTGTCCGGGCAATATATTGCCGCTGTCTTTCACGCCGACTTGACGCTTGAACATTGATTCAACCAAATCTCCCAGCGTTCCGAAGACAGACATCAGCAAAGCCAAGCCTAACCAATATAAAACACTTGATTGATTGGTGCTTGCGTCTTTATAAAACAGCCATATCACAACTCCGGCAACCAATGTGGCTATTAAGCCGCCGCAAAAGCCTTCCCAACTCTTTTTTGGCGAGATTCGTTCAAATAAACGATGCTTTCCCCACTTGCAACCAACCAAATATGCAAATGTATCATTGCACCATGCAAATATAAAAAGCGATAGCAGATTTATTGGTTGAGAAGGTTCTCCCAAATGTATCAATGTCATAAGCGCAAACGGCAGAGTAATGTACATAAGCCCTGCAAAAGTGTAGCCGACGTTGGTAAAAGGATTTTCCGACTTCCTAAAAAGTTCCAGACACAGCGTTAAAGCAAACCCGATTAGAGCAATAACAAAGCAAAACACTGCCAAGCCAGTATGATGCAAACCAAGAGAAGGAAAAAACAGGGTAGAAAAAATTATAATGCTTATAATGTAGCCGACAAACGATTGAGGCTTGACGCCGATTAAAGCCGTATTTTTATAAAACTCATTTAAAGCAAGGAGATTGATTGCTGCAAAGATAATAATCGTAACAGTCGGATGAATAAAGATAGCAGCGAGGATTACCAATATGTATATAGCGCCGGTTATTGCCCTTTTCGTTATATTTTTCATTGTATCGGAGCCGTTTTATTAAGTAGATTTAATCAGCAGATGAGAAAGAAGGCGGAGGATTGGATATGTTGGTATTATCTTCCGCTGTTTCATTTTTATCTTTTGAGGTTTCATTTTTGTCTTCTGAAGCTTGCTCGTTGTCTTTCTCAAAAGGACGCTTGCCGAATATAGCCTCAACGTCTTCACGGAAGATAACCTCACGCGTAATCAGGATATTAGCCAATTGGTCTAACTTTTCCCTGTTTTCGGTTAAGATATTCTTGGCTTTTATGTAACTTTCCTCAATTATTTTGTGGATTTCCTTGTCAATTTGCTCGGCAGTTTTTTCGCTAAACGGCTTATTGAAGGCGTATTCGCTTTGTCCCGTTGAGTCATAGTAGCTAAGATTTCCTATTTCCTCATTAAGACCGTAATAAGCGACCATTGCATAAGCCATTTTTGTTACTCTTTCCAAATCATTCAAGGCTCCGGTTGAAACTTCTCCGAATACAACTTCTTCGGACGCCCTTCCACCAAGCAGAGATATGAGTTGATCAAGCATTTGTGCCTTTGTAGTGATTTGTCTCTCCTCAGGAAGATACCAAGCCGCACCAAGAGCCTGCCCACGTGGCACAATAGTAACCTTAACCAGCGGATTAGCATGCTCCAACAGCCATGAAACCGATGCATGTCCCGCTTCATGATAAGCAATAACCTTTTTCTCCTTGGATGATATGATTTTGTTCCTTTTTTCCAAACCTCCTATGATTCTATCCACTGCATCCAGAAAATCCTGTTTGCCGACCATAGATTTATTGTGCCTTGCAGCAATCAGAGCCGCCTCATTACAAATATTAGCGATGTCCGCACCGGAAAAACCGGGCGTTTGCTTTGAAAGAAAGTCGGTATCAACCTCTTTTTTGTTGTATTTGAGGTTTTTCATATGCACTTTGAATATAGCCTTACGCTCTTCCACATCAGGCAATTCAACGTGTATCTGTCTGTCAAAGCGACCTGCACGCAACAAAGCCTTATCCAATATATCCGCTCTGTTGGTTGCGGCAAGGATAATGACACCTGCATTTGTGCCGAAGCCATCCATTTCCGTCAAAAGTTGATTAAGTGTATTTTCTCTTTCGTCATTGCCGCCAGACATAAGGTTTTTGCCTCTTGCACGTCCGATAGCGTCAATTTCATCTATGAATATAATGCAAGGAGCCTTTTCTTTGGCTGTCTTAAAAAGGTCTCTGACCCGAGATGCTCCTACGCCTACAAACATTTCAACAAAGTCTGAGCCGGATAAAGAGAAGAATGGCACACGGGCTTCTCCTGCAACAGCCTTTGCAAGTAAGGTTTTACCAGTGCCGGGAGGTCCAACAAGCAAAGCACCCTTAGGAATCTTACCGCCAAGATTGGTATATTTTTTAGGATTCTTCAAAAAATCCACTATTTCCATCACCTCAACCTTTGCTTCCTCCAATCCGGCAACATCAGCAAAGGTTATATGAATATCTTTCTCCTTATCATAGAGTTTAGCCTTAGATTTACCGACAGAAAATATACCTCCGCCGATACCTCCTCCACTTCCGCTGCCGCCACGCATCATTCTAAAGATTAGAACCCACAGTACAATCATCACAATTATCCATATAATCATACTGAAACCTTCTCCCCAAAAACTTTTACGGGTTTCGGTTTGAACGTTTATTCGTAAATTGCCGATGATTTCTTGCTTCTTCACCTCGCTTTGCACACCTATCGTATCTTGAGCAATCCATTGATTCTCTATTGTCTGCAATTGAGCCCTGAAATCCTCATAATCCACAAATTTATAGGTATAAAAACCTTCGTGATTTGCAGATTGGGACGACCAAACGCCTCCTTTAATTCTTAAATCTTTGTATTTATCGTTGGTTTTTATCTGTTCGGGCTTTATATACACCTCCGCAAACTCTTTATTGACTACAACAATCTTAGAAAAGTCCTTATTCAAAATAACACCTTTGAGTTTATTCCATTCTATTTCCTTATTAGTCGTAGAATCGCCGCTACCGCCAAACCATATCACTGCCATAACAGCAAATATTGCGATATAAATCCAATAAAAGTTGAATTTGAATTTAGGTTGTTTGTTAAGTGTATTATTATTTTTCCTTTTATTATTTTCTGCCATACATTATTATTAATTAGGAATGCAAAGATACAATATTTTTTTCAGTTTATAAATACCTTATCCTTTTTCAATAAACGTATCTAACAATACGTTACCGAACGATAAACAACGGAATAATTAATACCTTTGCACACCATAATAATACAAGAATATGTTAATCGTAGGCAATACAATAGTAAGTGAAGACATCAGAGACATACATTTTTCGTGCGACTTAAAGCATTGTAAGGGTATGTGTTGCGTTGAAGGTGATGCAGGAGCGCCTTTAACCGCCGAAGAAATTAAGGCAATTGAAGAAAGCATGACCGCAATAGAGCCTTTCATACCACAAAAGCATCTTTCGGTAATTAAAAAGGAAGGTTTTTATTATAAAGACGAAGACGGAGAATATTGCACCAACTTAATAGACGGACAACAATGCGTTTTCGTATATTTTGAGGAAGATTCGTCCGGCGGAAACCCGATTGCCAAATGCGCAATAGAGAAAGCGTTTGAACAAGGTCTGTGTTCCTTCCAAAAACCCGTGTCCTGCCACCTCTATCCCATTAGAATAACAGACTATGACGGCTTTTCAACGCTCAATTTTCATTATTGGCAAGAAGTATGCATCAATTCCCTTAACGATAACGGCTTACCGCTGTATAAAATGTTGAAAACACCGCTCTTACGTCGCTTTGGAAACGACTGGTATCAAGAACTGGTTGCCGTTTGTGAAGCAAGCCAAAATTAAAACGGCTCTTATTAGAACAAATAGGCTATATTAATTTTTAAAGTATTCAATCCCATACGCCGTTCGTCAGTAAGATTCCATCCATTGCCTGTCTGCTTAGGCATAATGTCGGCAGCATAATGAAGAGTCGTTGAACCGAAGATAAATTCCAAGCCAAAAGAGAAACGATTGTACTTTATATTAAGACCGGTAGAGAAACGATGAGCAAATCCTGCTGACATACTGAAATCTTTGTCTATAACGTTATGGCTATTGCTCATTTCCTCAAAATAAACCCTTCTTCCGCCCCAGACAAATGCAGGAGCATATTTGAAATATAAGTCCGCATACAATTCATCCACTATATTATAAGAAAAAACAGGTCCAATCTTAACGCCAACCGTTGAAAGAAAACCGTCATCGGTGTAAAAATTAGCACGAGTGCCGTTTCGGTATATTACAGCCGTGTTACTGTCATAATGTTCATTGTAATTGTACCTGTCGCCAAAAGCAATAGCAAATTCGGCAAAGGTTATATCAATACCGGGTACTATCAGACCGAAAAGTTTGGTCTTAAAATAAAAATTACGTCCGAATTCCGCACCGAAACCATTGCCATAAAAATCCGCACTCTCGCCAAGAGTATTTACATACTGCAAACGAACATAATAAGGCTTCAAATCCTTTAACGGATTCTCCTCTGGAAATGTTTGTTCTGCGGCAACATCGGTCGCATCCTGTGCATAAAGATTTCCAAATACCAAAAGGGCAAAACATAATGCCAATGTAAAAGTTTTTTTCATATTAATTTTGTGTTTGATTGCTATAATATTGGCGGCAAAGATACGATTTTTTTCACAAAACATCAAAAAATTTTCATAAAGTGTGCATCCGAATCCTTTTTAACAGATATAATTTAGCCGATTTGAGGTTTCAAAATTGATGAAAGCCAAGTGATTTTTTTCAAAGGCTGTTTCATTTTTCTAAAACAGCCTTTCGTCCGCACGAAACAGCCTTTTATTTTCATCAAACAGCCCATCATAAAAATATAAAGTCATTCCGTAACGCCCTAATGTCGTATTAATCTCTGTATGAGGCATACCGACACGGACAAACGGCATTTTATTTTCGGCAAAGCAAAAACACCTGCCGTTTTGTAAGCGACAGGTGAAAAAAAATGTTAAAAAATATAGTTTTACAAACCTATTATTCTTCGCTAACGACCTTTGCCTTGAAGAATTCTCTGTTAAGACGGGCTATATTTGAGCGTTTAATTTGTTTAGGGCATTCCGCCTCGCACGCATAGGTGTTAGAGCAGGAGCCAAAGCCCAATTCATCCATTTTTTTGACCATAGCCATGACGCGTTTTGCTGCTTCGGGCTTGCCTTGCGGCAAAAGAGCAAACTGAGATACCTTTGCAGAAACAAATAACATAGCACTGGCATTCTTACACGCCGCAACGCACGCTCCACATCCTATACACGCAGCGCTATCCATTGCTTCGTCAGCCTTATTCTTCGGTATAGGAATAGCATTGCCGTCAGGAACGCCGCCGGTGCTGACAGAAATGTAGCCACCCTCCTGAATAATTTTGTCAAAGGCACTTCTATCCACTACTAAGTCCCTAATAATCGGAAAAGGCTTCGCTCGCCAAGGTTCTATTGTGATTGTATCGCCGTCAGAGAAGTGTCTCATGTGCAGTTGGCAAGTAGTAACGGCGTCATCGTTGCCATGCGGACGACCGTTTATGTAAAGCCCGCACATACCGCAAATACCCTCACGGCAATCGTTGTCAAAACAAACGGGATGTGAAATCTTATTTATCAATTGCTCATTAAGAATATCCAGCATCTCAAGAAAAGAGCAGTCAGGTGAGATATTATCCAAATGATATGTCTCAAAGCGACCTTTGGATTTGGCATTGTCTTGCCGCCATATTTTTAACGTAAGTTTCATCTTATTTGTAATTTCGTTGTTGTACCTTTATGAATTCGTAATTCAACTCTTCCTTATGAAGTATCGGCTCATTATCCTCTCCGGTGTATTCCCACGCTCCGACAAACATAAATTCGTTGTCATTACGCTTTGCTTCACCTTCGTCGGTTTGGTATTCTTCTCTAAAATGTCCCCCACAACTTTCCTCTCTCTGCAAAGCGTCTTTGGCAATCAGCAATGCCAACTCCACATGGTCGGCAAAACGAACGGCTTTCTCTAATTCCGGATTCATAGAGTTGTTATCGCCGGTTACACGCATGCTTTGCCAAAAATCCTGCTTTAATGCGACAATCATAGGTATTGCTTGCTGCAAACTTTCCTTGGTTCTGCCCATTCCAACGTGCTCCCACATTATTTTACCTAATTCTTTTTGAAAACTATCTACTGATTTCGTTCCATTAACAGCAAATAATTTTTCTATTTTTCGGCGAACTTCCGCTTCGGCATCGTCAAAAGCAGGATTGTTTGTGCTGATTGGTGCTTCGTAAATCTGATCCGAAAGATAGTTTTGGACGGTATAAGGCAATACAAAGTAACCGTCAGCCAATCCTTGCATTAAAGCCGATGCTCCGAGCCTGTTTGCTCCATGGTCTGAGAAGTTTGCTTCCCCTGCTGCAAACAAACCTTTGATTGTTGTCTGCAATTCGTAATCTACCCACAAGCCTCCCATCGTATAATGCACAGCCGGATAAATCATCATCGGAGTTTC
The DNA here is from genome assembly GCA_031263015.1 of Bacteroidales bacterium. Classification (GTDB taxonomy): domain Bacteria; phylum Bacteroidota; class Bacteroidia; order Bacteroidales; family P3; genus JAISGN01. The sequence continues at coordinate 117,397 of JAISGN010000008.1, forward strand.
ATACGGGTTTTCATCAACTATTTTCTCGTACATCTGAAACAGATTTCCGTAACGTGCCTCTACAACATCTTTTCCCAAACGCTCTATGGCGGAAGAGAAATCCAAATAAACCGCATGCCCCGTTCCTACTCCGTATCCTGCATCGCAACGCTCTTTTGCCGCACGTGATGCAATGTCTCTCGGCACTAAATTGCCGAAAGCCGGATAACGCCGTTCCAGATAGTAGTCTCTGTCTTCTTCTTTAATGTCTGTCGGCTTTAATTGCCCTTTACGAATAGCCTCTGCGTCTTCTTTTTTCTTTGGAACCCAGATTCGTCCGTCATTTCTCAAACTTTCGCTCATCAAAGTTAGCTTTGATTGATATTCTCCATGAACAGGAATGCATGTAGGGTGAATCTGTACATAGCAAGGGTTGGCAAATGCCGCTCCTTTCTTATAACACTGCCATGCAGCAGAGCCATTTGAGTTCATTGCGTTGGTCGAAAGATAATAAACGTTGCCGTAGCCGCCTGTTGCGAGAATTACGCAATGCGAAGCCCAGCGTTCTATTTCTCCTGTGGTCAAATTTCTTGTTATTATGCCTCTTGCTCGCCCGTCAATCATAACTACGTCCATCATCTCCCTGCGTTCATAAAGTTTTACGCTGCCTTTTTTGATTTGCATAGAGAGTGCCGAATATGCACCAAGCAATAACTGCTGCCCTGTTTGACCTTTGGCATAGAAAGTGCGGCTAACCTGAGCGCCTCCGAAAGAACGATTATCCAATAAGCCCGCATAATCTCTTGCAAAGGGAACTCCTTGCGCCACGCATTGGTCTATGATGTTGTTTGAGACCTCTGCCAACCGATAAACATTGGCTTCTCGTGAGCGATAGTCTCCTCCTTTTATCGTATCATAGAATAATCGCCCTACACTATCACCATCATTTTGGTAATTCTTGGCTGCATTAATTCCTCCTTGCGCTGCTATGGAGTGAGCACGTCTTGGCGAGTCGCTTATGCAGAAAATCTTCACGTTGAAGCCCAATGCTCCGAGTGAAGCCGCAGCCGATGCTCCTGCTAAGCCCGTTCCTACAACTATAACGTCAAGTTTTCGTTTGTTTGCTGGATTTACCAAATGCTGGGCAGCCTTATATTTTGTCCATTTCTCGGATAATTCTCCCTGAGGTATCTTTGAATTTAATTCTATCATCGTTGTTGGATTTGATTACTTAATAAACATTACGTATATCGGCACTACGGCAAATAATAAGGGAACTATGACCGCATAACCCAAAGCACAGGTCTCTATAGCCCCGTTATATTTTTTATGATTGCAGCCTAAGGTTTGGCAGAGCGAGTTTATGGCGTGGAAAAGGTGATAACCCAACACCACGAACACCAATAAATATATTAAGGTATAGATTGGCTTCTTGAAAAGCTCGTTTGCCATCGTATAAAAGTCGGGTTCATAATCCTCAAAGTCCGTTCCGCAATATTTAAACACCTCTTCCTTGGTCAGATTCACTAATTCCTTATTCTTAACATCAACCTTATTTTCGGGAATTGAGTTTATGGCTTGCAATTGTGCTGTCATCTCTTCGGTTTCCTTCTGATTAAGTTCGCCGTTCTGCATCTTCATTGCCTTTTGTTGAAAGAAGGCATCAACCTTATCAATCTTCGCCGTATATTTCCCTTCAACCAATCCTATCTTTACGGCATAAAAATTCATGCAATGCAAGACCAAAAAACATGCAATCAAGCCTCCCGTCCATATCATCCACTTTGAACCGGTATGAGTCTTGGTTTTGGAACTTACGGCATAGCGAACGGGGCGAGCCATGTAGTTTTCAATGGTTACAATCACTGCAAGAATGATATGAACCGCCACAATAGCCAGCAGAATCACCTCAAAAACTTTCACAATGTAGTTTGTCCCCATAAAATGGCAGGCATTCCTGTACCACAACCCTCCATCGTCCCGTATGATACAAAGGTTGATTGAAGCATGGAGCAGCAAAAACACAAGCAAGAAAAGACCTGCCGCCGCCAAAGCCATTTTCTTTGTAATGGAAGTTAATTTAACTAATTTCATACTCTACAATGTTTGTCTGTTTTTACGTTTTAGAAAATGCAAAGGTACAATATTTTCGCTGATTCCAACCTTCATTTTCACAAAAGTATGTGTCGGTGCGTGTCGCACTGACAATATTTTTATAAGAGGCTGTTTTAGGAAAATAAAACGGCGTTTTGTGCGAACGAAACAGCCTTTGGTAAAAACAAAACGCTGTTTCGCTAAAATATTGTAAGCCTTGATGATATTCAAACAATCTTTTATAACTTTGCAACCTGTTTAAAAAAGATTTAAAAAGACATTTATTTATATGGATTGTAAGACTATTATGGATATTGTAGGTTTTATTATTGGTTATGTAGGTTTGGGTATCGGTATTCCAAGTTTAATTATATCTTTCTTTGCTATGACTTCTGCAGAAAAAGCAGCCAAAAGTGCAAATGAATCTAATGAAAAGATATTATTAAATAGTGAAATGACAAAACAAAATACTGAAATCACGAAAGAACTATTAAAGGAATTAACATTAAATAGCATCAAAAGAGGAGAAGATAATGAAAGCCTTATAGCAACATACGATAAGGTTAATACCAACCCTCAAACTGCCGATGACTTGTTTTTGAAAGGTGTTGCCAAACAAACAAAGGACTATTATGAAGAAGCAATTGAATGGTATAAGAAAGCAATAAAATTAAACCCCGATTTTGTGGAAGCATACTACAATATGGGTAGTGCTTATAGGAATTTGAACGGACAATATGAGAAAGCAATAGAATATTACAAGAAGGCAATAGAATTAAAGCCCGATTTGGTGGAAGCATACCTCAATATGGGAGTTGCTTATTGTAATTGGAAAAGACAATATGAGAAAGCAATAGATTGTTATAAGAAAGCAATAGAATTAAAGCCCAATTTAGCGGTAGCACACCTCAATATGGGAGTTGCTTATGATGACTGGGACGGACAATATGAGAAAGCAATTAAATGCTATAAGAAGGCAATAGAATTAGAGCCTGATTATACGGAAGCCTACTTCAATATGGGGCTTGCTTATAGGCAAAAAAGAGATGAAAAGCAGACAATAGGTTGTATGAAGAAAGCAGCAGAACTCGGAGATGCAGATGCAAAGAAATGGTTGTGTGATAATAATATTACGGATTAAGGAAATAAAATGTTCAAACCAAACAACAATTTATTATTATGCGTAAATAGATGAAGCATACAGGCAATGGCTATCACAATCATTAGCCTTAACACCGCATATCAATAAAAAAGGCAAACCTTTTCGGTCTGCCTTTTTATGTGATAAAGAATGATTAACTATACGGTTTGTATGGTTTCAACGATTTCTTTTCCTATCTCAACAGCCTTTAAGTTGTCGGGAATAAGTTTATGGTGGCGTTCAGGCAATGACTTCTTCAATCCCTTCTCAATGTATTCCTCTGTTACGACAGGCTTAACCTTGAGAAATGCACCAAGAACCATCATATTAAAAGTTTTAACCATGCCCATCTCAGCACTCTTCTCCGTCGCCGCAACTTTATAGATATTAATATCCTTGCGTGTCGGCAGTTTGGTTATTCCGTTCGGGTCGTAAAGAAGCACTCCGCCCGGCTTAACACTATGTTCAAATTTGTCAAGAGACTGCTGATTAAGAATGATAGCAGTATCAAATTGGCTGATAATAGGAGATGAAATACGCTCATCAGATATTATCACCGATACATTTGCTGTGCCTCCACGCATCTCTGGTCCGTAAGAAGGCATCCAACTAACTTCCTTGTCCTGCATTGCTCCGGAATAAGCAAGTATTTTACCCATTGATAAAACTCCCTGTCCTCCGAAACCAGCTATTATTATTTCTTCTGTCATTGTACTTTTCTTTTTAAGGGTTATTTACTTACTTTAACTCCATCAACCTTTATGTCGCCAATAGGATACTTCGGAAACATATTTTCCTCCATCCATTTGTTTGCATCAGGCGCTGACATTTTCCAACCCGAGTTACAATTGGATACAATCTCAATAAATGATGTACCTTTCTTGTTCTTCTGATTTTGGAATGCCATTTCAACAGCCTTTTTTGCTTTCCGCACAGCCGCAGGCGTATGAACAGATTGACGGGTTATGAAATACGTGCCGGGCAAATCTGCTAACAATTCCGTTATTCTCAATGGATAGCCGTGCAAATGAATATCACGTCCGTAAGGACTTGTTGCGGTCTTCATTCCAATCAAAGTTGTTGGAGCCATCTGCCCTCCTGTCATTCCATAAATACCATTATTAACAAAGATTATCACTATGTTTTCTCCACGATTGCAAGCGTGCATAGTTTCTGCCGTACCAATAGCCGCCAAATCGCCGTCTCCCTGATATGTAAAAACATGATTATCGGGATAAAGTCTTTGAATAGCCGTTGCAAGAGCAGGAGCACGTCCGTGAGCAGCACCAAGCGAATCAACATTAAAATAGTTATAAGCCAAAACAGAGCAACCAACAGGCGCAATACAAATAGCCTTATCCTGTATGCCCATCTCCTCTATAACTTCAGCAACGATACGGTGTATTCTACCGTGCCCGCAACCGGGGCAATAGTGCATAACGTTATCGGTAAGCACTTTCGTTTTTGTATAAACCAGATTTTCGGGTTTTATTATTTCTTGATTAAATATCATTTCTTTGCCTCCTTTAATTAAGCGTTAATGATTTTTGTTTCCATTGCTTCCAAAACTTCATGAGGAGTAGGTATCATACCGCCAAAACGTCCGTAATGTTCTACTTTACATCTGTTTTCTGCTGCAAGTCTTACATCCGTCACCATTTGTCCTGCACTCATCTCAACAGAAAGCATACCTTTTACCTGTTTTGATAATTCACCCAATCTTTTTGTAGGGAAAGGGAATAATGTTATCGGACGTAAAAGACCTACTTTAATACCTTTTTCTCTTCCTAATTGAATTGCTTTTTGCGCAATACGAGCAGATGAACCGTAAGCCACAAATATGTATTCCGCATCTTCGCAGTTTATTTCTTCAAAACGTACTTCATTGCGTTCCATCTCACGATATTTTGCCTGCAATTTCTGATTATGAATCTCTTCTTTTGCACTATCAAGTTCAAGAGAGGTTATAATATTGTGATCGCGTGTAGCAGGCTTTCCAAACGCCGCCCATGGAGCATTCTCATGTATTTGCTCTTCGGTCCAGCGAGGAACATAATCTCCTACGTAAAGTTTTTCCATTACCTGTCCTATTGCTCCGTCAGAAAGTATCATAACAGGATTACGATATTTGAAGGCTATATCCCAAGCATCAAATACAAAATCATACATCTCCTGAACAGAAGCAGGGGCTAATACAAAAAGTTGATAATCTCCGTGTCCGCCACCTTTTGTTGCCTGGAAATAATCTGCTTGTGAAGGTTGAATTGTTCCCAATCCAGGACCGCCACGAACAACATTAACTACCAAGCACGGGAGTTCCGCACCTGCAAGATAAGTCAAGCCTTCCTGCATTAAACTTATGCCCGGAGAAGAAGAAGAAGTCATTACTTTCTTACCTGCTCCCGCACCTCCATATACCATATTTATTGAAGAAACTTCGCTTTCGGCTTGAAGAACAACCATTCCAGTTCTTTCCCACGGCTTCTCTAACATCAGGTATTCCATAACTTCGGATTGCGGAGTGATAGGATAGCCAAAGTATCCGTCACAACCCGAGCGAATAGCCGCTTCGGCAATCGCTTCGTTACCTTTCATTAATTTTAGCTCTTTTGCCATTTTTCTACGTTTTTAATCGTTTATTTTAGACTTATAGACGGAAATAACGCCGTCAGGGCAAACGATAGCACAACCGGCACAGCCGATACAGTCTCCATTGACCATCTCTGCATAATTATATCCTTTGCCATTCACACTTTTTGCCAGAGCTATTACGTCCTTAGGACAAGCTGTAATGCAGACACCACAGCCTTTACAACGCTCCGTATCAACTACAATTGCTCCTTTTATTGCCATTGCTTTATTTTGTTTTAGGTTAATATTTTAGACTGCAAAGATACATTTTTTTTTCCAAAGAAACAACGATAGTATCCATTATCAAATTTATTGCCGACAAAGGATGCTCAATCTCTTACGGCACAATACGCTCACCAAAGTCCGTGTCGGACTGACACTACTTAGTTCTAACAAAATAAAAGGCTGTTTCGTAAAAATGAAACAGCCTTTCAGTCGGACGAAACAGCGTTTTAGAAAATCCAAACAGCCTCTTAGAAAAAAATAAAGTCAGTGCGACACGCACAAACAGCCTCTTAGAAAAAGATAATGTAGGTTAGGCACGCACAAACAAACAAAAGATATATCTTTGCAAGATAATAAAACGATGAACTATGGAATATTTCGCACATAACACCGCAGTAATTGACGAAGGCTGCACGATAGGACAGGGAACTAAGATTTGGCATTTTTCACACATTATGAGCGGCTGCCGAATCGGCGAACGATGCAACATAGGTCAGAATGTGGTGATTTCTCCTGAGGTTGTGCTTGGCTGTAATGTCAAAATACAGAATAATGTCTCGGTTTATACGGGCGTAATCTGCGAAGACGATGTTTTTTTGGGTCCTTCATGCGTTTTTACCAACGTTATCAACCCACGTTCCGCCGTCAATCGCAAAGAAGAGTACAGAACGACAATCGTAGGCAAGGGTGCGTCAATAGGAGCCAATGCTACAATCGTTTGCGGTCATAACATAGGGCGGTATGCCTTGATAGGAGCGGGAGCAGTGGTTACAAAAAATGTGGCGGACTATGCTTTGGTGGTTGGAAATCCTGCTCGGCAATGCGGATGGGTCAGTGAATACGGTCATAAACTTGATTTCAATCCGCAGACTCAAAGAGCCGTTTGTGCGGAATCAAATCAGGAATATTTATTAGAGGATGGCATTGTAAGGAGAGTTAAATAGGTTGCAATCATCGTTGCATTCGCTGCCGTTTAACTTTTAATCAACGCTTTCAACTCTGCTATCTCATCACGGAACTTTGCAGCGGCGAGAAAATCAAAGTCTTTCACGGCATTTTGAAGGGCTTCCTCAAGCGTGCGGACTTCTTTCCTTAAATCCTTTTCAGACATAATTAATCGCTTACGCCTTATCTCTTCTGTGGATTCAGGTTTTATTTCAACTATCTCCGTATTGTGCGGATTTATACTTCCTTTTACTGCACTTTTAATCTGTGTCGGCGTGATGTTATGCTCTTTGTTGTAAGCCATTTGCTTGTTGCGGTTGCGGAGGTTTTCATCTATCGCCCTCTGCATTGACCCTGTTATTTTATCTCCGTACAATATGGCTCGGGAATGAGCATTGCGTGCCGCACGACCTATTGTCTGAATAATGGCTCGGTCAGAGCGTAAAAAGCCTTCTTTATCGGCATCAAGAATAGCAACCAAAGAAACCTCAGGAATATCTAAGCCTTCACGCAAAAGATTAACGCCGACCAGCACATCAAACAAACCAAGCCGCAAATCACGTATTATTTCCACGCGTTCAAAGGTATCAACTTCGGAATGAATATATTTGTTTCTGATACCTAATTTGGTAAGATAGGTGCTTAATTCCTCCGCCATACGCTTTGTTAATGTTGTAACAAGGATGCGTTCGTCTTTTGCGGAAGTAAGCCTTATTTCCTCCAAAAGGTCATCTACCTGATTTTTTGCCGGTCTGACTTCAATCAAAGGGTCAAGCAAACCTGTCGGACGTATCAACTGCTCAACTATAACGCCCTCTGCCTCGCCTATTTCGTAATCTGACGGCGTTGCACTGACGTAAATCGTTTGCGGTTGCAAGCAATGAAATTCTTCAAAGCGAAGAGGACGGTTGTCTGCGGCGGAAGGCAGGCGGAATCCGTACTCTATCAACGATACTTTGCGTGAACGGTCGCCTCCATACATAGCATGAATTTGCGGAACGGTTACATGGCTTTCATCAATCACCATTAGAAAATCATCAGGGAAGAAATCCAACAGGCAAAACGGGCGTTCGCCTTCCTTTCTTCTGTCAAAATATCGGGAATAGTTCTCAATACCGGAACAAAAGCCCAATTCCTGCAACATCTCTAAGTCATTCCCTACTCTATCTTCAAGTCTCTTTGCTTCCAATTCCCGTCCTTGATTTCTGAACCACTCGGCTCGTGCGAACATATCTTGCTGTATTTCCCTTAAAGCAGTGTGTAAAGTCTCTTTATTGGTCAAAAAATTGCCGGCAGGGTAAATAACAATCTCTTCTTTCTTCTCAAGCGTCTGCCCGGTTACCACATTGATAACCGAAAGAGCCTCTATCTCATCATCAAACATCGTTATCCTGTACGCATAGTCCGCATAAGCAGGATGAATGTCTATCACATCGCCCTTAACTCTGAATTTGCCGCGAGTAAAGCTCACATCATTGCGTGAATACAAACTATCGGTCAAATTCAACAGGAATTTATTGCGTTCAAGCTTCTGTCCGACCGAAAGGTATATCGTTCCGCTTTCAAAATCCGCAGGATTACCGATTCCATACAGGCAAGAAACCGAACTAACCACTATTATATCCTTCCTGCCTGAAAGCAAGGCTGACGTAGTAGCTATTCTCATACTATCCAAATCATCATTGATTGCAAGGTCTTTCTCAATATATGTGTTGGTTTGCACAATATACGCCTCCGGTTGGAAGTAATCGTAATATGAAACATAATATTCTACCGCATTATCGGGAAAAAATTCTTTGAATTCGCTGTAAAGTTGTGCGGCAAGGGTCTTATTGTGGCTTAAAATCAAGGTCGGACGTTGCAATTGCTCAATTACGTTGGCTATTGTAAAGGTTTTGCCCGAGCCTGTAACGCCTTGTAAAACCATAGCCTTGTCTCCGTCATTTATTCCTTTGACTAATTGAGATATTGCTTGAGGTTGGTCTCCGGTAGGCTTAAATTGTGATTTTAGATTGAAGTCCATACACATTATTTTCGGCAAAGATACTCATTTTACGCCATTTCGCATAGATTAATAGGCGGATGAGGCGAGCGTTGCTATGCTTACCGACAGCGGTTGTGCGGAATATAAGGCACGAATGCAGTTTGCCACCGATGCTCCTGTGGTTATAACGTCATCAACTATCAAAATACGCTTGCCTTTCAATGTTTCGGGCTTACAAACGGCGAAAGCATTATCCGTATTCGTCCATCTGTTTTTGGCTTGTGAGGCTTGCGACTTTGTATATCTTGTTCTCTTGACGGCATCCGAGACAACAGGCTTATTGAACGCCTTTCCAATGGCAACAGCCAAGATTTCGCTTTGATTAAATCCCCTTTGAATTTTACGAAATCTGTGAAGAGGCAACGGAATCACAACATCTATTTCGTTCATCCAGCCAATGGTTTGCAGATTCGCACACCAGAGTTCAGCCAAATAGCGTCCTATCCGAATCTTATCATAGTATTTAAACTTGTGAATGAGGTTTTGCGTTATGTTTCCCTTATCAAATTTCAGCCAAACGGCAATATGTTCCACTCTTCCATAGATATTTACCCGCTTTATCAGGTTTTCATTCGGCAATTCGGCGTAAGGCAATTTTGAGACGCAGTTTAAGCATAATGTTCGCTCGCCTTTGACCAAAATTTCGCCGCAAAACTCGCACGTAACAGGCATTACGGCATTCCAAAAGGACTTTAAACCATCGTATAACCTCATCTTAATCAACTGATATTGCGTTACAAAATTATAAAACTTTATTTGTGTGTGTCGGTGTGCCTTTATCTTTTTCTAAGAGGCTGCTTGTGCGTGTCGCACTGACTTTATTTTTTTCTAATATGATGTTCCATTTTTCTAAAACGCTGTTTCATTTTTTTAAAACGCCGTTTCGTCCGACTGAAACAGGCTTTTATTAAAATGAAACAGCCTTTGGTTAGCGTATTGTGCAGCAATATTTTATTCTTTGTTTATATGCAAGTTATTAAAGAGTATTTGTGAATAATATAAGGGCGGAAGGCAATAAGGGAACAGCGTTACATCAAATCGTCCATTGAGAAGACGCCCGTCTTGCCGCATAAAAATTCAGCCGCAACAACAGCCCCCAACGCAAAACCTGCTCGTGAATTAGCCGTATGCCGTAAGGATATCTCGTCTGCAACGCTCCTGTAATTTATCTCGTGAATGCCGAAAACATCTCCTTCTCTTACCGATTCTATTTCTACCTTCGGGTAATACGGAACGAGGTTTTGTGCCAACGTTACGGCTGTTCCCGATGGTTTATCCAACTTATATTTGTGGTGGGTCTCCTTTATGTGCGGTGAGTATTGATTATAATTTGACAAAATCTGAGCGGCATACACGCTTATCTTGTTGAAAAGAAACACACCAAGCGAAAAATTGGACGAATGGAAGAGGCTTTTGTTGTTTTTCAGACAATAATCCTTCAATTGCTCAAAATCTTCCGCCCAACCTGTGGTTCCGACCACTATTGGGAGGTTTAAATCAAAACATTTTCTGATATTATTTTTCACAATGCTCGGAATAGAAAAATCAATCGCCACCTGACAATCGTCTTTCGCCGTTTGCCAATCGTCTTCCTTGTCAATAATGCAGCCGATTGAGTGTCCCCTTTCACGAGCGACCGTTTCAATGATATGACCCATCTTTCCGTAGCCGATAAGCATTATTTCCATAATCTGTTGTTTATTGTTGTGGTTGTTTTGGCTTGATAAATCGCTGCCAAGTGCTTTGAGAAGCGTCGCTTTGCAGGTTTATAGAGCCTTCCATGTCGGATGGACTCGGCAGATGCCCGTCTAAAATTTTTCCTTCCGGGGATACGAGTACGAATGTAGGGAAATCACGTATCAGAAACTTATCTAACATATCCCAATTGAAGTTGAAATGCAACATATCAAAGGTATAGCGGCTGCCGACTTTGGTATTTTTCACGAAATTGTACAAAGCATCAAGCGAAAGGTCAAAACTTACCACTACAATCTTAATGCTGTCTTTTAATTTGTCGTAAAGCATGTGTATTGTCTCCAATTCACGGCGCGAAGGCACGTCTTTAACTTTGATAAAGCAAAAAACAACCGGCTTATCTCCGAGAAGAGACTTCATCTTTACAGGTTTGCCGTCAATATTCATAAGAGTCAAATCCTCTATACGGCTTCCCCTTGTCATCTGCCTTAGATATATTTTAAGATTTTGGGCTATCTCTCTGTGCTTTTCAAACTTTGTCTTTATAATAAAGGTATCCAAAATGCTGAGAACATCTTCCTGCACAATGCCTCTTGTGAAATATGCGTCCTTCATTCCTTTTAGAAACACATATTCACGTAATATTTCATTCTTAAGCACGCTGTCTGTTCCCATTGAATCAATCATAACATCGTATTGCCCTTTGGCGAGCCATCTTTGAACAATGTGCGGCGGCATATTTCGGTTGCCGTGAGCAATGTAGTCTTCAAAGACAATGTTAAAGCAATCCGTGTAGCCGATATTTGAATATGCGACCGGCTTATCGGCAAACATCTGTGCCTTCATTTTGTTTCTATTGACCAAACCCAAGGAATAGAGCAGTTGAGCAGTCTCATAGCGAACGTATGTCGCAAAATAAGAGTTGTCAATGCTGTCTTTGATAAATCGAGACTTGAAATCATTTATAGAATCTCTTATTTCCCTGTTGCCTTTCCGCATAAGGTGGTCAATATTGTTGGTAATAAAGGTTTCAAACCGTGCATCAAAATCGGCAATCTGCGTATTGATACCGCTATCCCCTACTATCTCTATCGGAAGTATGATTTTGCGGGAATAAAAGTTAAGACTATCGGCAAGATTGTAATTAAAGGCGGGAATAAAAAGGCTATATATTTTGCCCGGCTCTGCAAGGAAAGAGTTTTCATAGTTATCTATGCGAACAATCAGCGGCGTTACATCGGCAAGAGTAAGTTTGAAGGCGAATAAAGAATCATTGGCGGCAATGGATTGAGAAGCGATTTCGGTTTCAAGTGTAGATATTTGGTCGGCTATTTGATAGATTCTGATAGTTTTGCCTTCTATCCCGATACCTCTTCCTTTTATTGTTACGTTTTGAGAGAATAAATTTATGAAAACAAGATTCATCAAAATGAAAAGAAGAAAGAATTTACCCGAACCCCATATCTTCTTCATTATTTTGACGGATTCTTCGCTTTTCATATTGCCTCGCTCTTCCAGATTCCGCTGTATGAAGACACAATCCGTCAATTCCGCTTTGCCGCATACCACATCCTCCGCCAAAGCCCTGCAAGAAGGAGCTCCACATACGCAACAATCCGTTTGAGGTAAGCGAGCCATAATTTCTCTTATCGTATTGAGTTTCTCCAACGCCACATTGATATTCTCATCCAGCACCATCATGGAACGAGGTAAGATTTTGCCGACCTCCATGTTGCTTAAAAGATAATCCTTATAGTTATTTATATCTTTATTTCTATCAATCTCTCCGTTGCGTTCGCGGTTTGCGAGTTGCCTTGCCCGTAATGTTATCCTTTCTTTTATTAAAAATCTGTTCCCACAAGTTAATATTCCACCGGGACAGCCTTGGTCACATGCTCTTAGCTCCAAAAAATCTACTCCTGTTACTTCTTCATTTTCTACTTTCTCCAAAAATTCGGTAACATTCTTGATTTCATCAATCGCATACGACTTTTTGCAGAATGCAGTCCGCTTTTCACCGCTTGTAAGCGAATACATAACGCCATCGGACGTAACTTCATTAGCAGAAACCTTTGCCTGAAAACCCTTACCTCTCTGCTTAATTTCCTTATAGACCTTATTGTACATAAAATCCATATTTATAACACCGTCAATGGAAGACTTATCCTCGCCAACGGGCGATTTGGTTGCAGCAATCTTTGCAGCGCAGGGAGTAATGTAGAAAATACCGATATCTTCCGCCTTTATTTTAGGATTTTGCACCGATAATTGCTTCCTTATATAGTCAGCGGCAAAATCCACAGGTGCTTTGGTTGCAATTAAATTATTAACTAATGACGGGAATTTAACTTGTATGAGCCTTACAATAGCAGGACAGAAGGTTGAAATAAGAGGTTTGTTGTCTCTGTGCTTGGAAGCGTAAGCGTTACGTGCAGAACAATGAACGGGAACAGCCGTTTCAACCTCAATAATGTGCGTAAAACCGATGTCAAGCAAGATAGAATACACCTGAGACGCCTTTATACTCTCATTAAACTGCCCAAGAAATACCGAAGGAACAAGCAACACTCTATTATTATAATTGTATATATCGTCAAAATCATCTTGTGCAACATAGATTGCCCCCGATGGACAAACTCTATAGCACTCTCCGCAATCTATACAGCGATTCGGATAAATTGCTGCCTTACCTTCGCGAACGCGAATAGCCTCTGTCGGACAATTTTTCACACAATGAGAGCAACCGATGCACCTCTGCTTGTCAATATTCAAAGCATGATAAAAGAAAGCCTTAGGATGAGTGTCGTTAATCTCGCTCATATCTCATCAGAATTTGACAATCATCGTTATTTCCGTTCCAACACCAATCTGCGTCTTTATATCCAAATCATCAACATTGTTTTTGATATTCGGCAAGCCCATTCCGGCACCGAAACCCATCTCTCTAACCTTTGGAGACGCAGTAGAATAGCCCTCCTGCATAGCAAGAGCAATATCAGGTATGCCCGGACCCTTGTCGGCTATCTTTACAATGATTTTTTCGCCGTCTATATCAACATAAATCGTCCCTCCGTAAGCATGAGCAATGGCATTAACCTCCGCTTCATAGACAGCAACAACCACACGCTTTATTTTATTGGCATCAATGTTCAGATGCTTCAATGTTTTTTTGATTGCACTCGACGCAGTACCTGCATTGGCAAAATCATTCTCCATTATAGTATATTCAAAGTGCATATCAATTTATTTTTATCAAAAAATAGGGCTCAATCCTTTTGAATAAAGCATACCGACCGCCCTGAAAAGCGAATACTTACATTGCAACAACACCATATTCTCTTCTTCGGCTATCTCAATCATTTCATTGGTAACGCTCTTATTGCGAACGAACAGCACAACTTCAATGTTTGCCATTTCGGCAGTGCGGATTGTTTGAATGTTACAAAGACCTGTGAGCAACAAAATCCTGTCCGATTGCTTCAAAGTCAGGACATCGCTCATCAAATCGGAAGCAAAACCGAAATCAATCTCCTCTTCGGCGTGGCTTTCTCCCGTTACAAAGGTGGCATCCAGCAATTCGGCAATATCTTTTATCTTCATATAAATATGGTGTATGAGTTTTTGAGTTGCAAAGTTATAATAATTTTCTCAAAGGTGCATATCGCACGGATATTTTTTTGTTTTATTTATAGCCATTGAAGGATGGTCAAAATAAAACAGCCTTTCGTTAAAATAAAACTTGCTTTTATTAAAATGAAACAGCGTTTTATTTTAACGAAACAGCCTTTCAGTAGTGCGATACGACCTCTAAGAGATTTGAGAGTAGTCTTGGAGGGATTTTTTTGAAAGAAGATATTTGCGAAGCAGTGCATTGTCGGGATAAAGCAACTGAGGGTCGCGGCTAACTATGAATTCCGCAAGACGGGACGCCTCTTTAAGCAACGGTTCGTCCTTAATAATATCGGCAATACGAAGATTTAAAATGCCGCTTTGAGCAGTGCCCGAAATATCTCCCGGTCCCCGCAACCGCAAATCCGCTTCGCTTATGGCAAAACCATCGTTCGTTTGACACATTATTGATATCCTCGTGCGGGCATCACTGCTTAATTTATCGGAAGTCATTAAGATGCAAAAACTCTTTGATGCCCCTCTGCCCACACGTCCTCTTAACTGATGGAGTTGAGATAAGCCGAAACGCTCTGCATTCTCTATCACCATCACAGAGGCATTCGGCACATCCACTCCTACTTCTATTACAGTCGTTGCAACTAAGATGTTGGTTATACCTTGTTTGAAAAGATTCATCTCATATTCCTTGTCTTCCGGTTTGAGCTTTCCATGCACCATTCCTATATGATAATCGGGCAAAGGGAAGGAACGTTCTATTGCATCATAGCCGTTTTTCAGGTCAAGCAAGTCTAATTTTTCGCTTTCCTCAATCAGCGGATACACAACATAGATTTGCCGTCCCGAAGCAATCTCCGAACGCATAAAATCAAACAAACGCTGCCGTGATTTCTCATAAAAATGAACTGTTTGTATGCTTTTGCGTCCCGGAGGCAGCTCATCAATCACCGATGTCTCCAAATCTCCGTATAAAGTCATTGCTAACGTTCGCGGAATAGGCGTTGCGGTCATCACAAGAATATGCGGAGGAATCGAATCAGGGTTCTTTTTCCATAATCTTGAACGTTGCTGCACTCCAAAGCGATGTTGTTCATCTATAACGGCGAGTCCTAAATTTTTAAAGACAACTGTCTCTTCCAATAAGGCGTGTGTGCCGATTATAATGTCAATTGTGCCGTCTGCAATAAGGGGTAAAATCTTTTTTCTTTCGGATTGTTTTGTGCTTCCCGTCAATAGAGTTACATTAAGGCTCATTTCCTTTAAGAAAGACTTGATAGAATTGTAATGTTGCGCGGCAAGAATTTCGGTAGGAGCCATTATCGCCCCCTGGAAACCATTATCCAACGCAATAAGGATAGATAATAATGCCACCAAAGTTTTACCGCTGCCGACATCTCCTTGCAACAGGCGATTCATCTGATGTCCCGTCCGCATATCACTTCTTATGCTTTTCACAACTCGCTTTTGTGCTCCCGTAAGGCTAAACGGCAAATAATTATTATAAAAGTCGTTGAAATTATTACCTACTTTCCCGAAAATGAAACCTTGACTGCGTTCTCTGTGATTTGTTTTCGTTACATTATGTTCAAGTTGCAGGAGAAACAATTCTTCAAATTTCAGACGCAGTTTTGCTTTCTCCAGATTTTCTATTGAGGAAGGGAAATGTATTTGTTGCAAAGATTCTTTTCTTGTGAAGAAATCATATTTTGTTACGATGTAATCGGGCAGCGTTTCGGGAATCTGTCCGTTTATAAAGTAGAATGCCGAGCGTATTATTTGAGATAATGCTTTTGAATTGAGAAAAGCGGTCTTCATTCTCTCGGTTGTGTTGTACATTGGCAAGAATTGCTCAGCCGGTTTGGCTAAATGTTTTGATAAAAGCTCAAAATCCGGATGAGGAAAGTTGAAAGTATTATTGAATTTGGTTGGTTTGCCGAAAATAACATAAGATTGCCCGATTTGCAAACTTTCATTTATCCATTTCAAACCTTTGAAAAACACAAGCTCCGTTGCTCCCGTCTCATCGGAAAAGCGTATTATGAGCCGCTGACCTTTTCCCTGTATAATCTTTTTTGATATGACCTTACCTTTTACTTGAATATATACCTCTTCGCTTTGAATCTGATTTATTTTTACATAGGTTCGTTTGTCTATATAGCGGTAAGGAAAATAATATATCAAGTCTTCAACGGTCTGAATGCCCAGTTCCTTTGCCAGCAATAAGGCTTTTTTATCCCCTATGCTTGGTAGTGTTTTGATATTTGTTGATAAAATTCCGGGCATACGCTGTATGGCTAAAATATTCATTGCAAAAGTATCAAAAAACTATTAATACGCTAAATCAACAGGTTGAAATATATTTCATACATTTGCATTCACAATAACAAAGGTTTTGATTCGTTAAATCAAAACCTGCTTTAATAGAATTTAATTAAGCATACAAACGATGAAATACTCAATCGGAATAGATATTGGCGGCACAAATACGGTTTTCGGCTTGGTTGATTGCAACGGAAACATCGTTAAGCGAACCAACATAAAGACTGCCGATTATAAAATCAAGGAAGATTTTTTTGAAAGCCTGTTTGACGGAATTAAAAGCCTGTTTGCGTACGCCCAAAGCAAGGAAGATATTCTTGCGGTGGGCATCGGTGCTCCTAACGGCAACATTCATAACGGCACAATAGACAATGCTCCCAATCTTGCCTTCAAAGGAATTGTGCAATTGAAGAAAGAACTGGAACAAAGGCTCATTTCGCAGGGCTATAATCAAAAGGTATTTGTAACAAATGACGCAAACGCCGCCGCAATGGGCGAAATGATTTACGGCAAAGCAAGAAACGGCGTAACGGACTTTATCATGATTACGCTCGGAACAGGTGTCGGAAGCGGCATCGTTGTTAATGGGCAGGTTGTTTATGGTTTCAGCGGAATGGCAGGCGAGATTGGTCATACTTTTGTCAAGGAAGGCGGGCGCAAATGCAAGTGCGGCAGAAGCGGATGCCTGGAACAATACGCCTCTTCGCAAGGAATATTACTCACAGCTAAGGAATTAATGGAATCTTATCAACTTCCGTCTTTATTAAAGCAAGTTCCGTTTGAAGAATTGACTGTTGAAAAAATAGCAAACGCCGCAAAAGCGGGCGACAATCTTGCTTTGATGTGTTTCGAAAGGGCTGCCGAAGCCTTATCCTTTGCTCTTGCAAACGCAATAGCAGTAACCTCGCCCCGGAAAGTTTATTTCTTTGGCGGCATTGCTCAATCGGGCGACATATTGCTTGAACCTCTGAGACGCAAACTTGAAGACAAACTCTACATAAGTTTTCGCAACACGGTGGAAATAGAGATGTCGGGTTTGCAAGGGGCAGATGCGGCGATATTAGGAGCAGCGGCTTTGGGCATTGCTCATAATCCGGGTTAGAAAGCAAATATCACGTCCGTATTACGGCGTATCCGCCCGACATTAACCTGTTTCATAAAATTTATATCAAGTAAAAATAAAATAAAAGCCTGCTTTATTTTAATGAAAGCAAGTTTTATTTTAATGAAAGGCTGTTTTATTTAATGCTTCCCTGCTTTGAATCCCTTCAAACCATAAAACAAAAGGTAAAGGTATGATATTAAGGGAATGATGTAAGATATGCGTATGCCGAAAACGTCTGCCAGCCAGCCCTGAGCAGGAGGCAACAACGCCCCGCCAAGTATCATCATAATCAAAACCGATGATGCTTCCGCCGTGCGGCTTCCCAATCGGTCAATAGCAAGAGTGAAAACATTAGACCACATAATTGAGTTGAATAAACCTATGGAAAGCAATGACCAAATCGCAATATCTCCGCTTAAAACTATGCCTAATGAAATTAAGATGACGTTTATAACCGAAAAAACCGCCAAAGTAGCCGCCGCTTTCCCCCTTCCAATGAAAAAACATCCGAAATTAAGCAAAACGAAAGCAAGAAACATTGCCACCTGATTAAACTTTAAATCGTGCAAAGAGTAATTGACCGCAAATACTATGGCGAATCCGACCGCCGAAAGCAACAACATACATCCTGCTTTGCTGCTTTGCCTCATTTTACTCAAACTTATAGCCCCCAGAAACCTGCCTATCATCGCTCCTCCCCAGTAATAAGACAGAAAAGATGAGGCTACATTTTCAGACATCTTTGCCGTCTCTTTCAGATACGACACAAGGTTGCTGCCGATAGCCACTTCCGCACCCACATAGAAGAATATACCCAACGCACCCAAGACAACATAAGGTTTTTTGAAGATGCTGTTGTGATGAAGTGTCGTTTGCGAATCTTCCGAAGGCTGTATCCTGTCATTTATCTTTGACATAAATATGAAGAAAGCAAGTATCATCAGCAGGATTGCAAGGAATATGTACGGCATAATTACTGCCGAGGCGCCGTTTGTTTGTTTTATGATTGTGAAAATAAAGTAGCCGCCAAGAGCAGGACCTAACGTTGTGCCGAGAGAATTGAAGGCTTGCGACAGATTAAGTCTCGACGAAGCGGTATCAGGATTGCCGAGTATGGCAACAAACGGATTCGCCGCAATTTGAAGACATGTCAAACCCAAACCAAGCATAAACAACGCCAAAAGGAAGAATCCGAATTTTAAACCCGCATAAGCCGCCATTGCAAACAGGAAACATGCCAATGAAGAGATGACAAGACCAATCACCAACGTCATTTTGTAGCCGTATTTGCTTATAAGGTCGCGGCGATACTTGGATTGGAAATAAAAAATCAAAGAACCGACAAAATAAGCAATGAAAAACGCAAACTGAACTATGTTCGCCTCAAAATGAGACAGACTATAAACACCTTTTAAATAAGGTATGAGAATATCATTTAGCGATGTGATAAATCCCCATATAAAGAACAGCACGGTGATTGAAAGCATCGGTATCATATTGCTTTGTTTTGTTGTGTTGAGTTTTGATTTTTGCATTTTATTATTATGTTTTATTGCGATACAAAGGTATTAAAATGCTTCAAACTCATACTTGCCTTTGTCGTTTGTATATATAAAATAAGCCTTATACTGTTTGTGAGCGGCGAGAAATGCTTTCGCTTTATCCAAACCAACAACCATAAACGCCGTTGCAAGTCCGTCCGCCATATAACTTTGGTTCGCCACAACGGATACTGATAACAACCGATGCCTTACGGGCTTTCCTGTTTTCGGATCAATGGTATGGGAATATTTTACGCCGTTTTCCACATAGTATTTGCGGGAAGAACCCGATGTAACGACCGATTGATTTTTTAAAGTTATGGTTTGGGAATATTTTATTTCGCTTAACGAATCTTCGGCAGGGTCTTCAATGCCTATTGTCCAGTATTGATTATTCGGTTTGCTGCCATGTGCATATACTTCGCCGCCTACATCAACCACGAAGTCATTTAGTCCCTTTGAAAGCAGGTAAGCACTTATTTTATCAGTGGTATATCCCTGTGCAACGGCATTAAAATCAAGCGAAGTGATGTTTGGTTTTTGCAGATAGCCGTCCGGCGTTATTGATACCTTACGATAATCCACGCCTTGCAAAAGAGAATCTATTTCTTTGTCGTTTAATTTGCGTCTTTGCTGATTGGCGAAGCCGTAAGCCTTAACAAGATTGCCTATTGTGAAGTCAAAAGCCCCGTTTGTAAGGTTTGCTATCTGGCAAGCAAGGTTAAAATTTTCTATGAACACGCTGTCCAACTTTACTTTCTCATTTCTATTGACACGAGACAAGGTAGAATTTTCATTCCATAAAGAAAGGCTGTTGTCAATCAAGGTAAGAATGCTGTCTATGCCCTGTTTTATGGTGTTCTTATCAGCATTGCCGTAATAGACAACGTGAAAAAACGTCCCCTGAGCAAGTCCGTCAATTGTGATTCTTTCATTCGTTTTGCTGACATGGCGTTTGCATCCGACAAAAGCAAGTGTTAGAAAAATAAAAGCAAGGATTATTTTTTTCTTATCAAGCATTATTTTCTTCTTATCAAGTATTATTTTAGGGATTTAATGGTCTGAGGATGTTTATGCTTATACCAGAAAAACCAAACCGCAAAAGCCAGCGACAAACCGCAGCCGCATATCACCGAAAGCATATACGGCAAGCGTAATCCCTCAGGTGCGTATAATATATAGGTGATGCAGACCGATGTCATAAAGATTGCGGGAATCAGAGTAATGATATACGAGAACCGAAGAGCCTTTGAGGAAATTTCTCTGCGGGAAAACCACAGCGTAACAGCCCAAAGAGTGAATACGGACAAGGTTTGATTTGACCATGCGAAGTAACGCCAGAGTATATCAAAGTTCATCTGCAACAGAACAAAGCATACTATAAATAAAGGTAAGGAAATAGCGATTCTTTTCAGTAACGATTTTTGTTCTATGTGCAAAATATCCGCTACAATCAAACGTGCGGAACGCAAAGCCGTGTCTCCCGATGTTATTGGCGCGGCTATGACCCCTATCATCGCCAAAGCGCCGCCTATAATGCCGAGCCATGAATGCGAAATGAGATTCACAACTTCCGCAGCAGCGTTTGCGGTCTTGGGAAGTGAAGCAACATAATTTTGTAATCCGCCTACACCGCCGAAAAAGCTGCTTGCCGCAGCCGCCCATATCAAAGCAACAACACCTTCCGCCACCATAGCCCCGTAAAACACCCTTTTGCCCAATCGTTCGTTTGTTATACATCTTGCCATCAAAGGAGATTGTGTTGCATGAAAGCCACTTATCGCACCGCAAGCAATAGACACGAACATCATAGGAAAGATTGGCAGATGCTGAGGATGTTTTACCGACAATCCTTCGGGAATTTCGGGAATGGGAGCATTATTCCAAAACATTGCTATCAAGATTCCCAATGCCATAAACAACAATGCAAAACCGAAAACGGGATAAAGACGACCTATAAGCTTGTCAATAGGCAGCAGAGTTGCACAAATATAATATGCAAATACTATTACAATCCACCACATACTTGATATGGTCGGCACAAGACCATTCAACAATCCGGCAGGACCTGATATAAACACCGCCCCAACAAGGATTAAGAGCAATACTGTGAAGAATCGCAAAAATTGTTTAACGCCTGAGCCCAGTTGTTGCCCGACTAATTCGGGTAAAGACGCCCCCGCATTTCGCACGGACAGCATTCCACTTACATAATCGTGCGTTGCACCGGCAAAGATTGTGCCTATAACAATCCAAAGAAAAGAAGCCGTGCCGTACATTGCCCCCATAATCGCTCCGAAGATAGGTCCTAATCCGGCAATGTTAAGAAACTGGATAAGGAAAGCCTTACTCCAATGCATAGGAACATAATCCACGCCATCGGAATGAGTGAAAGCCGGCGTCTTGCGTTCTTTGCTCGCACCGAAAAGCCGTTCCACAAAACTGCCGTAAAGGAAATAACCCACAATAAGAGCAAGCAATGAAATAATAAAAGAAATCATAATTTTAAAATCATATTTATATTGTCCGAAATCTTACTAATCGGCTGCAAAAGTACAAAATGGAAAAATAAACGTACCTTTGCACTCATTAAAACGAAATTATGTACAAACGAAACGATAAAAAACCCGTCCGAAATCAGGACAGACAACACTCCAAACGCTCATTCGGCAGTCGCGATAGAGATAACGACAAACCAAGACGTCCTTTTGACGAAATGAAACAAGATAACGATAAAACGAAACGCCGTTTTAACGAAATGAAACCTGATTACAATAGAACGAAACGCCGTTTTGATGACAGGAAGCAGGATTACGATAGAACGGAACGCCGTTTTGACGACAGGAAGCAGGATAACGATAGAACGGAACGCCGTTTTGATGACAGAAAACAAGATTACGATAGAACAAGACGCCGTTTTGATGACAGAAAACAAGATTACAATGAGCAGAGATTTGATTCCCAATCAGGCAGAGAAGGGAGAAAACGTTGGGGAGACCTAAATGATGCCATAAAATCAATAAAGGCACAATTGGGAATAGATAAGGATGCAATAAGGCTTAACAAATTCATTGCAAATTCAGGTTTATGTTCCCGCAGAGAGGCTGATGAATTGATAGAAGCAGGGAAGATTAGCGTCAATGGCGAGATTATTACAACGATGGGCTTTTTGGTAAGCATTAAAGACGATGTTCGTTATAACGGAAAGAGGCTTTCCGGCGAGCAAAAGCGATATGTGTTGCTTAACAAGCCCAAAGACTGCATTACTACCACAGAAGACGAGCGGGGACGCAAGACTGTGATGGATATTGTCAAAGATGCGTGCAGGGAAAGGATTTATCCTGTCGGCAGATTGGACAGAAATACAACGGGAGTCTTACTTTTGACAAATGATGGCGA
Source organism: Bacteroidales bacterium (assembly GCA_031263015.1). Lineage (GTDB taxonomy): Bacteria > Bacteroidota > Bacteroidia > Bacteroidales > P3 > JAISGN01. Next base: position 140,142 of record JAISGN010000008.1, read on the forward strand.
GCTTGCGAAGAATCTTACGCACCCTTCGTTCGGCGCAAGGAAGATTTATCAGGTTGAATTGGACAAAAAAGTCAGCGAAAACGACTTAAAACAACTTCTTGACGGCGTTATGTTGGAAGACGGCTTGGCAAAAGTGGATGATATTCAATATATAGAAGGGGCAAACAATAAAAGAATAATCGGAATAGAGATTCACAGCGGCAGAAATCGCATTGTACGGCGTATGTTTGAGCATTTAGGCTATGAAGTTGAGAGATTAGACCGCGTAATGTTTGCAGGATTGACCAAAAAGGAGATTGCACGGGGACATTGGCGGCATTTAAACAGCAGAGAGGTCGCTTACCTTAAAATGCTTCCTCAACCCGCTAAACAAGACGCCGATTCCTCGCAGGCAAAACCAAGATTAAGACCACGCAAAACTCATTCCGACACAGCAAAATCAACTTCCAGCCGCACAAAACGCCGTTCGTAAATATCAGATTGACTTTATGTTCCCATCAAAGGCTGTTTTAGAAAAATGAAACGCTGTTTGGTTCGCACGAAAGGCTGTTTTATTTTTACCAAAGGCTGTTTTAAAAAAATAAAATAGCATAATAATCGTTTTATCTTTGTGATGAATATCGGCAAATCGGGAAAAATACTTTTAAGAGCCTTTCTGGTGATGATTATTGCGGCTTTGATGCTGACGATTGCCGCTTGCATAATCGTATATGCAAACAGTGAGAAAATAAAATCGGTTCTGGTGTCGCAATTAAATACATCGCTGACGACAAAAGTTGCTGTGGGGAAAATAGATGTAAGCCTTTTCACAGCCTTTCCTAATGTCTCTATGACCTTCTCTGACGTTATGGCGACCGATGCCTATGAGGGTGAGACGTCTTCCGATACGCTTTTTGCCTTTAAGCATTTGAGTTTGTCGTTTAATGTTTTTGATATTCTCAAAAGCGATTACACCATAAATAGAATCAAGGCTCAAAGCGGCGTTTTCAATATGAAAATCCGCAAAGACGGCAAACGTAATTTTATCTTTTGGAAACAAAGCAGGGATACTGCACAAAGCAACTTCAAAATGCGGCTTCATAATATTAAATTAAAGGATGTCGCATATCTTTTCCGCAATGATTGCACTCATCAGTCGTATCATATCCATGTAATCAACGCCGATGCCGACGGGAAGTTATTCGGCAGCCGCCAAAGCATAGATTTTGACGGCGAAATGATATTAAAACATATTCAGGTGGGCAATCTGGTGGTTGCTGCCTCATTGCCGATGGATATTGCTTTAAAATGTGATAATGATGCGAAGAACGGACGCCTTGAAGTGAGCAAAAGCCGCATCAAAACAGGCAAAATGAACTTTAAGGCAGGCGGTCGGCTTGATTATAAGACCTCTCCTTTTATTGATATGGCTATTGACGGCAGTAAAATCTCAATTAAGGAACTGATAAGCACATTGCCGCAAAACGTTCGTTCCGTTTTTAAGGATTATAAGAGCGATGGGGATATTGCTTTCAAGGCTCGTATTGAGGGTTCTTTGTCCGAACGCAGCCTTCCGAAGATTACAGCCGATTTCAGCATAAAAGGGGCTACTCTTACAAACAAAAAACTCGCCGTAAAGTTGCATCATATCAATCTTACGGGCAAATATTCCAACGGTTCTTCGCAAAACGCCGCCGGTTCTTCACTTGACATCAGCAACTTCTCGGCTCGGCTCAATGAAGGCTCGGTTAGCGGGCGTTTTCGTTTGTTTGATTTCAACCGAATGCTGATTGACGCCGACCTTACGGCGGATGTGGATTTGCAGAAGTTGCAATCGCTATTACGGATTAAGAGAATAGAAAACTTAAACGGCAATTTGAAGTGTTCTTTTGCTGCAAAGGGTTCGGTCAAACAAACGAAAAATCTTGCCGAAAGCCTTTCCGTAAGCGGCAAAGCAAGTCTCAACAACCTAAACCTTAAAATAAAAGAACTTAATTATGCTTTGAGCAGCACCTATGCAGACCTTGTTTTCAGCAATTCTGCTATCAATATCACAAAACTTGACGGCAGGCTGAACAATCAGCCTTTTAGATTTGCAGGAGTTGCGAATAATGTTGCCTACCTTGCTATGGGCAACACCAAAAGGCTTTCGGCAAGCGGCAATCTTTATCTTGCGGCGTTGGAAGTTGATAACAATAAAACCAAACTGCTACTTAAAGACATCAATACCAAGATTGATTTATCTCCTTCTGCAATCGGTTGCAATCAATTGAGATGTGAGGCGTTCGGAGGCAGGATTGACGGCGATATTGCTTTTGTTAAGGATGACAAAACGGGCGGAAATCTGTTCGGAAAGTTGAATCTGAATAACGTAAATATCACTTCCGTATTTTCTTCCTTTGATAACTTCGGACAAAAAGGCATAACAGATAAACAAATCAAAGGAAACCTGACGGCAAAAGCAGATTTTAACATCGCTTTTGATGATAAAATGAAAGCAAAACGCAACAAGATTAGAGCCGAAGTTGATTACCGAATAGACAATGGTGCTTTGCGTGATGTGGAACTGCTGAATAAATTATCGTACTTTGTTGATGAGGCGGCGTTGCGTGATGTCCGTTTTGCAACTCTTGCATCCGATTTGCAGATACTTGACGGCTGCATAACCTTTGCTCCTTTGAATGTGAAATCTAATGCTTTTGGTTTTGAGTTTCTGGGCAAACATTACATTGAAGGCAAGATTGATTATCATTTTGCAGTGTCTTTGACCGAGCTTGCCTCAAAAAGAAAGAAACAAAAGCTGATAAAACAGCAGCAGGACTTCGGAACATTCGAACAAAACGCCGATTCGCGCCTGACGTTGTTTGTGAAGGTGGGCGGCACACTTGATAAGCCGACATTCTCTTATGATATGAAGCGAAACATTGAGCAAACCAAAAAAATATTACGACAGGATAAGACTGCTATCACAAAGGCTCTGCAAAATGATTTGAAGATTCGCACCGAGCAGGCAAAGAAAGACGAGCAGCAATGGAAGAAACAATCAAAAGGAGAGTGGGTTATAGAATGGGAAGATGAGAAAAGGCTGGACTCAATCAAGACTTCATCGCCGCAGAAGAAAGAAGAACCGGAACTAAACATTGAATGGTAAAATTCTTATCAGAGAACATTTTTATGGAATTTGATATCTTTGCAATCTTACTTGATAACATTTAAGCAAAATCAAACAACAAAAGATGAGAATAGGCGTTAATACGAGGCTATTGCTGAAAGGGCGGCTGGAAGGCATAGGATATTTTTCCCAACAGACATTAAGCCGCATTGTTGCCGCAAATCCCGATATTGAATTCGTCTTTTTCTTTGACCGAAAGTATGATTCGGAATTTGTTTTCGGCAAAAACGTGAAACCGGTCGTCATTCCATTGCCCACAAGACACCCAATATTGTGGTGGATTTACTTCGAAATTTTACTTCCTTTGTATCTGCGGTGGTACAAGATAGATTTATTTTTCTCTCCTGACGGATGGATGCCGTCAAAGCCCAAAATACCAACCGTAAATACTATTCACGATATAAATTTCCTGCATAATCCCGAATTTATCGTTAGGAAGATGATGAGGAAATACTATATGCATTTTTTCCCTCTTTATGCTGCTAATTGCAAACGGCTTATCACCGTGTCGGAATTTTGCAAAAACGACATAAGCACTGCTTTTAATATAGATAAATCAAAGATTGATGTTGTGTATAGTGCTTCCAATGGATTATATGCTCCTTTGAACGAGGCGGAACAGCAAAAGGTAAGAGCGGAATTTACTAATGGAAAACCCTTCTTTTATTTTGTGGGAGCATTGCATAAAAGGAAAAATCTGGAAAATCTGTTCCGTGCCTTTGATGCTTTTAAGCATAAAACGCAATCGGATGTAAAACTACTGATAATAGGTTCGCTGATGTGGAAAGACAGAGATATTGAAGCGGCTTATGATAATATGGTTTTCAAATCGGATGTTATTTTCACAGGACGCCTTGAAACCGAATCCGTCATTCGTATTGCTGCCTCATCCCTTGCTCTTGTTTTCACAAGTCTTTTTGAGGGTTTCGGCGTACCTATCGTTGAGGCGTTCGCTGCTCATACCGCCGTCATAACTTCAACAACGAGTTCAATGCCTGAGGTATCCGGTGATGCAGCTCTGCTTTGTGAGCCGACAAACGTTGATTCAATTGCAACGGCTATGGAGTCCATTTACACAAAACCAGATTTGCGGGCAACGTTAATAGAAAAAGGCAAAATACAACATCAATATTTCACTTGGGAATCTACATCGGAAAAATTATGGACAAGTATAAAACAAGCGGCATCAGCGAAATAGATTATCTTTATTCTCTTTATCGCCGCAATCACAAGATTACAACCGATAGTCGCAACATTGAAAACGGCGATATCTTCTTTGCATTGAGCGGAGAGAACTTTGACGGCAACAAATTCGCCGCTTCGGCTCTTGAAAACGGGGCTTCGTGTGTGGTTATTGATAATCCGCTATATTATAATAAGGAGTGGTCAAAAGAAAAGTGCGTTTTGGTTGAGGATAGTCTCAAAGCATTGCAGCAACTTGCCAATCTGCACCGCCAGAACCTCACCATACCGATATTAGGTATTACGGGAACAAATGGAAAGACCACAACAAAAGAGTTAATCCTCAATGTGATTAGCCGAAAGTACAGAACGCAGGCAACAAAAGGCAATCTCAACAATCATATCGGCGTTCCGCTTACGCTCTTGTCAATAACCGACCAAACGGAATTTGCTATTGTGGAAATGGGAGCAAATCATATCGGTGAGATTGCGGCGTTATGTGAAATTGCAATGCCGAATTACGGATTGATAACCAACATCGGACACGCTCATATTGAAGGTTTCGGTTCTTTTGAAGGCGTTATAAAAACCAAATGCGAGCTTCTGGATTATTTAAAGCAGCATAACGGACACGCTTTTATCAATTCCGATGACCCTAACATTGTTTCGCATGCCGACAACCTCAATACGACAACTTATTCCTCTGCTCTGTCTGCCGATATTACTGCAAAAACTGACCCAACGAAGCCTTACGCAACACTTATCTTTGATAACGTAAGCCTTAATTCAAATTTGGTTTTCGCATTCAATGCTCAAAATATATTGGCTGCTGTTTGCATCGGCAAATACTTTGGTTTGACTACCGCCGAACTGCAAAAGGCAATAGCGGAATATCATCCTGCCAATCACAGGTCGCAAATAAAGAAAACCTCATCAAATACTCTTATCCTTGATTGCTATAACGCCAATGCGTCAAGCGTTAATGCGGTGCTAAAAGCCTTTTCGGCTATGACGGAACCTAACAAATGTGTTTTCCTTGGTGCAATGAAAGAGTTGGGAAGCGAGTCTTATGATACTCATCGCAAGGTTGCCGAATTTCTTACCTCACAAGATTTTTATAAAGTGGCTCTTGTGGGAGATGAATTCAAAGAATGTTGCAATCAAAACCCGTTTTTGGAATGGTTTTCGTCCTCTTCGGAATTGCGAAATCACCTTTTATCGCATCCGATAAGCAACAGCACAATCTTAATCAAAGGTTCGCGCGCCACAAGAATGGAAGAAATAGAATCCGTACTTTGATTCGTCAGCCTTATCTATCTTATCATTGCGAGCAACTCCTCTACCGTTTCACCGCTGTTTGAAAGGCGAGGGACCTTATGCTGTCCGCCCAATTTACCCTTTGATCTCAACCAATTATAAAACGTACCTTGCGGCACGCTTATCACTATCGGCTGTTTTAAAACCAAGTCTTTATATCGCTTTGCTTCGTAATCGCTATTTACACTTTGAAGAGCGTGGTCTAAAACTTCGGTAAAATGAGCCAAAGTGTCGGGTTCTTGTTCAAACTCTATGATCCAGCGGTGGCAATAGATGTCTTCAAGCAACGGAGCAGCGGTATATTCTTTTATTCTCGCACCTGTGGAATCGCAGGCTTGGGTTAAGGCTTTTGTTGCATTGTCTATAATTATTTCTTCGCCGCATGCATTTATGTAATGCTTGGTTCGTCCCGTTATCTTAAAGCGATATGGTGATGTATGGGTAAAAGAAACCGTGTCTCCTATCTTATATCGCCATAAACCCGCATTTGTGGTTATCAGCATCGCATAATTTTTGCCTGTCTCCACCTTTGACAAATCTATAACCTGCTCTTCCTTGTCGTCTGTCGCAATAAATTCATAGAAAATGCCATAATCAAGCAACAAAAGCATACTATCGTCATCTTTTCTGTCCTGTAATCCGAAAAAACCTTCGGAAGCATTATATGTTTCCATATATCGCAGCGACATTCCGATGATTTGATTAAACTGCTCTTTGTAAGGAGTAAATGAAACGCCGCCATGAAAATATACTTCAAGGTTTTGCCAGACATCAATTATGCTTTGCTTGCGGCTTTGCTCCAAAATATTTTTCAAAAGCACCATCATCCATGACGGAACGCCCGAAAGACTGACAACATTCGCTGATATTACCGACTCAACCATACGCTTTAATTTTTCCTCCCATTCACTTAACAGGGCTATTTCTTTCTTCGGCACTCGGTAAGCCTCAGCCCATATCGGCAGATTGTCTATTATAATTGCCGAAACATCGCCACAGAATATCTTATCGTTCAAATCGTTAATCTGTTTGCTGCCTCCAAGTGCAAGGGATTTGCCTAAAAAGACCTTATTGTCGGGATAGTTGGCACAATACAAAGCAAGCATATCCTTACCCCCCTTATAATGGCAATCACTCAATGCTTCCTCGCTCACAGGTATGAATTTGCTCTTGGCAGTGGTTGTTCCGCTGGACTTGGAGAACCATTTGATGGGCGAAGACCAAAGAACATTATTCTCTCCCGCACGAATACGGTCAAAAAACGGCACAAGGCTTTCATAATCATTGACGGGAACACGCCGATTGAAGGTTTCCCAATTTTTAATTGAGGCATAATCATAATATTTGCCCCATATCGTATCCTTGGATTCCGAAATCAAATAATTAAAGACCCGTTCCTGCACCTCAACAGGGCGATTCATAAAGTTTTCTATAAGCGAAAGGCGTTTTGAAACTACCTTTTGAAGTATTGAATTAATCATAATTGCGGTTTAAGTTTGAATTTATGGTTATGTTGTCGGCAAAAATAATATTTTTTTGAAGATAGGCTGAAACATTGTGCCTTAATATTCTACCCAAAGGCTGTTTGTCCGTGTCGGACTGACATTATTTTTTTCTTAGAGGCTGCTTCATCCGAATGAAACGCTGCTTTATTTTAATAAAAGCCTGTTTCATTTTAACGAAAGGCTGTTTTATTTTGACCGAACAGCGTTTTATTTGCACCGATTGCGTATATAGTAATTTGAACGAAGGTAATAGAACAGGAAACTAAGCAAATTGACAATCAAAAGCGAGAAACATATTCCCATAACGCCGAATTGCCGCACGGAAACATAGTATAAGCACATTGCAACGGCACTTATCGCCGCCCCGAAGACGAATTGAATATGCGTTTTCTCAAAATAAGTCATATAATTGGTGTAAAGTTGCGACAAAGCAGCGGCTATCTGCGATGCAAGCAAGAGTGGCAACAGCCGAAGTATGCCGTAATAATCTCCTTTGAGCAATCCCCAATGAAGCATCAGCATAACGCCCAACCAGATTGCTATTGCCAGCATCACAAACGATATAAGGATGATGATGGAATAGCGTTTCACTTTTCTGCGTTGAAGCCTCAGGTCGTTTTCTTTCATAAAGAGCGGCAACCAAATGAAGTTAAAACTTTGGAAAACGATAATCAGTATCATTGCTATGAGCAAAGCGAGATTGTAGATTGCGAATTCATCAACGCCACACTTTGTCATAACAAAATATTTGTCGCCAAAATTTATCACAGCATAAACAATCGCCGTTCCCATAACAGGTAAGCCTATTTTCAAAGCCTTTTTCAGAAAAACAAAATCAAATTTGCCTTTGCCGAAAAATACTTTGCCGAAAATGATGGTAAGTATCAGTTCGGTCAAATAAGTAACGGCTAAACGCATCATTGCAGAATCTTTGTCGGAAGCAAGAATCACGATGATTGCTGCTGAGTTTGCGAGAAAGAAACGCAAGAGATTGAAGCGTTGAATTTGCTTTATCTGCTCGGAAGACACAAAATAATAAGTCAAATACGCCGTAAAAACCGTTGAAACGATGGCAATAGCGGTGTAAAGCCTGTATTTGCCGTAATCAAACGCCACTTCCCTGCCCTGATTGGTCAATTCAAAAAATGTTTTGTCTATTCCGCCGGCATAAATTAAAATCATAGCCGCACCAAGCAGGCATACCATAGAAGAAGTCAGCGTAAAGAGCATATCTTTTCTGCTTTGGGGCTGAGCAATGGTGTCGGCATAAGTTTTAGTGAGCGAAATATTGAAGCCAAAGCCGACAATACCCGACATCATCATTGCGAAGGAATAAAGATAACCATATATGCCGAATTCCTTTTGGCTCATTATAGCGGTGAAAACAAATATCAGAATGAAATTGCCGCCTCTCACAAGAAAATCCACTGAAAAGATTTTAACGAAACGCCGAAACATCTCTGTTCTTACCGCGTTTGAGGCGAATGAAACAGCCTTTGAGATAAATGAAACAGCCTTATAAATGAATTTTCCTTGCATTCGTTTTTGTTTAAGGCTGCAAAGTTACGATTTTCCTAACACTCACCATATTAAACGTTGATAAAAATCACTAATTATGGGTATTTGGCAGAGCGAAGATTGGTTGTATTTTTGCAATATCAAATTGAGAAGGGTTTATATTAAGTTTATTTGGAAGTAATCGCCATTGCTTTCCACTGAAAGTAGGGGAAATGTCAGTCAAACAAAATCAAACTGCATTCCCCGCTTTTTATAAAAAATCGTATCTTTGCTTCTTAAAATCAAAACAAAGGAATATATGCACAAATTCACGACCTATAACGCTGATGACAAGATGAGCGAAGTTATAACCGAGAATTTTATGATGCTAAACATACTTAGCCGATTTGCAATGCCGCTCGGAACGGGACAAAAGACTATAAAACAATTCTGCAAACAAAACAATGTTGATACAAACACCTTTTTGCAGATTATAAATCTTGCAACGGACGATTCGGATGCAAATATTGTTGATGCCGAACTTCATTTCCCTTCCATATTACGCTTTTTGGAAAACTCACATCATTATTTCATTGAATTTCGTCTGCCGATGATTGGCACAAAACTTCAAAACGCACTCAGGAATCAAAGTCCTGTTGTAATGAAATCTATTATGGATTATTTCAATGAGTATTTCCGTGAAGTGAAAAAGCACTTTAATTATGAGGAACGCAAAGTTTTTCCTTATATAACCTCTCTTATCAACAATACTCCCAACGATAAATACAATATATCCATCTTCTCGCGCCAGCATGACCACGTTGAAGTCAAGCTAATGGAGTTAAAAAATATCTTAATCCAGTATTATCCTCTCCAAACGAGCTATGAACTGAACGATGTGCTGTTTAATATTTTTATTTGTGCGGATGATTTGCGTCTTCACAACGATATAGAGGACAGATTGCTCGTTCCGTCAATCAAAGAGATAGAACAAAAAACGCTTAGCAAATGACCCGCAAACAACGCGTAGCAATAGCAGAGCCTTCTCTCATTATAAGAATGGGACTCTTTGCTCTGCTCAAACGATTCACCGCTTTGCCGATGGAAATCTTTGAATTAAATCAAACGGAACATCTTGATAATTTACTCATACGCCACAAGCCTGACATCCTTATCATAAATCCGCTCTGTATTGACGCCAATCATCTTGCTCAATTAAAGAAAAATCCCAAGTTTTCGGGCATAAAATACATTGCAAACCAGACCTCAATGATGGATATCCGCCTTTTGAAGCAATATGACCAAATAATAACCCTCTCAATGGAAGCAGAACAAATCAAAGACGTCCTTTCCAAACTCATACATAAGGATTCGGCGGACAGTCTTGCTCTTAGCGACAGAGAAAAGGACATTATAATTGCCGTAGCCGAAGGTTTGACCAACAAGATGATTGCTTCCAAACTCAACATATCAACGAACACCGTAATGACTCATCGCAAAAACATCAGCAACAAACTTAATATTCACTCACAGGCAGGTATTATTCTCTACGCAATTGCTAACAGGCTAATAGAATGCTGATCGGCTGCTGCCTTTCCTGTTTTGGAAAAAATGTACCTTTGCATCATTAAATTATAATCAGATAACATTATGACCATCCTTGCTTTTATTCTTTTAATATCTGCTTTTATTTTCGGCTTGCTTGCAGGCGGTGCGGCAATATGGCGTTTGAAACCGACCAAGACAGGTTTCACGCAGGAGGAGATTGATAAAAAATACATACCTCTTAATATCTATGAGCGGGAACTGCTTAAGCGTGAAGAGGAATCTGCTCGGGCGGGAAAATTACAGGCAGAGCTTTCCGTAGCACAGGATAAGGTTGCTACTCTTCGGGCGGAAGTGGAAAATATTCAGGCGACTTTCCGCAACGAATTCAAGAATCTTGCCAACGAAATAATGGAAGAAAAGAGCAAGAAGTTCGTTGAACTCAATGAAAAGAACATCGGCTCTATCCTTACGCCGCTTAAAGACCACATTGCGACCTTTGAAAAAAAGGTTGAGCAGACTTATGCCGCCGAAACAAGAGAAAAAGCCTCTCTTCGCACAGAATTGAAGCAGATAGCAGAGATAAACCGCAGCCTTAACGAGGAAGCACAACGATTAACTCAAGCCTTAAAGGGCGATAGCAAGGTTCAGGGCGACTGGGGTGAGGTTCAGTTAGAGATTTTGCTTGAAAAGAGCGGCTTGCAACGAGGTATCCATTTTCTGCAACAGCCTAACTACAAAACCGAAGAAGGTAACAACGTCCGCCCTGACTATATCATCAATCTGCCCGAAGGTAAGAATTTCGTTATTGACTGCAAGGTATCGTTAAAGGCTTATGAGCGATATTTCAATGCAGAGAACGAGATAGACAAAGTCAGGTTTCTTGACGAGCATCTGGCGTCTCTGCGGAATCATATCAACGAACTAAGCGATAAAAAGTACCATAAACTTTATGATATCAACTCTCCCGATTTTGTATTCCTGTTTGTGCCGATTGAACCCGCACTTACCATTGCTTTTGTGCAGGATTCGGAACTTTATGATAAGGCTTTGCGGAAAAATATCATCCTTGTATCGTCCTCAACGCTGCTTGCCACAATGCGAACGGTTGCTTTCATCTGGCGAGCGGACGATCAAAAACGCCATGTGTTGGAAATAGCAAAAGAAAGCGGCGAACTATACGACAAATTCGTGGGTTTCTTGGAAAATCTTGAAGGTTTGGGAAAAGAAATGGACAAAGCAAAAGGTTATTATGTGGATTCAATGAAACAACTCTTCAATTCGCCGCAGAAAGGCACTACTTTAATAGGCAGAATTGAGAGAATAAAAAAATTAGGTGCGGCAGCAACCAAACAAATCCCTCAAAAATTCATTGACAGAGCAAATGACAACCTTTTAGAAGAAGATAACAATGCGCTATTTCCTACATCTGAATTATAACGGGGCTGATTTCTTCGGCTGGCAAGTGCAGAAGAACAAGCCAAGCGTTGAACAGACGATAGAGAAAGCCCTTTCCCTTCTGCTCAATTGCGATATTGACATCACGGGATGCGGCAGGACGGATACGGGAGTAAATGCCAGGAATTTTTATGCTCATTTTGACCACGCCGAACTTGATAAGACCGGGCTTCAAACCTTGATTCGCCGCCTTAATGCCTTTCTTCCGCAATCTATTCGCATATTTGATATTTTCAAAGTCAGGGATGATGCCCATGCTCGCTTTGATGCCGTCAGCCGAACCTACTCCTATCACGTCAGAACGGCAAAAAATCCGTTTGATTCCTTCTCTCTTTATTTTCCTTATTCGTTAGATACGGCTAAGATGAACGAAGCGGCGGCTCTTCTTTTGCATTACACGGATTTTACGTCCTTTGCCAAAGTCAATTCGCAGACCAAAACCAATCTTTGTCAGATAACGCAGGCACAATGGCAGCAAAACGGCGAACAAATCGTCTTTTTAATAACCGCCAACCGCTTTCTCCGCAATATGGTACGGGCTATTGTCGGCACCTTGCTTGATGTGGGCAAAGGTAAAATGAGCCTTGACGAATTTGAAGCGGTCATCAAGGCGAAGAATCGCTGCAAAGCCGGCACTTCTGTCAAGCCTAATGCACTCTTTTTGGAGCAAATAACTTATCCTTCCTCTGTTTTCCTACAATAAAATAGCCTTTGCGCAGATGCAAGGCTTACATTGTTTTACCAAAAGGCTGTTTGGTGAAAATGAAACGCCGTTTTAGAAAAATGAAACAGCCTTTCGTTAAAATAGAACAGCCTTTGGTTAAAACATAATTTAGGATTAATCTCCGTGTGAGGCACACCGACACGCACTTTGCTTAAAAAGATGTATTTTTGCAAACAAAAAATTCGTATGAATAAGAAAATATTATGCATAGGCAACGCTTTGGTGGATATAATCAAGGTTATGGACGATGATAAGGTGCTTTCCGCCTTCAATTTGCCCAAAGGAAGTATGCAATTGATTGATTTCGATACCCGCAAACGCTTTATGGATGCCACCAAAGGCTATTCCGAAACAATGGTAAGCGGTGGTTCGGCTGCCAATACGGCGAATGCGCTGGCTAATCTCGGCATTGAGGTTGGTTATATCGGCATGGTGGGCAGCGATAGCTTGGGTGAGTTTTATGTTAGCGATATGCACCGCAACAAAATAAAGACTCAGGTCTTTAAATCCGACAAACAAGGCACGGGAACGGCTCTTACCCTCGTCAGTAGCGATGGAGAGCGCACTTTTGCAACGTATCTTGGGGCTGCAACCGAACTTTCTGCCGATATTCTCTTGCAGGAATATTTTGTAGGCTACGATTATGTTCATATAGAGGGCTATCTGATTAGCAATCGCAGGTTGATGGAGGCTATTTTCAAGTTTGCAGAAAATATTGGTGCAAAAATATCTTTGGATTTGGCGTCTTATAATGTTGTAGAGGAGAATTCGGAGTTTCTGAACGACCTTTGCCAGCGTTGTAACATAATTTTCGCCAACGAAGATGAGGCAACGGCATTCACAGGGCTTGAAGCGGAAAAAGCAGTTGAGGAAATAGCAAAATATTCCGACATTGCAATTGTTAAAATCGGTGCAAAAGGCTCACTAATCTCTGATGGCAAAGTTGTGAAAGTTGATGCCGAGCCGTCCAAACAAACTCTTGACACCACAGGAGCAGGAGATGTGTATGCGGGAGGCTTTCTTGCGGCGTTGATGCAGGGCAAGACATTAAGCGAATGCGGTAAGTGGGGGTCAATAACGGCAGGCAATGTGATAGAAGTTCTCGGCACGAAAATGGATGCCGACAGATGGACGGCAATACGACAAGAAATCGCTGCCTTATAAAGTTTTTGCACAGCGAAAGGCTGTTTTAGAAAAATAAGTTGTAACTTTGTTGTCTCAAAATGAGATAATTTAATGTTCTAACATACATAAAAAAATGAAAAAAGCAATAATATTAGCATGTTGTGTGGCTTTGGTTGCTGCATGCGGCACTACAAAAAAATCTTCCTACCCTGTGGTAGATGAAAGAAACGTTCCCGAAAAGTTTGTTAAAGATTTCAAAAAGCAGAAACCTGGTGTTGAACAAGTGAAATGGGAAAAGATTGATTCCCTTACTTACAGAGCAAACTTCGCTTCAAAGGGAAATCAGATGAGAATGGTATTCACAAACGCTGCTGTCTTGTCTTCGTGGATTATTCCTTTGGAATATTGCGAGAATATCAAGTCTTATGTTCATGATGTCTATGGAGGATATAAGATAAACGAGGTTTTGCTGTCGGAACTTGACAGAAAAAAGAAGGTTTACATCGTTACAATCAGCAAAGGTAAGAATGTGCGTCAGTTAGAGTTTGATTTAACTCAACAATTCGTCAAAGAATTAACGCCGAACGAACCAACAAAATAATTATTCCCAGTCCCGCCATACGGGAAAGGCATTGCGAAAACGAAGGAGTTGCTCTCTGTCCAATGAACAGAAGACAAGTTCTTCGTTTTTGTCGTTTGCAGCGGCTACAACCTTGCCTTTGAAATCCAAAACCGCAGAATGTCCGCTGTAAATCAAGCCTGACGCATCTGTTCCGCAGCGATTGACTCCTGCAACAAAGGATTGATTTTCTATTGCACGGCTTGCCAGCAATGTATCAAAGGCATGGATTCGTGAATCAACCCATGAGGACGGGCAAATCAGCAAATCATAATCCAAAACGCCGTCTCTGTTGATGTTTTGCACCCAAGAACCGAAGCGAATGTCATAACAGGTTATCAAACGTATGTTCCAATTCTTGTAATTAAGCGTCAGCCGCTTTGAACCCGCAGTCAGCAATTTTGATTCTTCACTTATGGAGAATAAATGGTGCTTATCGTAATGTTTAATGCTCAAATCAGGATAAACAAAGTAAGAACGGTTAAAATATTTTCCGCCCTCCTCAGTCAGAATGCTGCCACAGACTGCCGTCTTATGTGCTTCGGCAATATTTTTCATAAATTCCAGCCCGATGTTTGCCCATTTTGCCATAGCAGTATCAAAGGTGAAGCCGGTAAGAAACATTTCCGGGAATATCAAAAGGTCTGTTGTCGGATTGAGATTTCTTAATATTTTGCTGTAACGGGCAATGTTTTCTTCAACTTGGTTTTCTATTGTATCGGCTTGAAACATCGTGATATTCATCTTTGATTCCATTTTATTTATCTTTGATTCCATTTTATTTATCCTTGATTTGGTGATATCCATCCTTGCTTTGGTTATTTTTATTGCAAAGATACGTTTTTTCTTGCTTCGGTTTTGTGAAAAATGTTGTACTTTTGTGGTCGGAAAATCAAATGCCCAAGTGGTGGAATTGGTAGACACGCTACTCTCAGAAGGTAGTGTCCGTTCGGACGTGCAAGTTCAAGTCTTGTCTTGGGTACATGAAAATTTCTTTGCATCAATCGCGGGTAAAATGGGTGCTTTTAGCGGTAGGCTTCCTTGTTATAATGCTGTTCTTACTTCAATTAAACTCTATGATTACAACTTTGAAGCAGGAAGAACAGCGGAAAGTAAAATTATGGGCACAAAGCGTTGTGAGGAAAGCAGAACTTGTGGCGAAGACTGATGAGTTCTTTGCCAAGGTAACGGCGGAAGAAAAGAGCAGATTGGAGAAATTCGTAACTGCAAGCAAGAAACTCATCAATCAACCGCTCAATAGCAACATCAATAATGAGTATCAAAAGTATTTAAATGAGATAGAAACCATCCCAATCATCATTACCGATGAACAAAACCGCATTCAAAATTATCAGCACATTGATATACCGCAAGGAAAAGAGTTCATGGATTCGTCAAGTCTGTTTTCAAGATTTTATTATAATAAACCATTGGAATATGAGACCTTTGGAATGAGGTTCAGGCTTTATTATATGGAATCGGAAATGTATTCGGATTTGCGCAAAGTACTTAACAACTTCATAGAATCTTTTTTGACGGAGGTAACTCAAAATTCCGTTTTCGTACCTGTTATCATTACCGATTCGACTCGTCATAAGGTTATAGGTTATGGCAACATTGACAAAACGCAAATCAACGATGCCAATCTTAAAAAGACACTTGAACAAATGGAAAGTGCCAATTCGCCAATACCGATTCTGCTTCCGGAAAATCATAAAGCCATAATATTTTATGAGAAATCTTCTTTTGTTACCGCCTTACAATATTACCCGATGATTTATATTGGTATCACGCTGCTGTTTGTTTTCATCGGTTTCTGGTTGTTTCGCACTATGAAACGCTCTGAGCAAGATACGATATGGGTATCAATGAGTAAGGAAACGGCTCATCAACTTGGTACGCCAATCTCTTCATTAAACGCATGGATTGCTTACCTTGCGGAGGATGAAAGCAACAAAAGCGTATGCGAGGAGTTGGAAAAAGATGTCAATCGCCTGACAATAATCACTCAAAGGTTCTCAAAAATCGGCTCAATGCCCGTTTTGGAACGACAAAATATGGCTTCGGTGATTGAAGAGGCTGTAACATATCTTGCAAATCGCTCTTCAAAAAAAGTTAAGTTTGAAATAAATCTGCAAAACGACATTTACGCCTGCCTAAACAAGCATCTGTTTGAATGGACGCTTGAAAACCTGTGCAAGAACGCTATTGATGCGATGAGCGGAGTTGGTTCCATCACGCTGGACCTAACTACCGACCAACGCAATGTTTATTTGGACATCACAGACACAGGGAAGGGAATAGCAAAGCGTGATTTCAAAAAAATATTTCAGCCCGGTTTCACCACAAAATCAAGAGGCTGGGGCTTGGGACTTTCTCTTGCCAAACGGATAATAAAAGATTATCATTGCGGACGCATCTTCGTTAAGCAGTCTCAGCAAAACAAGGGGACAACATTTCGTATTGTCTTAAAGAAAGCCTAAATGTCAGGACTATATCTTCATATCCCTTTCTGCAAACGCCGCTGCATTTATTGCGACTTTTATTCCAGTGCCTCAAAATCTGTTTCCGACACCTACATATCAAGGTTGATTGAGGAGTTGCATTATAAGCGGTCGTTCATATCCGATAAGGCGACAACGTTGTATGTCGGCGGCGGCACGCCTTCTCTTTTGACGTTATCGCAAGTTGATAAGATTCTGACCGAATCAGATAAGATTTTTCCGTTATCAGCGATGAGTGAAATAACATTTGAGAGTAATCCCGATGATTTGACGTTTGATTATCTCAAAGGCTTGAAAGATTTGGGTATAAACAGACTTTCCATTGGTATTCAGAGCTTTGATGATGATTATTTGCACCTTTTATCTCGCCGTCATAATGCTTTGCAGGCTCAAAACAGCGTTTGGGATGCCAACAAAGCAGGTTTTGACAACATAAGCATTGATTTGATGTTTGCCTTGCCTGATATGACGCTCGCACAATGGGAGAAGACTCTGGCGAAAGCCGTTTTGCTGCCCGTGAAACATATTTCCGCTTATTTATTGTCGCAAGAGCCTGACACAATGCTTGATACTATGGTCGCCAAAGGCTTAATCGCTATGCCGAAAGAAGACCTTGCTTTGACGCAGTTTGATTTCACGGAAGATTTTTTGCGAAATCATCAATTTATTCATTACGAAACATCGTCTTATTGCAAACAAGGATGGGAATCAAAGCACAATTCAAACTACTGGAAACGTGTTCCGTATCTCGGACTTGGGGCTTCGGCTCATTCTTATAACGGAACGATGCGGCAATGGAATGTTTCAAATTTGCGGGACTACATTTCAATGCCTTTAAGTGAGATTTCGCAGTCCGAAACCCTTACTCTAAGGCAGCAATATGAGGAATATATAATGTTGTCGCTGAGAACAATGGCGGGAATTGACGTTTCGGTGATTCGGAATGAGTTTCCAACGTTTTATAAGCCTTTTTCACAGCAGGCAGAGCGGCAAATATCACTCGGAAATCTCTGTCGGCAGGGCACTAATCTTGTTCCCACACGGCAAGGGCAGCATTTGCTGAATTTAATCATTGTTTCGCTGCTCTGAAATCAAGTAAGAATCGCACCAAACGCCCTTTTGGAAAATTTAAAGCAGCCCTTGTTAAATAAATCCTTACCTTTGCACCACAATGAAGAGGCTCTTTTTAACAAATCTCGCATTTTTATTGCTGCTAAACGTCTTTATAAAAGCCTTTTGGATATTAGGAATTGACAGAGGTGTGCAAAACGCCGTATCAAGCGATGATTACGGACTCTATTTCGCACTTCTAAACTTCACATACGTCTTTAACGTCTTTCTGGATGTCGGTCTGACAAACTGGAACAATCGTCAAATAGCCCAACACGCACAATTGCTGCCAAAATACTTTGCTCGGCTGATTCCAATGAAGATTATTCTTGCTCTCGGCTACACAATAATCATCTTTGCCGCCGCTTTGATTGCAGGAAAGACCTCTGAGAAAGAAATGTCTTTGCTTTTGTGGCTGTGCGTGTGCCAAATCCTGCTGTCCTTAGTTCTTTATCTTCGGTCAAACATAAGCGGGCTGCTGATGTTCAAAACAGATAGTGTGCTGAGTGTATTGGACAGATTTCTGATGGTTGTTATCTGCGGCGTATTGCTTTGGTCATCGGTTCTCAAAGGAAGAGGTTTTAAAATAGAATACTTTGTCTATGCACAGGTTGCCTCTTATAGCGTTACGGCTCTAATTGCTGCCGGCGTATGTCTTTACAAAACAGGCTTTATGCGTCTTAAATGGAATTTCCCATTTCTTTTAAAGGTGCTGAAAGATTGTTTCCCTTACGCCTTACTTACTTTGATGATGAGTTTTTACAATCGTATTGACTCGGTTATGCTGTTGCATTTGCTCAAAGACGGCGAAGTTGCATCTGCTATCTACGCTGCCGGCTTCCGATTAGTGGATTCTGCCAATATGATATCGTATCTTTTCTCCATAATCCTGTTGCCGCTCTTTGCCAATATGATTAAGAGCAAGATTGCAGTCAATGAGGTTGTTAAGTCGGCGTTTCATCTGCTCATAACCCTTTCTGCAGCCTTCGTTATCATAAGCCAGTTTTATGCTGCCGACATTATGCACCTTATGTACAACAAAGAAGTGAGCCAAAGCACAGAAGTTTTTCGTATATTGAGCTTCTGTTTTGTCCCTATCTCAATGACGTACATTTTCGGCACGCTTCTGACGGCTAACGGCAGCCTTCGCAAACTTAACATCGTGGCTTTCTGCGGTATGGTGAGCAATGTAGGGATAGATTTGCTGCTTATACCGCATTTCAATGTGCTTGGAGCGACTTATGCCAGCCTTTTCACCCAGTCATTCACGGCTTTATTGCAGATATTCATTGCCTTACGACTCTTTAAGATACAAATAAATTACAGATACGCCGTTAAGATAGTTGCCTACCTTGCCTCATTGGTTGCCATAGCGTTTTTGGTGAAACAAATGGCTCTTTCGTGGCTATGGCTCATAGTGATAACGGCGGCATTGTATGTTGTGGCGGCGTTTGCCTTCCGTATATTCTCCATAAAAGGCTTTTTCCTATTCATAAACAACAAATAAAAATTGTGGTCTTGCCTTTCGTCAATCCGTTCATTCGTTTTATTTTCATCATATCCCCTTTGAGGATGTGCAAATAAACAAAGATTAGAATATTGCGTCTCAATACTCTCCTCAAAGTGCGTGTGTGCGTGTCGGTGTGTCTCACACAGAGATTAATTTGACTTTATATTTTTATGAGACAGCCTTTGGTGAAAATAAAACGCCGTTTCGTAAAAATGAAACAGCCTTTCGTGAAATTTAAACAGCCTTTGAGAAAAAAATAATGTCAGTGTGATTCGCACTAACAAGGCATAAAAAAAGGGAATAGTCCTAATGACCATTCCCTTTCTTATATTAAATGTATCTTAGTTATTAACAATATTTTGGAAGTCTATCAACGACCAGTAACGGCGGAATTCAACATCCTGTTTTGCCTGATATTTGTACGCAGGCTCTTGTTCGCAAGCCTCTTTCAGGTTCTTAATCAATGAAGGAACGTCATCCAAACGTGCATAGCAAACAGCACGCAAATAATTCACCTCCGAAGTTTGGTCCATGCAGCAATCAAGAGTGCGGATTGCGTTTCCTGTGTTGCCGGTCAGCAATTGTATCAACGCAAGGTTGTATGTACATTTTCTTCCGTCCAGTTTCTCAGCGGCTTCTTCGTATTTACCCTGCTTGATTGAAACAATAGCCTTATTCATCTCTGCCTGCTCGTTGCCAAGCTCTGCCGAACGATTGAAATATGAAGATGCGGTATTCACATCCTTTAATGCCAAATTCAATAAGCCGAGATTGTTAAGCACGATTGCGTTATTAGGAGAAATTTTGTCTGCTGTCTCCAAGAAACGCTTCGCATCATCAATCTGATTCAGGTAAAGAGCAACCGCACCTGCGTTATTCCAGCCCTCCCATTGGGAAGCAAAACGCTCGGAGACTGTTGTATAGATTTTAAGTTTGTTTGCATAGTTATGAGTCAAAGATGCGGCGTACATAAGTTCGTCAAAAGTTAAATTATCGGGGTCAGTGATAGCCATTTTTGCTATTTCCTGGTCGGTTTTCTGCACACCGGTAAAATTAAATGAAATCTCACCACGTCTTAATGTAGGTAAAATATCCTCTTCTATCTGACGAAAAACGACAGACATATTTCTGATTTCCTGCTCACGGCGTACCTTGTCGGGTTGCGACTTAACAACATTGATAATTGTGTTTTTCTCTTTCAACGATGAGGTTTCCACCAAGCGAGTGAAGTTATCCCAGTCTTCCCCTTTGGCATTAGAAATAATAGATACGTCTTTCTTCGCATCAGCAACATATTTATCAATGTCTTCCTTCTTTATATTTTCAATTTTTGCTCTTTCTTTCAAAGCATCTGCAAGCATATTATCGACTAACTTAACAGTTGTTTCCGCCCTACGCTTAGACAAACCGATATTGAATGATTCCTCTCCTTCGGGAGAAGCCCACGCATTAACAAAGATTTGTTTTGGCATCTGATTATTTACAATGTATGATTTCATTGCATCAATGTGCTTCCTGGCATCCATCTTCTTGTTGATAGCATTATTCCAGTTCAAATCGGAAAGATTAACGGAGAAATACAAGTCTGCACTCATCACTTCCGATTCCTTAACCTGATAATGAGGAGCCTCTAATGACATATCACCTCTTAAATCCACACGATTGGAAGTTGAATTGACGCCCTCAGCTATTTTAATGTTGCCGAGTTCTATTGCTCCGCTGTTTTCCAAAGCCTCAGAGCGTGTAGCGTTCGCCTCATTCACTGCTTTCGCTTTATATGCAATCGGATTCAAAGTAAGTTTTGCACCCTCCATCCCTTGACGATAAGCAACAGTGTCTTTATAGACGAATCTGCCGCCTGTTTTCTTATCAATGGTCTTTCCATTCCCATCAACCTTTGTGCCTTTTAGAGCCATAGGTGTTAAATCCACTTCACCTGTTTCCCATGTGAGTTTCGGTTGAAGATAAACCACAGCATTTTTCTGAAAATATCCTTCCGGAACATTACCATTTATTGTTATAATCACATTATCGCCATTAGTTTCCATTGGATTGGGCGAAATTTGATAACGAACCTGATTGTGATTCTTTTGCATCGTTTTGATGCCGGCACAACCGCCGATAAGCAAAGCCACACTTATTGCTATAAGGCTTGAAAAGGATTTTTTCATATCTGATTTAAAATAAATTTTACTTGAAATATCGTTGGCAAAGGTATAAAAAAAAATACAAACAACAGATTGCAAGAATATTTTTCTTTATTTCCTCATAATAAAATCGCTTTAACGAGTGCTTTTCTTAAATATGCCTTATATAAAAGCCTCATTGTATTGAAAAAAGTATTATATTTGCAAATTATAATCAAAAACCAAACATTATGAACAGCGACAAAATAAATCTTTGGCTCGCAATAAATGCCGAAAACTTTAATCCGCAGGATTTAATTCAGATAAAAGAAAAATTAGAGCAGATATCGGATGACAAATCCTTCATTTTGCAGAGTACAAGCTTTGAAAAACCGACCATAATGCTCGTTATAGCAATATTTTTGGGCTGGGAACGCTTTTGGTTGGATGATATAGCACTCGGAGTTTTGAAAATAATTACTTGCTATGGCTGCGGAATATGGTGGTTGATTGATATCTTCACGGCAAAAGAAAGAACACGCAAATATAACTTTCAAAAATTTATACGACTCGTCAATTACATTTAATTAAATGAGGAAAAGCAGCAGGCAAAAGGCATTGTTTTTTGCCGTATTGGGCATTCCTTTCGTGCTGTGGTTCATTCCGTTTGATTGGCTTACGACAGGACACACGCTTTGTTTGTTTAAAAACATTTTTGGTGTGGAATGCTGGGGTTGCGGCATTACTCGGGCGGTTGTTTGCTGCCTTCACTTTGATTTTTCAGTCGCATGGGCATACAACAAGTTCATTATAGTCGTCTATCCTCTACTCCTATATATATGGATTAAAACATTGGTGAAATATTATAGGAAAAGCAAACAACAGAAAGGCACAAAGTAAAAACAAAACGGCTAATGATAAAAATCATCAGCCGTTTTTTGTGATCTAATCAGGATTCGAACCTGAGACCTACTGCTTAGAAGGCAGTTGCTCTATCCAGCTGAGCTATTAGACCATCAAAACATCAATCAATACTGAATAAAAAGGAATCAATGCCTGATTCCTTCCTATTGTTGTCGGGGTGGCAGGATTCGAACCTGCGACCTCCTGGTCCCAAACCAGACGCGATAACCGGACTACGCTACACCCCGAACATAATTCCCTTTTCTGCTGCGGAGAGAGGGGGATTCGAACCCCCGATACCCGTTAAAGGTATGACAGTTTAGCAAACTGTTGGTTTCAGCCACTCACCCATCTCTCCAATTCTTAGAATTGGGATTGCAAAAGTACAACTTTTTTCGCACACACCAAACTTTTCCATACATTTTTTTGAAAATATTTCCCCAAATACCTTATTCACTTATCTTAAACCTCATTTGAGGAAAATATTACAGCCGAAAAATGTTATCAAACCAACTATGGCTATCCTCCTTTTTGCTTTGTTTTGCACACTTGCCTTTAATCTTCCAAAAAGAAGACTATCGTGCTGACTACTCTCACCTTTTCCAGGTAACGTTCTTCGGGAGGATTACCTGTATTATCGCCATCATAAGAATATTGTCCCGCAATAGTTATCTGTCCCTGCGAAGCAGTTTTGATTTTCCCTAATTTGGCTTGAGAATCCTTTGCAAACTGGTCGCCTGCCAAGCGAGCATTTTTCGTACTCTCGGCAATAAGTTCGGGTTTTATGCTGTTAAGTTCCGGAAACTTATAATCGCAACTCACATCGCTCGTAAGATTCTTGTTAATCAAATCAACGTCAATATTATTCTTCATTTTATCTGCCTTCTCAACATCTTTGATAGCAATAGTTATTCGTTTCGTTGCTCTATATCGGTCTTTTTTAAACTTTATTCGCTTATCTCCTTCCCACCGATAGTCATAATATGATTTTGAATCAAACAAATTTAGGTCTTCAACCTTGAAATCCTTATAGCCTTTCTCGGTAAGATACGCCGAAACAGCCGCAATCCTTTCATCAATCTTTGCAACCAAATCCTTAGGTATATCTCCCGTCAATTCGGTTAAGATAGTAATTTCGGCTTGCTCCGCTTTGATATTTTTTTCAGCAAGTCCCTTTACGGTAACGACCCTTTCCTTGTTGGAGAAACTTTGTAAGCCCTTGTAGATATAGCATCCCAAAACGACCAAACCAACACTGATAAACAAGCCTGCCAACGTTAATTGTACTTTTTTCATATTTACAATGATTTAATTATTATAATATTATAACGCAATCGGATTTCGCTTTATTGTATTCAAGCCTTATTTTATTAAAATCAGCGAAAAATAAAATATTACGCTGTTTTATTTTAACAAAAGGCTGTTTTATTTTTCGGTTAAGGCGTTTCGTTGGTGGTTTCTTTCTTTATGAGGCATTAATATCTCTTTTGGGCAAAATAAATCGCCGAATGGCTTGTATATAAGAAAGAAAAATTATAATTTTGCAGCGTTAATCAATTTATTTACCGCATTTAATGAGACGCAAAAGTTACAACGCAGGTATAGGTTATCGTTTGTTTAAAATGTATGTTGGTTTCATCCATAACCATTTGCTGTACCGTCATTTTCATGTCATCAATCCCGAAAATATTCCACCCGAAGGAGTTCCTCTTTTAATCGTTTCCAATCACCAAAACTGCCTTAACGACCCGTTAGGTGTCGTTTTCACGTTCAAAGACCGCAAACCTAAATTCATAGCACGGGCAGATATTTTTATGATTCATCCTTTGACCAACAGGATACTTCGTTCGCTTGGATTGTTGCCTGCTTTCCGTCTCGGCTTTGAAGGTCGCAGGATGATAAAGAATAATGATAAGACTTTTGAATCGGCAAGCAACGAACTTATTGACGGAAGAACGGTGATGATGTTCCCAGAAGCCGGTCATCAGGACAAACGTTGGCTCGGCAATTTCTCATTAGCATATACCAAATTAGTGTTTCAGGCTGCCGAAAAGAGCAATTTTGAAAAAGAAATCTTCGTTTTGCCATCCTGCAATCACTATTCGCAATACGATGGCTTCCAAACAGATTTCTTAATCAAGTTCGGAACGCCGGTTTCTGCGAAACCATTTTACGAACTCTTCAGAAAACAGCCGCGAAAAGCCCAAATGGAATTAAATAACCTCGTTAGAAAACAAATAGAAGACCTTATGCTTGACATAAGAGACCTTTCCAATTATGAGGCTATTGATTTCATTCGCAACACTTACGGAGATAAATTTGCCAAATCAAACGGCTATCGCTCAAATCATCTTCCCGACCGACTCTTATCAGACAAGATGCTATGCAAACACCTTGAAACTTTCAACGAACAGTTCATTTACGACAGCGCCATCAAATATAAACATTTTCTTACCAAGTTCGGCTTGACGGATATGCAGTTCCGGTATCAGCCAACCAAGATAAAAGTTTTCATACGCTTCGTTTTACTGCTTTGTTTGTTGCCTTTATGGGTGGTGAGTCTTGTTCCTAACATTTTGATATATACTTTCCCGAAAATAATAACAAGGAAGATGACCGACAAGATGTTCAAATCTACAATGCTTATAGGCTCTGCCGTTTTCATAACCATACCTCTGCTTTACGGAGGCTTGTTTCTGACGATTGCATTGGCGTTTAATATTTATGCGGCTTTGATTTATCTTCTTGTTTCCCCGCTTCTTATCCTTTTTGCCTGGTATTATTACCAGCGATTGCTGTATCTTTGGAAGGATATCAGGTTTCTGTGGATTAAGAACAAGCGTCCGTTCCAAAAGATGAAGCAATTGCACGATAAACTCTACGATTCTTTGGCTCAAAGGCTGATTTCGCACCAATAAACTTTGTTCCGTTTTTTGCATATTTCGTTTCATTTTTTGCAAATAAAGAAGGATTAAAATATTCCTTTACAATGCGTTCGCAAAACGCTGTTTCATTAAAATGAAATCAAGGAATATTTCGCTCAAACGCCGTTTTGTAAAAATAGAACAGCGTCTCGTTTTAACCAAAAGCGATTCGTACCTTTTAAGATTATTTGTAATTTTGCACAATGAAGAATCCGAATATCCAATTGCCGTCTTTGCAGGCTCAAACCTTTGTTCTTGACAATCAAACGCCGCTTTATTTCTTTCCGAACAAGGATTTAAATGTGATAAGGCTTGAATTCCTTTTCGCAAATGCAGGAAAGATAAATCAGAAAAAGCCTTTCATTGCGACCATCGCAAACTATATGATGACCGAAGGCACGAAGAATTTCACAGCCTTTGGTATTGCCGAAGCCTTAGACTATTATGGGGCGTTTGTAGAGAAGTTTGTGAATCACGAAGCAGCGTCTGTTGTGTTTTATTTTATGAAAAAGCACACCGAAAGCCTGATGCCGTACATTGAAGACATCATTTGCCGCCCTGTTTTCCCACAAAAAGAACTCAAAACGACTATTGATAAGTATAAACAGAAGGAACTAATCAATCAACAGAAGACTTCGGTTGTTGCTGCCAACAAATTTTATGAATCAATCTTTGAAAAAACTCCCTATTGTCTGATAGGAGAAGCGGAAGACTTTGATTTGATTGAGCGGAATGATGTTACGGATTTTTTTAATGAATTTATGGCGGAGCAAAATCAAATGTCAATCATTGCTTCGGGGGATATTGACGAGGCTTTCCTGCAATCTGTCAATCAAACGTTGGGTCGTGCGGCGAGAAAGCAATCAAAGCGTTTGCAATTGCTGGAAATACCCGATTATTGTGCGAAACCCTTGCCGTTAATGTTTAGTATGCCGTCCGCAAGTCAGGTTTCGTTGCGAATAGGCAAGCAAACAATCTCGCATAATGACAAAGATTTTCTGCCGTTGAAGGTTTTGAATTGTGTTTTGGGCGGATACTTCGGGTCTCGTCTGATGTCAAACATACGAGAGGACAAAGGGCTGACCTACGGCATCAATTCCGCTGTACTGACTCATACAAATGTCGGAATAATGTTTGTTACGGCTGATGTGAAAGCAGATAAGTATGAAACGGCATTAAAGGAAATTTTCAGCGAAATGAAGATTCTGCAAAATGAACTGATACCTGAGGACGAACTTTCTTTGGTAAAAAATTACTTAAAGGGGGAAATAATGCGGTCTTTGGACGGTTCGTTTGATTTGGGTGAGCGTTTCGGATATTTAATCAGCAAGGGTATTGATACGGATTACTTTTCCGATTTTGCGAATGTTGTTAATAGCATTACGGCTCTTGATTTGCAGACGCTGGCTCAGCACTATCTTTCTGCGGAATCATTTACGCAAATCGTGGTAGGCAATTTCGGCAAGACTCAATAAAGATATGACGGCAGATTGGGGCAAAAGAATTTTTGAAATCGGCACAAAGCAACAATTTTCGGCGTTGGCATTGGAAGCATTCCGTTATCAGTACGAACAGAATGAGATATACGGCAAATGGTGCAGGGCTTTGGGCAAATCTCCTCTAAATGTGCTGCAAACAGACGATATTCCGTTTCTTCCGATTGAGTTTTTCAAAACACAAAAGGTCGTTAGCGGCAATTGGAAAGAAGAAACATTTTTCAAAAGCAGCGGCACAACAGGACGAAACTCCATTCACCATATACGCTCTCTTGATTTCTATCATCGTTGTTGTGAGAAGAATTTTATGAATGCCTTTGGTAATTTGGCGGATTATTGCTTTATTGTCATCCTTCCTTCGTATGCCGAAAACGAACACTCATCTCTGCTGTCTATGATGGACTTTTTTGTTGCCAAAGGAGCGAAAGGCAGTGGTTTTTTCAACAAACAATCCGATAAACCTGCTCAAAAATTGATTGAAAACGAGGCTCAATGCGTTCAAACCATTCTTTTCGGTGTTTCTTACGCCCTTTTAGACCTTGTAGAGCAACATTCGTTTGACTTAAAGCACACTTACGTCTTTGAAACAGGCGGAATGAAGGGGCGAAGAGCAGAAATGACAAAAGAGGAACTTCATTCTACGCTTATCAAAGGCTTTAATACCTCAACTATTTGTTCGGAATATGGTATGTGTGAGTTGTTGTCTCAGGCTTATTCAAAGGGTGATGGAATTTTTGAGACCCCTTGTCAAATGCAAATCCTGTTGCGTGATGAGAATGACCCGTTATCGCCGAGCCAAACCTCAAAAGGGACAATTAATGTGATAGACCTTGCCAATATTGACTCCTGTTGTTTTGTTGCAACAGCGGATTTGGGAGAAAAAATAAGCGACCATGCATTTAAAATACTTGGTCGCCTCAACAATGCCGACATTCGCGGCTGCAATCTTTTATATCTTTGATTTCTTATTGTATCTGCAATTTCAGAGTCTTGCATTTGCCGCCGTCAAAGCCTACTTTAACGAGATAAAACCCTGTTTTAAAACCGTAAGTGCTGATTTCGTGGCGTTCGGACAGGCTTCCGTTGCGACGAAAGACCTCTTTGCCGAGAATATTGCAAATAGTAATATTCTTAATGTTCTTTCCCTCAATAATGAAATGAGTTTTTGCAGGATTAGGATAAAGAGATACGCTCACCATATCAGGTTCGTCATCCAAGCCAACGCCGCAATCTTCAACTATTGTCTTGTATGCGGTATTCAAATCTTTCCAATATGCCGCCGTATCATAGTATGGCTTCCTTCCGCAAGGCACATGCAAAACGTGTTTGTTCTCTACGCCCGTGAAAGTGTTGTCATACATTTTCGGAGGCATTTGTCTATAAACTGTTGTGCTGATAAGGCGTGTGCAATAGCCGAAAGCATTTCTGCCGATATACTCTAATTTGCTGCTGTCGCTTTGTCCCAAATATGCGTTGCGAATAGCGCCACTTCCAAAGAAGGCATATTCCTCTATTGTATCAATTCTGTTCGGCAATCTCAACTCTGCTAATGCTCCGCAATACTTAAATGCGTTGGAACGGATAGCATGAACTGACGAATCAATAGTTAAATTTACCAAACCTGTGCAATTCTCAAATGCAGCGGTATCTACATATTCTATTATGTTGCCTATGTACAAGTTATTCAACGAAGCGCATTGTTTAAAGCACATTTGGCTTACGCTTGTCAAATATGCAGGAATTCTTATTGTAGATAAAGATGAGCATTGAGAGAATGCTCCTTTGCCTATGGCTTTTACGCTATCGGTAAGCATAATATTTGTTAATAATGTGCAACTTTGGAATGCGAAATTGCCTATTTTCTTAACCGATATCGGAAGAACAACTTCGGTAAGGCTATCGCTTAATGCAAAAGCATAGTTATCTATCTCTACAACGTTATATCTTACGCCGTTAGAACTGACTGTGTCCGGTATTTCTACCTTTCCGAAATAACAATTAATGTTTCCGCTGCATACCTTCACATTTGCCGTATCTATTACTTTATAATAAATTGCTTTTCCATTGTTTGCAACGCTGAAATCATAGTTTTGAGCATTTAAACCGACAAAAGCGAACAAAGCAAACAGCGTAATAAAAATTCGTTTTGTTATCATTGCGTAATATTTTTTCATTATAAACTTATATACGTTTAAGATTGTGATTTATCATAACAAAATAAAAATAAAAGACATTGCAAAGATAACGCATTTAATTGAATTATTGCAATATTCAGACATAACTTTTTTGCATATCGGTGTTCGGAACAGCGCTAATCAAAAAAGCATTGTATTTATCTATTGTTCCTGTGCCGCTTTCAAAGCAGTACGTATTTGAGATTCCAAATCATCGGAAAGTTCAGGGTTGTCTATCAAAAGTTGCTTTACAGCCTCTCTACCTTGTCCCAATTTTGTATCTCCATAGCTAAACCAAGAACCGCTCTTCTTTATTATACCCTTATCTACACCTATATCCACAATCTCTCCTACCTTAGAAATTCCCTGTCCGAACATTAAATCAAATTCAACCTGCCTAAAAGGAGGAGCAACCTTGTTTTTAACAACCTTAACCTTAACTCTGTTGCCTATATTCTGCTCTCCGTCTTTAATGGCTTCTTTTCTTCGTATATCTATTCTGACGGAAGCATAAAATTTAAGGGCATTACCGCCTGTCGTTGTTTCGGGATTACCAAACATAACGCCTATCTTCTCTCGCAACTGATTGATAAATATACAGCAACATCTTGTTCTGCTTATTGAAGCGGTTAATTTACGCAAGGCTTGCGACATAAGACGAGCCTGCAATCCCATTTTACTATCACCCATTTCCCCGTCTATTTCACTTTTTGGCGTTAAGGCTGCAACGGAATCAATCACTATTATATCTATTGCCCCCGAACGAATAAGACTATCGGCTATTTCCAACGCCTGTTCGCCGTTATCAGGTTGAGAAATGTAAAGATTATTCACATCAACCCCTAATTTCTGTGCATAAAAACTATCAAAAGCATGCTCGGCATCAATAAAAGCTGCCATTCCTCCTTGCTTTTGACATTCGGCAATAGCATGTATGGCGAGCGTTGTCTTACCTGATGACTCGGGACCATAGATTTCTATAACTCTACCTCTTGGAAAACCACCTATTCCCAAGGCTAAATCCAATCCGATTGAGCCCGTTGAAATCGCATCCATATCTCCAATCGGTTTATCACCAAGTTTCATTACGGAGCCTTTGCCAAAAGATTTCTCAATCCTTTCCAAAGTTGATTGTAACACCTTTAATTTCTCAAGTTTTGCTGCCTCATTAATTTCTTTTGCCATATTCTATGTTTTATATTGTTATTCTATTGTAATTTATTTCATTATAGAGAAGGCAAAAGTACTAAAAAAATTTATTCTTCCTATAATATCAGTATTAAACTATATCCATTGATTTTGCATCCTGACGAATGAATATGAATAGCAGGAATGTGAATGCCCATAGCGAGGAACCGCCATAAGATATGAAAGGTAACGGAATTCCTATCACAGGTAACAAGCCCAAAGTCATTCCTATATTTATCAGAACGTGAAAAAAGAGTATCGATGCCACCGAATAACCGTAAAGACGTGAGAAATTGCTTCTTTGTCTCTCGGAACGGTGAATGATTCTTACCAAAAGAGCCAAATAAAGCAAAAGAGTAACGCTGCTACCTATCAATCCCCACTCCTCTCCTATGGTACAAAAAATAAAATCCGTGTCCTGCTCGGGAACAAAGTTGTATTTGGTCTGCGTACCATTGAGAAAACCTTTGCCGAACAAGCCTCCGCTGCCGATTGCTATCTTACTCTGATAAACATTGTAGCCAATGCCACGATTATCCTGCTTAATACCGAGCAAAACGTCTATTCTATCCCGCTGATGCTGCTGCAAAACATTATCATAGGCAAACTTACTCAGACCAACAAAAGCAACAACAATTCCAAACGCTATTACAAAATAACGAAGCTTGACTTTATGCCGCCAAAACAGCCTTCGCTTCCAATAAACCAAGAGAGTAATAAATGCAGTGGCTATCACAATCCACCAAAAATTGACAATAACCGACAGAATGAAAAGAATAATCATTGCCAACACCATTAGCAAAATATATTTGCTCATTCCCTCCCTGTACAACGTCAAACCAAAGGCAAGAAAGACTATTGCCGAGCCGGTATCGTTTTGAAGCAGGATGAGACAAGTAGGTAAGGCGATTATGGACAAGGTTACGAGAATTGTTTTAAGGTCTTTGGTGAAATCGGTACGTGATAAGAATTTTGCCAAAGCAAGAGCCGTTGCCGCCTTCGCAAATTCCGAAGGCTGAATACCAAAATCCCCTATTCCGAACCACGATTTCGCTCCTTTGGTCGTTGAACCTATCACCAGCACGGCAAACAACATTATTATGAATATCCAATATATTACGTAAGAAGTTTGCTTGAAAAACGTGGGGTCTATTATAATTATACACAAAGCAAGGAAAAAGGCAGCAATAATCCATATCATTTGTTTGAAATAGCGAGTGCCGACAGCAAAATCGGTATTCAGCTCCGGATTATAAACAGCGGCGTAAATATTCAAAAAGCCTATCACCACAAGAGCAAGATAAATGATTATCATTGTCCAGTCTAAACTCAGCAAAAGGGGCTTTCTACTCATCTTTCTTTGGTTTTGGTGTTCTTATAGGCTGACACGGCGTAGCCTCTATGTAGTTTTGTTCAAAATCTTTGCGTTTTACTTCGCCTTTTAAGTACTTTTCTATCAACAAACCTGCTATCGGAGCAGCCCATGCGCCACCTCCGCCGGCTGCATTCTCAACATATACGCTCAATGCTATCTTCGGATTATCTTTTGGGGCGAAACAAATGAATACGGAGTGGTCTGCTCCCTTGTTTTGAGCCGTTCCGGTCTTTCCGCATACGGCAATATCTTCCAAACGTGCCAATCGCCCGGTGCCTCCTGCCTCATGCACAACCGCCCACATACCTTCAACAGCAACATTCCAATACTTAGCGTCAATTTGGCTATGATGCTTGATGCCATACTCCTTTCGCCTGAAACGTTGCGTCTCCGTGCCGTAAGAACGTACCAGATGCGGAGTAATATACCAACCACGATTAGCAACAATTGCAGCAAAATTAGCCATTTGCAAAGGAACAACCTCCACTTCTCCCTGTCCGATGGAATTAGAGAAGATAGTATAAAAATTCCATCCGCTCGGATACCATTTATCATAGAAAGCAGTGTCGGGAATACGCCCTTTCTTCACATTAGGCAAATCAATATCAATACGAGTGCCGAAACCCAATCTCAGCATTGCCTCTTTCCAAACGGATAATCCGTCTTTGCTGTCTATTTTTCCACGATTATTGCGGTGTTGAATGATTCGGCGAAAAACCTGATAGAAATAAGGATTACAACTCATCTTTATGGCATCCCGAACGTTCGTTGCGGAAGGATGATTGTGGCATCCCACCAAACTCTTATCGCATACAAAACCGCTATTAGTCTGTATCACTCCCATATCAAGGGCTATCAACGCCTGAGCAACTTTGAATATACTGCCGGGAGGATATTGTGCCATCAGGGCTCTGTTGAAGAGCGGCTTGGTAGGGTCATCCAGCAATTTCTTATAGTTATTGCCGCGCACACGACCAACCAAAAGATTAGGGTCATAGCAAGGGGCGGAAACAAAACAAAGCACCTCTCCGGTAGAAGGCTCTATGGCTACAATACTACCGCGTTTATTCGCCATTATTTTCTCAGCATATTCCTGCAAATCGGCATCTAAGGTGGTGTAAAGGCTGCTTCCTGTTATTGCTGCCGTATCAAAATCTCCGTTTTGGAAGCTTCCCTTCTCTCTGTTATGCACATCAACAAGCGTAATCTTACTTCCCTTTCTGCCTCTCAACTCCTGCTCGTAACTTTTCTCCAAACCGCTCATTCCAATGTAGTCTCCGCGCTTGTAATAAGGGTTTTTAAGAATTTGTTCCTCATTTACCTCGCCGACATAGCCCAAAACGTGAGCAGCAAGTGCCTTCGGATAATATCGTAAGGCTCTTGCCTGAGAATAAAAGCCCTTAAAAGCGTAAAGTTTCTCCTGAATAAGAGCAAAATCGCCCTTTGGAATCTGCTTTTCAAAGACAGAAGGGGCGTAAGGAGAGTATGCACGGGCTTTACTCAAACGTTTGTCAAATTCCTCCTTTGTGATGTTAATCAGATTGCAGAATTTAGCGGTATCAAAGTCCTTTATCTGGGAAGGAATCACCATCAAATCATAAACAACCTCGTTATAAACCAAAAGTTTGCCGTTTCTGTCAAACATCAATCCCCTTGCAGGATATTGAGTGCGGAAACGCAGAGCATTTTGATTGGCTTTCATCACGTTGGACGTGTCTATAATTTGCAGAAAGAAGAGACGGACAATAAAAAACGCTATCACCACGCAAAACAATGCGATAATGAGGCTTGAGCGGCTTAATATATTATTCTTCATTCTTGGATTAAGGCTTTTCGGTGAGCAAAGATGCTGTTCCAATCAATTTGCAAAGGTATAAATTTTCGTTTTAGATAATGGTTTGCCCGCACCATTTTCACCAAAGTACGCATAATGCCGATAATATCTTACTTCGTTAAAATAAAAGGCTGTTTCGTGCGAATGAAACGCTGTTTTATTTTCACCAAACAAGGTCTTATAGCAGCCGATTGGGATATGCATAAAAAAGTACGGCATTCAATTGTGGTAGAACGCCGTACAATAAAAAAAATCAATTATGAAAACTGTATATCAACTTGTTTCCTTACCTTGCAATGAGCATCTTTCGCGTCAATTTAGCACCTTCAAACTCCATAGTGTAGTAATAAACTCCCTGAGGTAAGGTTATGTCGGTCAATTTCAAGGTATGACGACCGGCAGAGTATGATTGCTCACGACTAAACACCACTTTACCCTCATTGTTTGCGATATGGAACACAACATTTCCTTCATTCGGCAACACAAATCCTATTTCCGTTTGTTTATCCATTGGGTTTGGCACGTTTTGTTCAAGTATAAACCGAGCATCATCGGCATTGACGTCATCCAAACCTATTTGATAAACGATGGAATAGCGGGTTGTGGTATCATTCTGAGCATTGACATCATTAGGATATTCAATCCATGCCTTTATATCATAGGTGCGGTCAGCCGAACGAGGTATTTGGTATGTTAAGATTTGACCTGTAACAGATCCGGGCACATCATGCGGCAATGTATGGCTCTCCGTGCAAACTTCTTCGCCGTTTAATGCCACGTGATACTTGACCTGCTTGTTGAGATAGCCTATCGTGCCGCAATTAGTCGTTACAATACTCAAACGACAGGTGTTTCCGCTCTGCTCTTCTATTATTATGGAATCGGCAGAAGCATCACTATATCCGTAATATCTGTTGCACGTAGTATCATTGCTCATATCCTCATCGCCATTCACGTGAACAAATCCGCAGATGCTGGAATAGAACTGACGAGGCAAGCGATTAGAGAATACATGATAGCCCATAGAACCGCCCAAGATACTATCAAAACGATAGTTCTCAATCACAACACTGGAAGGGTTGCCATTAGTGAAGTATCCGACCTTTATGTTTTTAACAGGCAATGTACTTCTGTTTATAAAGTTGAGTTGAACGCCGATAGTCGCAGGGTCGTTATCATCTATCATTACAACATCCGCCACTAAGTCCTTTGCTCCTACCAGACTTGCTACTCTGTGAATCATAGTGTCGTTCTCCGCATACATATCGCCCTCAAGCGCCGTCCAAACTTTGAGATTTACAGTGCCGAAGTTTGCTTGGAAGCGTGGTTGGAAAGTATGAGTGTATTCTTCTCCGTAAGACAAAGGAACGTTAATAAGGATGGTGTCTCTATAAATTGCATCGGAATTTGAAAGTTGATAAGCAATAGGAATAATATTTTGCATTACCACACCGTAGTTTCTAACCTTTACTCTCACCTCTACATTCTCATTTACAGAAACAACACCCTGTGGATAGATTATTTCCTTTACACCGACATCCGTAAGTAGCGGAGCAATGGTAACAAGTAATCTTGCCGTGTCATTGTCTCTGTAACTTGCAGGCTCATTCATATTGTATGCCCTTGCAACAATTGTAAAACGCGGAGGGGTATTAGCACCCACAATAGCAGTTGGCATCATAAAGCCC
This sequence comes from Bacteroidales bacterium, assembly GCA_031263015.1. GTDB lineage: Bacteria > Bacteroidota > Bacteroidia > Bacteroidales > P3 > JAISGN01. The sequence continues at coordinate 175,097 of JAISGN010000008.1, forward strand.
ATTGTGTCTCCCGGCTGTATAGCTATTCCCATTGTATCCACTATTTCTCTTGTGCGTTCCATATAAGGATTGCCTGATGCATCAATCAAGTCCGGTGAAGAATAATGAATCATAAAATTAGTTAAAGGCGTCATTCCGTTATTTCTAACTACAACGTATGGAGTAATAGCTTCACCATAATTAGGGATAGTCGGCTCAACTTTAACCGCAACAGCCTGTGCATCCACCGGAGCCAACGCTCGTCCGAATGAGAAGTCATCTATTGCAAATCCATCCTCAGTTGTATTCGCTGTTGAACTCGATGAGAAGATAAATCTAAGTTGCAGATAGTTTCCATAGACTTTACCTTCATCGGTAAGGTGTTTAAGTGAATATGAAGCCTGTTCCCAATCTTTGTTTGTATTGAAACCAGATATGTTATTATACCAATTAATACCGTATCCGTCATCTTTAGCCCCAAGAACCCGCCATACATTGGAATTATACGGCTTATATTCTATTCTTAGATTGTTATTGCCTGACTTTAAGCGTCTGCGTATCCAGAAACTCAAAGTATCCTGCTTAACAGTGGAGATATTAAAGTTTGGAGTATAAAGAATGCTTAAATTATTGCTCGGATATGGTCCGTTAAGATTGGTTACAACACAATTAAGAGGGGAATATGCCTGCTTAATGATGTTTTTGTTAATCGGATTGCCTATTGCCCAGCAATTAGACGGGTATTTATAATTAGGTTCGTAAGCATAGAAACCTCTATCGTTGATTCCCGTCGTATCAAAGTTGGTTGCATAAGGCAGTGTCGGCTGTGGAGAAAGTATGCTGTTTAAAACAATAGTATCATTCTTGTGAGATATATCACCGGGAGCAGTAATATAAGCCATAAATTGGGTTACGCCCGTATCAATAATTATATCTTCCGCAACAGATATGGTTGCCCAACTACCAGTTGCTGATAGTTTCGCCAAATCCAAATCTGATAATTGATAATTCTGCCATGAAAGACCGCCGTCATTACTCCAATTAATATTTGTTCTCTCCGGTAATGGCTGGATGCCTACATTTCTTACATTTATTTGCAAGAAGTCTATCTTACCTTCGGTATTAAATTCATCAGGTTTTACAAATCCATACAAAGCGGCATTAGTACTATCAATAGAACGAATTTGAACCAAGTAATCCTCTACCTCTCCGTCTGCAAATACACTATCAGGATTAAGAGAAGGGTCATTAAGATCTTTCTTTCCATCCCAAAGCAAAATTCTCATACGAGTATAGCCATTGATGATAGAAGTATCTGAATTAAGGAAAGGTTTTATCTTTGCTGCTATTATAGTGTCTTTTCCTTCCTTGATAGCAACAGAATGACTAATTTCAGAGTTTTTTCCTAATACCACCTCATTAGCTGTAAATACTCCATCTCTATTCCAATCAATATATGCTTTGACAGATGCATGTATAGTATCAGTTAATCTGTCTTCTACCATATTATTTGACAAACTAACCGTAACATATAGACTATCATCAACACCTTTATACAATAAAGCAGTATCGGAAGTTTTCGTATAGTTGGAATATTTATTACCAATAGGTACTGAATAGTTATTCAATGTGCCAAGTCTTACTCTTGATATATCAAGTGAATTAGCGTTTGTAGCCGTTGCATTTGAATAATAGTTGTCTCCATTACGAGGTTTTATTTTAGCAAATGCATTTGTCCGTCCGACAGAATCTGCTAAGGTATCATTCGCAGCAGCAATATCCCCAGGCACATTAAGCCAGGTTTTTATAATGTACGTCTTATTCGGATCGGAAAAGTCAAAAGACATATCCGATATAGAATCTTCTTCGGATGTATAAGGATACTTGTAAGGAAATGCAAAAGTTACATAGTTATCGGCATCGGTACCTCCTACGGTAAATGGCGGAATAGAACCACTGAATATAGCTTCCCCTTTTGTAATTTCCGTCGCATTGCTACCCGTACCTGTTTTAATCGAGTACCACAACTTTGAATTTTGGTCACCATTAAAGGTTGTATTTCCATAGTTTGCCAATCTGACTTTTATAGTATCGTGCTGTGTCATATAAACCCATGACTTGCTACCGCTACCATTCGTATCAACATAGTAAGGCTCTATAATCTGCTCCATAGACAAATCATAATATAAGCTTACGCTGTCACTATCCCTACTCCTTAATATAACCGAAATAGGTGTATATGCACTGGTGCAGCCAGGGGAAACATCCGTTCGCTTCACCATTAAATATACTGTTGTGTCATGATACAATCTTATTGTAGTATCCCGTTGAGACGGAATATAACCTCGATTTGTTCTTGCTTGATTGTATTCCGATGCTTCATTGGTAGAATCGGAATACCAATGGATTGATAAATGACCAATACTATCAGGATTATAGTTTGCACTTGGTTTGTATAGAATATGGTCTGCCCACGGATGACCATATGTACCAAAATATATAATATCATTATGAGCATGAGGAGGGAGAGGGTCAGCAAAAGAAGTTATTTTAGTCCAAGTAAAAGTTGTATCATTATAACCTGTATTTCTATAAATATGTCCGGATGTATCATTTTCAGAAATGTTATCTAACGGTAGATCCGACCATACTCTTAAATTATATATCGTATCTCTATATAATTGCCCGTATGAAGCTCCATACACATCAGCAGAATCACAAACATTAACCGTATCATAATTTTGAGGATACAAATTAACAAGAGTACTAAATCTATAAATTGCTTCCTTTGTAGAGTCTATGCTTGACCCAGTTACAGAGTCAAAATTATTCCAATTCACTACCTCCGTAACAGGATCCCTTCCCTCTACTTGGTAAGTCATTGTCCAATTAGCAGTATTGGCAGCAGTCAAAGTATAATGCCCCATATTCTTTATTTTAACACGAACCGTATCTGCTCTTAAATCGCATTTCTTTCCAATATGACCTGTGGTTACAATATCGCCGGTTTTTATATCATAAGCAGGGCTAATATATAACTTGGTGGTATCCGAATATAATGTAGTTAGGGCTTTAGGTCGCAATGTTGTATCATTAATATGAACCGTATCTATATTAGAACCATTGACACTTTGTGTGAAAGCCCTCATATACAACGGCTGTTGCATTACCGTTGAAGAACTATTTTTTAATGTGTGAATCAATGGTAAAGGCAAGTTTAATGCGCTGTTTAATGTATATTCTAATGTTTGTGTTGAAGTTAATGTTGTTGTACAAGTATCAGTGTATGTATAACAGATAGAATCACTTTCAAAATTAGGACTATAAGAAACCTCAACGGTTATGATTCCAGAAGATATTGAATTATCTCCAAAGTTCCCTATCCTTATCTTTGGTTTCATTGAAATAGGATTCCCATGTTCATCCGAATATAGCGATATTGAATCATGCTCTACATACATACTATCCGTATAAGGGAAAACTATTCCTCTGTCAGGATAAGCACTTGCAATACCCCAGTCTTTATCTTCAAACTGATATTCGTATGCTCCTATGGAAGGATTAACATAATTTCTTAAAGAATCATTTATATCCGTACCTACTAAACTTACTACTGTTGCCTTACGAGATATAGATGTGGAATAATACATTGACAAAACCGTATCGGCTACAAACGGATTATACATCGTATCTGAATTAGCATCCATTTTATTTGCCAATCTTAATGTATCAAGAGTCTTTATTTCGGCTCTCCAATAAGCAAATTTATTATTTGAAGAAGTAGATGTTCCTCTGTAATTATTATAATTAGAGAAAGAAACCTGACTGCCCGGAGACTTAACATAATAAACGTAACCCTTACCGGCATTATCAAAATTGTTATTCTGTATCTTTATCTTCTCACCCGCTCCTACGGAAATAGTTTTCGAATTTGTTGCATTCTTTCCCGGCAATAACCTTACTGTATTATAAAATAGATTCAGATTGACAACCGAGTCCAAATCTATTCCAATATGAGCAGGATTAGCAGTTCCTTTCATATCTCCAAGTATAGAAATTGCATTATTAAAAACATATATCGGATTTATACCGACTGCGGTCAATGCTTTCATAGCAAGTGCTGTTTTAACAGTGCTAACATTACCTCGCCCTACTAAGTTTATCTTATTTGCACTAATATTAATTGTACCTTCCCCACTTCTCAACAAAATAGCACCTGTAGCATTAGTATCAATTGTTGAAAAATTATTATGATGTATGTAAGTACCATTAAAATTATTAAGATCTATGGCTTTATCACTGAAATTGCTAAATGAACTATTACCAACGGTCAGGTTGTTTAGTATCGCTGTCCCTGCCAAATTAGAATATATCGCATTAGAACCTGCATTAAACTCAACATTATCAAATTCCAGATTGCTACTTGCTGATCTTATATTAACAAGATTAGTAATTTTGGTATAAGGAGTATTAATAGTAACATCAGAAAATATTATAGAATCGGAATTTAATATTTCTATTGCATTCCCGTTAGTTGCAGATGGGTTAGTAATAATCATATTTGAGAATCTGATATTATTTGTTCCTTTTAATTTCAAAACCGCACCCGACAAAGAAGTAAGTGTCGGCTTTACTCCTGTTGCACCTCTAAATAATATATAATCATTAGATGAAGTTCCTCTGATTGCCGATATTAGAACATTTTCCGTATATGTTCCGTCCGACACATTAAATATAACATTGCCACAAACACCTGAGCTATCTAATGCCGCAATAGCAGATTCAAAAGATGAAAAATCTTCCGTGCCTGATGTACCTATGGTTAGATAGGTTTCATTTGTAGGATTGCCATAACAAGCGATAAAATCTCTTACTAATGTATCATTACTTTGTATTGTATCGCATAAACCGGTATTATCCAACCACGTTTTGAATTCCGACCGACTTCCTTGTATAAATGCTGCCTGTCCTAATAAAACTACCTCCGATTGACCATTTGCCAAATTTCCGGTCCATGCTATTGGAGGTTGAGCAACACCATCCAATGACCAATTAATATTAGCAGAAGTTAGCTGCGATGTACCATAATTTTTCAATACAATTTCTATGTCGGTAGGAATATTGGATTGAACATGTTGATCTACCGGCGTACTTATATCAACTATTGCAGCATCACAATAAGGAATAGGAAGTGGCTCTACTACTATTGATACTCGTTCTGTTTCGCAACCAATAGGCTTCTCTACCCCAAACTTCATGTTAGGTCTGTTAGCTGATTTTGATGTTCCATTAGATGATGTATAAGTACATGCATCAGTATTATTATTTTGATACGTCATTACAGATTTAAATGGTGTTTGCGTATAGTAAGTTCTTATCTTAGGATAATTTAGTGTTGCAGTAATACACACCTGAACAACAATATTAGATGTTCCATCATACTCAAACGGAGTAGCAAAATTAAACTCCTGCCAGCCTGTTGTTCCATTAGGAATAATTATTGTGCTATCATAAACATCCTGTAATCCCGTTGTAATCCAGGTTGAAATAGAATCATCAACTGTAGTATGCCCTATTTTTATACTATAAGTCTGCGAAGCATTATTAGTATTCGTTGTTGTCATTATATCAAAAGCAATAGAACTAATAAGATTGTTTTCTAATCCCGCATCTTCAAGTTCAGACGCTTTGATTAAATATTGTTCCTTAACTTTTTTAGTATTACTATTTAATGGGGAAGGATAACCACTAGTATTATTTGCAGCTGTTCCATCACCAATAATAAAGTTAGACACATCTTTTGCTATTGCCGACACATAAAATGTATCGTTTTCATAAATACGGATTAACAAACTATCACTTATTGCGATAGGAGTAGTTTCATATTGATTATTATACCATGCAATATAATTATTATCAGGTGAAGTTGCTGTTAGAACAATAGATGTGTCGTATGGAATCGTTATTGAAGGAGTAACCAAAGGTAGTAATGGAGTATAACGCGATACTATATTGACAGAAGAAGTATCATTATTGTGATATATATCTCCGGGATAACTAACGAAAGCCTCTATCCTATAATTTTTTGTTCCTGCATTAGCAGATAAATCCAATGTATTGGCTAAAGTATAATTAACACTTTCTCCGCTTGACAATCCGGATGCGTTACTATATGTATCACTGATAGTCTGAGACAATACTGTTCCATCATATAAATTACATATAATAGGTATTGTGTCGTTAAGTATATTGGTACCGGTGTTTTTAAGTGTTACTTGTATCTGTTCATTACCCAAATTACAAATAGTATCTCCACTTATTCCTATAACCTCAACAGCAATCAAATTAGGATCGGTTGCAGGTACAGATGTTATATTTACACTATAAGAAGCCTTATAACCATAACATCCATTATCAAATGTAGTGGTAAGAGTAGTATCATATATGCCTAATGTCATTCGGGTAGAATCTGTGGCACAACGCCAAGCAGTTGAATTAGGGGCAACAGTATTAATTCTTGTAATCCCTGCCAGAGTTGCAGTACTATCGCTGCCTGCTATACTCAAAGTTCCTGATGTCCAAATATTAGCAGGCACATTTGTATTTGCATTAAAAACCCCGCCATTTATAGTTACTGCATCTATAATAATGCTATCAGCATCTCTCAATACAAACCCTGATTTATTTGCTGCCGTAATACCCCATCCTGTACCTATCGGCAAGAAACCATTATTCATTTCCGTCGTAGTTGCGACCGGTACAAGAACCACACTTGAATTAGAAGGTAGTACATAACTTGGAAACGTATATTTTCTACTGAAATTATTTGTCAAAGTATCATTTGCCCCATATACTGCTTGAAATTTATAGTTTTCCAAATCAATAGGACCATTGCCCAGATTAGATATTTCAAAAGCATTATTTATTTCATTTAGCTCATAAGGATAAGGAATTGTAAGTCCTTCCATATTTACCCCTGAACTTGTAATCTGAATCTCTGTTATCTTTACATTAGGATGTTCCGATTTCTTGGAAAAATAGAATATAGTGTCCTCATACAATATATCCGTTTGATATGAATGAGATTTTAATATATAATCCATATCCGTTGCATTCAAAAACCAATAAATAGAATCCGTATATTCATTAGCGGTCAAAAGTCCGGTATAACCATAAGGAACATTTATAGTCTTATTCACAGGCATAGCATCTTGTCCTTTGGCTACAATTTTTACAATTGTTGTGTCATTTGCAGCAAACGCATCTTGAGAAGAAGAAGAAAATGCTTTAATTACTGATGTCTTTGTTTGCCCTACCTGTGATGCCAAATTAACACTTTGAGTAAATGTATCTGTATATTGCACATAAGGCAAAATCGGGTGATTTACCACTTTCTGTTGTACAGAACTATAAGCACCTCCATTAGTAGCAACTTGAAATTTTAATACTAAACCTGATTGAATAGTATCCGTACCTATATTTATATATTTAACAGTTATATGATCATTTGCAGTATAATCACAAGCAGTCCATGTATTGGTATCATTAATATTTTCATATATACCTTTATCAGCAATATACGCCTCTATCATATTAATATCTATTGCTAACGAATCATACTCATAAGCACCTATACAAGGTGTAGCATCTCTAAGATTATCCGATTTATCATCAGGCACCTCGCTTAACAAATCTATACCTTTATTAATCAAGAAAGAATACGTAGTTGTTAAAGCATTCCAGTCTCCAAAGTATGGATTTGTTGTATAATAAGACGAATCTTCCTGAGTTGCTATTATCCACTCGCTAATAGTAGGCATAAATGTTCCATTTCTAAACAACAAATCACTATTATTTGCAACGGGAGGATCTGTTGCAGGTGGATTCATCTTATAATACATATTATTCTTAAATGTATATGTTGCGCTTGGTTCTGTTTTTAACTGTACTGCACATCCTGTAATACTTCCATTGTCAGTGCTTCCTCCATCGGAAACGATTACATTATTCATTAGTCTAAGGTTAGATACATTTTTTGCAGTTTCACCTATTTTTAAACCAACAGCAGGAAAGCCATCCAAGAGATTATCTTTTGCCCAAATATTATTATGAGCAATCAAAGTATTTGCTCCAAAAATAAAGTTAATTCCATAAATCGTTGTTGCAGAACTTGTATCTGAATTGTTATTATATATACCTATTGTGTTATTAGATATTTGAGAAGCCGTATTGGGATCATCAATTATATCACTTGCTGCAATAGCACTAACATTTTGAAGATAGAATTCATTCTTTTGCACATTAAATTTTTTGGAATTTTCTATTCTTAACGTATAAGCAACACTTATATTACTATCTAATTGTGTTGTAGTAGAGAAATTATTATTCTTTATATTAAGGTCGGATGTATATTTAGCATAGATAGCCGAATTTGTCATCTTATAGTTTTGTCCGTTTTCAAATACACAATGGCTGATATTTATATTAGAAGTTAATTCATCATTAGATATTCCCGTGATAAGAATAGCATTTTCTGCAGGATATTTAAAGGTACAACTATCCATAGTTATATTACCTGCCGGCCCTATATTTATTAACGCGGTAGGTTTAGTTGTATATCCTGCTATATTCTCAAATCTACATTTCTTAAATGTTATATCCGATGTATTAGCCGTCATCTTGAACACCGACTTGCTGCCACCACTTGTATAAGAATCAGCCGGTTGAAAAGCAAGATTCTCAAATATTATATATCGGCAACTGTCCAAATTATAACTTTCATTCACCATTCCATCGGTTTTCATTCTCGTAGGATTAGCATAAGGTCCCTTGAAAGTAATCGTATTTATCGCTGAAGCACCTTCTATATTAACAGGAAATCTTAAAGAATCCGTATAATATTGCGTACCTGACAAAACATCTACATTAATAGTAACCGGAGACCCTACTCCACAAACTCTTAACATTCTGAATGCTTCTTCAAAACTTTTGAATGTTTTATGGGTATTTGTTATGGACGAAGTAGAAGATGGACTTATTGCATAAGTTCCAGTCATAGGTCCATTACAAGATACAACTTCAAAATCAACAACAGAAGAAGAGTTGGGATACACTATACGATATGCCGTATCGTTCCTCTGATTATAATCTATATTGGCAGGAAGAAGTTCCGTCCATAACTTCATGTAATAATACCCTTCATTTGGAAATGTGATAGAAGAATTTATAGCCAAAGAGTCGGACGGATAGAATGTAGTATCTCCATTATTAATTAATGTATCTATCGGCTGAACATTAGAAAATGGAGCAAACGGTTCCGCAGGGCTAAATGTTCCATTTGTATTTCTTCTCATAAACTTTGTATTACCGGACGGCAATACGGACAAACCATCATTACGCACAAAAGCCGTAAATTCCGTAGGGACACCAGCTTCCACCTTATACAATTTAGGATTACTTAAGACTTTTGCAGGCGTAGACATCTCATTAGACATTGCCGCATCAATAGAAAATATACAATCTTCAAATTTGAATATTATGTTTGGTTTGTAATTTAATGAATCATCAAAAAACTGCTGAGCAGGCACCTGCAGATAGTTATTATAAAGATTGGAACTTATACCGCCATTTAATATTCTTGTTTTAGACATTGTACTACTCCCTGATGGAAAAGAATTTAGAGTAATATTGTTGCTCGGTGACGAACTATTCGCATAAAATATCTGTATAACTATATCGCTCACTCCATCCCATATAAAAGATTTATTTAATCTTATTCTTTGCCATCCGGTTGAGTTTAGTATTAATGTATTTGCTTCATAAATCGGAGAAATATCAGGATTCCATATAGGTCTGCGATAACCTAAATTACTACCAGAATTTAAATTATTAATAAAATCAGTCGGAACAGAACTCATACGTATCTTAACATTCTGCATAGGAGTACTGCTTGCTGTTTTTACATCAAACTTAATCTCTTTTATCACACCTTTTGAATATCCTTGTTCAATAAGTTCCGATGCTCTGTACCTGATTTGAGTTAATCTTTCATATGAGCCCGATTTGAGAAAGCCTATATTTTGTGCATTTCTAGCATCGCTTTTTAGAGGTGAATCACTAACAAAAGGTCTTACATTTTGGAATTTTGACCATTGTCCATACATATATGGGAAACGGACTTTATTTCCATTAGCATCTGTCGCTTCCAATCTCCATCTAAATTCAGTACCAAAACCAACAAAAGGCAAATACATCTCATAATAATCAGGCAAAGACGATGCGACCATCTGCGTATCCTGAACAGGGTTGTTGCCAATCTGATAAAACAAAGTAACACTATCTACTACGGACAAAACATCCATAACTTTTATTTTAATTAGATTTTCAGAGCAATTAGGATAATTATAATTATCAGGATAAATAATATCTTTTATGTCAGGAACTTTAACTTCCTGTCCGATAACAGGAGAAAAATACACTCTTATATCATCTAAAAACCATCCTGCCCACAGATATGACTGATTAATAGTTTGAGGAACAACAAATAAGAATTGAATAGAATCGGCTGTTACTCCAAACACATCGGATTTCACCATAAATATTTCATTCTTCCAATAAGAATTAAAAGTACTGTTCATTGACGGATTGTCTAAAGGGTAATCAGCAGAATAACAACCGGCATAAAAAGCATCTGTAAAGTCTGAAGCGCCGACTGATAATCCGTATGCTCTATCATATTTTGTAGGATTTGTCGTAGTATTATCACCTTTACTCAAAACTTGATAACTCCACGAACCATTAGATTGATTTCTATACCTAACAAGAATTTTACCTCCTGACGTATAATTTGCAAGCATAGGAATATGGCTAAACTCCAAACGAGCAAACATACCTTGCCCAATACCATATACGGCAGTCTTTAATGTGTCGGGATTATTCGCACTTGGTATCAATCGCAACGAACGATTACCCGTAGAAGGAGCGTAGATACTATATTCAATAGAATAATTCCCGGTAACACTCCAGTCATGATAAGGCATAGAAGCCGTTTCAAAATCCATAGAATCCTTCAAATACGTACGCGTAGCCTGTTGTCCGAACAACAACGTAGTACTTAACATTAAGCAAATCGCCGATAGTAAAAATGCTTTTTTCATATCAATTCAGTATTACTTATTATCTTATTATCAATGTATTAATCTCTATAATGAAATTTTATTTTATTCTAATTCAATCTACAAATATAATATAAAAATCTCATTTAGACGTTATTTTACCTTAAACTTTTTATTTATTAAACAAGTTTTAAGGCTCAATGGTAACATTTCGGCAGAAAAAACAGGCTTTTCTACTGCAAGAATCTATTTTGCTTGGCATTGGGAGGCAAAATATTTTGCCAAAGCAAGTCTTTACGCTCGGGGATATAGAATATATATGCCTTTTTGTTAGCATTGGTCAATTTATTCTGGCGTAATTGCGGGTTATATTGACGAAATAATTTATATGTAACCCCCATCTGTTTGCATACAACATTAAAATCATTGACCGAAGTATCAATATTTATCGTTTTTGTTCTGACAGGATAATAACAATCTTGCAATCTGATATAATATCCGTATTGTTGAGGGTTTTCAATAAGCAATTTATACGCCAGAATTCTGAAAATATAACGGGAAGTCTCGCTATTGAGCGAAAGATTCCAATAATCCGCAACATTCTGTTCCGACAATCTTTTGGTCAAACCATTTTCGCCACAATTATAAGCAGCACACGCCAACACCCAACTCTTAAATTGATTTTTTAAAGTCTGCAAATATTTAGCTGCTGCTTCGGAAGATTTGAGCAAATCATACCTTTCATCATATTCATCGCTCACTTGCAAACCATATCTCTTTGCAGTGCTTGAAATAAACTGCCAAAAACCTTCAGCCTTTACAGGAGATACCACATTTGTTAAGGCACTTTCCGCCACGCAAACATATTTCAAATCATCCGGAACCCCGTTTTCTTTTAAGACATACTCTATTTGAGGAAAATATCTCAACGTTCGCTTCAAGATAAGGAAGGATTGAGAATGCTGATACATTGCTATAGTCAATTCCCTGTCAAGACTCTCCCTCACAAAACCATATTCCAACGGCACCCTTTCCCCACAAAACGTCATAGAATCAGGCAAGGGTGGAGCAAAAGCGTGATATCTTTCTTTAATCGTGTGTTTATATTGCTGCATATCGCTTTCCCGCTCATTGTTTGCCCTGACAAAAAGCACAAAAACCAAAATCAGTGCCGTCAAAGAGACAATAAGAGAGCCTAAAACAGCGAAACCTTTTACCTTTTTCATCATTAAATCAGTTAAATCGTGTGCAAATATACGGAAAAAGCAGAAATATCATAAGGAAAGCCTGATACACGACTCTCTTATTGCGTTTATTGCCTCGCAAATCAGCAAAGGCTAAAATCTTTTGTCTTTATCCTCCGACCAAATGCTGTTTCATTTTTCTAAAACGGCTTTTCGTTTTTACCAAAGGCTGTTTCATTCACACGAAAGGCTGTTTCATTTTTCTAAAACAGCCTTTGGTAAAAACGAAAGTAAGTTTTGTGATGAGTAAAGGAAGTAATGGCGGATTAATCTCTGTATGAGACACAACGAAACGCACTTCGGTAAAAACAAAAGAGCGGTTTTTTACGCCGCTCTCCAATATATAAACAATAAAAATTAAAATTATGGGGATCAAAGAACTTGTCTTTACTCCATTTCCTTAGTTTCTTCTGTTGTTGCTTCCTTTTCAGGTTCGGTTACAGTAGTTGATTCCGTTTCTACGGCTTCGTCAGCAGGTTTAGCAGCCTTCTTAGTTGTTTTTGCTTTCTTTGCTGAACCGCTTTCCTCATCCTTGACCATTTCTTCCCTTAAAGAAGCAAGTGCATCAATGTCTCCAAGTGTTGTTCTATCAACAGCATTATTTACACTCTTAATATCTACAAAGTCGCCTTTCTTTCTGTCATCGGAAACCTCGTCCTTTTTCCATGTTTTGGTATGAGAAAGAACTATTTTCTTGTTTTCTTTTGAGAATTCCTTAACCACAAAGTCTAATTGGTCATCAACCTTTGCTCTGCTCTTGTCTTCCTTTTGCAGATAAGCCTTCGGACATAATCCTTCAACGCCATAAGGCAATGCAATGATTGCTCCGCTGCGGTCTTGCATTGAAACAATAGTTCCTTTATGCACAGAACCAACGGTAAATATGCTTTCAAATACATCCCATGGGTTATCTTCAAGTTGTTTGTGTCCAAGGCTGAGTTTATGTGTCTCCGGATTAACTTCCAACACCACTACATCCATCTTTTCGCCTACTTTGGTGAATTCGGCAGGGTGTTTGATTTTCTTTGTCCAAGACAAATCGGAAATATGTATCAATCCGTCAATACCTTCTTCAAGTTCAACAAAAATACCGAAGTTAGTAAAGTTTCTAACGGTAGCCGTATGCTTACTTCCCACAGGATACTTCTCGGCAATGTTGATCCAAGGGTCCGGCATCAGTTGTTTGATACCAAGACTCATCTTTCTCTCTTCTCTATCAAGAGTAAGAATCACCGCTTCCACCTCATCGCCGACTTTTAAGAAGTCATGAGCGGTACGAAGGTGCTGAGACCACGACATTTCCGTAACATGAATCAAACCTTCTACGCCTGGAATAATCTCAATGAACGCACCATAATCAGCAACCACAACAACCTTTCCTTTAACCTTGTCTCCCGGTTTAAGATTTGCGTCAAGAGATTCCCAAGGGTGAGGAGTAAGTTGTTTCAAGCCCAAAGCAATACGTTTTTTGCTTTCATCAAAATCAAGGATAACTACTTTGACTTTTTCATCCAACTGAACCACTTCATCAGGGTGATTAACTCTGCCCCAAGAAACGTCTGTAATATGTATTAAACCATCAACGCCGCCAAGATCTACAAAGACGCCGTAAGAAGTAATATTCTTCACGATGCCCTCAAGCACTTGTCCTTTTTCAAGACCTGACATAATTTCTGCCTTTTGAGCTTCAATCTCATCCTCAATAAGAGCCTTGTGAGATACAACAATGTTCTTAAATTCGTGATTAACTTTGACGATTTTGAACTCCATAATCTTATCAACAAAAACATCATAATCACGAATAGGCTTAACGTCTATCTGGCTGCCAGGCAGGAATGCTTCAATGCCATAAACATCCACGATAAGACCTCCTTTTGTGCGGCTCTTAACATAGCCGTTAATGATTTCGCCTTTTTCATAGCTTTCAATAGCTCTTTCCCATGATTTAAGGAAACGTGCCATTTTATGAGACAACACAAGTTGTCCGTTAGCGTCTTCCTGATTCTCTACATAGACTTCAACTTTGTCGCCAACCTTTAAGTCAGGGTTGTATCTAAACTCAGCAACGGGGATAATGCCATCGGATTTGAAACCGATATTAACAACAACCTCGCGAGCATTCTTTGATACAACAACACCCTCAACAACTTCCGAATTATTAAGAACATTAAACGATTTGTCGTATGCTTCCGACATTTTTTCCGTATCCTCTTTCGAATAAACGGTAGCCTTATTATCAATAGCCGACCAGTCAAACGTTTCCAGAGGATGAATTTCTTTTAAATCTTTCATAAAGATAAAAAATATAATGTGATTGCTTACTCAATCGGGTTAAACATTAAATTTATTGCGGCTTTGTTTGCTGCCGAGTAAGCGACAAAAAGCCATTTTAAGAGCCTGCAAAGATACTACTTTTTTATTGAAACACAAAATCTTCCGCCGTAATATCACCTCAAAACTCACAAAAAAATTCACAGATGCAAATTCCATCGTCCAATTAGCCCATAATTTCAACACAAATACCCATTTCATTAAACCATAACAAAGCCCCATAATTTTAAAACAGCGTTTGTGCGTGTCGCACTGACATTATTTTTTATTAAGAGGCTGTTTGGAGAAAATGAAACAGCCTTTCAGAGAAATGAAACAGCGTTTGGTAAAAATGAAACGCTGTTTTAAAATGACTTAATCAGTGATTGTTACAGGCTTGTGGGCAAGTATGAAAATCAAATAAGAAATTCGCAGGTTTAATCAATGGAAATGTTGTACCTTTGCAACTCCTTAAAAAGTTAAATAATAAAACAATGAAGTCTTCGCTTAAAACCCTTTTAATTATAGCCGTATCGCTCCTCGCAGGCATAATAATAGGCTGGCTGGAGTTGCCAATACCATCGTTAAACACCGATTCAAAGCAGGCAAATGGCTCAAAATTGCAGCAAGTGCTTCAAATCGTCTCCGATAACTACGTAGATAAAATCAATAACGACACTTTGACCGACGAAACCATCAATGGTATGCTCTCAAACCTTGACCCGCACTCGGTTTATCTAACAGCAGCGGAAGTAAAGAGGGAGAACGAAAGCCTTAACGGGCATTTTGACGGCATAGGAATACAGTTCCATATCGTAGAAGATACTATTGTTGTCATACAACCTGTGAAAGGCGGTCCGTCTGCAAAGGTCGGCATTATGGCAGGGGACAGGATAGTGAAGATTAATGATACCAACAGAACAGGAGCGCAGATTGACAACGACAAAGTGCTTAAACTTCTCAAAGGAGCAAAAGGCACAAAAGTGAAACTTTCTATCAAAAGAGCGGGAGTTGATAAACTGATTGATTTCGTTGTTAAGCGTAACGTGATTGAAACAAAGAGCGTGGATTATTCGGGTATGATTGACGGCGATGTTGGTTATATTAAATTATCTGCCTTTTCCGCAACAGCCTTCAGAGAAGTCAGCAAAGCCCTTTCCGATTTGAGATACAATTATGGCTGTAAGAAATTGATTTTTGACCTTCGCGGCAACGGAGGAGGCTATTTGCAGGAAGCCATTGCTATTGCCGATGAATTCTTACCAAAAAAGGATTTGATTGTTTTCACAAAAGGACGCGACCAAAAGAAGAAAAATATTGCTTATGCCACCTCCGGCGGTTTTTTTGAGAAGGGAGAACTCATTATATTGATTGATGAAACAAGTGCTTCGGCGTCTGAAATTCTTGCTGGGGCGATTCAGGACAATGACAGGGGCAAAATAATCGGCAGACGTTCATTCGGAAAAGGTTTAGTGCAGGAACAGTTCAGCCTTACCGACGGTTCTGTCTTGCGATTGACCATTAGCCGCTATTATACGCCGTCAGGACGTTGCATACAGAGACCTTACACAACCGAAGACCCGAATAAATATTATGAAGACTTTCTTGCTCGCTATGTTAGTATGGAAACCGGCTCCGATACCCTTGTTCATACGGATTCTTTGCGATATAAAACCAAGAATGGGCGATATGTGTATGGCGGAGGGGGCATAGAACCCGATATAAGGCTGCCTTACATAAATTATAAGCGAAGTCCTTACTATGATGACTTGATTCGCTCAAGCCTTATCTACAAATATTGCTTTGATTACGCAGATAAAAATCGCAAATCGCTGAAACAATTCCCTAACGGCAACGAATTTATAAACAAATTCAAGATTAGCACCGAGCTTCTCAACGAATTTAAATCTTATGCGGCTCATAACGGAATTCCTGTGAAGCCTCTGCCGCCGCAAGACCACAAAAGATTAGTTATTCTGATGAAAGCCTACATTGCACAACTGCTTTATGACGACCAATGCTTCTATAAACTCTATCTTACCATTGATGACGATGTGCAAAAGGCTCTTCATTATCTCTAAATCAACTTTCCAAACAACCTTCTCTCAATGCAAAATCCTATTATACTGCTTATTGAAACCGCAACCAACGTTTGTTCCTGTGCATTGGCGTCTGCCGACAATATTATAGCCTTTAAACAAAGTAAAGAGCCGAATGCTCACTCCCGAATGCTCGCCGTGATGATTGATAGTCTGCTAAAAGAAAACGATATCGCCCCTTGCCGACTTTCAGGTGTCGCCGTAAGCAAAGGACCTGGCTCTTACACAGGATTACGCATAGGAGTAAGCACCGCAAAAGGCATTTGCTACGCCCTGTCAGTACCTTTGATAAGCATAGAAACCCTTTACATTTTGGCTTTTGCAGCAAGGACCGAGCACAAAGCCGATTTATATCTGCCGATGATAGATGCCCGCCGAATGGAAGTATATTCCGCCGGCTACAACTATGATTTGGATATAGTGAAACCTGTTTCCGCCGACATCATTCAAAGCAATATTTACGACCGATACCTGAAAGACGCAAACAAAGCGGTGCTTTGCGGCAACGGAGCTGCAAAATGCGGCGAGATATTAAAGGATGACAAATATTTTTACGCCTCTGATGTGGAACTTTCGGCGAAATATATGGCAGAAGCGGCGTATCATAAATTCATAACAGGGCAATACGAGGATGTTGCTTACTTTGAACCGTATTATTTGAAGGATTTCGTGGCTGCTCCTTCGCATATAAAAGGTTTATATCAACGTTAGTGCGTGCCGCACTGCGTATCATTCCGCCTAAATAAACAAAGATTAAAATATTATGCCTTAATACTTTCACAAAAGGCTGTTTCGTTAAAATGAAAGGCTGTTTTATTTTTCTAAAACGGCGTTTCATTCGTACCAAAGGCTGTTCTATTTTCACCGAATAGCCTCTTGAAAAAATAAAGTCGGTGCGGCACGCACTAATATTTGATTTTGTATCTTTGCAATCAGAAAATAAAACATTGTAACGTATGAAGATAGCCGTTGTCGGTGCAACCGGATTAGTAGGAAGAGTGATGCTGAAAGTTTTAGAGGAAAAGGGGTTCGGCAATTGTGATTTGGTCGCCGCCGCTTCCGAGAAAAGCGTGGGCAAAAGCCTCTTGTTCGCAGGCAAAGAGGTTAAGATTGTGTCGGTTGAGGATGCCGTAAATGCCAAATGCGATTTTGCCGTATTCTCCGCAGGCAGTGCTGTTTCCAAACGCTATGCCCCTTTGTTCGCAGAGGCAAATTGCATTGTTATTGACAACTCTTCGGCGTGGAGAATGAGCGAAAAAGTGCCGCTTGTAGTGCCTGAAATCAACGGAAGGGCTATCGGCAAAAATGATAAGATAATCGCTAACCCTAATTGCTCAACAATTCAAATGGTTATGGCTCTTGCTCCGCTTCATAAGCAGTATCATATCAGGCGAATCGTGGTTTCTACTTACCAAAGCGTAACAGGCACGGGCGTAAAGGCAATCCGTCAGTTGGAAGAGGAGGAACGGGGCGGCGAGGCAAGCAAAATTTACCCTCATCGGATACATAGAAATCTTTTTCCGCACGGCGGCGATTTTCTTGCCAACGGCTACACTACGGAAGAGGAGAAACTGGTTAATGAAACAAGGAAAATATTTGCCGAACCTTCCATTGCCGTCAGTGCAACGGTGGTTCGCGTGCCTGTAACGGGAGGACATAGCGAGAGTGTCAATGTTGAATTTGAGCAAGACTTTGATTTGAATGATATTCGGGCATTATTAAATGGTTTTAAGGGAATAAATGTTGTTGATGAGCCGTCCGAAAACAAGTATCCTATGCCTTTGCAGAGTGAAGGCAGGGATGAGGTTTTTGTAGGCAGGATTAGACGCGATTTTTCTCAACCTAATACGCTCAATATGTGGGTTGTTGCCGATAATCTGCGAAAAGGAGCCGCCACAAACGCAATTCAGATTATGCAATACATCATTGATAAGAATAAGTTATGAGGAAAGCCGCCTTAATTGCTGTAATATTGGTTTTTACGGGCTATTGTGCTATTTGTCAGCCCGCAAACGACAAAGCAATTATGGTTTTCACAAATTACGGCTTGGTTCTGCCGACCAATGACTTCGTAAAAGGCGTCAATAACAAGGGATATGCGATACGAAACTTCGCCGACTTTTCCGTTCGCTATGAAATACAAACGGAAGGCAGCCGAAAATGGCATTCGGACTATGGTTTTCCTGCGTATGGGGCTGGTTTATATCTGATAGACTTCAAAGACAGGGGATTATTGAAGACTCCGATTGCCGCTTATGGCTTTATGGGGTTTAATTATCTGCAAACCAAACACTTTTATTTGAGAGGCGAGTTTGCTTTGGGGCTTGCGTTGCATTGGAATCACTTTTCAAAAACCAATCCTTTGAATACGGCTATCACAACGCCGCTTACCTGCTATTTTGACTATGGTATCCATCTGTATTACAGGACAAAGAGCCGTTTGGATATCGGTTTGGGATTTTCTTTCAGCCATTTCTCAAACGGAGCAGTCCAAAAACCGAACAATGGCATCAATATGTTTGCTCCCCGCCTTAGTTTGAAATATAATAACAAAAGAAAGTTGCAGCAAGAGCCTGTTTCATTTTCACCAAACAGCGTATCACCTGACGGAAATCAGACAAAAAAAATCTATTACCTAATCACAATGTATGGAGGCGTCTTCGGGTACTATCATTGCTTTGAGGGCTACAATCTTTCCGACTCAATATTGACTGCCGACAATGTTATCGGCGGATTATCGGCGGCAACAATTTACAATTTTAATGCTAAATATGGTTTAGGCTTGGGTTTGGACTTGGCTTATCTGGGTATGTCGGGACGAGGCTGCGAAGTGCGGAACGGGAAAGTGATTATAACCGATGATTTTAATGGTTGGCAGCGGCTGAATATGTCTGTATTTGTGGCTTTTGAGTATCGGATAAAACGATTGTCAATAAATCTTGAACCGGGAGTTTATCTTAACAAACGCAAACCTGATATGATAAATCCGATGTTTGATGTCCCTGTATTTTATCAGCGTATCGGTCTTCGCTATCAGGCAACGAAACATTTATTCTGCGGTTTAAAATTGCGGGTTTATAATTTCGGTAATGCCAACTTTGTTGAGTGGAATATAGGATTAAGGTTCTGAGTTATAAGACAAAAAAAACGCCTCCCAAAAGAGAGGCGTTTAGATTTCGTATTAAGATTATTTTGTGTCTTGCTCAATAATAATTACGCAACGGTTGATAGAACCTTTACCAAGTGGCTGTTCGGTATCACCTTTGTAATCAATATTGATTTTCTCGGCAGCAATACCATTATCAACAAAAGCATCACGAACCGATTCCGCACGTTTCTTACTCAATCTCATATTAAGAGAGTGGCTTCCTGTCTCTTTATCGGAATATCCCGTAAGAAGGAATTTCATTTTCACGTCAGTCTTTTTCAGAATCTCTACAATAGTTTTCACAATCTGCTGTGCTCTGTCATTAAGAACTGATTCGCCGATGTTAAAGAATACTGTAAATGATGGAAGGTCGTTAATGAAATCGCCCTGTGCAAGATTCTGTTCAGGCTTTTTGTTCATCTGTTCTTTCAAAGCTGCTTTTGCTTTGTCAAGTTCTGCCTGTAATTGTTCATTGATATCTTGAACTTCCTGCAAAGCCCTTTTGTTATTGTCATTGTCCTTTTCAAGGTCTTTAACCTTTTTCACCAATCCTTCATCAGGCTTACATTGCGGAAGACCTTGCCAATCGCGTGTTTTGAATTGATAAGTTACGCCAACGGTAACAGCAATATCTGTTGCTAATCTTGTTATCAATTTACTATTTGCAGCAGGCACGCCATCAAATGAAGGTTTTTGAATTACGGATTGCAGTTCCAAATCAATATTCCACGCATCACAGATTCTAAATCTGTTTTGCAAACCGAAAGATGCGGCAAATTCGTCTTCGGTATTCTTGAAATTGTGCATTAAACCCATTCCTACAAAAAATACGGCATTGTAAAATCTGTCTGATTTGTATCCACAGAACCAGTTTGTCAAATTAAACAACTGATCATAGTGTAAATACATAAATCGCCAAGACGCTACATCGCCTTGTTTGTTCTTAGTAGAAGCCGAATATCCTAATAACTGAACACGACCTCCAACAATAGGACTAAACCATTTATTAACAGAAAAATTTAATGATAAATCAACATTATCCTTAAAAGGAGTGCGTTCATTGTCGCCTAATTTAACAAAACAATTTGCTCCTACGCCGGCAGATAATTCCCAATTATCCCAGAATCCGTTAGGAGTATAATTTCCCCAACGTATAGTAGGCTGCTCATTTTGTGCATTAACAGCGGAAACAGCAAGTAATGCAAAAATCATCAATAGTGTTTTTTTCATAATAACTAAATTTAATTTAACTTAATACTCGTTTTTGAATTTGCAAAGATACATAATTTATTTTAATATGAATACTGAAACCTATTTTTTATCTTATTCATCATTTATTATTATGATTCTATGCAATATATTTTTATAGTAACTTAATGATATCTGTTAAGATTTCTGCATTTGTTGCTGCCAACGCCATGCAGAAAGCGTCATTTGGTCCAAAGACATATTTGCCTTCCAGCCTAACTCATTTTCGGCAAGAGATGTGTCCGCCCATATCTGCACAACATCCCCTTCTCGCCTTTGACCAAAGACATAATTTAATTTTACGCCCGTTGTTTTCTCAAAACTCTTAATTATATCAAGTACTGAGAAGCCTACGCCGGTTCCGATATTAAAATACTCAAAGTTTTTCTTGTTTCTACCCTCAAATAACCTGTCCATAGCCACCACATGAGCCTTTGCCAAATCTACAACGTGAATATAATCTCTGATACAAGTGCCATCGGGTGTCGGATAATCATTTCCGAATACTGTTAGTTGCTTACGTATTCCTGCTGCGGTCTGTGTTATGTATGGCATCAGATTATTCGGCACTCCATTAGGCAATTCTCCTATCAATGCTGTAGAATGCGCCCCTATAGGGTTGAAATACCGCAAGGCTATTGCCTTTATTTCTCCCGATTGGGTAATAAAATGCAGCATATCTTCCACCATTTGCTTTGTATTGCCGTAAGGCGACACGGCAAACTTTGTCGGGCATTGCTCATTTATCGGATTGCTGTCGGGTTCTCCATAAACAGTGCATGAAGAGGACTGAACAAAATATTTAATACCCTTTCGCTTCATATTTTCAAGCATATTAAGGGCTATTTGTAAGTTATTGCGATAATATTCTATCGGTTTCTGGCAACTTTCCCCCACTGCCTTAAAAGCAGCAAAGTTAATAATACCATCTATACTGTATTTATCAAAGATAGATGCCGCCTGCTCCGAATCACTTAAATCAACCTTAATAAATATCGGTCTTTTGCCCGTGATTTGTTCTATTTTATCTATCACATCCGCAGAAGAATTGGAAAGATTGTCGGCAATAATCACATCATAGCCGCTTGTCTGCAATTCAACAACGGTATGGCTGCCGATATATCCCGTTCCTCCGGTAACTAATATTGTTTTCATGTTTTGCTTATTTATTAAAGAACTCTCTTATCGCATTTATTATATGGTCTTGTTGCTCCTGTGTTAATTCCGTGTGCATCGGCAACGACAAAACCTCATCGGTAAGTTTTATACTATTATATAATACGTCTCCTACGCGAGAAGAGAATTTGAATACATTCTGTTTGTGCAACGGAACAGGGTAATAAATCATGGAAGGGATGTTTCGCGCCTCCAAATGCTCTTTTAAAGCATTACGTTTGCCGTCTTTAACTTTCAGAGTGTATTGATGGAAAACGTGAGTTGAGAAAGGAGCGGTTGAAGGCACTGAAAGGTTTTTGATATTGCCTAATTCCTTATTATAATACATTGCCGCATCATGACGTTTGGCACAATAGTCGGCAAGATACTTCAATTTAATATCCAGAATGGCTGCCTGCAAAGTATCCAACCTTGAATTCATTCCAAGCATATCGTGATAGTAGCGTTTTTTCATTCCATGATTAGCAATAATCCTTATTTTCTCGGCAAGCGTATCATCATTGGTGAAAACAGCACCTCCATCCCCGAAACAGCCAAGATTTTTGGACGGAAAGAAAGATGTGCAGCCTATGTCGCCTATTGTTCCTAATTTCTGTTGTCTGCCATCCTTGAAGATGTAATCAGCTCCTATTGCCTGAGCATTATCTTCTATCACAAAGAGATTATATTCCTTGGCAATCTTGTTTATTTCCTCCATTTCGGCAGCCTGTCCGAAGAGATGGACAGGAATAACGGCTCTGGTTTTAGGAGTTATTGATTTCTTAAGACTTCGAGGCACGAGATTGAAAGTATCATAATCCACATCAACAAAAACAGGCGTAAGCCCCAAAAGAGCAATGACTTCCGCCGAAGCAATAAAGGTGAAATCGGGAACAATAACCTCGTCATGCCTTTTAAGTCCCAAACTCATCAAAGCAATCTGCAATGCATCAGTACCATTTCCCACGCCGATAACATGCTTAACGCCCATAAACTTGGCAAGATTGGTTTCAAACTCATTTACTTTCGCTCCTTTGACAAAAGCAGTGGAATCAATCACCTCTTGAATTGCCGCATCTACCTCACTCTTTATTTTATTGTATTGACCTTTCAAATCAACCATCTTTAATAACTCCATAGTATGTGTTCTTTTTGAGCCTGCAAATGTATTAAAAATTATTCTAAATCCACATTTTATCTCTTTCATTGCCCCCAAAATATTTATGGTTATTGACTTCCGCAACACATAACGCCTTTTCATTTTAATGTTTTGCTGCTTGTGCGTGTCGCATCTACATTCAATTTTTTTAAAACGCTGTTTTAGAAAAATGAAAGGCTGTTTCGTGCGAATGAAACAGCGTTTTATTTTAACCAAACAGCCTTTCATTTCCGTAATATAAAGTAATGTGGATGTGATACGAAGTTTTGCATACACATAATAAGAAAATATTTGTACTTTTGCCGATTATTATGTATCAAAAGATTATAAGCATGAAATATTATAAAGTTACGCTTGTGTTATTGTTTGCCTTTGTTGGCTGCTGTTTTGATATGGCGGCGCAGGATACAAATAAGACTTACAACGAAACGGTTATCGTTACCTCCACCTTTAATCCCATTGTGAGCGAAGCACGAAAGATTGACGACAAAGCAAGGACGATGGATATGATGATTGATAAGGATACTTTTTCTCTTAATCCCGTTGATATGCCTTTTCATCCCGTGATGCCGTTAGAAACAATCAAGGCAGCGAAAGTTAAAGGCGAACCGATAGAAATGCTTTTCAATACACATATATCAGCAGGTATCGGCACATATCTTACTCCTTATCTTGACGTATCTCATTCGCAAACCCGCTCCCGAAGTTTCATTTACTCCATTCACGCTCGGCATTATTCTTCTCTTGACGGCACGATGGACGATGTTGCTCACAGCACGTTCGCAGATAACAACATTGAGGCTTTTGCGAAGAAAATATGGAACGATTTCTACATTAGCGGAAATATTTACTACGATTATAATCGCTATTACTATTATGGTTTCAATGAGAAGAGCCTTAATCTTGATATAGACAAGGCTAAGTATCGTTCGGCTTACAATCACGTTGGTTTTGGCTTGAATTACGGCAGCCTTTACAACAATCCCGACAATCTTCACAACTCTGCTCATTTTAATATGGACTATACTAACCATATTAACGGCATTAGCGAAACGGATATCAACTTTCTGGCAAATCTTCACAAGAATTTTCGTTTTTGGAAGGGCAATCCGCAGATTATAGGCTTGGATTTGGCATACAAACACAGGCTTTTCACTAATGAATTTGAGCTAACACCTTATTTTATTGACGTCTCACTAATACCTTATACTCTTTTCTATGATATATACGGCAATACAGATAACGGACGCTTGACAATAAAACCCTATTTTGACTTTTCCATTCCACAGATTAAAGATTTGTCGCTGCATGCGGCTGTTAAATTTGAGCCTGTCTTTGCTTCCGAAGGCGGAAAGTTCAATGTGTTGCCCGAAATCTTTGCTTACTATCCTTTAATCAGTAAATATCTGCATCTGAAAGCAGGTATCAACGGCGACATTCGCAGCAAAACGCTTAACGAAGTAAGGTTGGAAAATCCTTATGTCAGCCCTTCGGTTTTGTTATTGAACGAAAGAAATATCAATCTCTTCATTCAAGCATTTTCAAAGCCGCTTCCTTCCCTTACGATGCAGCTTGATTTGGCATTAAACTTCTTTTCGGATAAAGGATTCTATGATTTAGATTGGCAAGCCGACCTTAACAATATGTTTATTCTTGATTACGATGACGGCAAGCAATATTCAGCCAAATTCCAATTAAATTACAATATTGACAAACGGCTTAATGTTATATTTAATATGCAATTGCAAGGTTTTAGTCTTGAATCCCTTCCGGCGGCATACTATCAGCCTGTTTTCTCTACTGCTTTGGCGGTGGAATACATTGTTGCGAAAAAATTAAGACTTCAATTCACGCCATCGTTCTTTACATCCTCCAAAGCGAGAAATCATTTGAATGAAATCGTTAGCCTTTCCCCGCGCATAGACCTTAATCTTGCCGCACAATATGACTACAACAAGCAACTGTCTTTCTTTATTAATCTCAACAACCTTGCTTTCCAACGGCAATACCGATACATCAATTACCCGTCTCAGCGATTCATGGGAATGATAGGTGCTAAGATTGCTTTCTAATCAAGTTTCAGGATGGCGAAAGCAAGTAATAAAATAACGAGATTTGATTTCATTTCAATGGTCTATCTTCCCCTGACAAAGAAAGAAATAAAGGATTTGGCGGATAGGCTTATGAGCGAACGCTTCCCTGTTGAAACCATATATGAAATAGCCTCTTCGCCGAATGCACAGAGCTCTTTTCATTCTTCTTTGGTGCTTGAAGCCTATTTTTCGCTGGATAAGTCGTCATTAGACCCTGTTTTGGATGAATTATGCGGCAAATACAATGAAATAGAACACTATACTACCGCACGGACATTTGCAAAGATTCTTACAACTCTTTATCGCCTTAAAGAACAACGACAAGCCACAGACAAGATGCTTGAAGTTACCGACGGCAGGTATGATGACAAAATAATAGACGGCTGTTTCCGCCAATTGCAAACAGACAATCTCAAAATCAGTGTGGCTCTTTGGCAGCTGCAACTGCTGACTTATTTTATGAATAAGAAGAATGCGTGGATTAAGGACGAGGTTTATGCCGTCATTGAGAAGATGCGTCAAAATGAAACGCCCGGTGTCAAGGCTTTTACCGCAAAATATCTGAATAAAATCAAGAATCTCTGATTTCTTACGAAGTTTCATTCAAACGAAGTCTGATATCATTTTTTTATAACGAAGAATGATAATGGTTTTCGTGCATATAATCAGGCTATAACAGGGTCTTATTGATTTTTTATACAAAATAATCATTGTCTATTCAATAATTATTTGTACTTTTGCAAACGAAATTTAATTGTAACAGAACAAATAGTTGGCATTATGAGCATTTCAAAAAATGGAATAAGCCTGCGTAAAGGTTTTAACAAGATAAAAGATTTATTAAGTAAGGTTTTAGGTGTGATTAACCTCGCATTATTTTATGGGATTGTGCGATTCATCGCTCTTTTGTTTGATATAAAAGATGTATTCTACTTTTTACTGCTTACATTCTCAAAAAACAAACAAAAGGAATCAAATAATATGAGCGTAACTCTAACGAATAAAGGATTAGAAGGGGATAATACAATTTTGTAGTTTTACAATTATAGTTTCTGTTTTAGAAAAACACCATAAGTATTACCCTTCTTTTTGTTTCTTTTTGCTTTAATTATATTTTAAGGAGGGATTATCTAATCCTTCCTTGCTTTTGTCGTAACGGATTTAGGTCTTGATAATACTTTTCGCCTTTTCCAAAGCCTTAGATATATGGTCAAATATATATTCCTTGCCCAGCCTGTCGGCAAAGCCCGAATGCTCTAACGCAGAATACACATCTTTATTTACTCCGCTTAAAATAACCTGTATTCCCTCACGATGGCTATTGTCGCAAAGCGTCATGAGATTCTGTAAGCCTGTTGAATCAATAAAAGGCACCATTCTCATCCGAATAATCCTCACCTTAGGTTTCTTGGATTTGAGTTCGTTGCTTATATTCTCAAATTTATTTGCAAGACCGAAGAAAAACGGACCATCAATCTCATAAACCTCAATATCTTTGCTCAATTTCTCAATCATAGCGTTGCTTTCAGGGTCTTCCGTCCTGCTTAATTCATTTTCCAACACCCTAATATTAGATGTTTCCATTACTCGCTTAATAAATAATATGCATGCAATAAGAATTCCTATCTCTATAGCAATAGTTAAGTCAAAAAGAACGGTCAGAAAGAAAGTAACAAAAAAGACAATCACGTCGCTCTTTGGCGTTTTCAGTATAGCCTTAACGGCTTTGACCTGAAACATATTATAAGCTATGACTATCAGAATTCCGGCTAAGCATGCAAAAGGTATATGTGAAGCCAGCGGCATCAGAAACAAGTATATCAAAAGCAGAAAGATACTATGCACCATACCGGCAACAGGAGTCTTGCCACCATTATTGATATTGGTCATAGTACGTGTGATAGCGCCGGTAGCAGGTATGCCTCCAAAGATTGGCGACACCACATTGGCAATGCCTTGACCTATTAGCTCGGTATTAGAGTTGTGTTTCTTGCCCGTTACTCCATCGGCAACCATTGCAGACAGCAAACTCTCAATAGCACCCAGCATAGCAATTGTGAAAGCAGGCGTAAGCAACTCTCTGAATGCCTTCATATCTATCGAAGGCATTGCAGGACGCGGCAAAGCCGAGCCTCCGCTTAATTCGGGATAGACATTACCGATTGTATCAATATGAATATCGTAATGTTCCAAAACAACAGCAGCAACAGAGCAAACAATAATAGCAACAAGTGAGCCGGGAACGACTTTTGTTACCTTATGCCAGAAAAGACCCGCCACAACAGATAAAACAGCCACTGCCGTAGCCCAATAATTTATCGTAAAAATATGCTGAGCGTAGCAAATCCATTTATCAATGAACTCCGAAGGGACGCTCAATCGGCTTCCGTCAATAGCAGTCAGCCCAAAAAAGTCTTTAATCTGCGTAGAAAAAATCATAACCGCTATACCGCTGGTGAAGCCTACTATTATAGGATAGGGCATGAACTTTATAATGTCCCCAAACCTCAAAAGACCCATTATTATTAGAATAACGCCGGCGATGCAAGTTGCAATCATCAGTCCGAGAATACCTTTGTCGGCAATTATCCCTGCCACAATGACAATGAAAGCACCTGTCGGACCCCCTATCTGCACATTTGAACCGCCGAGAAACGATATGATAAAACCGGCAACAATAGCCGTTATCAGCCCTTGCTGTGGACTTACGCCGCTGGCAATTCCGAATGCAATGGCAAGAGGAAGGGCGACAATGCCAACAATGATGCCTGCCGTCATATCTTTTATAAAAAGTTGCTTAGTATATTTGCCTTTGCGGAAAACCTCAATGCTTTTAGGCTGAAAAACATCTGTTATCTTGTATCTTTTCATAAGGAATTATAAGTCTTATTTTGCGGCAAAAATACATATTTTCAGATTTATAACACTGCCGATTGCCATAACAACCCGAAGGAATAAAAAAAGCCTGTCAAACAACAGGCTGCAACGTACCCGGAACAAGACTTGAACTTGCACGTCCGAACGGACACTACCCCCTCAAAGTAGCGTGTCTACCAATTCCACCACCCGGGCATCTCGTTTTAAGAGGGTGCAAAGATACAATATTTTTTGGAAAGAATGTTTGTGCGTGTCGCACTGACACTATTTTTTTTCAAGGGGCTGTTTTAGAAAAATGAAAGGCTATTTGGTGCGAATGAAACAGCGTTTTATTTTAACGAAAGGCTGTCTCATAAAAAAATAATATCAGTGCGACACGCACAAACAGCGTTTTATTTTAACGAAAGGCTGTCTCATAAAAAAATAATATCAGTGCGACACGCACAAACAGCCTTTCATTTTCACGAAAGGCTGTTTTATTTTTAGATTAAAAAGTAATGTCGGTGCAAATCGCCCTATTCCACTTCCCAAGTCTCACCACTATTGAGCAAATCGTCCATACAACGAATTGTTGCATTGGTCTGTGCTTCCTCCATTTGCTTTTCAAAAAGTTGTTTGTAGGTTGGCTGCTTGTAAGCACGGATTACGCCGAATGCCATAGGGAAATGAGGCGGTCTCATTTGAGCCAGCATCATGTGAATGCCCGTATTCTCCGTTGTTTCGTCATGAACGAGGATGTCTTTCTCTGTTATGCCGTTCTCTCCTATGGTTACAACTTCCAACGATGTGCCACGAAGAATAATTCCCTTGTCTTTATTCTTGCCGAATATCATCGGCTCGCCGTGTTTCAGCCATAACTGGCGATCTTCTCTTACTTCCTTATCGGTAACCTCTGCATGAGTATTGTTATTGAAGATTACGCAGTTTTGTAACACCTCTACAACCGAAGCACCATCGTGTTCTGCCATATGCTCACATACTTCCACCAAAGTCTTAGGCTGATTGTCTATCGCCCTTGCAAAGAATGTGCCTCTTGAACCGATGACTAATTCGCCCGGATTGAAGGGATAATCTATTACTCCGAAGGGTGAGGTTTTTGTTATCTTGCCTTGCTTTGTCGTAGGTGAGTATTGTCCTTTTGTTAAGCCGTAAATCTGGTTATTAAACAGGATATAATTCACATCCATGTTGCGTCTGATAAGATGAATGAAGTGATTGCCGCCGATAGCCATTGCATCGCCGTCACCGGAGTTAATCCAAACAGACAGATTTGGGTTTGCAATCTTTATACCCGTTGCAATAGCAGCCGCACGTCCGTGAATAGAATGAAATCCGTAAGTATTAACATAGTAAGGGAAGCGAGAAGAGCATCCGATACCTGATACCATACAGAAATTCTCTTTTTTGTAGCCAATCTTAGGAAATACCCCAAGAATAGATGCAAGTATTGAATGGTCGCCACAGCCTGGACACCATTTGACCATTTGATCCGAAACAAAATCTGCTCGTGTCAGTTCTACTTTTGAATGTTCTATTGACATGATATTACTCTCCTAAAATTTGATTAAACCTTTCTTTTAACTCACTGACCACAAACGGCAAGCCTTGTACCTTATTATATTGATGGAAGTGGATTCCCTCAAAATTCATTCTCAAATAATTTACAAACTGCCCCATATTAAGTTCGCACACCACTACTTTCTTGTGGCGTCTTAATATTTGCTCGGTATTTTTCGGCAAAGGCATTATGTAATTAAAGTGAGTGAAGGCAATACTTCTTCCTTCTGCTTGCATTTGTTGCACTGCCGATTTAAGCGCTCCTTGTGTGCCGCCCCAACCAACAACCAGCAATTCCGCATTTTCATCTCCCATTATCGTCTGGTCAGGTATTCTGTTAGCGATTCGCTCAACTTTTTCCTTACGATAGTCAGTCATAATTTGGTGATTTGCATTATCTGTTGATACAGCACCTTTTCCGTCCGACTTTTCAAGACCTCCGATTCTGTGTCGCAAGCCTTCCATACCCGGAACAGCCCATTGACGCACCAATGTCTCCATATCGCGTCTGTAAGGCATATAATCAGGGTCGTTTTCCTTTGCAAGAGGCGGGTTAATCTTAGGAAGGTCAGCCATTTTCGGTATTCTAAACAATTGGGAGCCGTTTCCAAGATAACCATCGGTCAATAAAATACAAGGAGTCATATGTTCAACGGCAAGACGTGCCGCTTCAAACGCCCAATCAAAGCAATTAGCAGATGAAGACGCAGCAACAACTATACAAGGTGCCTCTCCGTTTCTGCCGAACAAAGCCTGAAACAAATCGCTCTGCTCTGTCTTGGTCGGCAAACCCGTTGATGGACCACCACGTTGCACATCCACAATAACCAAAGGCAATTCCGTCATCACAGCTAAGCCTATTGCTTCACTCTTCAGCGATAAGCCCGGACCAGATGTTGAAGTGCAAGCCAAAGAACCTGCAAATGCCGCACCGATTGCAGAACATATTCCGGCAATCTCGTCTTCCGCTTGAAAGACTCTTGCTCCCAACGATTTATGCTTTGATAATTCCACAAGGATATCTGTTGCCGGAGTGATAGGATAAGAACCCAAGAAAAGTTTTAGCCCTGCTTTTTCGGCAGCAGCAAGCAATCCCCACGCCGTAGCAATGTTGCCTGTAATGTTTCTGTATTTCCCTTTAACAATATCTGCTTGCTCCACCTGTATCTGTGCTTCCAGCACATCGGTATTATCACAGAAATTATAGCCTGCCCGTACTACTGCTTTATTTGCTTGAATTACGGCAGGATTCTTTTTGAATTTCTTTTCCAGATAAGCATCCGTATGCTCCAAACCTTTTCCGAAAATAAAGAAAATCATTCCTAAGGCGAACATATTACGGCTTCGTTCTGCGGACTTCTTATCTGTGAAAATATCTTTAACGGCTTCTGTTGTCAAAGTAGTTATCGGAGCCTTGATAACATTGTATCCGCCAAGCGAATCGCCGTCCAACGGATTGCTTTCATAACCTGCTTTGGCTATAGCCTCAGAAGTGAATGTGTCTGTATCCACTATGATGATTCCGCCCTTCTTTGCCCATTTCAAATTGGACTTTAATGAAGCGGGATTCATCGCTACAAGTACGTCAGCCTCATCTCCTGAGGTGTAAATACGTTTTCCGATATGCACTTGAAAGCCTGAAACGCCTGCAATAGTGTTATGTGGCGCTCTTATCTCGGCTGGATAATCGGGAAACGTTGCTATATCGTTGCCGTCCAAAGCCGAAGTATCTGAAAAGAGAGTTCCCGTGAGTTGCATTCCGTCCCCGGAATCACCGACGAACTTTACAACCACATTATCTCTTTTTATAACTGGTTTTGTTGTCATTTTATCTTTATTTTGATAAGAATTACTTTAAAAAATCGCTGCAAAAGTACAAAGTTTCCTCAATATAGCCGCCGTTTCTCTTGTTTTTTTTGGAGCATACCGCTTCCTGCCTGATTATCATTTTGTTATATTTTATTCTAATGCCTTTTTAACGCTGCATAAGTGCGTATCCGCAGACGTTGTTTTGACAATATTTTTATCAAAGGCTGTTTTGTGAAAATGAAACAGCCTTTCGTGCCAACGAAACAGCCTTTCATTTTGCTGAAAGGCTGTTTGATTACGGGTAAATAAAGTAATGTTTTAGCGATAGGACTATTTGAGAGCCGTTTCTGCTATTCCTTCGCCGTAGAGTTTCAGTTTGTCAAAATATTGCGGCACTTGCTTGCCCTGTAACTTATCAACATAAAGT
Source organism: Bacteroidales bacterium (assembly GCA_031263015.1). Classification (GTDB taxonomy): domain Bacteria; phylum Bacteroidota; class Bacteroidia; order Bacteroidales; family P3; genus JAISGN01. The sequence goes on from JAISGN010000008.1 coordinate 207,316, forward strand.
TTAGCGAGGTATTGACCGAGCATAAAGCCGTGTCCGCGCAAGCCGATGAAGAGTCCGTGTTCGGGATCTATGATATAACGGGGTTCTGTGTAGTATCCCGACCAGGTAGCCTGCACACCGATGTTCTTCAAATCAGGTATCCATGACGCAAAGATTTCAGATACTATCTCCAAAAAGTCTTTTGTTGTCGTTTTAAGGCTCTTTCCGCTCTGCTGAGGGTCATAAAGCGGCGATGCGCAGCCGATTATTTGCCCTGTTTCTTTGAGTTGCTGCCCGTAAATGGACGAATAACCTTTGTAATGCCGCCTATCAATAATCATATCCAGCGGAAGGTCTTTCGTTTTGCCTATAAGAGGTAATCGTTTGGTGATAAACGCCTGATGTTTTACGGGATAAAGCCCGGTTTCCAAGCCAAGTTGTTTTGCAAACTTCTCTGCCGCAAAACCAAGTGCATTAACAAAGATTTCTGTTGTGTATTCGGTGTAGCCCTGCGGCGTTTTAACCAAAATTTTATACTCTTTGCCGTTACGAGACACCTCAAGCAATTCGGCATTCTCTGCATACATACCGCCATTGTCAAGTCCCGTCTTACGCAAAAAGTCAATGGTTTTGCCGGGAGTTGCCTGCCAGCAATCGTTAGTTATCTGTGCGGCGATATAGTTTGAATTCGTTTTACTGAAATAAGGAGATATTTCCTTCTGAAAGTCTTTCGGCTCAACCATTGTTGCATTTGACCATTGCATTGCACGTTCAAGTCCTTTATAACTTTCTTCGTCATGGGCAAGATTTACATATCGCGTAGGGAAATAGTCAATGTTGTGATGTTTTTGAAGTTCCTTGAAAATTTCATGGTTATGGGCTGCAATATCCGCAAGTTCCGGATTGGAGAAAGCAGGTCTGCCGCCGGCGATATTTCGCCACGATGCGCCCCTGTCAAAGTTTATCATCATCGGTTTAAGCCCTGCCGCCGTCATATACTTGAATAGCGAACTGCCGCCTATGCCTCCGCCTGCTATAAGGGCTTCTACCTTTTCTGTTTTGATGTTTCGTGCATTAAAAACGGCTTTTCGTTCTTGCTTATCATACAATTCGCCGAACGTAAGCTGAACCGAAAGCGGTGCTCTCGGAGTTGCATCGCCCGTAAGTTCTATTCCGTAAGATGCAAGCATCTGTTTAGCTCTCGGAATGCAGCGTTTGCCGCGACAATCGCCCATTCCCAAACGAGCAATGTGCTTTAACTCATCAACAGATATTGTTTTGCGTGAGCCGATTCTCTCCAAAAGTTTCTCTATTGACACATCCTCGCAATGACATATATAAGTACAACTTTCGGTGTTGAGTTTGCTGTTTTCTTTCGGCATTATTTGCAAAGGTTGCTGCAATCTGTTCTTCAAAACAAAGCCTTTAATTGTTATAAGTGTCTTTTCATCGCAATCACACTCAACAGTAGCAACGGAAGTCTTGTTGTTATTGGTTTTTATCTTTATTATTGTGCCGTCACATATCTTTTTGCCGTTATTATCAACCAGAATAACGTCCTTTTGTCCCTCCGTATCGTATTCAAAAGGCAGATGAACAAGTTTTTTCTTCGTATTATAACCGAATATTGCCAATCCGGGACATTGATTGACGCAATCCATACAACCAATGCACTTGTCATAATCTATATGCGGCACATCGGAAGTAGAAGTCTTTGTTATAGCCCCGTATTTGCAAGCAAAACGACATGGATTGCAAGCAAAACCATACAGACATTCCGTTCTGACAAATGCTCTCTTTGCCATACGCTCTTCATCGGGGCAAAAAGCATCATCAAGCACACGAACAGGATGCTGTTGTGAAGCAATATAATCACTGCTTACCTGTAAATATTCCTCATAATCAAATCTTATATTTAGCGATTGCAGTATCTCGTAAGCACATTGGCGTCCTCGCAAAACGGCACTTGTTCCCTCTCCGATACGAATTGCATCCCCTACTCCATAACAGCGTTTGCCGAATATCTCATCCCCTTTTATCAAAAGCTGATTATCCGGCATTAGACCCGTACAAACATTTATCACATCTATTCCTTCTATCACTTGCTCCGTTCCTGCAATCGGTTTAAAGTTCTCGCAATCGGCAACAATAGCACCTCTTATTCCCGTTCCGTCTTCATTCGGTATTGCTTCAAGAAGAAGTTTTGACGTAAGGATAGGTATTCCGAGCCGCCTAACTCTATTTGCCTGCACAGGGAAACCTCCTTCTCTCGGCATGGCTTCAAGAATTGCCACCACGGAAGCACCTGCCTGCATAGCCTGATAAGATGTTAAATAACCGATATTGCCCGCTCCTACGGTTAAAATCTTTTTTCCTAACAATGTTAGCTCACAATTCATCATCTTTTGCACCACAGCAGCAGTATAAACGCCGGGAAGGTCATCATTTTTGAAGCTCGGCATAAACGGAACCGCACCCGTAGCAACAACAATATGCGTTGCATCAACATAAAACAACTCTTTGCTCTCAATATTCTTTACTGCAATGCGCTCCCCTTCAAGAATATCCCACACAAACGAATTAAGAAAAATATCATCGTAGTTTTCACCGGCAAGAAGAGCCGCAATATCAAAACCTCTCTGCCCTCCGAAATGTTTTTCCTTTTCATAAAAGAAAAACTGATGCGTTTGCATATTGAACTGACCGCCTATCCTGTCATTGGAATCAATGACGATATTAGCCACACCAAATTTGTTCAACGTCTCTCTTACTGCCAAGCCGGCAGGACCTGCTCCTATGATTACGACTCTTGTTTTAAATATTTTTTCTTCTGATTGTGTTTTAACAGAACCTTCATTGGTAGCAGGCAAACCAAATTGCATATTGCTTTTCGGCTCAACTTTTTTAACTCCATCAGCCTTTTTCACACATATTCTCTCAACTTTGCCATCCACAAGCATTTCACACGCCCCGCATTTGCCTATTCCGCATTCCAAAGAGCGGTTTCGTCCCTCTATAGAGTGCGAATGAACGGGATAACCTGCCTGATGAAGAGCAGCAGCAATAGTAAAACCTTTTTGAGCCGCCACTTTATTACCGCAAAATTCAAAGAAAAATTCCTCACTTTGAGGAATGTCAATAATAGGGTGAGAATTTATTTTATACATTTGATTTTTATAGGATTTATATTAACATAGTTTTTTAAGAAGCCGCAAAATTACGAATTTATTTCGGCAACTTAAAATTATTATATCAAGAATTATTCCGACAAAACGAAGTTTTAATTATTTTAAACAAGGTAATATTTTATCTAAAGCAGATATCGCAACAGGTCTTCAATCTTTGCTAATGGTATTATCTCCAAAGCGTATTGCGAAGTATTGATTCCTTTTAAGTTATACTTGGAAATGAATATGCGTTCAAAGCCTAATTTATCTGCTTCCGATATTCGTTCGGATATATGCGTAATCGGACGAACTTCTGACGACAATCCAATCTCGGCAGCAAAGCAATATTTACTGCTAATGGCTTTATCCTGCGAGGAAGAAATCAAAGACGAAATTATAGCGAGGTCTGTAGCCGTGTCAAAGACACGTATGCCGCCCGCAATGTTAAGAAAAACATCTTTATTGCCGATATGCAACCCGGCACGCTTCTCCAGCACGGCTAAAAGCATACTTAACCGCCGCATATCAAAGCCTGTCGATGTTCTTTGCGGCGTAGGATAAAAAGAATTGGCTACTAAGGCTTGTGTTTCTATCATTATCGTGCGACTTCCCTCAACAGTAGCGGCTATAGCCGTGCCACTAAGTTGTTCTTCTCTGCCTGAAAGCAATATTTCGGAAGGATTGGACACCTGACGCAAGCCATAAGATTGCATTTCGTATATTCCCAATTCAGATGTTGAGCCAAAACGATTTTTGATTGACCTTAATATTCTATAACCATAGTTTCTATCTCCCTCAAACTGCAAAACAGCATCAACCATGTGCTCTAAAATTTTCGGACCTGCGATATTGCCGTCCTTAGTAATGTGTCCGATGAGCAGCAACGGCGTTCCCGTACGTTTAGCATAAGTACTGAGAAATGCAGCGCTCTCTCTGATTTGAGATAATGAGCCTGCGGTAGAATCAATGTATTCTACGGTCAAAGTTTGAATGGAATCAATGATGACAATGTTCGGTTGCAATTCTTCTGCCTGTGCAAGAATATGCTCGCAATTCGTTTCGGTAAGAATATAACAATTATCGTTCCTCACATTTATCCTTTCGGCACGCATTTTCAATTGTTCAGCACTCTCTTCTCCGCTTACATAAAGAACTTTCAGGTTTTTACAATGCAGAGCCACCTGAAGCATGAGCGTACTCTTACCAATACCGGGTTCTCCTCCTATTAGCAAGACAGAACCTAAAACCAAACCGCCGCCAAGCACACGATTAAACTCATCATCACAAGTATTGAGGCGTTGTTGCGAAGATATGCGGATGTCTTTAACAGGAATGGCAAGATTTTGAGTGCTTTGGTGAAAATGTTGCTTTGTTTGCGGCATATCTCTCTTTATTACTTCCTCAACCAATGAGTTCCACGCACCGCAATTAGGGCATTTGCCAAGCCAATTGGTGCTTTGGGCTCCGCATTCCTTGCAAAAAAATACGGATTTCTGTTTTGTCGCCATTTTTTTCTTTGATTTTATTCGGGTATAGTGCTGATATTATAGTCCATTTCTCCGGTATGAGAGAATTTTTTCTTGTCTTTGAGATATTCTTTGTGGTAAGGACCATAAGGGAAGTCTATAAAAACATAATGTTGCAAGGCTTCAACGGCTTCAAGCATCTGAATCTCCTTTTCGGTAGCCAGAAGAGATTTGCCTGTTCTGTCTCTGAAAGGGAAAGGGCTGCTATAAGCAAAATTAGCCTGCCTTCTGAACAATGTATCGCCGCTATGAGTAGAAATCATGGTGTAATCGGCAGAAATTTCCGTCTTTGTACTCCACCACTCCTTATTTATACTGTAAATAGTTATGAAAAGCACGGCATCAGCCCCAAATTCTTCCAAATAATCCTTCACATCGGCGGCTGTTTGATAACGAGCATTGAAAGAAGTGTCTGTTTGGGCAATATTATTCAGCAGCGTGGAAGGATATAAGTAGTATCCCTTCATACCTAACTCCTTTGTGAGGGTGGTTAATACCATTTTGTCGCCATATTGCTGCTTTGAGCGGTTATAAGGCGGCAGAATAAGGATAGAATGCGGCTTTTCGGCATATACTTTAGAGTAAATGGTGTCGCGATGACGGCGTTTGGGAAAAGTTTTCTCAAAGAAATTCAACGTATCTCCCGAAAGTATTTTTTCTCTTCGCCGTTGTTCCTTCTCCAAACGCTTTTTCTCACGCTTGGAAATAGGCTTGGTTATAGTGTCCTGCACTTCGGTTTTCTTCGGTTCGCCTTTTATTTCGGCAAGAACATCTTCGGTATTAACCTCTTCCTCTTTGGTGTATTTGTCTTTAAGAGTGTCGGCAACCTTACAGGAGTATATGCCGACAAGAGCAAATAAAAATAAAATCAATAGCCGTTTCATAGCCCTAATTCCTCCTTTAATTTATCTATGAACACCTTTGATTCGGGATAAATCAAGACTTCCTTGTCAAAAAACTCCTTTGATTTTATTGTATCACCCGAACGCAACAACACAAACGCATAATCGGCGCATGCTCCCGGCGGCGGCATAATTTTACTGCCCTTCGGCAAATCGGCAATGGCTTTAAATTGTTTTATGAGCTTCTTTGTCTCCTTTTCATCCCAGCCTCCTTTTGTGTAGGTGTAAGATGATTCATTGTAATTATGATATTCGTACATTGCTTTGCCGCATCCGCCAAACATAATCGCAATTACTAATAACAAAATGAGTTTTTTCATATCCTGATTGTCTTCTTCCGTCTTTATTTTCTGAAAATCTCCGTCGCACGATTAAAAATACCGTGTATATAGGCTATAACCAAGCCGTAATTGCTGACAGGAATGCCATATTCCAAAGCAGCCAAAAGCCGCGAGGCTATTTGCTTTTGAGTAATCATACATCCGCCGCACTGAATGACCATAGCATATTCCTGAATCTCCTCTTCAATTTGAGTTAAGCCTGCAAAAACATCAAAATACAGGTTCTTACCCGTATAATCCCTTATCCATTTAGGCAGTTTCACCCTTCCGATGTCCTCGCACGAAGGTTGGTGAGAACAACTCTCAAGCATAAGGATTCTATCGCCGTCTTTAAGTCTGTCAAGGCAAGGCGTACCTTTAAGATATGCCTCAAAATTACCTCTTGACTTTGCAAGCAGAATTGAAAATGAGGTTAGGGCAATCTCTTTCGGCACTATCTGCGAAACCTTTGAGAAGGCTTGCGAATCGGTTATGACAAGAGCGGGTTCGGGGCAAACATTGTTAAGCGTATATCCCAATTCGGTTTCCTTAACCACGATAGCAACGGAATCATTGTCTAAAACATCTCTTATCATCTGCACCTGCGGCAAAATCATCCTGCCTTCGGGAGCGGAAGAGTCTATAGGAGTAACGAGCAACACCACAGAACGAGGCTTAATGATGCTTCCCAGAAAACCATTGTGCATATAAGCCGTTTGAGGCATAGTTTTCCTGATAAGAAGCGTCAAATCCCGAACATCTTTCCCGCTATCAAAAGAACAAAAGCCCATAACGCCAACCGAATACTCCTTTTCAAGGCGTTGTTTCAAGTCTTCGTTCAAATCAACCTTGTCGGATTTATTATGAACTATGACAAAAGGAACTTTATAGTGCTTAAAATTATTTATCAACATCCTTTCGTCATCGCCAAAGGCGTTATCGGCAATGACAAGCACTGCCATATCAATAGTTTCAATGGTTTGGATTGCTTTCTCTATCCTTTTCTTGCCGAGAGTGCTTGCATCATCAATGCCGGCTGTGTCAATAAGAACGACAGCCCCTACTCCCTTTATCTCCATGCTCTTTTTCACGCTATCGGTGGTCGTTCCGGCAACATCGCTCACGATTGCAACGTCCTGTCCCGTCAAAGCATTTATCAGAGAGGACTTTCCGACATTCGTTCTGCCGAAAATACCAATATGAGGTTTTGCCTGATTGCCTTTTTCCATTCTTTTAGCGTTTTGTGCGGCAAAGATACAAAAACTATCCTATATTTCATAATTTCATTCCTTTGGTTCATAGAAGCCGAAACTCATTTGAGGATAATATTAGGCTGTTTGTGCGTGTCGGTGTGCCTCACACAGAGATTAAACCGACATTAGTGCGTGTCGCACTGACATTATATTTTTACCAAAGGCTGTTTGGTGAAAATGAAACAGCCTTTCGGAAAAATGAAACGCTGTTTTAGAAAATTGAAACAGGCTTTTATAAAAACCAAAGGCTGTGCGATATACACAAAACTGCAAAAAAAGAGTGCCTTTGTTGAGAAGGCACTCCTGGAATGTTGTTATATTTTAATGATATGAAACGCCTTATTTGGCAGGCTTCATAGCTTCGGGTTTTAATGCACAACGAAGATATTCTTTGTGGTTTAGATATTTTGCAGCGGCTGCTTTAAGGTCGTCTTTTGTGATGGCATTAACCGCAGCAACGTATTCATCGTAAGTTTGCAAGTCATAACCATACCATCTTGAACCATTGATGACACTTGTCCAATAGTTATTGTTTTCCATCTGCGTTTTGCGTTCGGAAATCAACTGTTCTTTAGCCTTAGCAATGTCTTCGTCGGTAGGACCGTTGTTAATGATGTCGTCTAATATCTCAAAAGTAGCGGTAGTCAAGGTATCAACCTTTGCAGGGTCGCAAGTATATAAAATAACTGCTGCTATCTCCGATTTAGGGTACTTATCATAGTTCAGAGAGAAGTAAGGAGAGTACGTTCCTCCCATTTTCTCACGAATAACCTGCGTAACCTTTATGCCACAGATGTTATTAAGAAGACGAGCCTCTACTCTGTCTTTGTCAGACCAGTTAAAGTTGTTTCTGAATGTGATAGTCATCATACCTTTGTTGTCCTTACCTTTGTAAGTGTCCTTTTTAACGACACCTTTTGAGAAAGGAGTGCTGCGGTCTATCCATTTTTCGGTTTTATCGGAAGCAGGAAGTCCGCCGATGTACTTTTCAATCAAAGGCAAGTCTTTCTTTTCGTCAATATTACCAACGAAGGTGAATGTGAAATCGGCAGCATTGGAGAATCTTTCTTTGAATATCTTCAACATTTTGTTCAAATCAAGTTGTTTTAATTGGGCTTCGGTCGGCAAATAGATAGTTCTCTTGTCTTGAGGATACATAGCCTTTAACCAATCCAATTGGAAAGTTACTTCAGGAGAGTTTTGCGCTTGACTAAGCTGCGTTTTAAGTTTGTCAATGTTGCTTTCCAAAACTTCTTTGTCTGCTCTTGGAGAAGTAAAGTATAGATAAACATATTGCAACATATATTCAAAATCCTTAGGAGAAGCATAACCGCTTATAACCTCTTTATCTGTGCCGATAGAGACGCTTGCATTAAAATTCTTTCCTTTCATGAATTTTTGTAATTGAGTATCGTCGTATGTACCGACGCCACTGCCTTCTACAATAGTTGCTGCAAAATTAGCATTCATTATATCCTTGTCCTCATACAATGATTCACCTCCGGCACTTTGAGCAGATAGTAGAATCTGGTCGTTTTTGAAAGTCGTAGGTTTAATGATTACGGTTGCCCCATTTGAAAGTTTATATTCGGTATAGCCGAATTTGTCGTTCTTGATTGTTTCCTTTACTTTGCCACCCTTAGGTTCGTTTGCCAAAAAAGGTTCTGTTTTTGTGTTATCAATCCATGGAGAGGTTTTCTCTTTCTTTATCTTGTCAAGAACTTTAAGTATATCTTTTTCTGTTGGTACTTTTACGCCCTTCTTTTCAGGCATTGTAATAGTAACAATCATATTTTTGTCGGTTATCCATTCTTTTATAAGAGAATTAACTTCTTCAAGAGTGATTCCTTCAACAAATTCTTTTGCGTATTTGTTTTCTACTTTTGCTCCCATAAAAGGTTTGTTCTCTAAAAAGTAAGCAACCAATTCTCTCGCAATAGGAGTGTTTTCTGTTTTGGATTCTTCTTTTGCTGCTTTGTCATAGTTTGACAAAACTTCGTCTTTTGCTCTTTCTAACTCAGTAGGCAAAAATCCGTTCTGCAATGCACGTTGATTTTCCAAAAGAATAGTTTCAAAAGCCTGCAATGCCTTGCCCTCTTTTGCAGTTCCACCGGTATAATAAGCATCCAAATCTCTTGCTAAGAAATCCCCGTAACCACCAAAAGCATTCATATAAGGACAAACTTTCTTTTGACCTATTTCATTCAAACGTGCTTGAATCATTTGTTCAAACAAATCACGTTTTAAGTATTCACGAAAATCACCAACGTTAGCAATGTCGGTTGAAGGGTGTTTCCACATCACCTGAATGTTTGTACTGGTTGCTTCTTTATCCGTAAAGACTCCTATTAATGGCTCTTGGTTATCCGGAATATGTATTATAGGACGATCAAGCGGGGCACAAGGTTTATCACTCATAGTAAAGAAATCCTTAACTTTCTGCTCCATAGCGTCAGCATCAAAATCCCCTACAATAATTACTGCCATGTTGTCCGGTCTGTACCATTTCTTATAGAAGCCTCTTATATCGGAGTATTTGAAGTTTTGTAGCCATTGAAGAGTTCCGATAGGAATACGTTCTGCGTATTTAGAACCTTTGCACCATACTTTGTAACATTCTTCAGATAATCTTCTGTTACCACTTTGATTCATTCTCCATTCTTCAATAATTACGCCGCGTTCATCATCTATCTCCTTATCCGTCATAAGGCTACCGCCAGCCCAGCCATCCAGAACTTTCAAACCTGTTTCAATCATATTGGTATCCTCTATCGGCAACTGCAAATTATATACCGTTTCATCAAAAGAGGTATATGCATTGATGTCAGCACCGAATACAATTCCTTTTTTCTCCAATTGGTCTATCAAAGAGTTGTAAGGGAATTGTCTTGTGCCGTTAAAGTTCATGTGTTCGGTGAAATGCGCCAAACCAATCTCGTTTATTTCCTCCAAAACAGAACCTGCATTAACTGCTAAAAAGAATTCCGCTCTGTTTTCAGGTTTTTTGTTGGCTTTGATAAAATAAGTCAAGCCGTTGTCAAGCTTTCCGTAACGGACTGTGCCGTTAAGCTTCAACTTTTCATTCAAATCGGTTTTCTTAGCCTTCGTTTGCGAGTAGCCACCCGTTGCAAAAACCAAACACAAACCGATTACTAATAAGATTTTTCTTCTCATGATTTAATTGTTTTGTTTGTATTAATATATTTTAATTAAGTTTAATTTCTTCATTCGCTCAAATCGTTAGCACATTCCTTGTATTCCAAAATATCTCCTGGCTGACAATTTAAGACTTGGCAAATAGCAGTAAGAGTAGAGAAACGAATAGCCTTTGCCTTGCCTGTTTTCAGAATAGAAAGATTGGGAGCAGTTATATCAATCTTTGATGCCAACTCATTAAGGCTCATCTTACGTTTAGCCATCATCACATCCAAATTCACAATTATTGTTCCCATAGCCTAAACCGTTAAATCGTTTTCCTCTTGCAAAGCAATACCTTTATGTATCACCTCTATGAGAATTATAAAAACAAGCCCTATCAATATGTAATCCCAAGACAAATCAGCCAAAGCAAGCACCGACATCACCTTTGTGCCGGTTATTTTCACATAACGCTCCAACAACAAATTGTCTGCCCAATAAGCCGAAAGTTCTATCAAAGGAAAAAGTATGAATGCGAAGGCTAAATATCTCAAACGTTGAATATTTTTACGTGAAAAGACATGATGAGACAAAGATTTGCCCTTATGCTTCATCTCTTTCAGCACACTATTTATTATATTCCTTAATTGGAAAACAATGAAAAGAGAGAAAAGCAGCGAAAGATTCAGAGTAAATGCCGTCAGGATGCGATAAAAGACTAATGAGGTGCTGTTGTGGGCAAAATTAAGGTCATATTCTACTTCCAAATACTTGGGTTGTATCTTTAAATCCACATTCTGCCCATCGGAAACAAGGTTTTCATTAAACAGAATCGTCTCTTTGTCGGGATGAATAGCCGCAACGCCGATTACTTCCTTTGGTTTGTGCCAGATAGTAAAAACATTCATTGCAATAAAAGAACAAATGAGCAGCATCATAAAAGCCGTTATTATATCAAAACCAACTCTTATGGATTTAAGTGTAAGGAAATTAGACTTCATTCTGCACATTCGTTATGATGTTTTATGTTTCTAAGACCCTGCAAAGTAACAACATTTTTTTCAAACCGCCAAATATTTTTATTGTTTTTCAATAAATTTTTCTCAATTAAGATAAAGTTCAACTAATCCTTCGGGACACGAAACCTTTATTTGCTTATGTTCTCGGTCAATTGAGATAAGAAATTCATCAACCAGCGGAAGGAGAATCTCTTTGCCCTCATGGTCAATGGACAAAAGGGCTTGCGGAGCGGTATCAACAACTTCCGTTATCGTGCCAAGATGTCCCAACGCCTTATCTTCAACATTAAATCCGATGATTTCGTGATAATAAAATTTGTTTCCTTCCAAAGGCGGCAGGCAAGTCAAGGGTAAATACAACTCTTTGCCGATAAGCCGTTCGCTATCCTCCAATGTAGTGTTTTCAAACTTGATAAAAGCCTTGTTGTTCTGTATCCTTATTGCATCTATACGCCATTCCACCAATCTGTTACCTATTTCTATCAGCACCGAATCAAGTTTGGCGTAATTATAAGGGCTATCCGTGTCAAGGGAAGCAGCAACCTCTCCCTTCAAACCAAAGTTCTTCACAATTCTTCCCAAGAAATAGCAATCTTTTTTGTCCATATCAGTTGTTTTTATCTCGTTTTACATTGATTTCTTTGCTGTTTAGGCACAACAAAAGTACAAAAAAATTTGAGCAAACCGCATATTAGTCCGTGTCGCTCTGACTTGATTTTTATGCGAGGCTGTTTTAATTTTACCAAACAGCCTTTGGTGCGAATGAAACAGGCTTTCAGAAAATTTAAACAGCCTTTCATTCAGCCCAAAGCACGTATCTGATTTACATTGCTTTGTGTGATGAAAATTAAAGGGGGCATCCGCATAGCCAAATGAGGTTATGGAATAAAGAAACGCCGCTCGGATAAAATATATCCAAGCGGCATTAAAATATTTTGACTTTTACCAGCGGTCTGGACGAGACTCGAACTCGCGACCCCATGCGTGACAGGCATGTATTCTAACCAAGCTGAACTACCAGACCATTTGATTATTATCAAATTTGAGGTTGCAAAAGTACAATCTTTTTTTGAAATGACCAAATTTGATAACAATTTTTTTTAATCATCGTTGGGAATTATCTTATTTTTGTTTATCTTTGCAAAGCGAAATGACCTAAAAATGAGGCTTCAAATCAAATGGGGGTGGGTTGGTTTTGACAGCAAGGCAAATGATTAGGTAAGCATGCAGGCACAGGTAACAACCGCCTTAACAGAGGTTACAAAACTATAATTGGCGAAAATCAATACGCTTTTGCAGCTTAATCGAAGATTTCAGTAGATTTTGCTTACCGTCTATAATGACGGGCAAAACATCTCTCCAAAGCCTTTCGCTCTGCGGCTAAGGATTAAGAGGTGCTCGGATAGCAGAGATAGCAATTAAGCATCTTCGGCTTTGTTGTGAAGTTTAAGAAGATAAGCATTGGGTAGGGCGTTTGCCTCCGGCTCATTGACGAAAATCAAAGGCAGAATAAGCATGTAGAAAGCATAGTTGTTTCTTGTTTGGACCAGGGTTCGAATCCCTGCACCTCCACTTCAAAATTACAGATTGCAATATTAAAAACGGCTATCATAATAATATGGTAGCCGTTCTTCGTTTCAGGTAAATATTACCAATCCTTATCCGATTGATACTTGGTTGCCTGTTGGTCATCTCGCTTTTTAAGTTTTTTCAAAGTCTTTTTCTCGTTATTTTTCAAGGCTTCCAACATACGATTAATCTCTTTATCATTTTTTTTCATCTGTTGTTGTTGAGATTGCTGCTGTTGGTTCTGTTGTTGCTGGTTTTGGTTTTGTTGGTTCTGCGGTTGATTTTGCTGTTGTTGCTGCTGCTGATTCTGTTGATTGTTTTGATTTTGTTGTTGCCGCTGTTGATTGGATTTAGGCTGCTTATTAATCAAATAATTTGCAAGAGCAAGGTTATATCTCGCCGCACTATCATCGGGAAACTGCCGAAGAACCTGCTTATATCCCTCTCTCGCCTGTTTTAAAAGGTCATAATCATAGCTATGATTTGGTAAGAATGCGGTATCAATTGCTTTCTTAAATTTTACATTTGATTGGTTATACACAACATCTGCTGCCAACGACGAATCACTTGCAGACAAATCAAAAGCCTTTTGCCATGTGTCAGTCGCTGCCTGTAAGGAAGCCGTATCTCCTTTTCTAAATTCGGTATTGGCAAGATTGAAAATTGCCTTATGATAAGTGGAGTCCATAGTAAGCACTCTGCGATATTCCTTCTCTGCTTTCTGATATTCTTTATTTTCATAGAGAGAGTTGGCACTGCGGAAGGCATTCTTTTTCTTATCACAGCCGAGCAGGAGCAGAGGCAAGGCAAGGATGATTAAGTATTTCGTTCGCATAATAATATATTAGTCTTTGTTAAAGAAAAATTTCCTGTTAATATACTTGTTTTTCCGTTCGGTGATAAGCATTTCCGCCACAATCAATACTAATGCTATGAAAGCAAAAGGAGCAAATCTGTCATCATAATCATTATACGAATAGGCTTCATACTCGTTCTTTTCCATTTTAGCAACGGACGCCATCACATCATCAAGACCTATGGACATATTATTTGCTTTAAGATACACTCCTCCGCCTGCCGAAGCGATGTTTTTCAAGAGAGATTCATTTAGTTTGGTCAATACCAGTTTGCCATCCCTATCCCGTTTGTAGTTATTGGCTCCATCCATCTTTATAGGCACACCTTCCTTGCTACCGAGCCCTATTGTATTAACCACAATGCCTTTACTTCTCGCTTGTCTCGCAGCTGCAATCGCTCCTTCCTCATTATCTTCCCCGTCTGATATGATTATGATTGCTCTTGCCTTATGTTTCTTTTCTTTTTCCAACGATTCTACCGCCTTATCTATGACTTCTGCTATTGCTGTGCCTTGATTGGAAATCATATCGGGCGATACAATATCTACAAAGGTCTTTGCCGTTCCGTAATCTGAGGTTAGCGGCAGCTGAACATAGGATGTGCCGGCGAATATAATCAATCCTATTTTGTCTGTCTCCATTTGCGAAATCACATTGGACAAAGATTGCTTTGCTCGCACTAATCGGTTTGGCTTTATGTCTTCTGCCCGCATGGAATTGCTGACATCAAGGCATACCATTACGTCTGCACCCTTGCGAACCCGTTTTCCGATTGTTGTTCCGACCTGTGGATTGGCAAGAGCGAAGATTAAAAAGAAGTAAGCGACAATAAAAAGCACGAATTTCAAGTTTTGCTTGCCTATAGAGAGCAAAGGAATGAGTTTATCCGAAGTTTGCTTGTCGGCAAACGCAGCCAAAGCACGTTTTTTTCTCCTTATATAAAGCCATTGTAAGGCAACGAACAATATTATCGCAAACAGGAGGTAAAAATATTGAGGATTCTCAAATCTCATAACGCCATTCAATTTTGTTTTATCAGGATTAACGCTGATTTAATTACTTTATTTTATCATTAATCGCTTTAATCTTAGCGGCAAAAGTATAAAAAATCTGCAACAACGTTATTCGGTTGCGCCAGTACGAGGTTTAAGTGTATCAAAAGCACGTGTCGCTCCGACAATACTTCCTTTGCTGAAAATGAAACAGCCTTTCGGGAAAATGAAAGGCTGTTTCAGCCGAACGAAAGCCTGTTTTATTTTCACCAAGCAGCCTTTGGTTTTAGCGTAATGAATTAAGGCATCCCGCATTGGGCATATAAAAATTTCAGTATAATAGTTTGCTATGTCAAAAAAATGTTGTAATTTTGCACGTTCTAATAATAGTGAATTTTTATTTATTAATAATTAATGATAAGTAGGTAAATATGTATTTAACAACCGAAAAGAAACAGGAAATCTTTGAAAAATTCGGCGGAAACGCCGCAAATACCGGCTCAACCGAAGGACAGATAGCATTATTCTCGTTTAGAATAACTAATTTGACCGAACACTTAAAACAACATCGCAAAGACGAATTTACACATCGTGCATTGTTGCAGTTAATCGGTAAAAGAAGACGCTTATTGGACTATTTGAAGAAAAAAGACATAGTAAAATATCGTGAGTTAATCAAAGAACTCGGCATAAGAAAGTAATTCCTGCCGTCATTGATTACTTCCAAAAACAGAATTAAAGGATAAATATATTAAGTCAAAAGGTGATTAGATTCTAATTGCCTTTTTGCGTTTTTGTATGGGGCTGTAAAAAGTTAAAATAAAAAAGAGTAATTGCCGAATCAGGCTCCGTTCGGAAGAGGAAACATAATAAAAAAAGTAAAGATGTTAGGAACAAAAAAAGTCTTCACATTGGCAGACGGAAGACAGATTGAAATTGAAACAGGTAAGCTTGCCAAGCAAGCAGACGGTTCTGCCGTAGTACGAATGGGCGACACAATGTTGTTGGCGACCGTTTGCGCAAAAAAAGAGGCTGGTGAGAATGTAGATTTCTTGCCTTTGAGTGTGGATTATCAGGAAAAATATGCGGCAACAGGTCGTTTCCCGGGCGGATTCTTTAAGAGAGAGGCACGCCCTTCTGAATACGAAATATTGATTGCCCGTCTTGTTGATAGGGCATTGCGTCCGCTTTTCCCGGAAGACTTTCATGCGGAAATACAAGTGCAGATTTTTCTCATATCAGGAGACCCTAATACGCCGCCTGATGCTTTGGCTGCTTTGGCTGCCTCATCGGCAATAGCGGTATCTGATATTCCTTTTAACGGACCTGTATCCGAATGTCGTGTTGCTTGGATTGGCGGTGAGTTTAAGATAAACCCTTCTTTGGAAGAGATGGAAAATGCCGACCTTGATTTGATTGTAGCCGCTACAAACGATAATATAATGATGGTTGAAGGCGAAATGAAAGAAGTTTCCGAAGATACAATGCTGGAAGCCTTGCGTCAGGCTCACGAAAGCATCCAATTACATTGCCAAGCCATTAACGAATTGACTCTTTTGGTAGGCAAAGAAGAGAAAAGAGCTTATTGCCACGAGACAAATGATGAAGAACTTAGAACGAACCTTCATAATGCGGTGTATCAACAATGTTATGATTTGGCTCTTCAAGGAATAAAGAACAAGCATGAGAGGTCTGATAAATTTGAAGCGATAAAACAATCCTTTATAGATACACTTACTCCTGAGGAAGTGGAGGAAAAACAATTTATGATAGACAGATACTATCACGATGTGGAGAAAGAAGCGATGCGTGATATGGTTTTGAACGAGCGAGTAAGGCTTGACGGACGTAAATTGGACGAAATACGACCTATATGGGCTGAAATAGATTATCTTCCTTCGGCTCACGGCTCGGCAATCTTCACAAGAGGCGAAACACAATCACTTACCACTTGTACGTTAGGCACAAAACTTGACGAACAGATAATAGACGGAGCAATGATTGAAGGAAAGAACAATTTCTTGCTTCATTACAATTTTCCGGGATTTGCAACGGGTGAAGTTAAATCAAATCGCGGCACATCAAGACGTGAAATCGGTCATGGTAATCTTGCTATGCGTGCCTTGAAAAGCGTTTTGCCGTCTCAGGAAGAATGCCCTTATACCATTAGAATAGTATCTGATATTTTGGAATCCAACGGTTCTTCATCCATGGCAACGGTTTGTGCGGGTTGTTTGGCGTTAATGGACGCCGGAATCAAGATTCGCAAACCCGTATCGGGCATTGCAATGGGCTTAATCGCCAAAGACGGAAAATGGGCTGTGCTTTCGGATATTTTAGGAGACGAAGACCATTTGGGAGATATGGATTTCAAGGTTACGGGAACAAGAGACGGTATCACCGCATGCCAGATGGATATAAAATGTGATGGTTTGTCTTACGAAATCCTTGCTAAGGCATTAGCTCAAGCCAAAGAAGGCAGAGAGTATATCTTGAATATCATCACCGATACCATTTCCGAACCTCGTGAAGACTACAAACCTCATGTTCCTCGTGTGGTTCAGATTCAGATACCAAAGGATATGATTGGTGCTGTGATTGGTCCGCAGGGCAAGGTGATACAGGAAATTCAGAAAGACACCAATACTGTTATCGTTATTGAGGATAAGGAGGAGTATGGCACGGTTGATATTTCTTCTGCCGACAAAGAAGGAATTGAAGCGGCTCTTAAACGCATCAAAGCCATTATTACATTGCCTGAAATCGGCGAAGTATATCACGGAAAGATTAAAAACATTCAGCCTTTCGGTGCTTTCATGGAATTTTTACCAGGTAAGGACGGAATGATTCACGTTTCCGATTTCCGTTGGGAGAAGGTTGATAAGATTGAAGACGTGGTTAAAGTCGGCGATGAGTTGGATGCCAAACTTATTGACATAGATAAACGCACGGGAAAGTACAAATTATCCGTCAAACTCTTGCTTCCTAAACCTGAGGGCTACGTTGAGCCCGAACCAAGAAAGCGTGATGACGACCGACACAAGAAACCTTTTAACAGAAACAACAAAGACCGCAGAGACGGCAACAAAGGCAGCCACCGAAGCGACAATCATCATAATGAAGAAAGGTCTAACGGCGACAGAAGCAACGAATAGTTGTTTGCCATCAGACTTTACATAAACCAAACGGCGTTTTATCTTTATGAAACGCCGTTTTATTTTTACCAAAGGCTGTTTCGTTCGCACCAAAGGCTGTTTCATTTTCACCAAACAGCCTCTTATAAAAATATAATGTCAGTTTAATCTCTGTGTGAGACACACCGACACGCACAAACAGCCTCTCATAAAAATATAATGTCAGTTTAATCTCTGTGTGAGACACACCGACACGCACAAACAGCCTTTGATAAAAATAGTGTAAGTGCAACACGCACCAATACTCCCTTTGGTGAAAACGAAAAAAAATATTGTATCTTTGCAACCTGATTTTGATATTTTTTAATCAATAATATAATGAAGAATACACCTTTTACACAGAAACACATCGCACTCGGTGCAAAAATGGCAGAGTTTGCCGGCTACAATATGCCGATTTCTTATGACGGATTGGTTGTTGAGCATCTTAATGTAAGAAAAGGAGTGGGCGTTTTTGACGTTTCACACATGGGAGAGTTCAGAGCAAAAGGACAAAAGGCTCACGACTTTGTGCAATATTGCACTTCCAACAACATAGATTCTCTTTTTGACGGCAAGGTTCTTTACACCGTTCTGCCGAACGGCAAAGGCGGCATAGTGGATGATATGTTGATTTATCGCATAAGCGAGAACGAATATTTTATGGTGCCCAATGCTGCCAATATTGAGAAAGATTGGAACTGGATGAGCAAGATTGCCGTTGATATGGGCTTGGAACTGGGCAAGGATTTCACAAACGAATCCGATAATTACGCTCAACTTGCCGTTCAGGGACCATTAGCCTTAAAGGTTATGCAGAAATTGACCGACACAAAGGTAGAAGATATGGAGTATTACACATTCAAATTCCTTAATCTGGCGGGTGTGGAAAATGTTCTCTTATCTACCACCGGTTATACGGGAGCCGGCGGCTGCGAATTGTACTTTTCGCCGAAGGATGCGGACAAAATATGGGATGCTGTCTTTGAAGCAGGCAAAGAATACGGCATAATGCCGGCAGGACTTGGCTGTAGAGATACTTTACGTCTTGAAATGGGCTTTTGTTTGTACGGACACGAAATTGATGATGAGACTTCACCGATAGAAGCGGGCTTAAACTGGCTAACGAAGTTTGAAGACGGCAACAATTTCATTGATAGAAAATTTTTGGAAGAACAAAAGGCTAACGGCGTATCAAAGAAACTTGTCGGTTTTGAGATGATTGACAAAGGTATTCCGCGACAAGGCTACGAGGTTTGCAACGAAGAAGGCAAGGTTATCGGCAAAGTATGTTCGGGAACTCAATCTCCGTCATGCGGAAAAGCCATAGGAACGGCACATGTTCAAACTTTATATTCAAAGAAAGACACTCCAATCTTTATAAAAGTAAGAGACAAACTGCTCAAAGCAGTAGTTGTCAAAATGCCTTTTTATAAAGGTTAATTGTTTAATGATTTAAATTTCTTCAATCGCCCTGCCGCTCTAACGACAGGACGATTGAGGCTATATTTACCAATGAAAGCAAAACAAAAACCAAAGATTGGTCGGATAAAACAAATTGCCACTCTGCTGTGTGTGCTTCCCAACATCGTAATGTCTCAAAAGGAGACGATTGTTTTCCACAATTGCGAAAATTTTTTCTATCCTTATAAAGATACAACATCACAAGACGATGATTATACGGCAACCGGTCGCAAGCATTGGACAAAAAGCCGTTTTGAAAAGAAGAGAGATATGCTGGCAAAGACGTATATCGCTATCGGAAACGGCGATTTTCCCGCTCTTATCGGCTTATGTGAGATTGAAGGCAAGGAAGTTTTGGACGAATTGTGCTTTAATTCCCCGCTTGCCAAGGCTAATTACAATTATATCCACTATGATTCCAAAGATATCAGAGGTATTGACGTTGCTCTCCTGTATGACAAAGATAAATTCACGCCTGATTACAGCCAACAGATAACTCCGCCGATTAAAGACGAGGATGAGCCGACCCGTGATGTGCTTTATGTGAAGGGAAGGCTGAATAAGAATTTTCAACTGCACATTTTTGTCATTCATGCCCCTTCTCGCCGTGAGCATAACATAAAAAGACAACTTAGAGAGAGCATTTTTTCTTTGGTAAAGCAGAAAATAGACTCTCTTTGCTCACAGGGCGAAAATAATTTCCTCATTATGGGCGATATGAACGACAATCCTTGGGACGAAAGCATCATCAACGGCTTCGGAACGGCTGAAGGCGGCAAGAATAAGCCGTTTCTGACCAACCTTATGCAGAATAATCAGAATAAAACGGGTTCTTATTATTATGAAGGGCGGCTTCTGTCGTTTGACCAGTTCATTGTGTCGCAGAATATCAGGCAAAAACTGATTTATACCAACCCTGACGACACCACACACATCTTTAATCCGCCGTTTCTCGTAAGTAAAGACCGCCGAATCAAGTTACCGATTCCTTATTCCACTTATCGCCATTCCAAATACATCGGCGGCGTCAGCGACCACTTTCCTGTGTATCTCAATATCAACATCTAACGCCATACCATCCCTTTTGACCGGAACGAAGTGCGGTTCGGTCGCACAGCATCTTCCTTTCATAAAAATGAAAGGCTGTTTTATTTTTATAAAAGCCTGTTTCATTCGCACGAAAGCCTGTTTCATTTTCACCAAACAGCCTCTTATAAAAATATAAAGTCAGTGCGACACGCACAAACAGCCTTTTGTAAAAATATAATGTCGTATTAATCTCTGTGTGAGACACACCGACACGCACAAAGGCTATTTTATAATTTTATAATTTGTTGGGATGGAAAAAGGAGCGTCAATGGGGACATTCATACGCCATGAAGAAAATTTTATCGTTAGTTTTTCCTCCGTATTGTTTAGTTTTGCGTTGAGGGTTATTTGGTTTGGGAACGCAAAGCCGTCAATCATCGTTACGCCCTGCGGTATAAATTGAGCGGAAACCCGATTTGACGCATTAAACTCATTGATTGCCGTATCCAAAAGCACTTTCTGGGCAATGGAATAGGTAATCGGTATGCCGAATTGCTGTTCAAACGAATTGTAATCGCCTATCAATACTCTTTTTTGCAGTTTATCAATGGCGAAAACCGAGTCCTGCCTTAACAAAAGCCTCATTGCTTCAAATCCGAAGCCCGTTACCGACATCCAAATCAGAGAATCTTTTTGCATTCTGAGCGTTCCGCCGAACGGAATGGACTTATAGGTGCCCGAAATCTTTGCCGTACAGGATTCAAAGGCTGTTTGGGTCGGTTGTTCTTTGATAGCATTTTTCTGAACCTTGCATCCGACAAGCAGAATGGTCATAATAATCGGCAGAAACCACTTTTTCATAAATTATTGTTTGGTTTTAAGGGCGTCAAGTATGGTCTGATAGTGTTCTTGCTCGGTTTGCGACCAACTATCCTTGTATTTCAAGATTTTTTCCATTGCCTGCTTTGCTTCTTCGTAGCGTTTCTGCTGATAAAGTATCCATGCATAAGTATCAACGTAGATATGGTTATCGGGAAAGCGGGCAACAACCTTTTCGGCGATTGCTTCCGCCCTGTCAAGTTTGGTATTGCGCAACGAAAGGTAATAAGCATAATTATTCATCGCCATATACTGACCGCTATCCGAAGCAATGGTTTTTTCAAAGTAGTAATCGCTGCTGTCATAAGCCTGTTGCCTGTAATAAGTCTCGGCAAGATTGTAATAAAAGTCGGTAAGCATGGAATTATTGTTAAATACCAGTTGCCTCCCCTTTGATAAGGTTTCAATGGCTTGCGGATATATTTTTTTCAACATAAGATTCACTCCCTTGAAAAGGTATGGCAACGGCTGCTCAGGGTATAAGGATATGGCGGAATCGGCAATGGTTATCACGCTGTCAAGGTTTGCGTCATCGTTTGAGGCGGCTGATTGAGCGAAAAGCAAGTCTTGATACACATTAAAGCCCTTTTCGCCGCATTCAATCGCCTGTTTGAGCAAATAAGACGCCTGACTGAAATAATTATCTCGCAAATAACCGGTGGCAAGAAGGGCTTTTACCTTACCATTGTTTGGATTCGCTTTATCTATTTCCTGCAATAAGGCAAAGAAACGCTCAAAATCCTCCCTGTTTGTATCAACTCCCTGCCCATAAACAGAGATTATGACCTGTATTTTGGTGTTTGCGTCCAGTCCTTTGTTCTTTGCCGCCCGCATAAGGTAGTCATAACCGAGCGTTTTGTTCTTTTGCTTTAAGTAATAGTCGGCAAGAGCCACTTGAAGATAAGGATTATCGGGATCAATCTTCTCTACCTTCTGATAATATGAGAAAGCCTTCGCATAATCCTTTGCCTTCATAGCCGATTCCGCCAGAATAGAATTGTATTTTGTGTCTTCGGGATAACGAACGGCTAATTTGGCGATTTCATTGTCTGCCTTATCCTGCTTATTCATCATATTATATATATTATACTTGGTCATAGAGATTTCTTCGCTCACTCCCCACCTATGTTCCATCCTATCAAGAACACCAAGTGCCTTATTATATTCTTCTGACCTCAGATAAATATCGGTAAGCGTCTGATAAAATTCAATCTTATCGGGATTGAGTTTGATGATTTGCTCATAGACTTCCGCCGACTTTGCATATCTCTGCATAATATAATACATCTGCCCGAGCTGAAGACGATACCATATATTATCAGGAGATAAGGTTATCGCTTTATCGGCATACACCTCAGCCTTTGCCCAATCCTGCTCGGCAAAAGCAATGAGGCATAATTTACTATAAGCAACCGCATTTTCGGGGTCTCTTTCCAGAACAGCGTTATAAAGCCTTTCCGCTTCCCTATTGTTGCCTACGTCGCTTTGAGTAATGCCTTGTAATAATAAATCGTCAATTTCTAATCGTTCTTTGGTGTAAGGAATCTGTTCAGGCGGCGTTTGAGCAGTTTTGCATGACGCAAAAAATGCAAAAAACGCCACAAGAGCGACAACCTTACAGGCTCCGGATTTTTGCTTGCCGTTAATTAATCTCATTATAGTCGCCAAGGCTTAAATCATTCTTCGTTCCGCAATATTGAACACAGGTTCCGAGCATGGAATTGTCCATTACAGCGTTTGAAATCTTTGTTTTGCTGCCGATGATTGAGTTGGAAATGACGCTATTGCTTACTTGCACGCCTTCTTCCAAAGAAACATAAGGACCAACAACCGAATTAACAATGCGAACTCCCTTTCCGATAAAACAAGGCTCTATGATAACGGAATTTTCTTTGACAACATCACTCGCAATCAGCGTTTCGGAATTTTGTTTTAAGGCAAGAATTTTGCCGTTGGTGAAAACAGTAGCGTTTTTGTTGCCGCAATCAAGCCATTGCTTCACATTGCTCGTGGTAAGCCTCATTCCTTTGGCAAGCATATTTTGTAAGGCGTCCGTCAATTGATATTCGCCGAGCGTCTTAATATCATTCCTTATTATGTAATCAAGTTCCGCTTTAAGGTTCTCGCCGTCGCGAAAATAATAAATGCCGATTATCGCTTCTTTTGACACGAATGATGTCGGCTTTTCAACGAAAGAATGAATTGTTCCGTCATTATTTTTCTTCACAACGCCGAAAGCCGATGGGTTTTCTACCTCCTGCGTCCATATAATGCCGTCCTGATTGACGTCAAGCCTGAAATCCGCCTCAAAAAGCGTGTCTGCGAACGCTACGGTAACGTTTCCGTATAATGAATCAGCGGCACACATTATTGCATGAGCCGTTCCAAGAGCCTCATCCTGATAATAAATCTTTCCTTTCGCACCAAGAGTTTCGGCAATCGCTACAAGATTTTGCTCAACCTCCTTTCCGAAGCGTCCGACCACGAATCCGATTTCATCAACCTTGCTGCCGCAAACCTCAACTATCTCTTCGCAAAGCCTTTGTACGATAGGCTTGCCTGCAATCTTTATAAGCGGTTTGGGAGTCGTTAATGTATGGGGACGCATCCTCTTTCCCATACCCGCCATTGGGATAATAATATTCATAAATCAAGTCTTTTTATTTCAATATAAGGTTACAAAAGTACTACTTTTTATTTAATTTTCATATAATCAAGGCATACCATAACAAAAGGGCTTATTGCTCCGATATTATCAACCAACGCTTTACCCAAAGGCTGTTTGGTTAAAATGAAACAGCCTTTCGTCAAAATGAAACAGCGTTTTATTTTAATCAAACAGCCTTTGGTAAAAACAAAATGTCGGTACGGCACGCACAAAGGCAGTTTGATGTTGTGTTTTAGTCATATTCGCAAAAAAAGTTGTACCTTTGCAACCTTATTTTAAGAAAAAATTTTACTAAAACACGATTAGTTATGAACGTTACAAAGACATCGCTCGGCAATCTGACGGAAGAAATTTGTGTAGAGATAGTTGCTGCCGATTATATCTCAGAAGTAGAAACCGAATTGAAGAAATATCGCAAGGAAGCAAAGATTCCGGGTTTTAGACCAGGGCAAGTGCCGATGGGTTTAATAAAAAAAATGTATGAAAAGCCGATTAAAGCAAATGCTTTGGATAAAAAAATCAACGAAGGTTTGAATTCATTTATTGATAATGAGAAGTTAAAAATATTAGGTGAGCCTTTGCCGATAGAAGGTAAGAACGACGACCAGTCTTTTGAGACAAAAACAGATTTTAAGTTCTATTTTGAGGTCGGATTGCAGCCTGATATTGAACTGAACCTTGATAAAATCAAACCGAAATACTATGTTATTGAGCCGGATGATGATATGGTTAAACGCTATGTTGATGATATTACCCGCAGATTTGGTAAATATGAATCCCCTGAGGCAATCGGCGAAACGGATGTTGCTTTCGGTGAAATGCAAATCTGCGATGAAAACGGCAATATCAAGGAAGGTGAAGACAAAATCAAGACTTCTTTTGCTGTTGATAAGGTTGCGTTGGCTACTATCAAGAAAAAAATCATCGGCACAAAGATTGGCGAAAGCGTAACCTTCAATGTGCATAAGGCTTTCAAGGATGAAGCCGACAGAGCTTCAATGCTGCGTATGGATACGGCGAAAGCAAACGAAATAAACGATGTTGTATTTACACCGAACAGCATTTCAAGAGTTACTCCTGCTGAAATGAATGAGGAATTGTTTGAGAAGGCTTTCCCTAAACAAGACATCAAAACCGAAGAAGCCTTTATCAATCGTGCCAAAGAAGATTTAACCAAATCCTATTCAAAGGAAGCCGACAGATATTTTGCTAATGAGGTTACCAAAGACCTTATCAAGACAATGAATATTGATTTGCCCGATGAGTTTTTGAAGAAATGGCTCGTTGCGAACGCAAAAAATGAGGATGAAAAGGCGAATGTGGCTGCCGATTACGAGAAATATAAAGACAGTATCAAATGGCAGGTTGTTGAAGGCAAGATTCACGAAAAATATAACCTGACTATTGATGCCGAAATGATAAAAGATTATTATAAAACATCGTTGCTGGCAAATTATTTCCCAGTTCCCGAAACCGAAACCGAGGATGAAAAGAAGGAAAGGGAGGAACAGATGAATAAAATAGCGGATAATCTGCTCAAAAACCAAGAACAAACCAAGCAGGTCTATGATTACCTGTACGAAGACAAACTTATAAGCACCTTAAAAGAGAACATAAAATACAAAGAGGAGAAGATAACGTTTGAGAAGTTTAAAGCAATGGTTTTAAATCAGGAAAAAGAAAAATAAAACGCTGTTTGCGAAAAATGAAAGGCTGTTTCATTCGCACGAAACGCTGTTTCAAAAAAATATTACTTGATAAGAAAATCCGTCAATTTGATTTGGCGGACTTTTTCTTTTGTATCAATAGGTTAGAACCTTATAACGCTATTCCGAAATTTGACCAGAATGCAGGGAAACTTTTATTTACGCAATCGGGATGAGCAATGATAATCTCCGTATGAGCAAAGGCTAACATAGCAAAAGACATCACCACCCTGTGATCATCGGAATCAACGACAAGACGAGATAGCGGTGCGGCATAATGAGGATTGGCGAAAATGGTTAGTCCTTCCCCGTCAAAATTATGAGATATGCCTAATTCGGATAAGCATTTCATTGCAACGGAAAGCCTGTCCGATTCCTTAAAACGAATGTTTGTCAGCCCGACAAAGCGTGTTATGCCTTCAAAACAAACAGCCGCCACAACAAGAGGAAGAAACAAATCAGGGAAATCGGATACGTCAATTTCAATACTTGCTTTTGAAATAATGGAAGGGTCATACCTCAGCATAACTCCTGCTTCTGTAAATTCGGAACAAACTCCGAATGACTCAAAAAGCCGTTCGCAAACGCTGTCTCCTTGCAATGAACTGCGTTTAAGAAGAGGTATGAAAACGCTGCCTTGTTTCCTGACCGCCATAAGGCAATAGGCAAACGCCGAACAAGACCAGTCCGTTTCGTTATCAAAACACGGATTGGCAATAAGGGCTTCGGTCATATTGATATAAGGCATTGACGCCTGATTCTCTGATATTGAAAGATTAAAATTATGTATGTGGTCGGCAATAAGAAGCAAGCCGCTAATGATTTGGCTGCTCGGCAGCGGAGGAAGAGATATGGTCGGACGGGTATTGCGTAAGGATTTCCTGCCCTTTACTAACACCACATACTTATCGCTTCTGTCGTCAATCATTATTGATGCCCCGAGATTATTAAGAACATCCACCAGAGGCTTCACTTGTCTGTCCGCCATACGGCTTGCTCCTATGAGCGTCCAACGTCCTTTGGTGATTGCCGCAACGCATAAAAGAAATCTGAAAGCCGTTCCCGAGTTTTTGCAATCAAATATGCCTATGTCATTTCGGCTGATTGTTTCAAGGCTATCGGCTATGATTTTAGTGTCTTCGCAATCCGATAAATTCAAATCAGATAAGGGCTTGCGGAAGTCTGATTTCAGATGATTAATAGCAAGTATGCGATTGCTTATGCTTTTTGAGAACGGAACATTAAAGCGTAAATCCAGCGGCAAATCGGATATGCTAAAAATAAATTCATACATCTATTTATCCAGATTATATTCCTTTAATTTACGATAAAGAGTGCGTTCGCTGATACCAAGCCTGTCGGCAGCCTCCTTGCGATTGCCTTCGCTGATGTCAAGAGCCTTGATGATGGCTTTTCGTTCCATATCGGCAATATTAAGGTTGTCGGCGTCAGATTCAAATTCCGCATTATTGATATGAGCATCCGTATGATTGTAATGTGCTTTGCCGTCAGGCAAAAGAAGTTGCGGAGCAGCGGAAGCACTTATCAGATTTTTTATTATTCCTTTTATCTGCTCAACTTCTTGTGCTATTTTGGTTATCTGGCGTTTGTTGTCAATGATTGTAAGCAATATCTCATCCTTCTGCTCATCGGTGAAATCCTCATTAACCATCAGCGAAATGTTATCAACCATCGGAATGTAGGATTGCAGAGTTGCGAGGTCTATTGTGCGGTTTGCCTCAATTATTGACATCTGTTCGGTAACGTTTTTCAACTGCCGTATGTTTCCTTGCCACGAATAATTTATCAAATACTCCTTTGCTTGCGGCGTAAGGCTCAAAGGCGGCATCCGATACTTCTCTGCCTGATCTACGGCAAAGCGCCGAAAAAGTAAAAAGACGTCTTCTTTCCGCTCTCTCAAAGGAGGAACGTGCAGATATATCTGATTAAGGCGATAATACAAGTCTTCACGAAACTTATTCTTTCGTATGGCTTCAAGGAGATTAACATTGGTTGCGGAGATAACACGTACATCCACCTTCAAAGGCTTCGATGACCCAACCGGAATAAACTCTCCCTGTTCCAAAACCCTTAATAATTTTGCCTGCATCGCAAGCGGCAACTCCCCTACCTCATCTAAAAATATCGTTCCCTTGTCTGCTTCGGCAAAATAGCCCTTTCGGTCTCGGTCTGCATTGGTAAAAGAGCCTTTTATATGACCGAACAATTCGCTTTCAATCGTTCCTTCGGGTATTGCCCCACAATTGACGGCTATATACTTATTATGCTTACGCGGACTGCACTGATGAATAATTTTAGAGAAGACTTCCTTGCCCACACCGCTCTCTCCGGTAACCAGAACGTTCATATCGGTAACGGAAACCTGCACCGCAATCTCTAAAATCTTGTTAAGAGCGGGATTATTGCCGATTATGCCGAATTTTGTTTTCAAAGACTGAATGTCCATAGCCGTTTGATTTATTTTGATGTGCAAAAATACAAAAAATAACAGCATTCCCGTCTCACAAAACAGCCTTTGTGCGTGTCGCACTGACATTCTTTTCTTTTAAAACAGCGTTTGGTTAAAATAAAACAGCCTTTTAGTAAAATGAAACAGCCTTTCGTTCGAATGAAACAGGCTTTCATAAAAACATTGTGTCGGTGCGACACGCACGAAAGAGCGTTCATTATTTTTTTTCTAATTTTGCATCTCATAAAACAATACACAAAAGATGAAAAAAGCATATTTATTTCCCGGACAGGGGGCTCAATTCGTTGGAATGGGCAAAGAATTATACGAAAACTCGGCAACGGGCAAGGCTTTGTTTGAAAAGGCTAACGACATACTTGGTTTCAGAATCACAGACCTTATGTTTGCCGGAACGGATGAGGATTTGAAACAGACGAAAGTTACTCAGCCTGCGATTTTTCTTCATTCGGTGATTCTGGCAGATGCTTTGGGCGGTAGTTTTACGCCTGATATGGTCGCCGGACACTCACTTGGTGAATTTTCTGCTTTGGTTGCTGCCCGTGCAATGAGCTTTGAAGACGGATTAAAGTTGGTTGCAGCCCGCGCAATGGCTATGCAGAAGGCTTGTGAGGAGAATCCATCAACGATGGCGGCTATTCTGGGCTTGGATGATGAGGTTATAGAAAAAATATGCGGCGAAATAACTGACGAGATTGTGGTTTGTGCAAATTATAACTCGCCCGGACAACTTGTAATCTCAGGTTCAATGAAAGGAATTGAGATTGCATGCGAGCGATTGAAGGCAGCAGGAGCAAAACGTGCCTTACCGCTAAAAGTAGGCGGGGCTTTCCACTCGCCTCTTATGGAATCGGCACGTCTTTCGTTGGCAGAAGCAATAGAAAAGACTGCTTTCAACGAACCAATCTGCCCTGTGTATCAAAATTTCACTGCAAAGCCGGTAACAAATCCTGATACCATTAAATCAAACCTTGTTAATCAACTTACAAGTCCTGTTCTCTGGACACAGATATCAAGGAATATGATAGCCGATGGAGCAAAGACATTCATAGAAGTTGGTCCCGGAAACGTTTTGCAGGGTTTGGTGAAAAAATTATGCCCTGATGGAGAATTTATATCGGCATCTATATAATATGAACAGCATTTCGGCAGCATCGGAGTTGGTTTTAGCACCCGATAACAGCCTTTATCATCTGCGATTGCACAATAACGAACTTGCCAACAATGTTATCCTTGTCGGCGAACCAAGCCGTGTGAAAACCATATCAGATAAATTTGATACTCTAACGCTGATTAGAGAAAACAGAGGCTTGATTACTCATTGCGGAACCTACAAAGGCAAACCCGTATCAGTGGTTGCAACCGGTATGGGCATAGGAAATATTGATATTGTGCTGACCGAACTGGATGCTGCCGCAAATATAAATCTTAAAACAAGGGAAATCAATCCCGAAATTCAAGCCTTAAACCTTGTACGCATAGGAACATGCGGCTCAATGCAAGCAGAAATAGCCTGTAATCAGTATGTGGCATCGCAATATGTGATAGGAATTGACGGAGGCTTTAATTTCTATGGATGTAAGGGCGTTTCGGATGAGGTCTTATCAAACAATTTTATTGATTTTATGAGATGGGACGAGCGTTTTGCGAAGCCTTACGGCGTTGAAGCCTCATCTTCATTGCTTGAAAGCATTGCTTACGATATGCACAAAGGGATTACAATCACCGCACCGGGCTTTTACGCAGCACAAGGTCGCAGATTGCGGCTGCCGTTGTTTGATTCATCCATCAACGACCGCCTTCCGCTGTTTTCTTATAAGGGAATACCGATTGTCAATTACGAGATGGAGGCATCCTTAACTTATGCCCTCGGCAAGGCTCTTGGTCATAGCGTATTAACTGTTTGCAATGTTGTTGCCAATCGTGCAAGCGGCGAATTTGTTGATGATTACGCTCAATCAATGAATGGTCTTATTGAAATGGTACTTGAAAGGATTTAAATGAAAAGGGCGTTTATAATAATATTACTTGGTTTTATGGTGGTGTCTTGTGCAAAGAATGCCGCCGAAGCCGATTTGCCGATAAAACAAGAAACAATGGCTCACATAATATTTGATATGCAGAAAGCCAAAGCCATAGTTGCCGTTGTTAAAGACACGCTTGCTTCCGACCAAACAAGGTTGCAGGATTTCCGAAAGGGGATTCTGCAAAAATATAACGTCAATCAAGCCGATTTTGATAAGACTTGGGATTATTACCTCAATCATTCATCCGCAATGGACAGCCTTTTGCTAAAATTATCCTTGATTTCGGAAAAATAAAATCAAGTAACATTTTTTTAATATCAGCATTTAATTTATCAAGACCTGCTTTTATTTGTCTTTTATTACTTTTGCGGAAAATTAAATAAGACATTATATGGTTTTTTTCTTTTCAGCAACGGGCAATTCAAAGTATGTGGCTCGGCAAATAGCCGATAATCATAACCAGACAATGATTGACATCGGCAAAATGAGCAAAGAGGGCAATTATACCTTTGAACTCAGCGACCAGGAGATGATTGGGTTCGTTTTTCCCGTATATTTCGGCGGTATTCCGACCATTGTGCGCGATTTTATCTCCAAACTGCAACTCAAAAACTACAATCAGAATTATGTTTTCGCTGTTTGCACCTGCGGAGCCATTGCCGCAAACACATTAAACGCCACAAGACGTCTGCTCAAACGCCATAAGATAAAAATGAATGTTGGTTTCGCCGTAAGGATGGTTGATAACTATGTATTAATGTGGAACTTGCTGCCGCCAAAAGAGCAATGGGCAAAAATAAATCGGGCTGCAGAGGCGGAGATTCATAACATCAATGGCTTGATACGCTTTAAGACAAACGGGATATCAAAGAAGTATGCCACAATAGCCCCTGTTATTGCATCGGCTTCTATGTATGATTTGTTTTATACCTCAAAACGCAGCACCAAACCTTTCTATGCCACCGACAAATGCGTGAATTGCGGGCTTTGTGCAAAGATTTGTCCCGTTAATAGCATAGAAATGATTGACGAAAAGCCGCAATGGGTTACCAAAAAGTGCTGTCAATGCCTTGCATGCCTGCATCGTTGCCCGCAAAGAGCCATTGAATACGGCAAAAAGACCTTAAAACGCGACCGATACGTCAATCAAAATATTTCTTTGGAGAATTAAATTCGGCGAAGGGCTGCTTTATCTGTATAAAACGTACATAAAGGCAATAAAAGCAGCAAGAAGAATCAATATAATGCCCTTAAAAGAATTGTGAAACCTCCTTTTAGCGTAATAACGTAAGAGAAGAATCGGCGGAATGAAAGAAAAAATGAATGCCTTGTCTGATATCAGCGGCTCTTTATCAAGCAGCATTAACGTCAAATAAACAACCGCCGCACCGATAAGTGTTAGAACTAATCCGAGTGCGGCTCCTGCAAAAATATTATCCTTTTTAAACATAATCAATTGAAGTTCGGCTATATTTTATCAAACCTTTCGGCGTATGATTCCAAGACTTTGTACGCCGTAAAATCCACCTGCATAGGCGTAATGGCTACATAATCATCCCGAATTGCCCTATAATCCGCTCTATCCGAAGTATCCCTCAAATTATACACCCCATTAAGCCAGAAAACCTCACCTTCATCACCATCTTGCTTGCTAACAAACTCCTCATTCCAATAAGCATCAGCCTGATGGCAAACCTTAACACCTTTAATCTCTGCTATCGGGAAATTTACATTAAGACATACGCCTTTATCAAGTCCTTTTGTCAGCACATTTTGAGCAATATCGTAAATGTAATCATCAACAAAATCCAGGCAAACGTCCTTTGAGTGGCTGAACATAGAGAATCCTATTGACGAAATGCCTTCCGCACATCCTTCAAAGACTGCTGCCATAGTTCCGGAGTAGATTGTGTTGATTGAGGCGTTGCATCCGTGATTTATTCCTGCCACAACAAGGTCGGGTTTTGAGGGAAGAATTTTGTTTAATGCCAGTTTAACGCAATCAACGGGCGTTCCATCAACCGAAAAGCATTCAAAGGGCATATCTTTTTCGGCTTTAAAGCTGATGGGACGAGTAACGGTTATGCTGTGGCTTTGTCCGCTCATCTCGCTTTGAGGTGCGACAACAATAACTCGCCCTAAGCGGCTCATAACCTCTGCTAATTTTGCAATACCTCTTGAAAAAAAGCCGTCATCATTAGTGATTAATATCAGTTTTTGAGAATTTGTCATTAGTGTATTTGATTTTAAGTTGTGCAAAGTTAAGAAAATTAGTTTTAACCTTGATTTTATCGCAATATTCCTTGATTTTATTGAAATATTGCTTGATTTTATCGCGATGTTGCTTGATTTCGGCAACGCGAAACAAGCATATATATTCCCAAAGCAATGATTATGCCTATTGCATCAGCCAAAAAATCAAACATACTGAAATCTCGCTGTATGTATCGGAAGAAAGCGGCTTGCAAACACTCGGTAAGAAATCCGTAAAGCAAAGATATAGCAGCCGCAAACGCCATTATACGGGAACAAGAGGCTGTTTTATAATGAAGAACCTTGATTAGCAGAAAAGCAAAAGTGCCAAAAAGCACCGTATGCACTATTTTATCAAAATGAGGAATGTCTATAATGAAATCCTGTGTCTTTAGCAAATCACTTTTGGGCATAAGCACAGCCACAAGAATGATGACACTCCACAGAGACAAAGCAATGTTGTAAAATTTCTTCATCTTACAGATACAAAAAATGCCCTATAAAAAATAGAGCATTCTTTGCGTTTGTTTGTTGCTTATAATCCTATGAAAGATGAATATGCTGCTGCGTCTTTAAGAGCATCTGCTTCGGCAGGATTTGTTAATCGTATTTTAACAATCCATCCCTCTCCATAAGGATCATTGTTGATAGCGGCAGCATTATCTGATATGCCTTCGTTAAACTCTAATACTTCACCGGACACAGGCATCAATATATCGGAAACTGTTTTCACTGCTTCAATAGTGCCTATGGTTTCATTCTTATCTAATGTCTCGCCGACAGTATCAACATCAACAAAAACAATATCTCCTAATTCGTGTTGTGCAAAGTCGGTTATGCCGATGTAAGCCTCATCTCCTTCTATTCTGAGCCATTCGTGGTCGTCAGAATACCTTAAACCTTGTGGTATATTCATATCTTATTCTTATTTGTTATATTTTTATTATAATTTTAGGGTGCAAAGATAATATATTTTTTGATTTGCTATCGTTTAATCACCTTTTTTACCAAATTAAACGCCGAAAACCTGATATTTAAATAGTATATCCCGGTAGCCAAACCTGATAAATCAACGCTGTTACTGCTCTTTATTTCCATCAACTGCCGTCCGGTAACATCGGATACGATGATTGATTTAATCGGAATATCCGTTGCAATATTTACAACGCCTGTTGTCGGATTCGGATAGACTTTTACGTTTGCCATTTGCTCAACAGAACTCATTGAAACCTTATTCACAGCCTCTTTAACAGCAGCCAGCGCATCAACCTTGCCGTATCCCCACGTGTAATCGGGCAAAGAATGACCGGTATAGTTGTCTTGTCGTGCGGTTTGCAAAAGAATTTCCCTTACTTGTTCGGATGTCAAATGCGGATTGGCTTCCAACATCAGAGCAATCACTCCTGAAACCATCGGACACGACATTGACGTGCCGCTCATAGAGGAAAAAGTATATGTTCTCCCGTTAAAATCCACGCTTGTCGTTGATGAGGCTGTTTCGGTGGCAAAAGAAGAATAGGAAGAGACGACTCCCTGTCCGGGAGCAGCAATTTCCGGCTTTCTAATGCCGTTTAAGTTTGGTCCTCTGCTTGAAAAATTAGATATATTGCTCGGTGTGGAAAGTGAATTGCGTATTCCGGCAGAATAAGAGGCAACAGAAATCATCCCATCGCCTATTGCCGGCTCACCGATGCCGTATTGTACATCTCCTGCTGCAAATCCCGGCAGCGAAGCAACAAAAGGCAAGCCCCAATTGCCTACTCCGGTAGAAAGGCAAGCCAGATTCCAAGCATGAACCCAACCATCAGCCGCCGTAATTGAGACAACAGCATGATAATAGCCCTGTACATATTTTGACAACCTCACATTCCATTCCTGAATTGCACGTCCGCTGTGAGAATATCCCGTTATAGCATTATAAATCAGGCTATCCCCTTCGTTTGTTACAAATATAAAATCGTCAATACCTGCTTCGGCATTTGTGGAAAGCCATTGCGATTCATGTATCTTTTGCCATGCGTTATCATAAAGCACAATCTGCACAGAGAAATCAGCAACGCTGTCGGCAGCAAGAGTAATCGTCTCTCCCCAATAGTTATCGGCGTAAGGCGTAGGAAAGTTAAATTGAAACTCACTTGACACGGTGTCATTATTCTCGCATTTCGCCGCCAAATGAAAGGCAACATCTCCGTTGTTTCCTGCCGATGCCGTGAATACAACGCTGTCCTGCCGAGACATTTGCTCAACAAATTCATCAAAAAGCGAGCCCCCGTCCATGCTTCCGAAGTGATATATTCCCCAACTGTTGTTTATCACAAGTCTTTTGCCTTCTGCTTTTGCCACATCCCTCATCCACGAATATGCATTCAAGACATCCGCTTCGGAAACCTTCCATGTGGCAAACAATAAGTCCGCTCCGTAAGCAATACCCCTGTATTGTGTGCCTGCTCCGCCGCCTCCCATTATTCCTCCTACGTGTGTGGCATGCGAACCGTAATCATAAATATTTGCGGTGTCGGTTTGTGCCGCCAATAAGGCTTCTTTTGTCGTCAGAAACTCACCATATCCGTAAATTGTGTCATTAACAGCAGTGCGAAACTGGTCCCACGCCGCTAAAATGCGGTATTCATTCATTGAAGTGTCGTAAAAAGTCGGATGAGTATAGTCCGTACCCCAATCACAGTCGCCAATAATGACGCCTTTGCCCGTATAGCCCTGCGGCAACTCCATTCCGCTATGCACATAGTCGGCATTGATGTCCTGAGTAGCCTTTTTGAGATTGGGAGCGCCCACCTTGCGGGCAGCATCTATTGCCTCAATACCCTTAATGCTCAATACATTCTCAACCTGTGCCACAGGAACAAAAGCAACCAAGATTTTACCGGCACCGGAAGTTACTTTGCAGCCCATAGACCTAAGTTTGGTTTTTACATTATCAACATCCGCCGCCTTAATGATAACAGACAGAAAATCCTTATCATCAAATCGTTGTATGGAATACTTCTTCGGAATGATACTGGTTGCTTTACCTTGCGAATTAACAAAAGAACGGAGATTCAAACCTACTTCCTGAGCCGTCAAAGGTGCTAAGCACAGACTTAAAAGCCCACATAATAATATTTTCTTCATATCAAAAGGTATTATAATTAGTATTGCAAATATACAAATTTCTTTTCATTACAAGGCAATTAGCGTTCGCCGCACGGATAGTGCGTTAAAATTTACCGCACTTACATTCTATTTTTACCAAAGGCTGTTTGTGCGTGTCGCACTGACATTACTTTTTTATAAGAGGCTGTTTCGCTAAAATGAAAGGCTGTTTTATTTTAACCAAACGCTGTTTCATTTTACTAAAACGCTGTTTTATTTTAACCAAACGCTGTTTAAGAAAAAAATAATGTCAGTGCGACACGCACAAACAGCCTTTCATTTTAACCAAACAAACTCTCATATTCTTTTTTCTTACATTTGCAGGAATAAAAAGGCAAAATTATGAAACAAAACATTGTTGTATTAAGCGGAGCGGGCATTTCGGCAGAAAGCGGCTTGGGAACATTCCGCGATAACGGCGGTCTATGGGAACGATATAAGATTGAGGACGTTGCAACGCCTGATGCATGGGCAAGAAACCCTGATTTGGTGCGGGATTTCTACAATCTGAGGCGAAAAGAAGCCCTTGCCGCTCAACCCAATGAGGCTCACAGGCAATTAGTGAGGCTTGAAGAAAAATTTAATGTCAATATAGTAACTCAAAACGTTGATGCGCTGCACGAAAGAGCGGGAAGCACAAATGTTTTGCACCTTCACGGCGAATTAAACAAACTTTGCAGCCAGACCAAACCTGATTATATTGTGCCCATTGAGGGTTGGGAACAGACAAAAGATATGAAGGATGATGACGGAACGCCGTTACGACCTTTTATTGTATGGTTCGGCGAGGCTGTTCCCAACATTGACAGGGCTATTGCTTTGTGTCGTGCGGCTGATGTGCTGATTGTGGTCGGTACTTCTTTGAATGTCTATCCTGCTGCGGGCTTAAAGGACTATTGTAATAAGGGTTGCCGAAAATATTTCATTGATCCGAAATCTCCGCAGGGCGGTTTGCCATCGGGTTTTCAGCATATTAAAGACGTAGCATCGCAAGGCATCAGAACCATTGTTGATTTGCTGACGGCGGAATGAAGTACGGAAATTTTAGTACCTTTGTTCGTATAAAACATATCAAGCCCTGATGAAAAAAGTCTCCAAATTAGAACAATCAATCATAGTTGTATTCACCGCATATCCCTTCTCACCGCAGAATGCACGGCAAATAGGAGCAAAAATCGGCATAAAAGACAAATCATCCCGCCAAATAATTTATCAGAACCTCATCTCGCTTGCCAAGAAAGGCGTTTTATCCCGCACAGAGGACGACAGATTTTGCTTAAACGCCGCCGCATTGCCGTCAATAGCCCCAGAAAAATTATTTTCGGGCGTAGTAAATGTCAGAGGCAGGAGAATATTCGTATCAAGAGACGATACGGGAGAAGAGGTCTTGATTCGCCAGCGACATACTCTTAATGCGTGCCATCAGGACAAAGTTAAAATTTTTGTTTTCCCCGTTAGACGGCACGGAGAGCAAGAAGGAGAAATCATAGAGGTGATAAAGCGGGCACGAACGACCTTTACGGGAACGATAAACAAGATAAAAGGAGAATATCTCTTGTTTTGCAACTCGCCAAACGTGCCTTTCAAAATACATATCGCCAAAAAAAATCTCTCAACGGCTACCGAAAAACACAAAGTCCTTGTTGAAATCGTGTCTTGGGGCGATTCATTTTCTTTACCGCAAGGAAGAGTGATAAATGACTTGGGTCCGGAAGGCACAAACGAAGCAGAAATGCTGTCAATTCTTACTTCCAACAATTTTCCTTTGACATTCGGCAAAGAAAGCCTTACAGAAATTCGCTCATTGTTGGAAGAGAGAGACAGAAACGGCATTTAATCGGTTTCTTACCTCAATATTCATAGTTTTTATGGCAAAACAGGCAGATAATATCAACAAACCTAATTTCAATATCAGCATCATACGGATTTCAACCTTGTTGCAGGGCTTTATGTTAGCGAATCAAATCAATAAAACGCTGCCTTTTAAGTTTCATAAGGAGGAAAATTTTGACCGAATGCACGAATGTTTTGTTTTTTACAGCTCTTGTCATCGTATATTGATGTTGCTGATTGGCAATAACGCCTTTGATAACAGCCAAAGGCTGATTAAGGCATTTGATAATGAGGATTACCTGTTTGCAATCATTGGTCGCAATCACCAAAGCATAGGAGAGCAGTTTCTTTCCTGCATTTCATCCGTCAGAGACATCAATCCGCTGAATTCTTATCTTGTTTTCCCACCTCAAAATCAAGCAAATACGGTATCAGACAAACTCTTGCTAAAATTAATTGAGTATAAAGAAGACGTATTGGGCATTTTGGAATAGCGTTCTTTGCTTCCGCCATAATATTCTTTGATTTCGCTGTAACGTTATCTGATTTCGCTATAACGTTGTTTGATTTCGTTATAATGTTGTTTGATTTCGTTATAGCCTTATCAGCATTCATTATCGGCAAAGGGCTTTATGTTTTTGTTAAAAAAAACATTATCTTTGCAATCTCTATATATGATAAATTTAATACTAACAACTTATGGATAAACTTTTATTATTAGGAGACGAAGCAATAGCTCAAGGTGCTATTGATGCGGGATTGTCCGGCGTTTTCGCCTATCCCGGAACTCCTTCTACGGAAATAACAGAATATATACAGGATTCGAAAGAAGCAAAAGACAAAGGAATTAGAAGCAACTGGGCTGCAAATGAAAAAACGGCTATGGAAGCGGCATTAGGTATGAGTTACGCCGGCAAGCGTGCTATTTTCTGCTGCAAACACGTGGGAATAAATGTCGCAGCCGACCCTTTCCTCAATTCAGCCATTACAGGAGCAAACGGAGGCTTGATTTATGTTGCCGCAGACGACCCTTCAATGCACTCTTCGCAAGATGAGCAGGATTCTCGCTTCTATGGAGATTTTGCTTTCTTGCCTATCTTGGAGCCAAGCAACCAACAGGAAGCATATGATATGGTTCATTACGGATTTTCTTTGAGTGAGAAGTTCGGATTGCCTGTCTTGATGCGCATAACCACGCGTATGGCTCACTCTCGTGCGGCAGTAGAGCGTCATAACCTTACCGCACAAAATCAAATGTCTATTCCGCAAAACCAAAATCAATTCATATTGTTGCCTGCCAATGCAAGAGTGTCGTATAAGTCCCTTTTGGCAAAGCAGGACGACTTAATGAAATCGGGAGAGCAAAGCGGATTTAATTCTTATACCGATGGAGCGGACAAATCTATGGGTATAATTGCGTGCGGCATTGCTTACAATTATTTAATGGAGAATTGCGAAGGCGGGAAGTGCAGATATCCTGTGCTGAAACTTTGTCAGTATCCGGCGCCTGAGGCAATGATTGAAAGATTATATAATGAGTGTGATTCCATCCTTGTTTTGGAAGAAGGGCAACCGCTAATAGAAAAATCCTTACGCGGTATGCTCAACAAGGGAAAAAGGATTAAAGGACGTCTTGACGGGACTTTGGAACGCACAGGCGAATTAAATCCGAATATGGTAGGAAAAGCATTGGGTAAGGCTTTACCTGACACTCTTCCTGTGCCGTCTTTTGTTGCCGGACGCCCGCCTAAATTATGCGATGGCTGCCCTCATATTGATTCTTTCCTTGCTTTGAACGAGGCAATAGAGCCTTACGGACGGGGAAGAGTCTTTTCCGACATCGGATGCTATACTTTGGGAGCATTACCGCCCTATAAAGCAATCTATTCTACGGTTGATATGGGTGCATCTATCACTATGGCAAAAGGAGCTGCGGAAGCCGGCTTGCGACCTGCTGTTGCAGTCATCGGAGACTCAACTTTCACACACAGCGGTATGACAGGATTGCTGGATTGCTGCGTTGATAACATTCCAATCACTATTATGATTTTGGATAACGACATTACAGGTATGACAGGCTCGCAAAAATCGTCAGCAACGGGCAGAATAGAATCCATTTGTAAAGGAATAGGCGTAGAAGAGGCTCATATAAGAGTTATAACTCCGTTAAAAAAGTTTCACGATCAGAATGTAGCAATAATAAAAGAGGAATTGGAATATCAGGGAGTATCTGTTATCATTCCGAGACGTGAATGCCTTGTATGGCTTAAAAGGAAACTCAATTTGGCAAAAAGAAACAAACAGGACTAATAAAGAAACAAAAGAAAGGATAAAAGAAATGAAAATAGATATAATACTATGCGGAGTCGGAGGTATGGGAGCGTTGTCTTCGGCAGCCATCATATCAAAAGCAGCGCTGGATATGGGAATGTATATGAAGCAATCCGAAACTCACGGTATGAGTCAGCGAGGCGGAGATGTGCAATCGCATTTGCGTTTGTCGGATTCGCCGATTGCTTCCGACCTTATACCGCAAGGAGAGTGCGACATAATTTTGTCGGTTGAGCCTATGGAAGCCTTACGCTACCTTCCGTATCTGCACAAGGACGGATGGATAATTTCAAATGAGAATCCGTTTATCAATATCCCTAATTACCCGGACAGGAATCTGATTTTGGACGAATTTAAGAAGATAAAAAATCACATACTCTTTGATGCGGACAAAATAGCCAAAGAAAGCGGAAATCCGAAAGGCACAAATATGGTTGTTCTCGGTGCCGCATCAAAATATTTGCAGATAGACCTGGGGAAATTGGAAGATGCGGTGCGCGAAAGTTTCGCAAGAAAGGGCGAAGATGTCGTTAATGCGAACATAAATGCCCTTAGAGCGGGACGAAAGGTCGCAGATGCGATGTAAGACGCCGCAAGGTCTGTAACGAAGGCTGTTTTTTACTACCGCTGCCAAGCATTACGGACATCACTTCTTATTTAATCAAAATGAAACGCCGTTTAAATTTTCTAAACGGCTGTTTCATTTTTACCAAAGGCTGTTTTAGAAAATTAAAACAGCCTTTCGTTTTGGTATAACAAAGCATTGTCAGTCCGACACGTACTTCTGAAAAAATAGTATCTTTGCTCGCAAAACCAAAACCTTAAAAAACATTACCGATAATGAGAGAGATTTCATGGGTTCTTGCAGGCACGGGCTTCATCTTTGCCATGACGACATTAGGAGCGGCTATGGTGTTTTTTTTCGGAAAGAATATGAAGCCGATTTATCAAACGATTTTCTTGGGATTTGCTGCCGGCGTAATGATTGCGGCATCTGTCTTCGGGCTTCTTGTGCCTGCGATAGACAATGCAACAAGCAGCGGCTCCATAGGCTGGCTTCCTGCTGCGATTGGCTTCGTTCTGGGCGTTCTTTTCCTGCTTGGTCTTGACAAAACGATACCTCACCTTCATCCGAACCTTAATCTGCGTGAAGGACCGCCCTCTTCCGCCAAACGAAGCACGCTTTTGGTCTTCGCAGTTACGCTTCACAATATTCCGGAGGGCATGGCGGTCGGCTTATCCTTCGCTCTGGCGGCACAAAACCCTGCCGACACATCGCTATACTTTGCCGCAATTGCATTAGCCTTAGGTATAGGAATACAAAACTTCCCCGAAGGAGCAGCAGTGTCGCTTCCGCTAAGGCAGGAGGGCATGAAAAAATCACGAGCCTTTACAATAGGTATGCTTTCGGGCGTAGTAGAACCTTTATTCGGCTTTTTGATGGTGTTCTTGGCAAGTTTCATTCAGCCGATAATGCCTTATATGCTGTCCTTTGCAGCAGGGGCAATGCTCTATGTTGTTGTTGAGGAACTAATCCCCGAAGCCCATCTGGGGGAACATTCAAACATCGGCACAATATCTGTTATGGCGGGGTTTTTGCTGATGATGATTTTGGACGTTGCTCTTTCCTGACGATTCATATAGCGTAAGGATGTCATCTTTTCCAGAATGACGGCACGAAAATGGCGAAAACCGTTATTATTTCCAA
Organism: Bacteroidales bacterium; assembly: GCA_031263015.1. Lineage (GTDB taxonomy): Bacteria > Bacteroidota > Bacteroidia > Bacteroidales > P3 > JAISGN01. Next base: position 248,747 of record JAISGN010000008.1, read on the forward strand.
ACGTCCGAGATACATTAAGGCGGAAAAAATCCATTTTGCGACATCGGGAAATGTTGAAAAGGTGGAGTATGTTTCGCTTTGCACGTATATCGGTCCCACGCAGCCCAAACAACTCAAGCATCCTTCCAATGCTTCCTCAAATGTCAAGCCGAAAAATATCAAAAGCAGAGTAGCAACCACGAAAACGGCAATGTATAGCAAGAAAACAGCGAGTACATTGTATATAACGCTGTAAGGCAAAATGTGTTTCTCTATTTTGAGCGGCAGAACAGCCTTATTATGCAGCGTAGCCTTTGTTATGTTGCGGGAATTCTTGAAAAGAACAATGGTACGTATGAGTTTCAGACCGCCGGAGGTTGAACCGCTCATCGCACCCATAAACATAAGCACAAATAACATAAAAACAGCAGGCGTAGCCCAAAATCCGTAATCGGCATTTGTGTATCCGGTGGTTGTAATGATTGATATGACTTGAAAGAAAGCCTCTCTTAATGTTCGCTCCAAGCCCATTGTCGGCGTATAAATAAATGCGGCTACAAAAAGAGAAACAAATATTATGATGAAAAGATATAAGCGAAATTCTTCATTGCGTCTTACTCTGCTGAAACGTCCTTTGAGAATGTTGTACATAAGGATAAAATTCGTCCCTGCTGGAATCATGAAAATCATCATCAGGTATTGTATCGGTATTGAGAAGGCTGAAGCCGATGCATCTTTGGTTGAGAATCCTCCGGATGAGACAGTGGTGAAACTATGGCAAAAAGCATCATAAACAGACATACCTCCAATCCAGTAAGACAAAGCACAAAGCAGGGTTAAACCGCTATATATCATAACGAGAATGCGTCCTGTGGCTTTGGTGTTTGGTGTTATCTTGCCTTTATCAGGTCCTACCATTTCGGCAGAAAACAATGATATAGCCCCTCCTCCTTCTATTTGTATCAAAGACACAACGACCACAACGATTCCTATACCTCCTATCCATTGAATGATGCTTCGCCAAAACAGAATGCCTTTCGGCAGAGCTTCTATTTGGTCAAGTATGGTGGCTCCTGTGGTTGTGAATCCTGAAACAGTCTCAAAAAATATGTCTGTGTAGGAAGATATGTAGCCTCCGAAGACAAAGGGCAATGTTCCGAAGACCGGCACAATTATCCATATCAAAGCAACGGCGAGATAGCCCGTTCGTTTGTCTAAAGTGATATGTTTCTGAAAGTAAATGAGCCTTAAAATAATTCCTGTGGCAGCTGTGATGCTTGTACTCAACGCTAATGCCGCTATATCTTCGGTTCCTAAAATTGCTGCAACGCCTGTGCTTATTGCCATCAACAATGCTTCCAATAAAAGCATTATTGATATTATATGAACAATGGTTAAAAATCGTATATTGCGTTCCGGGCGTATTGTCATTGCTGTTTCTCTAAAATATGCAGATATTCTGTTGTATTTTTTGCCTTATTAGTTGGTTGGGTATTTGATGACAGACTATCCACATTTACATCTGCGTTTTTCCAATCACTCATATCAATATCGTTAAACTTCATCCCTGCTCTATAATATGATTATAATACTGCTTTATTAACTTCTGCAAAAATACTATTTTCTTTATTGTTAAGTAAATGCCTTATCGGCGAGACCAAATAGAGCGAGAAAACAATGCAAAGAACGAATATATCTCCAAACGCCCTATTATCATCAATGTAATCAAGATAATCTTCGCTGCGGGATTGATTTGCAAATACGAAAAGAGATTACTTGACAATTCTTCGCCAAGACTGCCGACGTTATTGATGTTTGCCGCCGACACCATCACCGCATCGTCAAAACTTATGCCGCATAACGTCAATAAAGATGCACCTAAAATACATATCATAATATAAAGGAAGAAAAATCCGAAGATTGTATTTATGCTTTCATCTCTTATGGCGACGGAATTGAACTTTACGGGAATTATACTGCGGGGATAAAGCAGTCGTTTTATTGCAGCAACGGCATATCTGAAAAGAACAGTTATGCGGACTACTTTAAGCCCGGTTGTAGAGGAAGAAGAACAGCCTCCGGGAAACATAAGAAAGACCAGAAACACTGCTGCAAACAATGGCAATCCGACATTAGAAAGACTATAACCCGTTGTAGAGACAGCAGACACGACATAGAAAAATCCTTTCTCCAAAACAGCAAGTATTTCGTGGAAATTGAGCGGAAATCCTGCACGGAAATAAAAGAAAAACGAGAGAATCAAAGATGCAAAGAAGATTAGCTTGACATAAATCCAAGCCTGCTCATCCTTAAATATGTGTTTGCGTTTGGAAGTTATGAGAAAATACAGCAGATAATAACTTATACCCGACAGAAACATTATAACCATCAGCACAGGCTTCACATAAGGAGAAAAAACACTTAATCCGCCGTTATTAAACATAAATCCGCCGGTTGATACCGTTGCAAGAGTGTAACAAAGGGCGTTAAAAACATCCATATCGGCTATAAGCAACCCGACAAAGCATATCAGACTCAACAAAGAGTAGATTATAAAAATAATATATATCGTTGCTTTAAGATGAGGACGCACTTTATCCTTATTGATTGAGTTAAATTCGGCATTAAAGAAGTTATGAGCGTCATTACGCAAAGAAGGCATGAGAGAAATCAAAACAAGAATGAACCCCAGACAGCCAATCCATTGCGTCATCGCCCGCCACAACAGCATGGAATGAGGTATGGAGTTGAAATCCGCAACAAGCGATGAACCGGTAGTTGTGAAGCCCGAAAAAGACTCAAATATCGCATCCAGAATACCAAATCTGCTACTAAGGAAAGTATAAGGCAAAGCACCGATTAGCGGTAATATTATCCAAACAAGCCCTATTATCAGCCTACCATCTCGTTTTGACAGAAAGGGATTGTAATCTGCGTTAGCTGTTTTGAGGATTGTGCCGAGCAAAAAGCAGATAACCGAGCAGAAAACAAAGACCCACGAACTTGATTCCAAATAAGCAAAACCTACAACAGCAGGAACAACAAATGCCGCTGCGAAAAACAGCAGCATAATCCCGATACCATACAGGAAAAGTCTATAATTAAAACGTCCGGACATTGTTTCGCTTTGCAAAAGTATGATTTACAAGGTGCAAAAGTATGATTTTTTTACCTTATATCTCGTTTTATCAGAGCGAAAGCCGTTTTTTAAGAATCATATAGCCGTTATCGGACATTTTAGCCTTCTCTTTGTTGGAAAGAGATAAGATATAAGTCCCTTTTTTGTACTTATCAATAGCACGAATGCAAAGAATATTGACGATATAACTGCGTTGCACTCTGACAAAAACATCTTTGGGCAAAATCATCTCTGCTTCCTTCATCGTCATCTCCTTCAACCATACGCCTTTTTCGGTGTAAATGGACACGTAATCGCCGTTTGCCTGTACGAAAACAATGTCTTTGACCTCTATAATGTCTATTTTCTGCCCTGTTTTCACGCTTATACGCTCTGCAACCTCCGTTTTATACTCCTCTTCGGGCGTAAGAACAGGCTCATTCTTTGAAGAGAAAAAACGCTTATCAACCATCGGCATTATAAACTCGGAAACAATGCCGCCGCAAAACACTCCGAGTAAAATATAAGCAGCAATGTCTATGTGAAGGAGAAAGAAAACTCCCGTCAGAATAAGTACAACCGCCATCAAAACAAGCGTTGTCGGTTTCATCTTTGATTGTTTTTGATTAGTTTCTTATATCAAGGTTGCCAAAGAAGACTCCACCGGCAATGTTCAGCGTTTTGAGCGAATTATTCTCATCTCCTGCGTCAAGGAATATACGTTTGTCGGCTATATTGCCTAAAATAACCTTGCTGTCTTCTGTTGTAATCGTCCAGTTTTGCGGTACGTAAAGCGTACAACTTCCGAATGCCGCATTGATATAAATATCCGTATTGCCGATTGCAATATCCGTTTTTCTCAAATCAACAGACGAATTGCCGAAAGCAACATTCACCTCGCCGCCTTCAAACAAGGGTTCAAGGAAAATGTGCTTATTTTCGCCGAAAGCGACCGAATGATTGAACCATTTCTTAGCATTTTTCTTTGAAGTATGATATTGATTTAATATTTCGGCGTTTTGCGTTTTCCAATGATACTTTCCGCCCTCCTTATACGAGCATCCGTTATAATAAACACGGCAAAAACCATGCCTGTGCCTGACAAGAGCGTGAAGCAAAGCCACAAGACCGAGATAAATCAGCAATACGCCCCAGTAATTGCTCACAAAATCGGCAGGCAAATCAAATGCCGTTACCAGCGTATCAATCTTCGGCAAAAGGAAGAATGTTCCCGTTCCGGCAAAGACAAGGAAGGTGGTGATGGCACGTGATGCCAACGCAATAATACCGATTATCACGAGAAGCATCCACCATGAAAAAATAATAGGTTTAAGGTTGCCCCAACCCGAATAAGTGCTTAACAGCGACAAGCCCCCTACCAATATAAGCAAAAGAGCCAATACTAAACCCGAATGAGGTTTTCTGCCATGTTTTCTATGTTTTGATTTCATAAAAGGTAATTTTAAATTTATTTTTTATCTCTTTACGTTAATTTTGAGTTGCAAAGTAACAACAATTTCTGCCCTGTGTCAAGCGAAAAACGATAAAACCACCTTTTTTCCCCGATAAAATTGCTGCTTACGCCGATAAATCCGCATTTAATCAGCCATAAATCTCCCTTACTTTGCTATTGTCCGGTCGGTCTGACGTTCTATTTCTACAAGATGCTGTTTGTGCGTGTCGCACTGACATTATTTTTTTATGAGAGGCTGTTTGAGTTTTATGAAAGGCTGTTTTATAAAAATAAAAGGCTGTTTCATTCGCACGAAACAGCCTCTCATTTTAATAATCCTTTGTTTCTATAAATCAGTGCCTTATTTCATAATGAAATTTAGTGATTACACGGCAAGCATATCCTACTTAAAAATCGTAAATAGGTATTTCAGAAAGTCGGAATCTACTTTTCAAGATTTGAAGCAATGTTTGCGGCTATTGCTTTGAAGTCTTCGGGCGTCAGAACCTTCTTTTCACGTTTGAAATCCAAGTCTCCGACCTCATGCAACGGCACAAGATGTATATGAGCGTGCGGAATCTCCAAACCAATCACTGCCATACCAACCTTAGGGCAAGGAATAGTTTTTTGAATCGCCTTCGCAATCCGTTTGGAGAAGAGATGCAATTCGCATAAAGTCTTATCGTCCAAGTCAAATATGTAATCAACTTCCTGTTTCGGCACAACAAGCGTATGTCCCTTCTCAAGAGGAGAAATATCAAGGAATGCGTAACAATATTCGTTCTCTGCAATTTTGTAGGAAGGTATCTCGCCTTTGATAATCTTTGTGAATATTGTAGCCATTTAGCGTGTTATTTTAGTGATTTTAACTTTCATCGTACCGACAGGAACAACGATTTCGGCAATCTCGCCGACCTTTCTGCCCAAAAGTCCTTTGGCTATCGGGGATGTTACTGATATTTTACCTTCTTTTAGATTGGCTTCGCTCTCAGGCACTATTTCATAAACCATTTTCTTCTTTAATGCCAGGTTTTCAAACTCTACCTTTGACAAAAGCAAGACTTTGGATGTATCTAACTTGCTTTCGTCTAACAATCTGGCGTTTGCTATCAACGTTTGCAAGTTTGCGATTCTTGTTTCCAACAATCCTTGTGCTTCTTTAGCCGCATCATATTCGGCATTCTCAGACAAATCTCCCTTATCCCTCGCTTCTGCAATAGCAGCAGAGATAGCAGGTCGTTCTATGGTCGTTAGTTGTTTTAATTCTTCTTTTAATTTTTGCAGTCCTTCTTCCGAATAATATTTTACTTCAGCCATTTCTCTTAAAGTTAATAAAAACAAACCGAAGGCTTTTATTCAAAGCCTCCGATTCATATTTTGTAAAATTTCTATTTGTTTTCTATATGTTAAAAGTAACTCCTATTGAGTGAATACCTCCAAAAACTTTTGTTGAACGGAAGCCGTAATCAATAGTTATTATGCTCTCTCTGCCTGTTTTCTTATTTTTAATAGGCCAACTTGCAGTAGCACCTGCGGAGAAACCCGATACAAGATTTGTAGTACCTTCTTCGCCTACACCAGTGCCTCCGGGAAATATGTCTTCAGTGCCTTTTGCCTCGTATGTATAAGCCGCACGAAGCATAAAGAAACTCTTAAATCCGTATTCTATACCTAATGTATATTGATCTTTTGAATATGCCATTGAAGCAAAGTTTCCTGCGAATGTTATGCGGTTTGTGTTTTCTGCAAAAAGTAAGTCATAAGATGCACCGATATTCAAACTTGAAGGTAACTCAAAAGTTGCCGAGCGTTGCTCAACAGTTTGACTATGATTGGAATTACCAAGTAGCCCATCTATTGAAAGTCCGTCTCCTTCATAGCTCATGGATGGACCCCAGTTCTTTAATGCGATACCGAATTTGTACTCATAGTTTTCTCCTGTACGATATTGCACACCTGCGTCTATTGCAAAACCTGTTGCCGTAACATTACTGATACCGGTAGTCAAAAGTTTAACCGTTGCCCCGAAATAAATTGCACTTGAAAAGCCCTTTGCATACGATACTGCTATTGAGGTAGTAGTAGCTGAATACGTTCCATTATTTCCTGCCTCTGGGCTACCCTCTGTGGTTTTCTCTACCGTACCATAGTCCATAGATGTAAAAGATAAGCCTAAAACTCCGTATTTTTCACCAAGACTTTGAGATAAACCAAATGCAATATTACTAACAGAATTCTTGTAAAGAGAGGAATATGTGAAATACCCCTCCGTACCTGTATTCAATCCGAGACCTGCAGCGTTTGAAAACAAAGCATCTATACCTTTACCACAAGCAGTATTAACACTTCCCCATCCAGCACTGCGAACCCAGGGATTAAGGAGAAGTTCAGGCATACCTGCCGTTCCCCTTCTATCATCATTTCCCGCATTTAACATATTAGGTATCATCAATAGACCTAACATCATTAAAGTAAATATTCTATATATATTTTTCATATTCTCTGTTTATTAAAGTTATCTACTTTTGTCATTAATTATTAATTAGGAAACGAATTTAAATCCACAGGTCTAAGAGCTCCAAACCATTTTATCAATCTTTCCCCTATTCCATCTGCCTTGATATGTATCAAATACATTCCTCCGGAAATCGGTAAGCCTTTATGGTTTTTCAAATCCCACTCAACATAAGGCAAAATGCCATTTGTTGTCATAGAAGACGGTCCTCTCAATTTTCTTACAACCGTTCCATCAACAGTATATATAGTTATATAAGCATTAACAGGAACGTTAGTTATTTTAACAAGGTTTTGCACCCGGTCTAATTCGTAAGTAGAAGCAGCAAAATAAGGGTTAGGAACTACTGCTATCAAATCCAAAGCCGACTCTGATGTTGGTTTATGATCTATTATAGTTCCAATATCAGAAGTGATGGCAAACATATACATTGGTCTGTTATCATTCTGAGGACTACTTGCCGTATCATTTGCTGATGTCCAATTATTATTATAAGGTTTGCGAACTCTTAAAGCAACAGTGGCTGTGGTAGGAATATTAGATTGAGATCTGTTCTCTTCTGTAGAACCGCTACCATATTTGAATGCTGATGCCAACGGCATACCTACCCACATAGCAGAACCGAAGACTTTATGTGCAGCACAGAATATTCTTGATTTCGCATCTATTCCTATCGTACTATCGCCTATCATTGGGTCTAAGTTATCCAATTCTTTCAATAGATCATAAGCCCATTTTCCTGCATCATAACGAGGAGGTGTAACATTTATACTTCTTTGAAGCGTATTCGGACTATTAGTTCCCGTATATCCATACAATTTATATGGAGTAGTTCCCAATACATAGATATAATGCATTCCTCCGAAGACAAGTCTTTGCTCGGTTGAACCTTCAACAGTTAAATCCGTAGGGTTCCATTGCATATCTCTACCATTTTGCTGTCCATACATAGAGTTTTCACCAAAAACAATGTTCAATCGCTCGCCTGTTTCCAAATTAATTGCATAACCCGGGAACCATCCCATACCATTTCCAGTTGAGTCAGGTTGTCCGTTTTTATCAACAGAAGCATGCCTTCTCAATTGGAATTTTCTTGCATTACCCTCCGTGCGGTCAGGATTAGTACCCATTTCAATAACAGGGCAACGCGTCCATTTTGATTTATCGCTTGTGAAAACTATATCAACCGAAGCCAAATTATTCATATCATTAGAAACCAAACTTGGATTTTCAGTTATAAGGTGTTTATATCTAAGAGCAGTAGTATCAACAATATCTTTGAAATAATACTCGGTAAAGCCCGGCATATTTTGCATAAACGATGTCATTCTATAAGGAGCCCAACCAGCAGGTAATTTTTCTGCCATAGATTGAGGATCTAACATATAGTGTACTAAAGAATTATTAGAAGTATTACCTGTTAAATAATCATAACTGCTCTGTGCGTAACTACCTGAAGTATCTGTCATAAAACCAGCATCATGAACACTAGTAGAAGAATATTTACTTCCCGAGCGTATCCAGTTAAGTTGAACAGATGAATTATTATCGGCAATACCTGACAACCACGCCTTATTATTTTCTACAAAACTTACATTTGATGAACCATATAATATTGACTCCGACAACAAGTCTCCTCCTTGCATTCTGTCGGAAGATGCAGTTGCAAGAGCATTTGCAACAGGAGCAGGATTAGTCATAGTTATTGATATTCCTAACTCAGGAATAATTTGTTCATTAACATCGCATAATGGTCTGTCGGATAATATGAATTGCTTATCTTCTATTAAGTCTCCATCTTCTCTCATCAAAGCCCAATAACAACTATCAATAATTAAATTTCCGGATGTAGTATCATCAGGAGTCCATCCCTTAGGGACAACTTTCAATACAAAATTACCTGCTTTAACATTAAGAGGATCTACTATTTTAATATTAACAGGTCCGTAATTTTTTTCATACCCTATCATTGGTACGAAATTAGTATCAGGCTCAACACCTGCTGCCCCCATCAAGCTTTCCACAGTTGATTGTTGCCATTTAAGACCTGTAGCCACTCCGCTATTTCCATTACCTTCTATTCTAAATATCTCAGGCATCATTCCGAAAGAAGATTGTACCAAGTTGCCCGAAGCATCTGTTTTATGAGGGATACCCATAACAGGCTCTATCGGTTTTCCTGTTCCGAGCTTTCTACCTGCCAAATAAGGTTGCTTTTGTCCATCAACAGCCAAAGCATCGGTAGGGTCAAATGGCTTATAGTTATTTTGAGCATAAGCAATAGCTATGTAATAATATTTCTGATTATTAACTATTCGTCTATCATTCGTTGCGGCGAACATATCTTCGGTAATTTGGAAAGAATGGCTGATACCTTGATCGGCTCCATCAACCATTGCCTGTGGTTTAAGGGCGCCTATCCCTTGATCAACATCATAGTTTATCAATTTCTTTATGTCATTTTTAATATCACATTGTGCAACCAAACGAGCCTTAGAGTTATCATAAATCTCATCAACCTTTACATTTGCATCTTTTACCTGAAATATTTGATACCCTTCAAAGTGATAATTTCTATCATACTCAACAGTTACTTCTTTTAATATAGTATCACGTCTAGTTATTGTATCACCAAGAGATATTGTTATTATAGTGTCTATTCTCTCTATTGTATCAGTTATTCTTTTATAGCTTCTTGGAATCTGCGGATCTAGTTTATCAAAAGATTCATTAACGTTATTTCCCATCTCATTGGTTAAATAAAGTATTAATCCTCTATCCAACTCTTGAATTGTAAGATTAGGAGCATCCGGTCCTTCCAAAATATTAAAACAGTTATCAAATAATGTTTGACACTTGTCATCAACCACTCTTAATAACTCTACCGAAGCCATAGGTCCTCCTGAGGCAGCTTGCGCCCAAGGAATACCAACTGTAATATAGTTTATAGCACCTGGTTTCAATGTAAAAGGTCCTGCAGATTGCATAAAACGCCTATCGCTCGGAGCATTTCCTGCTTGTTCTTCTGTCCAATAATCACCTAATAACGGATCTATTCCTTGTGTTCCCCAATTCCATATATCAGAATTGCCTGGAAACATAAAATCACAGTCAGCGTTAGCGCTAGTTATTCCAGAATTATATCCGTTACCTCCAAATTTCATCCTTTGATTATTTTGCCAAATACCTCTCAAATAGTTATAATAATGGGAAGCACTCTTTGGTTCTCCATTATTAGCGTCAGCATCATTATTATAATATACAAAACGACGCATACCAAATCGTTCGTCATCAATTATTCCATTACCAAAATTCACTCCGTTAATTGCACAAGCATTAATTGCAGTATGAGCAGAATCTAAGCCGACAGGATACCATGCCTGAAGAAAGTTCTCTGCAGCATCAGTTAATAATATTTGGTTTACAGCCCGACCAGGTATTTGAGGACCGTTAGAAGAATCTTTTCTAAACTGGTCTAATTCCGACATTCTACCTTCTTGATAGAACCAGTTCGTATCTACTTTGGGGTTATCCTGTCCGTCAGGGTCCATATAAGGTCCCTGAAAGAAATCTATACCTACAGCAGGAGGATTACCTGAATACGCTCCTGTACCAGGACCATCTATTGCTTTACCGTTATAACAATATCCTAAACCTCTTTTCACATCACATCCTACATAGTCATCAAAAGAATATCCCAAATCAGGATCAACCCATTGACTGAAATATGTGTTTTGTAATGTAAATGTAGAACGATTTATTATTTCATAAGAATAGAATGTCATGTTATTAATTTCGTTATTCATAGTGAAAGCGAAAGCCTGTGCCCTTATTTCAAGTCCAATAGGGTTAGGAGAACCTGTTTCTGTATGAGCATTTCCTTTATCATTAAACACCCACCAAAGTGTTTCATCGCCTTTTAATACCTGATCAACCAACAATCCGCCTATTGCGGGCATTAGACCTCCTGTACCATTGTAAGGCGAATAATTTCTTGATTCATAAGTAGAGTCAGGGACGTAAGGAACACCAGCAGGCAAGGCATCTCTTTTTGTTATCGGACAAAGAGCATTATCAAAATCATAATAAGGATAATCTCCTGCAGTATAATCATATACGCCGTCTCCGTCAGCATCATAAAAAGGAGCTAAATATTTACTTTGCTTTTTGCTCATATCTCCTGTTGCTGGCCACTCCCTAATAGCATCCGTTAAGAGTTCAGGATCGTAGGTTCCAGGCACAACTCCACCATCTCCTGTCGGAGTAAAACTTGAACGAAATCTATCAACCTCTGCTTTGGTAATTCTAAAATGCCTATCCCATTTCTCGCAAACTTCTTTATCAACAGACGCATTTTGATCCACTGATAACGGACCAGGCCAAAAATCATCTCCTTCCGATCCGAATCTCATAGCTGCAACTCGTAACTGCCCGTTTTCATCTTGCCCTCCAATCCATAATGCAGCTGCAAACATTGAAGTTGCTTGTCCATCCTTAGGCACATAATAACGAGCAACTGACTCCGAATTCCACATTGTACCTCCGGTATTAATACGTGCACGGACATTGTTAACACTCAATTCTGATGAACCTGTTGCTTTACTACAGCGTTCCACGCTTGCTTTATTAGGTTTTTTCTTAGCTACTTTCCCTTTGTAAAGTTCGGCACTTGCCGAAAAGGTTATTGACAAGCAGACTAACAATAACGATACTTTACTAATTATATGTCTCATATTTCAAATATTTTCTTTATTAACCTTAAATTTTATTAGAATGAATACCTAACACCTAAATCTACTGTCGTAGGAGGTATATAATTAAAATAACTATTGTTCAACATCATGGAATAATATGCTCTATATGAAGCAGCATTTTCCTGTCCATTGATGACTGTTTGTGTTTCAGGGTCGGTCAAATATCCGTTGTCATCAGGATCACCCGTTACTCCAAACACACCTAAAATACTCTTTGAATTTAACAGATTACGTACTCGGCAATACACTTGCAATTCCGTCGGTTTCTTTGCTACTTTGATTTGAAATCCTTTGTATATTTCTATATCTATACGATACCACCATGGCAAACGAGAACCATTGAAACTACCAACAATTGTTGATTGTGTATTGCTGAATAATCTTGTATATGGAGCCCCCGACTGCAAAACACCATGTAATGAAATACCTGCATTCTGCAACCATCTAATAGATTTGACCATATCTTCACCGTCTGCACTTTTTACTTTTCTCGTAGTTGTAGGTCCTTTATAATCTTTACCTCCTGCAAAACGATAAGACGCAAAGAACTTTATTTCATGTCTATGGTCATCAGCAATAGGGAACATAAGTTTAATATTAGGATAACCTGCTCTGATTAATCCGAGAATAGTATTTGTAGGTAATCCGACAGTACCATCGGCATATTGAAGAGTATAATTAATATTAAAATCAAAGTTTTGAGAAAATCTTAATACATATTCAAATGTAGCACCTTTAATTGTTCTGAAATCCTGATTGCCATAAGTATAATATGTACCGGCAGGATCAGCACCTACATATTGAACCATATTTATAAGGTCGCTCGTTTGTTTATAGAATGCTGTAATACCAACTTTTGATGTTTTAGTAAGCGCCTGTTCAAAACCTAATTCATATTTAGTAACCTTTTCGGATTTTAATGCAGGATTAGATATTATACTCAAATTAGAACCTACTTTAGAGAAGAAATCAGGTAAATAATTCATATAATTTGCCTGCCAAGTTCCATTGCCCGGACGACTTGCTATAGCCTCATAAGATGCCTTAAAGACCGAATTGTCGGTAGCAGGGAAAGAAAATGCTATACGAGGCTCAACTACAACCTCTGGCTCATAATCCTTGAATGCATCAGCAAAAGCAACCTGGTTGCCTTTTTCATCAACAGGGAATCCTGTTGCACTTAACTCACCTTTTCTATATGGTATGAGTTTTCCTTCCGAACTCTTAATGCCATTAGCACTTAACGTTGGGTCAGCTACTTCTGTTCCGTTTTTATCATACCACGTATTACCATTACGATAACCTGTGATAGCAACCGATGCCATTGTAGGGTCATGTTTCAGGTCTTCCACATAAATTACATAATTATCTCCCATTTTGCTATTAACTCTATCGCCATATCCTGCAGATTTAAAATCTCCAACAGTATAAGAATTCCATAACAAATAAGGATCTTTCAAAACCATTTGATTTCCATCAAAACGATTAACACGAACACCAACATTAAATATTAAGTTTTGTATTTGGAACTGATCCTGAATATAGCCTGCCATATAAATTGGTTCCCATGACCCAAGAGTCCTGCTCTTGTTGCTAAAGAAGTCCTGCAAACTCTTCTTTCCCGTAACTTTCTTTCCCGTATGGTCATATCCATAATAAGAAATGATATTGTTACCGGAATTAAATAATTCGTCAGGTTCAAACATACTCATAGAGAATGTTGAAGGGTCATAACTATCAATGTCTATAATATCCGTTCCATTGACAGGCAAGCCTAACGCCTCACGCAAAGAACGGTCAAAATAAGTTTGCTGGTCTGCATTATAGAGGAAATTATAAGAAACTACAGGTATAGAACCCGATTCATCTATCATAGGATTGTTCAAATCCAGAGCATTAATAAAATGGTTATTAACATTCTGTTTCATTATTGTCCATAATGAAGTAGCATTCAAACTATATCCTCTATGTATTGCCTGGTCATATTGAAAGCCTAATTCCAACGAATGAGGGAAAGTTTTATCTCCTATATTTGCGGTAACCTTTGCGGCAGCATAAATATATTGATCTTCCGATTTCACATAGTTAGAATAACCTGTACCTATATTAGTTGTATAACCATATATTGAAGAAGGCAAATTTCCATTGAGCAATCCGAAATATTGTCCTATATTAGTTGCATTAAGATTATACTGAGCATTCGTACCTAAAGTACTTTCTCTTAAAGAGGCAAAATCATCGCCATAGTATAATTGTGTTGTGTAAGCAGCCAAGCCGGGGTTGTATGATGAAGGTGTGTAATCAACTTGATAATCCATAAGTCCTGCCTGCTGTCTATAAACGTATTGCTCAAGACCATTTATTACCATTCTGTCAAGAGCGTAGGTGCGCTTTCTGTGCGTTACAAAAGTTCCTACATGTCCATAACGAAATACATCATCTCCATGCTCAGGATTAAAGTTTTCAGCATAAGCACGCTCATAAGAACCTGTAAAATTGAATATAACATCTCTAATTAAAGAGCTTGTATCCGAGGCTAAGAATTTTTGGGTGTAATCTACTATCACACTAAATCCGTCTCCTTTTGCTTTACCATTATAAGCATTATTCAAATACATATTACCGGCAGAAGCAATTCTACCCAATGAATTATTATATGAACCCGTTATCTTCAAAATGCTATTCTCAGAAAATTGGAAATTCAACTCTCCATCCAGATTTAATGAATTACTCCACATATTCGGTTTGCGACCAACTCTTTCAAAATCATCTTTTGTTAAATAATTTGCCGCATAATTTACTGCTCCTGTAATAGGGTTATATATTAACGGATTCTTAGATAATCTTTCTACAACATCTTCTTTACCCATATAATAGTACCTATCGCTTGTACGTCTATAAGGGTCGCTCTGATAAACATTAAAACCCGACAAACGGAAGCCCATTATTGTCCTAATAGCTCCACTTTCTAATTTTTTCTGTACAAGAGGACCGGTCAGGTAGAAATCCCCTCTATGCATTCCTCGCGTATCAAACGGTTCGGATGTTTGGTAACTAAGCAAACCTATAAACTTATTTGAAGGAGGTCGCATAGTAATTATTTGTGCTCCTCCCATTGCTTCACCAACGCTTGCAGGAACACCACCAAGTATTACTTTAATTTCTCCTAACGCCTCCTTAGGAACCTCAACCGATGTTTTCTTTGCAACACCATTCACATAAGTAACGCTTTGTTCCCCTCTAAACTTACCTGCCGAGCCATCGGCATTTTCCTGAACGCCAGCAGTTGAAGCAACAAGTTCAGTAACACTATTACCTGTCATCTTCTGTATATCTTCCGTACTCATGGTTTTACCTGACGAAGAACTTCCTTGCTCAACAATAGGCGTACCTGTAACTGTTACAGGGGGCAAATCTATACCTGCCTTAATGGCTATATCACCTGTCCTTGAATAACCAGTTGCTCTAACTATGACACCAGCTTTTGTTGTCGTCTGATACCCGCTATAAGAAACTTTGATATCATAATTTCCGGCTTCAAGGCTACCTATACGAAAGTTTCCATCCGCATCTGTTACCGCACCTCCCTTTTGCTCATCGTTCTGCAAGGCGAGGACTGTTGCCATATAAACAGGTTCGCCTTTGTCATCAACGATTCTTCCTGTTAGAGTTCCCTGAGAATACAATGCTAATGAAGTTGAAATAAACAACCCAATAGCAAATAATATTTTTTTCAACATACTCATATATATTATTATATTATTTTTATTTCACGTTTATTTATAAGGTCTGTCCAAAATAGCGTTATAAATCACTGCTTCTTTAAGACTGAATTTATTTTCTTTGTTTTGTTGTTCCGTTCCTTGATTCTGCTGTTTTATTTCTTGATTTTGCTGTGCCGAAAGCCTGTTTCGTTCTTCTTTATCCCACATATTTACTTCTGCACATTGCTCATCTAAATTTATTTTTTGTTTTTCTTCATTTTTCTCTAATTTCTCTCTATCCAACAGCATTTCCAAAATAGATTTTCCTTCATTTTGCCATTTCTTTTCGTTCTTTTTCTCTGACGAATCTGAGGTGGCAACCTTAGCAAATCTACTAATAATCAAGGCAATTACTGCAAATATTACCAAAATAGAGGTACCCATACTCTAATATTTTAATGCTGGCAAATGTACAAAAATTTTTCACACTGCCAAAATTTAGAGGGAAATATTTATTTAGTCCTTATGATTTTTAATAAATATTTCCCTCCGTTTTTTTATTTTGTTACTAATTTTACTTTTTCTTTTTTCGTTCTTGTTATTAAACTATATGCTATCGGACAGGCAAGGAATAAAGAAGAAAATGCTCCTGAAATCATACCGAGTAACAATGCGAACATAAATCCTCTTAATACTTCTCCGCCGAAAATAAATACTATCAATAAAACCAACGATGTAGAACCTAAGGTATTGAAAGTTCGGCTTAATGTTTGATTCATTGCGTCATTCATCATCTTTCCATAAGGTTGTTTAGGATAAAGATTGACATTTTCTCTTACTCTGTCAAACACAATAACAGTATCATTGATTGAATATCCGATAACCGTCAGCACAGCCGCCACAAAGTCCTGACTTACTTCAAGACTGAACGGCAATACTCCGCTAAACAATGAGAACAAACCTATGGTCATCAAAGCGTCAAAAGTCAAAGACGCCAACCCTGCCAAGCCATATTGCCATTTCTTGAATCTTATACCTATATATATAAAGATTAACAACAATGATGCACCAACGGCAATAACCGCAGAGCGTTTAATATCATCCGCCATCGTTGGTCCGACTATTTCAGAACTGATAATACCCAAAGGACTTTCGGTTGTGTTCTTAAATTCGTTTATTGTTATATTTTTATATTTAAAGAATTGTTTGGTTCCATCGTGTAGTTTTGCGATAACTTCTGTCTTTACATCATCATTATCCTCATTAACCTTGTAATCTGTGGTTACCTTCACCTGATAGTTAGGTCCGAATGTCTTAACCTCAGGAGCAGAACCAAATTCCTTTGTCAAAGATGCACGTATCTGATTAGGATTTACATCTTGGTCAAAACGCAATACATAAGTTCTTCCTCCGACAAAGTCTATACCATAATCCATTCCTTTAAAAGTAATTGAACCGACAGCAATCAATACCATTATTATCGTAATAGCATATTGTACCTTATGTCCGCCTACAAAATTGATTTTAGGATTTTCTAGGAAATGCTTTGTATATCTATTGTAGAATTTTATGTGGTTATGGTATTTCTTCCTACTAAGCATGAATTCAAATATCAAACGTGATACGAAGATTCCACAGAATAATGAGGTAAGGATACCTATACATAGTGTAATAGCAAAACCTTGAACAGGACCACTGCCGAAATATGCAAGAACTATACCTGTTAGCAATGTGGTAACGTTTCCGTCAATGATAGCCGAATAAGCAGCCTTGTATCCGTCTTGTATGGCGGTGCCGACAGTCTTTCCTGCCAACAACTCTTCTTTTATACGTTCATATATAATAACGTTAGCATCAACAGCCATACCCATTGTAAGTACAATACCCGCTATACCAGGCAATGTCAAAACCGCTCCAATTGAAGCCAAAACTCCAAATAGGAAGAATAAGTTTGTAATCAAGGCTATACTTGCTGTAATACCTGCCATATTATAGAAAAAGACCATATAAATAAGCACCAACAAAAACGCAACAATGAATGATAACATACCTGCGTGAATAGATTCTTCTCCGAGAGAAGGTCCAACGATTGATTCCTGAACAATTTTTGCAGGAGCAGTCAATTTACCCGACTTTAATATATTTGCCAAGTCTTTTGCTTCATCTACGGTAAATGAACCTGATATTTCCGAACGTCCTCCCGTGATTTCGCCATTAACAGTCGGTGCTGAATAAACTACACTATCCAAAACAATAGCAATATTATTACCTACATTAGAACCTGTTATCTTTGCCCATTTTCTTGCAGCCTCATCCTTCATTACCATAGAAACAACCGGCTGCCCTTGTTGATTGAAATCATTTTTAGCATCGGAAATCACATCTCCGTCTAACAAAGCAGTCTTTGATTTATTGGTATAATTAAGAATATACAATTCATACAGATTAGTTCCTTTCATAGGCTTAGCCGACCATAAGAACTTAACATCCTGAGGCAGCATTTTAGAGGCTTTATGCAGCATTTCATTAACGGCAACCCTGTCCTGAGCAGCAGCAACACCTACAACACTCGGATGAAGATTGCCCTGATTAGGCTGCAACTTTGCAAATAGAGGATTGGTATTTGCAATACCGGTATCTTTTTTAGGTTCATTTGCAAGTTCTGTTGTAGATGTCTGAGTTTCCAATTCATTAGATAAATCGATAGTATCTTTTAAATCGGATACTCCTACCGTCGCCAACCATTTATCGGCATTTGACAAATCAGGCAAAACCTTTGCCGCATTACCGCAAAGCCAAAATTCCAACTGTGCAGTGCCCTCCAAAAGTTTGCTGACACGTTGAGGGTCTTTAATACCCGGAAGTTCTATCAATATTCTTTCGGTAGCCTCCAACTTTCTTATAGTTGGTTGTGCAACGCCAAACTTATCTATACGTTTTGACAAAACTTGAAATGTTCTATCATAAGAATCGGTACATTCCTTATCTATAGCAGCCAATACAGCCTCATTAGAAGATGTAGCCGTTATGCCTTTGTCTTTCAACTTCACACGGAAAAATGCAGATAAATCAATTTTCCCTTTCTGCCCTTCATCCTCAACAACCTGCTTAAAACAAGTAATAAAATTCTTTCCGCTTTCTTTCTGTATAGCGACTGATTTATCAATCAATTTTTTAAGATTCGGGTCAGCAGGATTGGTAGCCAGATTCCTTACAACATCAAGAGTGGAAACCTCCATCATAACATTCATACCACCCTTTAAGTCCAAACCAAGATTAATCTCTCTTGTCTTGCATTCACGATAAGTAAATTTACGTAAGAAAAGGAAATTATAAGCAGTCTTGTCGGAAACCGAATCAAGATAGTAACTTTCTCTTTGCGACGAAATAGAATCCAATAACTCCTGTTCTCTCAACGCATCACCATTTGCAAGTTGCTTTGCCAAGTTCTTAGTGTAAGCACTCATTGCATATTTTTCCGCTTTATCTTCTACCCTTTTTGAAAAATAGGTAAAAGAAAGTTGGTACAAGCATACCAACGCAAAAATAATAGCAATGGCTCTAATAGCACCTTTATTTTGCATATGTTTTTATGATTTATTTATGTTATATTTCATTTTGAGGGTGCAAAGGTATATCTTTTTCTGAAAACTGCAAACTTTTTTAATAGAAAACTTTCGTTTAGAGATAGCGTCCGTTCAATTTCGGATACACCTTATTATATATGTATTCCATTTTGTTCTTATAAGCAAAAAAAACGGCGTTTCATTTATCTGAAACGCCGTTTATGTTATATAAATACGTATTATATTATATTCCTTAATTGATTACTACCACCAAACAATGAGATGTACGCCAGAAAAGCGAAGGATCTTTTATGTTGATTGCAGTAGGATTGTTATGATTGCCCTCTAATGAAAATGAAGTTGTGTTGTGAGGTGTGATTATCGTTGCTCGCTGACCTGAAAGGGGTATTTGACGGGTATTTCTTATGTCTATCTTTTTCATTATTGCCAAATCGCTGTTTGAAGCAATAACAGGCCATTTTCCTATCCCGATAAATCCGCCTTTCTCATTGATTACTCCTTTTTTTTGCAACTCATATCGCGTTCCAATAATAAAATAAGCCGTATTTTGTGCGTCTTCCATTTCCGAAATTCTAACATCCTTCTTACTATTTTCAGCATGAAGAGCCTTAACATTGCTTTGATATGAAGATTCCAAGCTTTCAATCTGCCTATCCTTGTCTTTGATGAGAGCAGTAAGCCTATCTATTTCCTGTTGCTTTTCAATGATACGAATTTGTAAATTGGAAATCATCTGCATTAAGCCAGAAACGTTAGCATTAGGGCTTTCTTTCTGCATAACTACAACTTTCTCTTTCTGGGTATCAAGTCTTTGTTTTACCACTTCAATTTGTTGCTTAATACTTTCAACCAAATCAGTAGCAGGTATTGAATTGTCGGTATTCTCTCTTGCACTAATGTACATCTGATTTACTTCATGCAGCGTGGAATCAATTTCATTCAAATTTTTTATGAAGGTTTCCATTTTTGAGGTCTGGGTTTCCTGAATTTGAGCAAAAGAGTCTTGTAACTTTTTCTCTTTTTCTTTCCACGAATTGTCTTTACAACCACCTAATATCAAGATAGATAGTGCTGAAATGAGGATTAATAAATTCTTTTTCATTTGCTTTTTATTTATATACAGGCTGCAAAATTACAAAAAAAGATAACACAAAGATTTTTTTGCAAAAAAATTAATACACAAGACCTATTATTTTTGTCAAATATCCATTCCCTATCCCAAAAAGACATTGCAAACAACGCCATCGCAGATCTGTTTCCACAAAACAGCCTTTGGTTAAAATGAAGTCAAGGAATATTTTACTAAGGCTTAATTTCATTTTAACCAAACGGCGTTTCGTCAGAATGTTATTTTATAAGGATTTAATCAAGCATCATTATAGAAAACTTATTGCTTGTTTAATCGGTCTATTATCATAATTCCTGATAAGCAATTCTGTTAATTTCCCCCTCTTATCAGGTCGGGCATTAACAAAACGTGATGCCCAAACACGATTTATTTGATAATATGAATACAAATCGTCAAAAAAATTATTGCTAATGTCGTTTGATTTCACATCGGAGTTACTTAAAATCCATGAACAGCCGTTTTGATTTAATACATCACAATATTGTTTAAGCCTTATCTGCTCCGCATCATCAAAACCCTCCTTTGAATAAGAATTAAAGGCGGATGTTTGGCTCAAAGGCTTATAAGGCGGGTCTATATAGAAGAAAGAATTTTCGCTTGCATACTTTAACGTCTGCCAAAGCCCGTATCAATGCCTGCCGTTCTTGCATTATTTTAGCAATGGCAAGCATCGTCAGTGCGGCACGCACTTTGGGAAAAATAAAACAGCCTTTTAGAAAAATGAAATCAAGCCTTAGTAAAATATTCCTTGACTTTATTAAAATGAAACAGCGTTTTATTTTCACCAAAGCAAACATTATAATAATCAGGCTTTAATGCGGCAGTCCGTAATGCTGATGCGGCACGCTCTAATGCAGGAGCGGCACGCAGGAGAGAGATATAATTTGTATCTTTGCCGACATAAACACAATAAAGTAATGGAAAAGAAACGCTTAATGCTGATTGATGCTATGGCTATCATCTATCGCTCATTTTATGCTTTGAATAAGAATCCCCGAATCAACTCAAAAGGCTTAAATACCAGTGCAATACTCGGTTTTTTCAATACCTTGCTCGATTTATTGACCAAATACTCACCGCAAGCCTTAGGAATAGCATTCGATTTGCAGCAAGAAACTTTTCGCCATGAGCAATTCGCCGCATACAAAGCAAACCGTCAGGCAATGCCGGAGGATATCGTCGCAGCCATACCTTATATTAAGGCGTTGATAGAGGCGATGAATATTCCCATACTTTGTTGTGAGGGTTTCGAAGCCGATGATGTGATAGGGACTCTTGCAAAGAAGGCGGCGAAAGAGGGTTATGAGGTGCTGATGGTTACTCCCGATAAGGATTATGCTCAATTGGTGGATGATAATATAAGGATTCTGAAGCCCGCACGTATGGGTAATCCGGATGAAATACTGAAAACGGCTGACGTTTTGGCTAAATTTGAGGTACGAAACGTGTGTCAGGTGATAGATATCCTTGCTTTATGGGGAGATAGCAGCGATAACATTCCGGGAGCCAAAGGAATAGGCGAAAAGAAAGCCAAATTATTGATGCGGCAGTTTGACAGCGTTGAAGCAATGCTTGACAATACTGCCGCCATAGAAAGCAATTCGGTTCGCAAAGCGGTGGAAGAAAGCCGCGAAATGATACTTCTCAGCAAGCAACTGGCTACTATTCGCCTTGATGTGCCGATTGATTTCAATGAGGAGAGATTGGCAATTGCTCAACCGAACTTTGAGAAATGCAACGTGCTGTTTGAGGAGTTGGAATTCCGCAGTTTTGCAAAACGTTTCTTCACAATATTCGGACAAAAAGCCGAATCCCTGCCGCCAAAGCAACATTCCGCATCTCAACAGCAAGATTTATTCGGAGAAAGCGGCATTGGACAGGGAGATTTGTTTGCTTCCTCAATGTATAACAACATAAAAAACACACAACACGAGTATCTGTTTGTAGAAAGTGAGGAACAAATGCGGCAGATTGCAGATTTGATACTCCGAAAGGGGATTATGTGCTTTGATACCGAGACAACAGGCTTGGAAATGGACGACCGATTGATAGGAATCAGCATTTGCGTTGAGCCTCATCAGGGTTTCTTTGTGCTTTTATCAGACAACGATGAAACGAAAGCCTGTTTGGATATACTGAAACCTGTTTTTGAGGACGCGAATGTTGCTAAGGTCGGACATAATATGAAGTTTGACAAAAATGTATTGCTCAATTATGGTATTGAAGTAAAGGGCAAACATTTTGATACGCTTATCGCTCATTATCTTATTGAGGCGGAGGCTCGTCATAAGTTGGATTATCTTTCCGAAGCATATTTAAATTATAGTATGATGGCTTTTGAGGAAGTTTTCGGCAAGGTTAAGAAGGGCGAAAAGATAAATGCGGCATTTTTAAATAAGGAACAGTTAAAGGAATACGCTGTTGAGGATGCCGATGTGTGCTTGCAGTTGAAGCCTTTGCTGGAATCAAAGTTGCAAAGCGACAATATGTGCGAATTGTTTGAGGAGATAGAAATGCCTTTGCTTGATGTGTTGCTGTCAATGGAGAGAGAAGGCGTTGCAATTGACGTTGAGCAATTACGAAACTACTCTTTGGAATTGAATAACAAGAAATCGGAGTTGGAGAATGAGATTTACAAGGCGGCAGGCGGCATAAGATTTAATATTTCCTCGCCAAAACAACTCGGAGATGTGCTTTTCACGCAACTAAACATTATGAGCGGAAAAAAAATTGCGAAAACATCGGTATCAAAGCAGTTTTCCACATCGGAAGAAGTGCTTGTGAAGTTGTCGGATGCCCATCCCATCGTGCCGTTGATACTTGAATATCGCTCTTTATCAAAACTTATCAGCACATACGTTGATGCCCTGCCGATGTTGGTAAATAAGCGAACGGGCAAAGTGCATACCTCTTTCAATCAAGCAAACACGGCTACCGGCAGGCTTAGTTCCAACAATCCCAATCTGCAAAACATTCCCGTCAGAACAGATTTGGGCAGAGAGATTCGCAAGGCTTTTGTCAGCAGAGACAAGGAAAATTTTGTGCTTATGGCAGCCGATTATTCTCAAATAGAGTTACGGATTATTGCTTCTTTGAGTGGAGATGAGCATATGTGCCAAGCCTTCAATGAAGGTATGGATATTCACCTTGCAACGGCGGCTAAAATCTATAAGGTGAAGCCTGAGGATGTTACAACACAGATGCGCCGCAATGCAAAGAGCGTTAATTTCGGTATTATCTACGGAATATCTTCTTTTGGCTTATCGGAACAACTTAATATCTCACGTAAGGAGGCTCAAACGCTGATTGATGAATATTTTACTTCGTTTCCGACTCTTAAAGCCTTCATTGAGCAAAGCATAAGCAAGGCTTCAGAAAACGGATACGTCTCTACTATTTGCGGACGCAGGAGATATTTGCCCGATATCAATTCACGCAACTTTAATTTGAGGGCTTTTGCTGCCAGAAATGCGGTTAATATGCCTGTTCAGGGGTCTTCTGCCGATATGATAAAGATTGCCATGAATGCAATACACAATTATATTAAGCAACATTCGCTTCGTTCCCGTATGATTTTGCAAGTGCATGACGAATTGATATTTGATGTTTATAAACCCGAATTATCACAACTCAAAACGGCGGTTAGCGACCTGATGATTAAGGCAATGCCGCTGCGAGTGCCTGTTGTAGTGGATTGCAAGGAAGGAGAAAACTGGTTGGAAGCCCATTAACGTCCCCAAGAGTCCCTATCCAGACTGCGATAGTTGATTGCTTCGGCGATATGTGAGTTTTCAATGTTTTCTTTGCCAGCAAGGTCGGCAATAGTCCTTGATACTTTTATAATCCTATCATAGGCTCGTGCCGACAAACCAAGCTTGTCCATTGCTCTTTTCAACAAATCCAACCCCGAAGGCTCAAGATGACAAAATTCTGCCATAATTTTAGGAGTCATTTGTGCATTAGAATGAATATCAGGCAAGGTTTTGAAACGTTCTTGCTGGCGTTGGCGGGCAGCAATGACCCTTTCCCTTACAATACGACTTGGTTCGCCTGCTCTGGATTCAGACAATTCTTTAAAAGGAACAGGTATTACCTCAATCTGAATGTCTATTCTGTCAAGCAAAGGACCGGATACTTTATTTAAATACTTATTTACCGACCCCGCAGCACAGGTACATTGTTTTGAAGGATGATTATAAAATCCGCAAGCACAAGGATTCATCGCTGCAACGAGCATAAAATTTGCGGGATAGTCGCTTGTCTGTTTTGTTCGTGAGATTGTAATCATTCTGCTTTCCATCGGTTGTCGCAAAACTTCCAAAACGTTCCGCTTAAACTCAGGTAATTCATCCAAAAACAGGATTCCATTGTGTGCAAGTGAGATTTCGCCGGGTTGAGGATATGCTCCGCCGCCCACTAACGCCGTATCGCTTATGGTGTGATGAGGATTGCGGAAAGGGCGAACAGCTACCAACGGCGTATTAGTAGGCATTAGTCCGGCAACTGAATGAATCTTTGTCGTCTCTAATGCTTCCTCCAACGTCAAAGGCGGTAATATTGAAGGCAAACGCTTGGCTAACATTGTCTTTCCGCTGCCTGGTGCCCCTATTAGCAAGATATTGTGCGACCCAGCCGCTGCTATCTCCATTGCACGCTTGATATTCTCCTGTCCTTTCACCTCTGAAAAGTCGTATTCGTAAGTATCAAGCGAACGAAGAAACTCTCCGCTAACATCAACCTTCACTCTGTTCAACGAAGATACGCCATTGAAGAAATTAATCACTTCAAGAATATTCTCAACGCCGTAAATCTCCAAACCATCCACTATTGCAGCTTCCTGAGCATTGACTTCGGGAAGAATAAAGCCCTTAAAGCCCTGCTTCTTCGCTTCAATGGCAATAGGCAAAGCCCCTTTTATCGCTTTCACAGAGCCATCCAACGACAATTCTCCCATAATTAAATAATCCGAAAACCTGTCCGAAAGAATTTGTTGCGAGGCTCCGAGAATTCCTATCGCCAACGGCAAATCGTAAGCCGAGCCTTCTTTGCGTATATCAGCAGGAGCCATATTTATTACAATCTTTTTGCCCGGTATCTTGTAGCCATATTGTTGCAATGCGGCGGAAATCCGTTGCTGACTCTCCTTTACGGCATTGTCGGGCAAGCCTACGAGAAAGAAATTGATGCCTATTTCTACGCTAACCTCAATTGTGATTGTTGTGGCAATGATT
Organism: Bacteroidales bacterium; assembly: GCA_031263015.1. Classification (GTDB taxonomy): domain Bacteria; phylum Bacteroidota; class Bacteroidia; order Bacteroidales; family P3; genus JAISGN01. The sequence goes on from JAISGN010000008.1 coordinate 274,217, forward strand.
CCCTGAATTGCACTGCCGTAAGTTTTGACTAACATCTTAGTTCATTTTTTTAGCATTATAAATCACAAAAGTACAACATTTTTATACAATCCGCATACCTGCGTTCCAAAGTTTGGGATTGCACATAAATTTTCCCATATCCCTTTCGGATACTCACAAATAAAGAAAGATTGGAATATTATGCCTTAATACGGAAATAATAGGCTGTTTGTGCGTGTCGCACTGACTTTATTTTTTTATCAAAGACTGTTTGTGCGAAATGAAAGGCTGTTTTAGAAAAATAAAACGCTGTTTCAGTCGCACGAAAGGCTGTTTTATTTTCACCAAACAGCCTCTTGTAAAAATATAATGTCAGATTAATCTCTGTGTGAGACACACCGACACGCACAAACAGCCTTTGGTAAAAACTAATGCAGGTGCGGTGCGGACTGATTAAAGTTTGCGTTTGAGGAAGTCTGTCATCTTGATGTAGAGATGAAGCCTTGTGTTGCCGCCATATATTCCGTGATTGCGGTTAGGATAGAAAAATTCCTCGAATTGCTTACCTGCTTTGATAAGAGCATTGGAGAAATCAATAGAATTTTGAAAATGCACATTGTCATCGCCCGTTCCGTGAATCAAAAGGAAGTTTCCTTTGAGTTTTTGGGCGTGATTTATCGGTGAATTGCGGTCATAGCCGTCCGAATTGACCTGTGGCGTCCTCATATAGCGTTCTGTGTAAATATTATCATAATAACGCCACGTTGTAACAGGGGCTACGGCGATTGCGGTCTTGAAATAATCCGCTCCTTTGGTGATGCAAAGCGATGACATATAGCCTCCGTAACTCCAACCGAAGATTCCGATGCGTGATTTATCAATAAAGGGCAACGAACCAAAGTATTTTGCCGCCTGAATCTGGTCTTGTGTCTCCAAATCGCCGAGATTCATATATGTTGCTTTCTTAAATTTATCTCCTCTGAAGCCTGTGCCCCGTCCATCAACGCATGCGATGACGTATCCTTGCTGTGCCAACATTCTAAACCACATATAATCGTATGGAGAGTTGTATGCGTTGCGTACTTCCTGCGAACCGGGTCCGCCATAGACGAAAAACATTATCGGATGCTTTGTATCCTCTTTCATATCGGCTGGTTTAATAATCCAATAGTTCAAAGTGTCGCCGTTTTCGGTGATAAACTTGCCGAAAGTCTTGGTTTCCGAGCCGTATTCTTTAAGAGTATTTTTGAGTTTTGCGTTATCCACAAGCGTAACCAGCACTTCGCCCTTATTATTATTGATGCTGTAAGTCGGAGGTGTGTTTGCGTTGGAATATGTGCCGATATAATATTTGCCGCTTGCACTAAAATCGGCGTTATATGTGCCTTCTTCTTTGGAAAGTTTTGTTTGCTTTTTGCCATCAAAGGTTATGGAAAAAAGTTCTCTGTTATAAGCCTGAGATTGTGCGGCAGTGTAATAGATTTTCTTTGATTTCTCATCAACGAAACAAAGATTTGCCACATCGTAATAGCCGTTTGTTATCGCTTTTACGCTTTTGTCTTTAAGCGAAACCATATATAAATTCATATATCCGTTGCTTTCGCTCTTTATTATGAAGTTTTGTTTATCCGAAAGGAAGTATGCATCTTCCGGTTGCTCAATGTAGCATTTGTTTTTGTCCTCATATACCTTTGAAACGGTATAGTTGTTTTTTGTATCAACGGTATATAATATGTAATCGTTCTGTAAGCGGTTTAAGGTATGCACACAGAGCAGGTTTTCGTCCTTTGTCCATTGCAAACGCGGGTAATACATATCGGTAATCGGGCTTATATTCGCCTGAGTGTTGGTTTTATTTTTCAAATCATAAACAAAGACCGAAACAATTGAGTTATTCTCTCCAGCCTTCGGGTATTTAAATTTGTATTCTTGCGGATATAAATCACCCCAAACAGTCATTGAATACTCCTTTACGCCACTTTCGTCAAACCGATAATAGGCTAATTTATCTCCTGTGGCGTTCCAGAAGAATCCTTTGGTGATTGCGAACTCTTCTTCATACACCCAATCGGTTGTTCCGTAGATAATGCTGTTGTATTTGCCGTCTTCGGTGATTTGGATTGTGGTTTCGTCCGCAAGATTCTTTATATAAAGATTATTATCCTTGACAAAAGCCACCTTATCGCCTGTCGGAGAAAATTCAGCCAAACGAATCTTGTCATCATTCACCTTTTTAAGTTGCTTGGTCTTGAAATCATAAACATAATAGTCCGCAACATAAGAATGACGATAGATTTGCTCGGGATTAACGCAAAGAAGAATTTTTTGTTCGCCCGCACTAAGAGCATATTCCATTACATAATTATCCTTAGTGTTTATTCCCAAAGCCGCAAACTCCACAAGAGAGCCGACTTTCTTGCCCGTTTTATATTCATACTTGTCAATGCCGTCTTTTTCCAGCACACAATAATGTTCCCCATCAAGCATTGACCTGATTTCTTGAAGATATTCCGCCCTGAAAGTAGGTTTTGCCCAAATGTCTTCAAGAGTTATAGGTTTCTGAGCAAATGTCGTAAATGTAAGTAGAGCGAAAAGGAATGTAAGAGTTCTTTTCATGTTATTCAACTATGTAATCAATTAATATATCCTTGTATTTACGCAACGGGTCTATGGTCTTGCGGTCGCGAGGGAAGAGAATATTCAACACCCACTCATCAATATCATAACTATTGCGGTATTTGTTAAGAGCCAACTTGTGAATAAAGTCGGTAAAGTACAATCCCCAAGTTGTTTCGGGGTATTTACGGTAATAAGCCTGCAAAGCGTCCTTATATTCTTTCAATATAACGTCATTAGAGTCGTATATGGGCGAGTTTTCCAAGCCTTTGGTAACACAAAAGCACAAATCCTCAGTTTCTCTCTGCACAAGGTCGTTTCGGATGAAGTCGGGGTGAGCGTCAAGCAGCATATCGCGCCATTCAATCCTCGCCATAATCTCGCTCAAAGGCACATTCAACGCCGCATGCCAGTAAGGCGGAACATCGTATTCAGCAATCCATAGCCCACGATAATAAGAATAATTTTCGGTAAGATATTTGCTCAATCGCTTATAAAGAAACGGCGGCTGCACCTCAATTGCATACGATGTGTCTTCAAAACTCATTATTCTGTAACCGTATTTGGTGTATTCGTTATCAAACTTCTTCATATCCGTTTTCAGCTTTCGCAGCACGGGAATGTCTCCATGTTTCAATGCTCTAATCTCTTCGTCGGAGAAGGTCTTATGTAGCGTTGCCGTTTTATCCTCACAACTTAATTGATGATAGAAATACAGGATTTGATATGCCCAATCGGCGTTTTCGGGGTCGCTTCGAAAATCCTCTTCAAAGATTTTGCAAGCCTTATCTATCACATCCCGCTCGCTAAACGGCAATTTGACCAATTTTTGTGTAAATTCCGTCAGTTTCTCATCATTAAGCATTGTCGTATTTTGAGCATTCAGTCCCGCAGATGCAAGAATCAGAATAACATAAGCCCATATTCGTTTCATATACCGATGTATTATTGTTAGATGTTGCAAAAATAATAAAATTTAATGAAATAAGGTAGTATTCATACAGCCCTTGACGATATTCATACAGCCATTGTGCGGCTCAAACCTACATTATATTTTTCTAAGAGGCTGTTTGGTTAAAATAAAACAGGCTTTCATTCTCACGAAACAGCGTTTCATTTTTCTAAAACAGCCTTTCATTAGCGTATTGAGTCGTAATATTTTAATCTTTGTTTATTTGCTCGTCCTGAAAGGCGTTCGGATGGCGGCGGAAAGGGATTTCTGCCAATGGAAAAAATGTATTATCTTTGCAAATTAAAATATTAAAATGAGCAACGAATATCAATACTCGCCACAACGCTTTAACGCTTTGCCGCCTGCTGTTAAGAATATTATAATCATAAACGTTATAGTATTTATATTCGGTTGGATTCTTTTCAAAAAGGGAATCGTAGATATAAATGACTATTTCGGTCTGCATTTATATGCATCCTCCTATCACCATGTTTGGCAATATATTACTTATGCTTTTCTTCACGGCGGCGTTACGCACTTATTGTTTAATATGTTCGCCTTTTGGATGTTCGGTTCTGTGCTTGAAAACGTATGGGGTAGGAAAAGATTTTTGTTATACTGCCTTGTAGCGGCATTAGGGGCTGCAATAGCACAACAAATCACCTATTATTTTATGTATCACGACTTCGTAGCGGAAGTAGAAAGGATAGCATCATCCCCAACCGCCCTTATAAATTTGAATAATCAAATAATGCCGAAGGCAGACGCCCTAAGCCTGCTCAAATCTCAGATTAACAGCATAAATACCATAGGAGCATCGGGAATAGTCTTCGGAGTATTGCTGGCTTACGGCATAATGTTCCCAAATACCTACGTTTATTTTTATTTTCTTGTGCCTATAAAAACAAAATGGTTCGTTTTAGGTTATTGTCTCTTGGAATTGTTCTACGGAGTTAGCGGTACGGCTGACGGAGTTGCACATTTCGCACATTTAGGCGGGGCTTTGGCGGGCTTGCTGTTGATTTTGTACTGGAATAAAGGCTTTAAACGCCGTTCTTACTAATGTCCGAACAAAAAGATCAGTACATTGTTGCATACATTACGGACTTCGGCAACAGGCAAACGCTGAACTGGGCGATTTTTTTCGCAAAATTGCTGGACAAAGGCATAATTCTGTTACATATATCCGACAAAAAATATACCGAAATCTCTCCTGACGAGGCTCAAATCAAGTTAAAAGAGTTGAATAACGGCATTTCGCAAATTCCAACGCATACTTACGCCGCATTAAACGGCAAAACAAAAGACGTAATTCATTCCTTAGGCGAATTATTCTCTGCCGTAATGGTTGTAGGCTTCGCAAACAAAAAGCAAAAAGCCACCTCATCGCCACAAAACCCCAAAAACATAATCAAAGACTTTGAATCATCCCGCATAGCCTACTTTATATTCGGTGAGAACTGCGTTTTGCGTGATTTCAATAAGGTTCTGCTGCCGCTTAATATGCTTCGGGAGTCAAAAGAGAAGGTTTTGTGGGCGTCTTACTTCGGAAGGTTTGCATCAAGCGACATTACCATATATTATAAGCACTATCGGGACGAATTTCACCGCCGACAACTCAATTATAATCTGAAATTTGCGGAAGATATGCTTGGAAAATTCGGCGTAAGCTTCACAAAAGAAAAACAAAACGCCCAATCGACAGCGGATATTGATGTTTCGGCTGTGTCTTATGCCGCAAGCGGAAATTATGACCTGATAATATGCCAGACAACCAAGAATAAAAGTTTTATAGATGTCTTTTCAACACCTTCGGAGCTCAAAACGCTGCAACAAATGGACGAAACACCTATTCTTTTCTTGAATCCGCGAGACGATTTGTTTGTTTTGTGCGAATAAAATCTGCTCTGTCCGCATGGGCTTCCGATACCGATGCATTCAATTCAAAGCCTGCCAAAAGTATAAAGTTGTTTAAGTAAATCCAAAGCATCAAAACTATCAACGCTCCTATGGATCCGTACAACACATTGTAGTGTGCGAAATTGTTTATGTAGAAATTGAAGCCCAAAGTAGTCAATATCAACAGGCAAGTGGCGATTGTAGCCCCTATTGAGAAGAAACGATATCCTTTTTTGCGAATCGGCGCAATGTAATAGATGGATGCGAAGACGAAATAGACCAATGCGATGAGCAAAACCCACTTTAATGTTTTCAAAAAGAAGAGTTGCATACCGTAATTGAGGATTCCATGCCGTATAAGGTAAGAAGTAAAGGATTTAAAGCCGACAATAATACTGAAAGCGAAGATAGAAACCAAACCGATAAGCAGAATAAGAATCACACTCAGCATTCGGCGCTTTAACCACTTGCGTCGCTCGTTGCGTTTTATCAGTTTGGAATAATTAAAGGAGATAAGAATGGCGTTAATGCCGCTTGAAGCAACATAGATTGAAGAAAGAAAACCGATAGACATCAATCCGTTGTGTTTGCGCTTGACAATATCGTCCAGAATGCCCTTAACCTCGCCATAAACGCTTGTCGGCAAAACTTCTTTAAGCATTTCATACAACTGTTGGTACAGATGAGCGATTGGAATGTAAGGAAGGAGGGTAAATAAGGTCAAAACCAAAGGAAATAACGCCAGAATAAAATGAAAAGACGTTGCCGCAGCACGCTGATTCAAAGCTCCGTTGCGCATACTCGCCACAAAAAACTTGCCGACACTGAATATAGGCACTTTTTGTAAGCCCGGCAATGTGAAATGCTTTGAATAATAAATCAGAAATCTTACAGGACGATAATAAATCAGCCTTTGGATGGCACGTTTAGGCGTTTTATATTTATTGAAAAGTTGTTTGAGTGTCGCCATCGCTACTTATCCGCAATCAGACTCAAATCCAAACTTGCTATATGGTGAGTTAATGCCCCTACGGAGATGAAATCTACGCCTGTTTGGGCGTAAGAACGAATGGTTTGCTTGGTTATGCCGCCCGAAGCCTCCGTTTCATAGCGATGATTTATGATTTCAACGGCACGTTTCAAGTCTTTGACGCTGAAATTATCAAGCATTATTCTGTCAATATGCCCTATGGCGAGCACCTTGTCAAGTTCGGCAAAGTTCCTTACCTCAATCTCTATCTTCAAAGTCTTGTTTTGTTTTACGAAATCATAAGCCTGCGAGATTGCTTTCTCAATTCCGCCGGCAAAATCCACGTGATTATCCTTCAGCATTATCATATCATAAAGCCCGAACCTGTGATTGCAGCCGCCACCCACAGCAACAGCATATTTTTCCATCATTCTGAAAGTCGGAGTGGTCTTTCTGGTGTCAAGAAGTTTGGCATCCGTCCCCTCAATGAGCGTAACATATTCGGCAGTCTGCGTTGCAATGCCCGAAAGCCGCTGAATATAATTGAGAGCCGTGCGTTCGGCGGCAAGAATAGCCCTTGCGCTGCCTTCAACCCTGAAAACAACATCGCCGACCTTTATTCTGTCGCCGTCATGCTTGAAGGCGGTGAAACGAAGCGTGTTATCAACCTGCTCAAAGACCATTTCCGCAATCTCAACGCCGCAAATAATTCCGTCCTGCTTTGCCGTAAGACGGGCAACGTTGGTTTCGGCAGCATCAATGCAACAAATGGAGGAATAATCGCCCGTCCCGATGTCTTCTTTCAAGGCTTGGCGAATATGGTCGGCTATATAATTTTTATCAAGTGTCATTCGGTTATTCTTTTTCTGTAAATTATGGCTGCGAAAGTACAAAAAAACTTCATCTTTGCTCATCTCATCACAATCAAAGGCTATTAGGGCGAAATGAAACTTCGTTTGTGCGTGTCGGTGTGTCTCACACAGAGATTACTTTTTCATTATGTTTTTACCAAAGGCTATTGGGGCGAAATGAAAGGCTGTTTCATTTTTCTAAAACGCTGTTTCGTGAGAATGAAAGGCTGTTTTATTTTTACCAAACAGCCTTTGGTAAAAATATAAAGTCAGTGCAATATGGACGATGCTTGTTTTATTTATTTATAATGCGGAATTCGGTTCGACGATTGAGGCTTCTGCCCTCCGATGTGTCGTTGGTAGCAATCGGTTTCTCATCCGCATATCCTTTATAAGTGATTCGCAAGCGGCTTATGCCGTTTTTGACTAAGTAATCAGCGACTGATTTTGCTCTTTGTTCGGAAAGAGTCAGGTTATGCTGCTTTGAGCCTGTGTTATCAGTGTGTCCCGAAATTTCTATGCCTATTGACGGGTTGGAATTGAGTATCTCCAGCAATGTTCCGAGCTCTGCGTATGACAAAGGCAAGAGTTCGTAACTATCAACAGCGAAAAATACATTTTTTAAGACCATTGCCGCCCCTTTAATCAAAGGTTCTAAAAATATATCTTTATTATAGGCTTTTCTTTCTGCGGTATCGGTTAATATAACGTTGTCCGAATAGAGCATAAAGTCCTTTGCCGTGATGTTAAGGGCGTATTCCGCTCCCAAAGGCAAGGTCAGCAGATATGAACCGTCAATAGGGTCGGATATTGTAGCAGCAACGAGTTCGTTTGTCTTGATATCGGAAATTTTTATTTCGGCTTCTACCGGCATTCTGTCGTTTTGGGATAATATATAGCCCTTTAAATATGTTATAGGCACGGGTTGTGCTTCGGGATAGAGGTCAAAAATATACAGGTCTTTGTCTCCGTATCCTCCTGCTTTGTCTGATGAATATATTGCCTGCTTTCCTGACGGCGTAACGATGAGTCCGAATTCGTCTGCTTGCGTATTGATTGGGCATCCGAGGTTTTCGGGCTTGGAAAACTTCCCTTTATCAATTCGGGAAAAGAGAATATCCAAACCACCCATCGTAAGGTGAGAATCGGATGAGAAATAAAGAGTCGTATTTGAGGGATGAATGAACGGAGATATCTCATCGCCGGCGGTATTGATTGCTTTGCCGAGATTTTTTGCCTTAGACCATGAGCCGTTACGCTGTTTCTTTGTAACGTAAAGGTCGCTGCCGCCCTCGCCACCGGGTCTGTTGGAAACAAAATAAAGAGTCCTGCCGTCCGAAGCAATAGATGGCTGAGTTTCCCAATGAGATGTATTGACGTTTGAGCCTAAATTTTTCGGATAAGACCATTTTCCGCCTTTTCTTTCGCTGACATATATGTCGCAAGAGCCGTATCCGTCCGCCGAATTGCACTTTGTAAAATATATATACTTACCATCGGGACTTATACAGCCCGCTCCTTCGTTTTCTGTGGTGTTTAACGGATATGGAACTTTAATTCGCTGCTTCCATTGCCCGTTTTCAAAAGTTAAAAAGAAGAAATCTTCCTGCCCTTTGCCGTTTTGTGATGATGAAGAGCCGCTATCAAGAACGGTAATCAGCAAAGTATGTTCGTCAGCAGTCATTGTAGGCAAATATTCGCTCAAAGGACTATTGACAAACGACCCCATATTGACGGGATTGAAAGGTTTGGGATTTGCTTCGCAGGTTTTACGAAATTCAAGTGAGGATTTGAGAAAATCAGCCTGTGCTTCGTATTTTTTTTTCTGCTTAATATTATTGGTATCCGCAAGTTTGGTTTCAATGATATCAAGTTCCGCCGCAGCCTTATCATATTCCATCGTCTTCAAATAAAGATTGGCAAGCCGCAACCTTGCATATATATCATTGTTGGCAGTGTCCGCCAGCACCTTTTCATAATTGGTGATAGCCTTATCATATTTCCGCTGAGCAAAATAAAGTTCCGCCAACGCCTGATAAGCATCCGTATAATCAGGATAGTCTTCAATGATTTTCAAAAGTTGTTTCTCCGCCTTGTCTTCTCGGTTGGTGTTCATAAAAGCAACAGCCTTTTCAAGCAACCTGCCTTCTTTTTCCTGCCCATAAAGGTTGGCGGACAGCAAAAGAGCAATCATAATAACAAAACGCTTTAAGGAATTTGCAGATACTTGTGTGATTGAATTGATATTTGCCATTGCGGATTTTTTTTGATGTATTCAACTATTTTATCGGTCGTTTCATGTCGTCTGTCCCATTCCGGCTGCAAATAAAGTAAGCATTCGCCGCTCACCTGCAAAGCAAAATATTCCGCAAATGCGAAATCGCTCTCATCTTCTATGACAACCTTCAATTCATTCGCCGCTTTAAGACTGCTTTCCAAAGGATGAAGATTATGTTTGGGCGAAAGGCAAATCCAATCCCAAGTGCCGCTGATTTCTAACGTGCCGCTGGTTTCAAGAAAGGTCTTTATGTTATGACGATGCAGGCTTTGGGTCAAATGATTCAAGTCATAAATTGTCGGCTCTCCCCCTGTTATGACGGCGTTCGGTGCTTTGGTCGGGATGATTCGCTCAATTATCGCCTCCACATCAGTCATTGCCGCCGCCGAAACGTCCCATGCCTGCTTTATATCGCAGAAATCACATTTCACATTGCAGCCTGCCAGCCGTATGAAGTAGGATGCTTTTCCCGTATTGAAGCCTTCGCCCTGCAAAGAGTAGAATTCTTCCGTTACGGGCAACTTTCCGCCGCTTTCAATCTCATTTTGCATAAATAATCCCTTGTTCTTGCCGTTTATTGTCGGCAAAAATACTAATTTTTTAAGACCTTCTCATTTAGAAGCCTTGATTTAGAAAATGCAAATGAGATAAGGGCAAAATAAAAGGCTGTTTAAATTTACCGAAACAGCCTTTCGTAAAATTTAAACAGCCTTTTATTTTTCTAAAACAGCCCCTTGTAGAAATATAACGTCAGTGCGACGCACGCGAACAAAGACTTCTATTTTTCTTGGCAAGTAAGAGAGTACTGAATTGGGTATTTGGTGTTGTAACTCGCCACTTCGCCGCTATAATTAAAGGTTTCAGCCGTGATAGATGAGCATTCGCCCTCATAAGCCAAGATAGAATAGGTTTGTTGTGAGTTGTACTGCAATTCGGGTACGCTTTGCGTCAAATTACATGTGCAATCCATCGCATCTCCGCAAGAAAACAAAGCCACAGAACCAAGGATGCATAAAATTAAAAGCAATTTCTTCATAATAAAAACCGATATTTATTAAGCCAATGCCTACTCTGTTATGGATTTTCGGCGAATTCCGTTATTTTTACTTTGCAAAAGTACGCTTTTTATTTATAATCGCAAAGTTTTATGGTATTTAAGCCGATTTATTGCTCAATTTTGATGATGAAATAGTTCTTTTTTCCGCGTTGAACCAAGATATATTTGCCGTTTATGAGCAAAGAAGAATCGCAAACAAAGTCTTCGGCAACTTTTTCTTTGTTTATGGCGATGGAATTCTCTTTTAAGGCTCTTCTTGCTTCGCCTTTTGAGGATAATATAGTGGTATCGGCGAGCAAATCAACGATATTTATGCCGCTTTGCAACTTTGACAGCGATATATCAAACATCGGCACGCCTTCAAAGACCGATAAAAATGTTGCTTCGTCCAATCGTTTCAGGCTTTCTGTGGTTCCTTTGCCGAAAAGGATTTGTGAAGCCTCTATTGCAGCCTCATAATCTTTTTTGCTATGCACTCGTATCGTTAAATCTTCGGCAAGAGTTTTTTGAAGCAATCTTTGTTCGGGGCTTTCGCTGTGTTGTGAAATCAAATCGGCTATTTCGTCCTGTGAAAGCAGCGTAAAAATCTTTATAAACTTCATTGCATCCTCATCAGAGCAGTTCAGCCAAAATTGATAGAAGGCATACGGCGTTGTTTTGGCTGCATCCAACCAGACATTGCCCTTTTCGGTTTTGCCGAACTTGCCTCCATCGGCTTTTGTTATCAAAGGACAGGTCAAAGCGAAAGCCTCGCCCTGCGACATCCTTCTTATAAGTTCCGTTCCTGTGGTTATATTTCCCCATTGGTCGGATCCGCCCATTTGAAGTTTGCATCCGTAATTTTCATACAGGTATTTGAAATCATAACCCTGCAATAACTGATAAGAAAACTCGGTAAAAGAAATTCCGGTCTCCATTCTCTTCTTCACACTCTCCTTTGCCATCATATAATTGACTGTTATATGCTTGCCGACCTCACGAATAAAATCAATAAACGTCCAATCCTTAGTCCAATCGTAGTTATTAAGAATTTCGGCTTTGTTTTCCACAGCATCAAAGTCAATAAACTTTGAAAGTTGCTTCTTTATACATTCCTGATTGTGCCTTATATTGTCAATAGACAGCAATTTCCGCTCCTCACTCTTGAAAGACGGGTCGCCAATCATTCCCGTAGCGCCGCCAAGCACCACTATCGGACGATGACCGCAACGTTGCAAATGGGTAAGCATCATTACGCCGACCAAATGTCCTATATGCAACGAATCAGCCGTAGGATCAATGCCCACATAAGCCGATGTAATTTCTTTATTCAGCAATTCCTCCGTGCCGGGCATAACATTATGTATCATCCCTCGCCATTTCAATTCTTCAACAAAGTTCTTCATTTCTCTATTTTATTATTCTGTAATTCTTATATTCGCCAATACGCCAGCCGGTCAGCCTTTCAATACAATGAAGTATCTTAGCCTTGAAACCAAAGTTCTTTTTAGTAGGGTCAAAATCAAATTTCCAGTTTTTATTATCAATTCTCGTCTGCATAACCTGCGGATGCGTGCCGTCAAAACGGCGTAAGGTATGAATAATCCTTAGTTTCGGGCTATCGATTGAAGCGATTAACGACTGCGTTTGGTCATCGGAATTGCCCAAAGCCAACACAAATTCATCGCAAAGGGGCAAAACGGAATTTATAGCCTCAACTATTGGATAGTCAAACTTCAAAGCGTTGCGTATAAATGAGAAACCGCTGATTTTCATAGAGCAAAGATAAGAAAAAAGAGAGAAACGATGAATTTCTCTCTTGATTTGATTGCGCCCCCTCAAGGACTTGAACCTTGGACCCCATGATTAACAGTCATGTGCTCTAACCAACTGAGCTAAGGAGGCTGAAAAGCGAGTGCAAAATTACAACTTTTTTCCTTATGAGCAAAGAATTTCACCAAAATTTTCTCAAAATATTTTTATCATCCGCACAATCATTTTGTTCTCAACGCATTCTGCGGTAAGCATACCCCTTTATTTCGGAATGACATCGGGTCTCATTTCTGTCATATTACTTTCGGAAAATTGCATATAAACAAAGGTTAAAATATTATGGCTTAATATTCTACCCAAACGCTGTTACATTTTTATAAAAGGCTGTTTCAGTCGCACGAAAGGCTGTTTCAGAAAAATAAAACAGCGTTTAATAAAAATATAATGTCAGATTAATCTCTGTGTGAGACACACCGACACGGACAAAGGCTGTTTGATTTCGGCAGAATCTAACAAGGGGAAAAGGAAATGAGGCACGAAAAGCATAAAAAGAGTAATCAACTATGTAAGATTACGTATTTTTTTACGTCTTACTGATAAAAAAATTTTTGAATCTTGTTTATGACCAAGCGAACTTTATACATATTTACTCTTTTAGTGTTTTGCGGCGTCAAAATGTCGGCTCAGCAAACTATAACGGGCAATGTTTATGACGATAACACCAAAGAACCGATTCCTTATGTGAATATAATTTGGTTAGGCACTACAAACGGAGCGGCTTCCGACATAAACGGGCATTTTGCCTTGACAAGACCGCAACAATCCGCCAAAAAATTAGTTTTTAAGTGCATAGGATATGCGGCAGACACCCTTTTCATCTCGCCGAATATGAAAGCCGTCAAGGTATATCTGGTTCCCGAATCCACATCCTTGGGAGTAACCAATGTGGAAGGACGTCAGAGCAGCACCTATGTTGATAAGATGAGTCTGGAAGCAAAGCAAAGCATAACTCAGGAGGGCTTAAAGCATTTGGCTTGTTGCAATCTGGGTGAGAGCTTTGAGAATTCCGCTTCTGTTGACGTGGGTTATTCCGATGCGGTCTCAGGTTCAAAGCAGATTCAGTTGCTTGGTTTGACCGGTGTCTATTCTCAACTGCTTTTAGAGAACGTTTATTTTCTTCGGGGCTTGTCAGCACCTTTCGGATTGGGCTATGTGCCTGGCAGTTGGATGGAAGGAATCTCTATTTCCAAAGGAGTAGCAACAGTAAAGCAAGGATACGAAACGGTAACGGGCATGATAAATCTCGAATATGAGAAACCGCAAAAAGGAGACCCGTTCTTCCTTAATTTATATGCCAATTCCGAAGCGCGAGGTGAGATAAACGCAAAAGCAAATCATAAATTCAATGATAAATTAAGCACAGGCATTCTGTTACATGGCTCTTATAACGGATTATATTCTTATGACCATGCCGGCAAGTCTGCAACCGGCACCGGCGATGGCTTTATGGATAATCCGAAACAAGGTCAGTTCAATATCGTTAATCGTTGGGATTACGAAGTTCCTAACGGTATTTGCAGTCAAACGCTGATTAATTACACTCATGATTACAGACAGGGCGGGCAAATGAACTTTAAGCCAAGTATGAGGGGCAATGATTCCGTTTATGGCTTGGGTGGCAATGTGGATAGGATATATTTCTTCACTAAAAACGGCGCTCCGCTCAGCAATACCTCATCTTTCGGCACTCAAATCGCAGGAACATATTTCAGACAGGACGCTTTCTTCGGACAAACCGACTATATGGCACGAGAAGGCGACATTTACTTCAACGGATTGGTCAATATGCAGGTGCGAGGCGGGCATTACGTTGATTTCGGAGCAAGTTTCCGCTACACAGACCAAAGAGAGGATTTATTAAGTCGTCCTTATATCGGAGCCATAGCCTTTAACAGTAATGACAATGCAGTTAAGGATAATTTCTTTCGGCAGGAAATAGTTCCGGGAGCCTTTGGGCAATTTACATTTGTTTATGGTGATAAATTTTTAGCAACTCTCGGCGCCCGATATGACTATAATTCTTTCTACAATGCTCATATCTTTACGCCAAGACTTCACTTCAAATGGGCAATAGCAAAGGATTTCATTCTTAGAGGTGCAGCCGGCAAAGGTTATCGCACGGCTAATATTATTGCGGACAACTTTGGTTTGCTTGCTTCTTCAAGAGACATTATTATTAAGAACAATGAACGCCTTAAAATGGAGGATGCGTACAATGCAGGCTTGAATCTGATGAAGGTTTTCAAGATTTGGGGCGAGCGAGACTTGACAATAATGCTTGATTACTATCATACAAATTTCGTAAATCAGGTTGTAATGGATTTAGACCAAGACCCCCATCAGGCAATCTTTTATAATCTTGACGGCAAATCTTATTCCAATTCCGTACAACTTGACATAACGGCGGAGATTCTGCCGAGATTTGACATCACATTAGCCGCTCGTTATAACGATGTGAAGACTACATTTCACGGAACGCTGATGGAAAAACCTTATATCTCAAAATTCAAAGGCTTAATAGTGCTTTCTTACCGCACGAAGTACGATAAATGGATGTTTGACTTGACTACTCAATTCAATGGCAAGCAAAGAATCCCTCTTAACTTGGGAGAAAAGCAGGGATACTCAAATCCGTACATTTTTATGCTGGCTCAAATCACTCGGAAGTTCAAACATTTTGATATTTACATAGGTAGCGAAAATTTAACAAACTATACGCAGGAAGTTCCCGTAATCGGAGCCGACCGACCTTTCTCCAACGCTTTTGATGCTTCGGTTGTGTATGCTCCTATAATGCAAAGAACTTTTTATGCGGGATTAAGATGGACTATAAAATAATAAACACATACTAAAATGAAGAAAATATTTTTTACAATGGTGGTTGCGATATTTGCTATGGCGTCTGCCAACGGTCAGGAAAAGAAAAACGGCTTGGATACGATAGATATTCAGATGCCTCGCTTTTGTTGTGAGAGTATGACGCCGATTATTGAGCATTGTCTGGCGTATGAAAAAGGCGTGGAAGCCTTTGACGTGGAGGAAGAGGGCAAATATGTCAGCGTTATCTTCAATCCCAAGAAGACGGATATGAAAAAAATTGAGATGGCTTTGTCTGAGGTCGGCGTAGAGACACCTGATTTCAAGGCAAACCCAAAAGCGATAGAAAAACTGCCGTCCTGTTGCAGGGCAACGGCAAAAGGCGAGAAGGCAAGCTGCACTTCTCACTGACAAATGACTTTTTGAATACTTTTCATCAAGATGTAACTTAGCACGACTAAACATTAACTTAATACAAGTAGATTTTTCTCCTGCAACGTAACATTATGATTTGATTATAAGGGCGAGAAAAATTCTCGCCCTTTGTTGTATCCGCACCTGATGTGCTTTGCCTAAACCATCTCTTGCTTTTGTCAAAATAAAACAGCCTTTCATTTTTCTAAAACAGCCTTTCGTACGAATGAAACAGCCTTTTATTTTGTCCATAGCCTGTAACTCTGCTTTTTTTCTTAACTTTGCAGCACTATAATGCCTCATTATTAACCACAATTGAAGAAAGAATGAAACTTTCAATCGTAATAGTAAATTATAACGTCGTTTATTTTTTGGACAACTGCCTTTCGTCAGTCTATAAAGCAATAAAAAACATTCCCGATGTTGAGATTTTCGTTGTGGATAATGATTCCGTTGATACGTCTGTTGATATGGTTAAAGCGAAATATCCTAAGGTCATACTGATTGAAAACAAGGAAAACGCAGGATTTGCAAAAGCCAACAATCAAGCCATAAAACAAAGCACGGGAGAGTACGTTCTGCTGCTCAATCCCGACACTCTGGTTGAGGAAACGACCTTTGAAAAATGTCTTGCCTTTATGGATAGCCATAAGGATTGCGGAGGCTTGGGCGTAAAGATGATTGACGGGAAGGGAAGGCTGTTAAAGGAAAGCAAAAGAGGATTTCCGTCTCCCTGGGTGTCGTTCTGCAAACTTAGTGGCTTGATTAAACTTTTTCCTCACTCAAAACGATACGCCGGATACTATCTCGGACATCTCTCTTACGACCGAACAAATGAGGTAGAGGTGCTTGCCGGGGCTTATATGATGCTAAGGCGGGAATGTTTGGACAAAACAGGTTTATTAGACGAAGATTATTTTATGTATGGTGAAGATATAGACCTGTCATACCGCATAACGCAAGCCGGTTATAAGAATTACTATTATCCCGACACGAGAATAATCCATTACAAAGGCGAATCAACAAAAAAAGGCAGCCTTAACTATGTCTATACCTTCTTTAACGCAATGAAAATCTTTGCTGATAAACATTTGTCATCAAAGCAAAATAAATTGTTCTCTCTTTTCATCACTCTGGCAATATGGTTTAATGCAACGATAGCAGCAATCAAAAGAATATTCAGCCATATTGCTCAACCGATACTTGATTTTGTTTTATCGTATGCTGCTTTCTATTTTCTGGTACGCCTTTGGGCGGCAGCCGTTTGGCACAATCCCGATTATTATGCCCCGTCTTATATTCTTTATGTCATACCTTGCTACATTCTTGTCTTGCTTACCTGTGTTTATCTTTGCGGAGGCTACCTTCAAAAGACATCTCCGAAGCGAATAATCGGCGGAATATTTTTCGGAATGGTCGCCTTATTGGTTTTTTATTCCCTAATGCCGTCGGAATTACGTTATTCGCGTGCATTGATACTAATAGGCGGTGTGATGATTCTTGTCATTATGCTCCTGATACGGCTTTTGAAGGGATTGATATCAACGGGCAAATTAACATTCTGCGACAACAAATCATCAAAATACCTTATTATCGGAGATGAAACGGAGAGTGAGCGGGTTGCTCTGATGCTTCGCAGCACTCAATTAAGACATGAAGCCATCTATTGTCAAAAAGACACGGCTCAAATCGCCGACATAATCCGCATTTACGGCATAAACGAAGTGATTTTCTGTGCTAAGAGTCTCTCACAAGAGCGAATAATCAGTTTGATGAGTGCAATGACTAACACGAATGCTCATTACAGCATTGCTCCGGAGAGCGTTGATTGCATCATTTCCTCAAATGCCATAAATACTCCGATAGATATTTACACCATATCCCTGAATAGCATTTCGCAAGAGGAGAATCGTCATAATAAACGCCTGTTTGACCTTTTCGCATCGTTCATTCTGCTGATCGGAAGCCCCATTCTGGTGTTTGTCATCAAGCATCCGCTGCGTTATATAAAGAATTGCTGGCTTGTTATGCTGTCTAAAAAAACTCTTGTGGGCTATTCGCCGAGCGAAAATCAGGAAAGGTTACCGAAAATTAAGCCTTGCGTGCTGACATCCCTTGATTCAATTAAAGCAATACCGCAAGACAATGCCGTCATAGAGCGTCTTAACGTTATGTATGCAAGGAATTACAGCATAGAACGGGATTTTAATATTCTGATACGAGGCATAAAACATCTCGGACGCAGATAAATATTTTTCCTTCGCAGTAAGGGTCAAATGAAACGCTGTTTCATCCGAATATTCTCTGATTTAATAATTCTCAAAGGCTGTTTCTATAAATTATTTCTTTGTTTTGGAATTATGGTTTGGGCTTTGGATTCAATAAAGGCTCAAAAATATCATTTACTTGCTTTGTTATATTCTTTTTATTGCAGGGATTAGCACTGAAAAACGAAGACTTATAATAAGCAATGTTGTTATTGACCGCATCAACAATTGCTATGGATATATTGGAATTTGCTCCTATCGGCACCCAATAGTAACTGCCGAGAGTTAATAAGCCGATTGAAAAACTTGCGATGAGACTTAAAGTATAGTTTGCGGCATTTCGTTTGTATCCTGTTTGATAAGCAACCAGCCCAAACCTCCTTCCCGAAGCGTCAAGCAGCGAATCCAACAGATAAGGTATCACAAGATTATCAAAAGACGAGTATTTAGCCAAATCAGACGTCAATACCATAATTTCATTGGCTATTCTATCGTTGAGATTTGGGTCTGCGTAACTGATAAATGAAGTTATGGGCAGCGGCAAAGCGGGATTCATCAGCACATCCTTTAACATCGTTTGAGCCGAATAGGATATGGAATCACTGATATCGGCATTAAATACTTTGTGAAGTGTTATTACGGAGAAAGGGTCAAAGACTTGAATATTGCTTATTTCGCTTGGCAAAATTTTTGTGTTGAATGCCTGCTTTGAACTGCCGCAAGAAATCATCAACAAGCTGCCTGATGCACACAAAGCAAGCATTAAAATAATTGTTCGTAACTTTCTAATCATAATAATGTCTTTTTGATGCGACAAAATTAACAAAACAAAAGATATTACAGCACAATACGTTCGCCAAACAGCCTTTAATTTTTCCAAAAGGCTGTTTCGGCAGCACCAAAGGCTGTTTCATTTTTCCAAAACAGCCTTTAAAAAATTCGTTATCGGGATAATTTTGTACCTTTGCTTTGTTTTAACAAAATAATATAAAGAAATAATGGAAAATAATAAGATAGAAAAGAAAGATAACAGGTTCTGCGTCATCATGGCGGGCGGAATAGGCTCACGTTTCTGGCCTATAAGCCGTCAAAAGTACCCAAAACAATTTATAGATGTGCTCGGAGTGGGGCGAAGTTTGCTTCAATTGACCTATGACCGCATGAGCAAATTGTTTAAGCAGGAAAACATCTACATAGTCGGCAGTGAAATTTACAGAGAGCAAATTCTGTCGCAACTAAACGGCATCAACGAACGAAATGTCTTGCTTGAGCCGCAACGAAAGAACACCGCACCCTGTGTAGCCTTTGCATGCAGCATCATTAAGCAGGTTTGCAAAGATGCAACGTTGGTTGTAGTGCCTTCCGACCACGTTATTCAAAACGAAGACCGCTTCGGAGAAATAATATATGAGGCAACAGCAGCAGCAGAGCAAGAAGAAGTTCTCATAACGCTTGGTATAAAGCCCGATTATCCTAATACTGGTTACGGCTATCTGCAATTCTTGGAACACGATAGCCTTCGGCAGCATCCGAACGTTAAGAAGGTGAAACTTTTTGCGGAAAAACCCAACGAAGAGATGGCAAAACAATTTTTAGAGAGCGGAGACTTCCTGTGGAATGCGGGTATATTCATCTGGACGCTGACAAGCGTTGAAAAAGCGTTGGAAAAATATTGCCACGATGTCTTTTTGCCGTTTAAGGATGTCGTTATAGACCCGCAAAATGAGGAATCAATAAATAATATCTACTCTTCCTGCCCGTCAATCAGCATAGACTACGCCATAATGGAGAGAGCAACCAACGTTTATACCATTGTATCCGATTTTGGTTGGAGCGACGTAGGAACATGGAAAGCCTTATACGATGTTTTGGACAAAGACGAAAAACAAAACGCCGTTATCAATAAGAACGTCCTTGCTTACGATTCTCAAAACTGCATTATAAACGTGCCGAACGATAAAGTGGTGGTATTGGAAGGGCTTAACGATTACATAGTTGTTGAATCGGACAATGTATTGCTTGTGTGCCGCAAGGGGAATGAACAAAGAATCAAAGAATTTGTTGTTGATGTCAATATAGAAAAAGGTTCGCAATATATTTAACAGCCATCGGTTTCGGTCAAAGGGGAAAGCATCGGCATAAAGTGGCGTTTTGTAAAAACAGAACCTTGTTTTATTTTCACAAAACCTGAATCGGCGCAAATAAAGTCAAGGTTCGTTGCGGCAAAAGGCGTTTTGTTAAATTTATTAGTATATTTGCACTCCTAAATAGAAAGGAATATGAGTATAGTTGATTATATCTCTATCGGATTAGGGGTTATTGTTGCGTATTTTCTTGGTTCCATTCCGTCCGCATACTGGATTGGGAAATCGTTTTACAACATTGACATAAGGGAAAAGGGCAGCAAAAACATGGGAAGCACAAATACCATAAGGGTTCTGGGATTATTGCCCGGTCTTTTCGTGCTTGGAGTTGATGTTTTTAAGGGATGGCTGGCTATTTACTTGGGAAACATTTTCGGTTCCTGCTATTTGAATCACTGGGACATTGATACGGGCGATTTATATCTCAATAATTATAAATTATGTTTGGGAGTAGTGGCTGTGATTGGGCATTCGCTGCCGTTTTTTGCAGGCTTCAAAGGAGGAAAGGGCGTAGCAACAATGTTAGGTGTTGTTATAGGGCTGTTTCATAACATTCTGCCGCTGGTAATAGGCACTTTCATTGTGGTTTTTGTCGCTTGGCGGTACATTTCTCTGGCATCAATCGTAACATCGGTCTCTTTTCCGATATTTTACGCCACCTGCTCGTTATGGATGAACTATCAGTTTAACTGGTTGTTGTTTTGCTTCTCGTCCATTGTGCCTTTGTTCATCATTTTCACTCATCGCAAAAACATAAGGCGGCTCATCAAGGGAGAGGAACCTCATTTCAAATTCAAGAAAACAATAGACGAATAATGCTTACCGCCTTTTATTAGTATTTCCGTAATCTCCGTAACCTTTTACCTTGATATTCTGACGCACTTTGTGGTTCTTATACGTCTTATGGTGCATCATATATCCTTCTTCACTCCTGTTAGATGAGCAAGAGGACACAAAGCAACAGGCAGAGGATAACAAAAGGACGATTAAAGCATAAGATATCTTACGTTTCATAAGTTTTTATTTTTTTGGAAGGTTTTTTATTATTTCGGGAGTGCTTACGAATAGCATCATGACAAGATAAATGCCGAAAAGGATAAGGATTATTCCCACGATACGATTGATAATCGTAAGGACTCGGTCTGTCATAAATCTCTTTAATGTATGCGAAATGGCGCATTTAAGGATGTCGGATGCCAAACAGGTCAGCAAAATGGAGGAAAGAAATATTATCTGTTCCAGTTTATGTGTGTAAGTGGAGGTAGCAACGCTTATTGGAATGAGCCAGTACATCCATATTCCGGGATTTGCTATGTTGAACACAAAACCCTTTGCCATATATTTGAAACGATATTTTGTAACTTCGGGATAGGAATTGGCTTCAAGTTTTGCTTCATTTGATGTTTTATGACGCAGCAAAGCGGTGTAGATACCAAATCCTATCAACACAGCTCCTCCTATTACGGACAGGATGCTTTGTGCCTTCGCCGTCTCAAAAAGAGCCGAGATGCCGAACCAGGCAATAAACACCATCATAATATCACTCAAAGAAATGCCCATTGCCAAATGTGTTCCGGAACGAAATCCGCGCGTGATGCTCGTTTGAATAAGAGAAAAGAAAGCAGGACCTATCATTAGCGATAGAGTTAATCCGAACAATATTCCCCGACTCAAAGCATGCAATGTAAGCATAAAACATTTGTATTTTAATCTGCAAAGATACAAAAATTATCTTATTGGTTAGAAATGTGTATTTTTGCAACTCTTTTAATAATTGGCTGATGCTTTTAGACGAATTAAATCAACAACAACAGGATGCGGTACGGGAAATTGATGGTCCGATAATCATAATAGCAGGTGCAGGGTCGGGAAAAACCAAAACGCTGACCTGCAAGATTGCTTACGACCTGCAAAACGGCATTTCACCATACAATATCCTCGCCCTGACCTTCACCAACAAAGCCGCCGAAGAGATGAAAGAGCGGATAACCGAATTGGTCGGCACTCCTGCAAAATATATCTTGATGGGGACGTTTCATTCCATCTTTTCAAGAATTTTAAGGCTGGAATCAGAACGATTAGGCTTCGTTTCAAGATTCTCCATTTATGATACCGATGATGCGAAAAGCCTTATTAAAACCATAATAAAGGAGATGAATTTGGATGAAAAGCGATATACGGTATCGTTTGTAATGGAAAGAATCTCCAAAGCAAAGAATAACCTTTTTTCTCCTTCGGATTATCTTAACAGTATTGAGATTCAAGCCGAAGACAGGGCTGCTCACAAGGAACAAATCGGCTATATATATCAGCAATACAACCGAAGACTAAAAGGAGCTATGGCAATGGATTTCGATGACTTGCTTTTCAATATGAATGTTCTTCTTAGGGATTTTCCGGATGTGCTTAAAAAATATCAGGAACGCTTTCGGTACATAATGGTTGATGAATATCAGGACACAAACTTTGCTCAATATCTTATAATCAAAAAACTCGCTGCCCTCCATCGCAACATCTGTGTCGTGGGAGACGATGCCCAGAGCATATACGCATTTCGCGGGGCATCAATACGCAATATCCTTAACTTCAAAACAGATTATCCCGACGCCAAAGTATTTAAACTTGAACAGAATTATCGTTCTACTCAAAACATAGTTAATGCTGCCAACTGCGTTATTGCCAACAATGAAGACCAAATAAAGAAGAATGTCTGGACAAGCAATCCACAGGGATGCAAAATAAGATATACCAATCACGATAGCGACCGTGCCGAAGCCGAATACGTATGTCAGACGATTAAAGACAAGGTTATTGACGGGGACAACTATTCCGATTTCGCCGTTCTTTATCGCACCAATATGCAATCAAGGGTGCTTGAAGAGGCATTGCGGTTGCGAAACACGCCTTACAGACTTTACGGCGGCATATCGTTCTATTCCCGCAAGGAAATCAAGGATGTGCTTGCTTATTTCAGACTTGTGTCCAACAATGACGACAACGGAGCATTTGAACGCTCAATAAATAATCCTGCAAGGGGCATCGGCAACACAACCATCAATCGTCTTAAAATTATTGCCGCCGAACACAATGTTTCTCTCTTCTCTGCCGCTCTCAATTTGCCGAATTTTTCTTCCAAAATCAATGGAACTACTGTTGAAAAGATTGTTGAATTTTGCAAAATGATAGTTGCTTTTTCCAAAACCATACATCAACGCAATGCTTATGAGCTCGGCGAGGAGATTATAAGGATGTCGGGCATTAAGACGGCTCTTAAAAATGAGGAAAGCATAGAAGCCGAAGACCGAATCAACAATATTGACGAACTTATCAACTCTCTGCAAGCCTTTGTACGCAAAGAGGACGACATAATCATAGATGAACTCACCGGAGAGGAGATTTCGCAAACCGAACGCACGCTTGATGTCTTTCTTTCGCAAGTAAGCCTGATGACGGACGCAGATAATGACGATGAAGGCGACAAAGTAGTGCTGATGACCATACATGCGGCAAAAGGATTGGAGTTTCCATACGTTTTTATTGTCGGAATGGAGGAAAATCTCTTCCCTTCGCTGCAATCATTGACGCAAAGGTCTGATACGGAAGAAGAGCGGCGATTGTTTTATGTGGCAATAACCCGTGCGGAGAAAGAACTGATGATTTCTTCCGCCAGAATGCGCTTCAGATACGGCGAATTGGTGTTTGCCGAACGCAGTCGCTTTGTGGAAGAGATTGATGAGGCTTATCTTGAACAAAGTCTTGACGGCAAGAAATCATTTCCCGCTCTGCACAAAGACGCAAATGACAATTCCAACCGAAAGAAACCGCTTCTCAAACTGCCGTCCAAAGATTCCAAAAAGCCTTTGCCGACATCGTTACCGCATCCTGTCGGCGGCAATGCCTCATCGGCTTTGAGGAAGTTTGAGATTGGCTCTCGGGTTGTGCATTCCCGCTTTGGGGAAGGCACTATTTTGTTGCTTGAAGGCGAGGGAGATAACCGAAAAGCAATGGTTAATTTTGATGTCGGCGGCAAAAAAATTCTTGTTCTCCGCTTTGCCAAATTGGAAATCCTGTAAATGCGTGTCGGTGTGCCTCACACAGAGATTAATTCGTCATCATAATTTTACCAAACAGCGTTGTATTTTTCTAAAACAGCCTTTTAGTCGCACAAAACAGCCTTTTATTTTAGTAAAACAAAGTAATATCTATGCGATACGCACTATGGCACAAAAAAAAGCGAGCCGCCATTAAGCGACTCGCTGAATTATTGTTCGTATGTCTGTAAATTATTTATTTACAACGAATTTGTTAGTTTGTTTTGCACCATTCACAGAAACAGTATAGAAGTATGTTCCGTTAGAAAGGTTAGCTGTGTTGATGTTAGCCTCATAGTTGATACCTGATGCTCTCTTTCCTTCGTCCATCTTAGCAACTTCTCTGCCCATGATGTCAGTAACGATGATAGAAACTTCACCTGCATTCTTCAAAGAATAAGATAAAGTTGCTACATTTTGAGCAGGATTAGGGTAAAGGTTCAATGAGCCGAATGTTTCGGTAGCATTGCTAAGAGAATTAGCATTTGTAGAAACTATTAAGCCAATCATTGGAGTACGATTATCGCAAGAGAAGCCCCAATAATAATTTCCCCATGTGTAGTTATTAACAGCACCAGAATAAACTAATGTATGCAAAGGGTAAGTGCCTGGTCCAAATGTCCTGTAGTCAGAGAAATTAAAATCAGCAGCAACAGCAAATTTAGAATTGTTTTGTAGTGTATAGCATGCATAGTAGTCAACATTAGGTTCTAAGGCAACACTTGAAGTGAAAGGAATATAAATAGAATTCAAGTTACTAACGCCGCTTGTTGCACCATTAGAAGAATTAAGTTGAGAAGCATCAATAGTTACAATTTCCGATTCAACAGGTTGGTTATTAGCATCCATAACAGGAATTATTGCGCTTTCTAGAGCTCCACCTATATTTTGTTTCAATGAAACGATTATTTCAGCACCAGCCTGGCAAGTATTTCCAACGACTGAGTCCGGAGCAGGGACAAGAGACACACCATTAATGAATAATGGGTTTTCGGAATCTTGCATAGAATAACGAACGCAAACACTATAACCTAACTGATTCCATCCGTCATCAACATCAGTCAAATAATTTATACCTGCTTCCGTAGTATATCCCCATCGCCATGCAGGACTTTTTTTATTGGCAATATTGTTTGCTTTTCTCCAATCAAAAAATTCTTCATTCTCGTTATCAAACACAGGTGCAGAATTAATAATGCGGAATTCGACAGTGTCATCAATAACTAATTCATAAGAACTGTTACGTATGCTGCTTATCGCTGCATAGGTGCCGGCAGGCAAAGTCTTCAAAGCGATAGGATCACCTTGCGCTGTAAGAGTTCTATTCTGTGTCAATGTTATATAATCAATAGTTCCCGTAGAAGTCTTTGTTGTATCTTCCATTCTTGCGGTAGCAATATTGGTAACATCAGATTCAATAACAGGAGCACTAACCAAAGTATATGTTTTAACAGAATCATTAATCTGTTCAACAGAATAAATTTGTGTTTGCAATACGGCATTGTCAATGCTCTCTCCACCTGTATTAGCCACTGCTACATCATAAACAATAGTATCAGGAGTCATTCCGACAGGAATATCGTGATAAAATCCGCCATAATAATGGTCTCTTGACACAAAATCAAGACGTGGACGAGAGCCACCGTCAGCAATATTAACGTCATCAATGAACCAGAAATAGCTATGAGGTTGTGGTGCTGAAGGACCACATTGGTATCTGAAACGAATATAAAGAGCATTCTGTCCAATAGTAGCAATACCGTCATGTGTAACTTGACCGCCTTTTATAATTTCATCCGTAGCAGGCAAAGAGAGTTTCTTAACTCCACCAATCATATCGTTAGCGTTTAATTCCACTCCTTTTACGTTGAACTCCATTGAGTCATAAGTTGTGAAATTAGGGTCGGTACTCCAATCAATATAGTAGCGTTCAGAGTTAAATCTCATTCCAAATTGAGCAAAATACACATCTAATACGCTATAATCACCGGTGTTGGTAATAGGATTAACGAATGTAACTGATGTATTCCAAGTATAAGAGTTTATACTTGGATAATTCATCCAAGGATTAACACCTACAAAACCATTATCTACGGTAGAGAATCCTGCTCCAGCAAACCAATAATTGAAGAAATCAGGTCTTTCAGGTATAAATGGTGAATCTCCTGGAGTTTTTTTAACCGTGTTTAGAAACGCATTTAGATCGTTTGTGTCCGGTGTGTAATAGAATCGTCTTCCGGGAACAGTGTGTCCCGTACAATTTTCGAAACTAAATGATGTGCTATCACTAAAATCATTTGTCCAAATATAAGTAAGGTCTTTCGCTGCAGGCTTAGCCTTCTGTCCAGATAATGGGGCAATATCCATTTTGTTATTTATTGTTGCCCTTTGAAAATCTTTTTGTGCTGCTACGTTAGTTTGTGCCATCATAGCAACAGTTCCTAACATAAGAGCTAACGTTAATAATGTTCTTTTCATCTTGTGAAATTTTTTAGTTATTACTATTTTAGGCTGCAAATATAAGTCTTTTTTGTGAAATATAAGTTCTTTTGTCTGTGTTTTTTTGTCTTTTTGTTTTTATGATGCTCGCAATCAATTATTTTTCAAGCACAAACATAAACACAAAAAGCAACAGAAGTGTAATACACTAATGTTGCTTTTGAACACAATGAAAAATAAATATCTGTTAAGCTCTCTTTTCTTTAATACGAGCCTTCTTTCCTGTTAGTTTTCTTAGATAGAAAATTCTTGCTCTGCGTACTATACCATGTTTATTAACAACGATGCTGTCTAAAAAAGGAGAGGAAAAAGGGAATATTCTTTCTACTCCGATACCATTTGATATTTTTCTAACGGTAAATGTTTCCGTTGCACCGCTTCCCACTCTTTGAAGCACTACTCCTTGAAACTGTTGGATTCTTTCCTTATTTCCTTCTATGATTTTATATGATACCGTAATCGTATCGCCAGCCTTGAATGCAGGGAACTCTTTACGTTCGTTAAGAGTTTCTACATATTTCATCAAATCCGTATTATTCATGACTCAATCTTTCTTTTTTAATGATTAAACAACCTACTTCTTCACCATATTAACAACTGCCTTGAATGCTTCGGGATTATTTAAAGCCAAATCGGCTAAAACTTTCCTGTTTAATTCAATATTGTTCTTGTGAAGCAGCCCCATAAACACCGAATAAGATATATCGTGCATGCGACATGCGGCATTGATACGATTTATCCACAACGAGCGGAACTCTCTTTTCTTAACTTTTCTGTCGCGGTAAGCATACTGCTGTCCTTTTTCCCATTTGTTTTTGGCAACAGTCCATACATTCTTACCTCTACCCCAATAACCTTTAGTTCTTTTGAGGATTTTTCTTCTGCGTTCTCTTGACGCAACTGCATTTACTGATCTTGGCATAATTTTTTAATTTTTTTTCGTATTAGCGTCTCATATTACGAGTTCTTAATACTAATACAATGGTTAATAACTCCTGTCCGATGATTCAATATTAAATCATCTCTCTAATTGTCTTTTCATCCGCACTGCTCAACAAAGCAGTAGAAGCCAATATTCTCTTTCTCTTGTTAGATTTTTTGGTAAGAATGTGGCTATGAAAAGCATGCTTACGTTTGATTCTTCCCGAACCTGTAATTGAAAACCGCTTTTTTGCAGCGGATTTAGTTTTCATTTTTGGCATCTCAATATTTATTTATATATGTTATGTTTTTATTTATTTTTTAGGGGCTAAAATCATCATCATTCGCTTACCTTCCAATTTCGGCATCATTTCCGGTTTGCCGTATTCAAACAATGCTTCCGCAAATTTCAACAATTTTGTTTCTCCTTGCTCCTTATATAATATTGTACGACCTCTAAAGAAGATGTCTATTTTTACTTTGTTGCCTTCCTGTAAGAATTTTATAGCGTGTTTCAACTTAAAATTAAAATCATGCTCATCTGTTTGAGGTCCGAGCCTTATTTCCTTTATAACAACCTTTGCTGTTTTTGCCTTGATTTCCTTTTGCCTTTTCTTTAATTCATACAAAAACTTTTGATAGTCTATGACTCTGCAAACCGGAGGGTTGGCTGATGGTGATATTTCAACCAAATCCAAGCCTAAATCGTCAGCAATTCTCAATGCTTCTCTCAAATTATATATATCAGGCGTAACATTATCACCTACAAGACGAACAACGGGCGATGTAATTCCGTTATTAATGCGATGTTGTTCTTCTTTCTTTTGAGGCTCTCTTCTGCCTCGTGGGTTTATTGGCAAAGGTGCTATAATTCAATCCTCCTTAAATTAGTTCTACAATATATTTTATTCACTTTTTTTTATCTATGTTTCATTTTAATTTCATATACTCAAAAGCATCTTCCGATTTATATCAAAAGAATTTTGTTTTGCTTTCGGAAGCCTTTCTCTGCTCAAAATGAGCGGGCAAAAGTACAACATTTTTTGCAATTACCAAAATTTTAATAGAAAAACACTATATTTGCAACCAATAAAACACTAAATTATATGAAGAAAATAATGTTATTAATTGCCGCTTGCTTACTTTCATCAGGCATATCGGCACAACAAAACGAAGAAAAAAACCAAGAACAAACAAAGAATGAAGCCATGTTACAAGTTTATGATTTTTTAAAACAGGCAAAGACTTATTACCTTGCAACGGTTGATGAAAACAAACCCCGCGTTCGTCCGTTCGGAACGATTAATCTGTTTGAGGAAAAGTTGTATATTCAAACCGGAAGGTCAAAAAAAGTTGCCGAACAGATGAGATTAAATCCTCAAATTGAGATTTGCGCCATGTGGGAGAACAAATGGATAAGAATAGAGGCTACCGTAGTGCCCGATGACCGCCGAGAAGCAAAAGAAAGTATGCTTATGGCGTATCCCGAGCTGCAATCAAAATATTCGGCAGACGATTTCGAGACTTTGGTGCTCTTTTTACAAAATGTTAAGGCGACCTTCTACTCCTTTAACGACAAACCATACGAGGTAACCTTCTAATCCGACTGTTTTTTGCTTGTTTGTGCGTGTCGCATCAAGATAAGAGCGTATCGCACCAAGATTACATTTTTATGAAAGGCTGTTTTGCGAGAATGAAACAGCCTTTTATTTTTACCAAAGGCTGTTTTAGAAAAATGAAACAGCCTAATATCAGACGGATATCGCTTTTTGAAAAAATATATTATCTTTGCACTTTAATAAATGCTTTTTTTATTAAACCGAATATTGATTTGTACCCGTGTATTCGCAGGAATATACGACTTTATCCATATAATATTTATGAATTATAACACTTGCAGAACGCCGCTTCGGATTTCGGAATACGGACGTAACGTTCAGAAAATGATAGATGTCGCCTTAACCATAGATGACAGGGAAAAAAGAACCGCTTTTGCCTATTTGATAATAGAAAGTATGATAAAAGTAAGGCAAGAGGTCAAACATCAGGCAGATTATCGCACAAAACTGTGGCATCATTTGTTTATAATGAGCGATTACAGGCTTGACGTTGATTCTCCCGTGCCTTTGCCGTCAAAGGACGATGTAAGATTTAAGCCGTCTGCCGTTGCATACAACAGAAACAGGATTCAGTTCAAACCTTACGGCAGTATAATTGAAAATATGATAACAATAGTGGCTGATATGCCTGATTCCGAAGAGCGGGATGTGCTTTCCGAACTCATAGCCCAACAATTAAAACGGGATTATCTGATGTGGAATGTTAAAGGAGGCGATGACGAAACGATTATACGGCACTTTGAGCATTTAAGTCAGGGGAAACTGAAATTAAAAGACGATTTCAAACTCCACAGCACTAATTCCATTCTGGCAACAAGCGTAAAGAAACAGAACAAAGTAGGTTTCAAACCGAAAAACAAGCCTTCCAATAACAACAAACCTAATAACCGACAGCCGAACGGCTCTAATAAACCATACATACAAGGTGCGGGAGGACATAACCGAAACAATAAATCCAACGGCTCACGTTCCAACGGATAGAAAAGAGATATGAGTGAATTTATAATAAGAGGCGGCAACAGATTATCGGGAACCATTACACCGCAAGGAGCAAAGAATGAAGCCTTGCAGGTGATATGTGCCGTCTTGCTTACATCCGATGAGGTAAGAATAGAGAATGTGCCGAATATAAGGGATGTGAATAAATTGATTTCGCTTTTGAAATATTTGGGAGTAGAGGTGCGGCAAGAAAATGAGGATACCTATATATTTAAAGCCGACAACATCAAAATAGAACAGGCTTATACGGCGGAATATGCTCATTTGTGTTCCGAATTGCGAGGTTCTATAATGTTGAGTGGTGCTTTGCTCGGTCGCTTCGGTCGTTCGGTCATTCCGTTACCGGGAGGTGATAAGATAGGACGGCGTCGTGTTGATACGCACTTTGCAGGTTTTGAAAAATTAGGGGCAAAGATTAAATATGAAAGCAACACTTTTTATATTGATGGCTCACTTCAAGGCACGTATATGCTGCTTGATGAGGCTTCTGTTACGGGAACAGCGAATATTTTGCTCGCTTGCGTAACGGCAAACGGCACAACAACAATTTTTAATGCTGCATGCGAACCATACGTTGTTCAATTGTGCAAAATGCTCAATGCTATGGGTGCTAGGATTAGCGGTGTCGGTTCAAATCTTCTCACAATTGAAGGAGTCCAATCGCTGCATGGTTGCACTCATCGCCTGCTTGCGGATATGATAGAGGTCGGAAGCTTCATCGGATTGGCTGCAATAACGGCGTCTTCGCTCACAATAGAAAACGTAGATTATGATATGCTGGGCATAATTCCCGATACATTTCGCCGCTTAGGCATAAAGGTAGAAAGGAAAGGAGACAATATTTTCGTGCCTCAGCAGAATATTTACGAGGTAGAGCGTTTTAGAGACGGTTCTATAATGACTATTTCCGATGCTCCTTGGCCTGGTTTCACTCCCGACTTGATTAGTATCATTCTTGTAGTGGCTACGCAAGCCCAGGGCAGCGTTCTGATTCATCAAAAGATGTTTGAAAGTCGTCTTTTCTTCGTTGATAAACTTATTGATATGGGAGCGCAGATTATTCTTTGCGACCCTCATCGTGCAACAGTGATTGGCTCGGCGAGACGCTACCCTTTGAAAGGCGTAAAGATGACTTCACCGGACATAAGGGCTGGAGTAGCATTGCTATTGGCTGCTTTGTCGGCAGAAGGAGAGAGTACAATTGCAAACATTGAGCAAATAGACCGCGGATACCAAAACATAGACCGGCGGCTTAATGCTTTGGGAGCTGAAATCAAAAGAAGAGATTAACGAAAGCTCCTTTCATCAAAATATTCTTTGATATTATTCATACAATATAAGGTTTGGTTCGGCGTTTATATTACATAATAAAAGTCAAACCAAACCTTATTTTTATGAATGAAGATTACATTTTTTTAATACTTGATAAGTGGGACAACGATATGCTGGAAGGATTCTGCGAAATGCCGCAGGAGAGCAATAAAACTTCAATCAGCGACAGGATTATCAAGAAACTGATTGCTTTTTCCAAGATTTCCGACAGTTATTCTCCCGTTCCGCAATGCTGATACCTCAATCCGATTTAACCAAAGCCTTAAAACCTTTCATCATTGCAGGACCTTGCAGTGCCGAAAGCCCGCAACAGTTGCTTCAAACGGCGATTGAAATAAAACAAAACGCCGCTTGCGTTCAATGGTTCAGGGCAGGAGTATGGAAACCTCGCACAAGACCCTCATCATTTGAAGGAATGGGCGAGCAAGCCCTTGTTTGGCTGTCGGAAATCAAAGAAAAAACAGGACTGAAAGTATGTACGGAAGTTGTTAAACCAAAACATATTGAACTATGTCTTAAACACAATATAGACGCTCTTTGGATTGGTGCAAGGACATCAACAAACCCTATTCTGGTACAGGAATTGGCAAATTGCATACGTGATTTGGGGGCGACAAACGTGCCTGTTATGGTGAAGAATCCTGTTAATCCCGACGTGAATCTTTGGATTGGGGCGATGGAGCGGCTTTTCAATGTCGGCTGTGAAGATATCGTTGCCGTGCATCGCGGTTTCTCTCTGATGAATAGCGGCAAGTATCGGCAGAGTCCTCTTTGGAGCGTGCCGATAGAATTAAAGCGTGTGATGCCTTCGCTTTCCATTCTGTGCGACCCAAGCCATATTGCAGGCAAACGAGATTACATTTTTGAGATATCGCAGATGGCAATGAACCTTAGCTACGATGGTTTGATGATAGAGACGCATTATGACCCCGAAACGGCACAAACCGACAGTCGTCAGCAGATTACGCCGCAACAATTAGCCGTTTTGCTGAACCGATTGACCGTTCCGTCAAAAGAAAACAAGACTATGTCGTCCGTAACCGCCATCAGAGAACAGATAGACCGCATTGACAGCGAAATAATTGAGCTTTTGCAACGCCGAATGAAGCATAGCGAGGATTTGGCGTTGATAAAGCGGGCGGAGAATATGAGTCTGTATCAGCCAAACAGGTGGAAACAACTTTTGGAGCAGCATTTGGCGGAAGCAGAGCAAAAAGGATTATCGGCTGACTTTGTTAAAATTATCTTTGAGCAAATTCACGAAGAATCAATCAAGGTTCAGAGCCACTCTTTTCAGAGATAAAAAAATTTTTCTTTGATTCCGTCGCAACGAAACAGCGTTTTATTTTTTCATATCAGGAAGCCCTGATAATCCTTGTTCCTTCTATTGTCTGCGTCATTGATATCAGCACACTCTTCGGCGGCAACAACCGCTCAATCCTTTCCGTCCATTCAATAAAACAATAGTTGCCGCTGTCAAGGTATTCTTCGAAACCTATGTCATAGGCATCCGTGTCCTTATTAAGGCGATAAAAATCAAAATGATAAACCTCCGCTCCTTCGGAATCAAGATATGTATTGACGATGGCAAAAGTCGGCGAATTGATATCATCTTTCACGCCGAGCATATCGCATAACGCCTTGATAAAAGTTGTTTTGCCAACGCCCATATCTCCTTTGAATGCAAAAATACGTTGGTTCTCAAAGTCCGAAAGCATATTTCGTGCTATGGAAGGCAAATCCGATAATGTTTTTGCTATGTATTCCTTCATCGTTACTTCTTTGTCAAATGAATAAATGGGATAAGATTTTCCTCCATTGAGATTCCGCCGTGCTGAAATGTGTTCATATAATATGAAACGTAGTAATTGTAATTATTAGGGTAAGCAAAGAAGTCGTTAGCCCTTGCAAAGATAAACTGAGAGTTGATAGAAAGTTGCGGTAAGTATATTTTATTGCAATCAACCTCATAAACATCTTTCGGATTGTAGTCAAGCAGCCGACCAATCTTGTATCGGAGATTGGCAGATGCGTCTTTGGTGCTTTTAATCTTCACCGGACGATCAACTCTCACTGATCCGTGGTCGGTAGTTATGACAACATGAACGTCTTTGTCGGCAAGATAACGCAGAACCTCTATAAAAGGAGAATGTTCCAGCCATGTCTGGGTTACGGAACGATAAGCCTTTTCATCCGAAGCAAGTTCCCGCACAATATCACTATCAGTCCTTGCGTGCGAAAGCATATCTATGAAATTATAAACAATAACGTTCAGTTTGTTTTGAAGGAAATTCGGCAGGGATTCAATCATCCGCATACCATAAGTTTGATTGAGCACCTTATGGTATGATGTTTTTATGTTCAAGCCGTGTCTTTTGAGATTATCTTTAAGGAAGGTGTGTTCGTAATCATTCTTGTTGCCCTCCTTATCTTCATCCAACCACATATCAGGATATTTCTTTTTTATCTCACTTGGCATCAGCCCCGAAAAAAGGGCATTGCGGGCATACTGAGTTGTTGTCGGCAAAATGGAATAGTATATGTCTTCATTCTCCGTGCGTAAGAATTGCTCAATAAGAGGTTGCAGTGCTTTCCATTGGTCAAAACGAAAATTGTCTATCACGATTAAAAATACGGGTTTGTCGTCTGCCTTCAATATTGGGAAGAGTTTGTCGTTCAAAGCCAAATGAGACAGGGACGGACGCTCTTTATTTTCCCCGCTAAGCCACGATTGATAATTGCGTTCATAGAATCGGCAAAACAGATTGTTGGCTTCGTCTTTTTGTTGCCTGAGTACTTCAAATATACTCTGGTCGGACGAGTCCGAAAGCTCAATTTCCCAATACACAATCTTCTTATAAATATCTATCCATTCGTTTTGGTCTAACGAAGTGTTGAGTCGCTGATTTATTTCCCTGAATTGTTGCTGGTAATTCATTGTAGAAATGTTGCTTATTAGCTGTTGAGAGTCCAGATGCTTCTTTAACGTAAGCAGAATTTGCTTCGGATTGACGGGTTTTATCAGATAATCGGAAATTTTTGAGCCAATAGCCTGCTCCATTATCTGTTCCTCCTCGCTTTTGGTTATCATAATGACGGGAATGGTCGGAAACTTTTCTTTAATCAGCATAAGCACGTCCATACCCGACATTCCGGGCATATTTTCGTCAAGAAAAATTATGTCAATCATCGTTTTGCCCAGCACATCCATTGCTTCGTTGCCGTCAATAGCAGTAACAACCTCATAACCTTTGGTCTGCAAAAACAGAATGTAGGGTTTGAGCAAATCCATCTCGTCATCAACCCAAAGTATCTTAGTCATAGTTGAAATATTTATTAGTTCTGTGTTTTAAACGCCTCTTTGCCGTCTTTATTGTCTTGCCGTGCGTTTTTGATTGCCCGCTTGGTCATTTGCATATCGGCTTTGATTTTTTACAGATAAACAAAGATTAAAATATTATGGCTTAATATCCTACTCAAACGCTGTTTCGCTGAAATGAAAGCAAGTTTCATTCGCACCAAAGGCTGTTTCATTTTTCGCAAAGGCTGTTTGGTAAAAATATGATGTCAATCCGACACGGGCATACGGGCTTTCAGTAAGTTTAAGAAAGTTTTTGTAATTTTGCACCTTGATTTTTTCACACTAATTTATTATATCATCCATGGGAAACAAATACCGAGAATACAAATCGCTCAATCTTACGGCAATAAACAAAGAGATACTGGAACGTTGGCAAGCCGAACAGACGTTTAAAGAGAGTTTGAAATTGCGAGAAGGCAATCCGCCGTTTGTTTTCTATGAAGGACCACCGTCAGCCAATGGTCAGCCGGGCATACATCACGTTATGGCTCGGACAATCAAGGATATATTTTGCCGATATAAGTCTCAGAAAGGATTTTATGTGGCTCGCAAGGCAGGATGGGACACTCACGGGCTGCCTGTTGAGCTCGGAGTGGAAAAAAAGCTCGGTATAACCAAAGAAGACATAGGAAAAAAAATCTCTGTTGATGATTACAACGCCGCATGCAGGGCAGAAGTGATGCAATATAAGGATATGTGGGACCGATTGACTACTTTGATGGGATATTGGGTTGATTTGGACAATCCTTATATTACTTTCAAAAATCAATACATTGAAACGCTGTGGTATTTGCTTGGAGAACTGTACGGAAAGGGCTATCTGTATAAAGGATACACCATTCAGCCCTATTCTCCTGCGGCAGGAACGGGATTATCCTCGCATGAACTTAATATGCCAGGCTGTTACAGGGACGTGAAAGATACAACCGTTACGGCGCAATTTCGTATTAAGCCGACAAGTCTTTATAACGATACGGTAAAACGCCTCATCAATGAAGCGATTGGTGATAATGTGTTCTTCCTTGCTTGGACAACAACTCCCTGGACGCTGCCTTCCAATACGGCTTTGGCGGTCGGCAAAAATATTGATTACGTTTGGGTGAAGACTTTCAATCCTTACACCTCTCAACCAATGATTGCCGTTCTGGCAAAGGCTCTTCTTAACAATCATTTCCCAGAAAAAAATGCCGAATTAAGTTTTGATGACTATAAAGCAGGCGATAAAAATATTCCTTTCAGGGTTCTTGCCGAGTGTAAGGGCAAAGATTTGGTCGGAATGGAGTATGAGCAGTTGTTTTCCTTTGTAAGACCGATGTCGGATGCGTTTAGAGTGATATCAGGCGACTATGTAACAACAGAAGACGGCACAGGAATTGTGCATATCGCCCCTACATTCGGAGCAGATGACGACAGAGTTGCAAAATTAGCCGATATACCGCCGTTAGTCTTGATTGACAAGGAAGGAAAGCGGCAACCGATGGTGGATAAAGCAGGAAAATATTTCTTAATTGAAGATTTGGACGAGGCTTTTGTTGAATCATACGTGAATATTGATGCTTACAGGCTGTATGAAGGGCGTTTTGTGAAAAACGATTACGATAATAATTTAACAGATAAAGATACTACGCTGGATATTGACCTTTGTGTTGCGTTGAAACAGGACAACAAAGCGTTCAAAATAGAGAAACATACTCACAATTACCCACATTGCTGGCGCACGGACAAGCCTGTGCTTTATTATCCTTTGGATTCGTGGTTTATTCGCACAACTGCCATCAAGGACAGGCTGATTGAACTGAATAAGACGATAAACTGGAAGCCCGAATCAACGGGTAGCGGTCGTTTTGGCAACTGGCTGGAAAATCTTGTGGATTGGAATTTATCGCGTTCAAGATACTGGGGAACGCCTTTGCCGATTTGGCGTACCGAAGACGGAAAAGAAGAGATTTGCATCAACTCCGTGCAGATGTTAAGCAACGAAATAGAAAATAGTATCAAAGCGGGATTTATGCAAACCAACCCTTATGCGGATGTAAGCAACTATGATTCCTATGATTTGCACAGACCATATATAGATAATGTCGTTTTAGTTTCGCCAAACGGCAGAAAAATGTATCGGGAGGCTGATTTGATTGATGTCTGGTTTGATTCCGGCGCAATGCCTTATGCTCAGGTGCATTTCCCTTTTGAATGTAAGAAGGATGAATTGAGCTTTCCTGCCGACTTTATCGCAGAAGGAGTTGATCAAACAAGAGGATGGTTCTTCACTTTGCACGCAATAGCCGCTCTGTGTTTTGATTCCATAGCCTTTAAGAACGTAGTATCAAACGGATTGGTGCTTGACAAAAACGGAAACAAGATGTCAAAGCGGTTAGGCAACGGAGTAAATCCTTTTGATATGATAGAAAAATACGGAGCGGACGCAACACGCTGGTATATGATTACAAACTCGCAGCCTTGGGAGAATTTGAAATTTGATGAGGAAGGAATAGATGAGGTAAGACGCAAATTCTTCGGCACACTCTACAATACATATTCGTTTTTTGCCCTTTATGCAAACATAGACGGCTTTAAGTACGGCGAAAACGACATTCCGCACGCTCAAAGACCCGAAATAGACCGCTGGATTCTTTCGGAACTCAATTCCTTAGTTGATTTCGTTGATACGAATTACAGCCAATATGAGCCTACAAAGGCAACTCGTGCCATTGCAACCTTCGTTGATGAATATCTTTCCAACTGGTATGTTCGTTTAAGCAGAAGACGTTTTTGGAAAGGTGAATATTCCAACGACAAAATCTCAGCATATCAAACTCTTTACAAATGTCTTGACACTATTGCCAAACTTACGGCTGCCGTTGCTCCGTTTTTTGCCGAGCAACTCTTCTCCGACTTAAACAATGTGAGCAAAAAAGAGAATGTAACTTCGGTTCATTTGACGGATTTCCCAAAAAGCGATGCGGAAATGATAGATAAAGACCTTGAACAGCGAATGCAGACGGCTCAAAAGATATGTTCGCTGGTGCTTTCTTTAAGAAAGAGGAACAATTTGAAGGTTCGCCAGCCGCTTTCCAAGATTCTCATCCCTACAAGCAACGAAAATAAACGCAGACAGATAGAAAGTGTGAAGAATCTGATATGTTCGGAAGTTAATATCAAGGATGTGGAATTTCTTGATGCGTCTAATGACGTGCTGGTGAAGAAAATCAAGGCTAACTACAAGTCTCTCGGTCCTAAATTCGGCAATAAAATGAAGGCTATCGCATCTGCTTTGAGCAATTTCTCACAAGAGGACATTGCAACCATAGAAAGCGAAGGCAAATACACGCTTCAAATCAACGATGAGCCGATAGAAATAGTGCTGAACGATGTAGAAATCATCACAGACGACATTCCGGGCTGGTTGGTTGCTAATGAAGGAAGTTTAACGCTTGCTTTGGACGTAACCATTACAGATTCGTTGCGCTATGAGGGCGTTGCACGGGAGTTAATCAACAGAATCCAAAACATAAGGAAACAAAGGGATTTTGCGGTTACTGATAAGATTAAAATAATACTTGAAGACGAGCCGACAATCGCTGATTCCGTTAAATTATTCTCTGATTACATTTGCAGTGAAGTGCTGGCTCAAAATCTGGAAATAGCCTCTTGTGTCGATAATCCTACGGAAACCCTTGATGTTATTGAAGGAAAGTCGGTTGCAATCGCCGTTTCCAAAGCATAAAACAGCGTAAGAAAAATCTCAAATCATTATCTGAGGACATCAACCGTACCCGTAACATCCATAGTCTTGTCATGGCGAACGGCTTTGAAGCGATAAAAATATGTTCCTGTAGGAGTGCTGGCGTCAGGCTTCCAAAAATCGGATTCCTTTGAGATGTTCTTGCGATGATACACCAGTTTGCCGTAGCGATTGTAAATCCAAAGTTCGTTATCCTTGAAGACCGTGTCCTCTATTAAGTTCCGTATGGCAAAAACGTCATTAACGCCATCGTCATTCGCACTTATAGCATTCGGAAATGAGATATTATCAACGGTTAAATCAAGAACTATTATGCTGTCGCAGCCATTTGAGGCGACGAAAGTTTGGTTGTAAATACCGGTTTCGGTTTCCGTGAAGCCATAACGGCTAAAAGTCCTACCCTTATAAATATCTGCTTTAATCGTATCTATATAAACAGGTTTCACAACGAGGTTTAAGATATGTACGGAGTCGCATCCGTGAATGCTTTGGAAGACTGTGTCATAAATACCCGTAGAATCATATTGCTGTCCGTAGAATTCGTATGTCTCATACTGGCAAATAGAATCATAAATGGTGTCATGGTACGTAGGATTAACCGTAAGATTGAGATTAATGATTGAATCGCAACCGGCAATGGTCGTAAGGTTTAAATGATACACGCCACTTATTGTTAGCGGTGTGCCTTCCGGAGCATAATAATCTCCTTCGCAAATGGTATCATAAACATTTATGTTGTTATAATGAGGATTGACGACCACAATACGCTCTGCATTATTGGTGCAACCAAGAGTGTCAAGCACCTGAACAGAATACAATGTAGTATTAAAAGGGCTTACCGTTATGCTTTGAGTTGTTGCGT
This sequence comes from Bacteroidales bacterium, assembly GCA_031263015.1. Classification (GTDB taxonomy): domain Bacteria; phylum Bacteroidota; class Bacteroidia; order Bacteroidales; family P3; genus JAISGN01. Next base: position 313,699 of record JAISGN010000008.1, read on the forward strand.
TTGTATTCCAAAGATATGTGCCGTACATTGTGGCGGTTAATGTTGTTGATTCGCCGTAGCAAATTGATGTATCGCCGATTATTGACAATGAACCCACAGGACTTTCCAAATGAATTATGGTATCCAGAGTATCTACGCAGGAATTGTTGGCAAGACCCGCGATAAGAATGACACGATAGTCGCCACTTGAAGAATAAGTCCGCGTAAAAGAATTAGAAGATGAAGAATCCCCTTCCAGAAACCATTGTGCCGTTTCACAACTCTCACCCGTAGAATAAAGACCTGATGAATCGGAGGCTACATAACTCCTATTGGTGAAAGTAACATTGAATTTGCAATCCTGAAAGGTGTATGTGTAATCAAAATCCGCAATAGGATAGCGATTGCCTGCCGTTGCATTGATACGAAATGAGCAAAGAGGATTTTCCAACGAGGTTACAATACAAAAATAATGCTGTGTGCCTTGCGACATAACGTCAAATTGTCGGTCTGTTGATAAGATTGTATTTGTGTCAAGTTCATTATACCATTTATAAGCGAAGCCTTCGGGAGCAATAAAGGTATTTGCACTTGATTCTCCGCAGGCAACTGATGTTAATTGCTTCTTATTGCATTCAAAAACAAAATAAGCATAGCCGTAATGCCCGCTTTCTTTGCAGTCTTTGGTGGTTAATCGCACTTTAATCTTCTTGTTATGGTATGGAGAGAGATTTAATCCTGCTGCTGTCCAATCTTTCCAACGTACTAAGTTGTCTGCCGAATTCCATCCTTCCATATTTACCCCTGCAACGAACTCTGTCTTACCGCAAATGTTATCTATCAGCGTTCCGCTTGAATCTAATATTTCCAAAGTGAAAGAAGGTTGAGTGGTATCCCTGTGTGCAGAGTCGTTTTGCAAGACCAGAGCATATCTTAACAGCAGAAGGTCAAACATATTGGTATCTACAAAATATGTATATGTCAAACTCTCGCCCTGAGCACCCTTTTCCCAATTGCCAAGCCTTACAGATGAAGTGTATCCGTCAGGAACAGTTTTAAGATTGTTGCCTGTGCGAGGGTCGGTGGCTAATGTATCGGTATTTACTGTGTGTCGGCTCGTGATATTGTTTGCTCCGTTATTTACTAATGTGTTAAGCTGATAAGGATTGCTGTATGTGCCGATTGTTGGTGTTACATTAGGAGATGTAAGGTTGGTATAATCTATACAATTGCCGAAAGTAGTGTAATTAAACCTCTTTCCGTTACAAGTATCTATTGAAGGGCTAAAAGCATGTATCCATATAGTGTAATTTGTCTCGGGAATAAGATTGGTGAATGATACCTGATTGCCGGTAACCGTATCTACATCTATAAGAAGCGTATCATTCTGATAAAGTAGTACCATCCAGGACAAAGTATCTTCGTCATTAGACCACGTAATACTGATTTGATTTGTGGTTATCATTACCTGATTAATAACGTCTGCCAGAGGCAGCGGACAATCATCGCAAACGAAAGTAATAGTGTTAGTGCCCTGCGTGCATATCTGGTCAAAGGGCAAGTTATGGCAGTTATTGAATACAATAACGGCATAAGCAGTGTCACAGGTATCGGTAATTACGCCCGGAATAATTACGAAATTCGTATCAATATTATCTATCGTGCTCCCATTAGGGGCAATAATCGTCCATACAAGCGTATCCGACTGCTCTGTCCATTGAACAAGAAGATCCGAACCATTAATCACACTCATGGAAGTAATGTTTGGAACAGAACAAAGGCAATGTAGCCACGTACTTTGAGGTGGTTCCGGTCTGTCATCGCAATCGGTATTGCTGCAAGGCGTTATAACCTTAAAAATATAAGTATGGCAATGCTCCAATGTAGCGAATATCGTATCCAAACCGGTTATCATCACCGTATCAGGCTCAATAGGCTGCACAGACGCATCCCAATAAACCAGCATATAAGTTCCTACGCCTGGGACAGAATCCCATGAGACTCTGATACTGTCTTCCATTTCTTCAATAGGAATGTTTGAACTCGTGTCATCAGTGTATGGGGCAACGGTTATTGATGGCGGATGGCAACGACAAGGATTCATTATCGCCCTTGTTGTCGGCAGGCTTGTACAAGGATGACATACATCCGCATCCATATATTCCGTTGGAAAGACCTGCACCATTACCGTATCGCATGTGCTAAATCCCGACACATAAAAAGAATCTACGGCATGGACAGGTGTTAAGGTTGCCTGCGAAAGGTCGCTTACATCGGCACCGCTTGGGAAAACCGCAACGGTATAGTCATCTATCCCTGCAATCAAGCCCCATCGTACATAGAAACTGCTATCCGACTGATAGCAATTGGCTTCTGCTTCTGCGTCATGGAAGTTATCCGCAAATAAACCGCTAACCATGGGCGGAGGTATCCTGCATGAAGTTAAGTGAATCTCAAATCCCGAATGCGGAGTGCCGCCATCATTACTGAAAACGATACGTACTTCCCTTGAACAGAGGATACCGGAAAATGTTCCGACACTATCATACGTTCCTTTGCTGAAAATCAGTTGTCCGTTGCTGCCGTTGTAAATTTTAAACGAAGATTGCAGACCGGGTTCTATGTCATACGAAACCTCAACGTTGAAATATCTGCCGGGGGAGGCTGTTGAGACAATCATTGTGCCGTTTGAGTGTGAGCCGTAATTGCCTGATTGTCCTCCATCGTCATAAACCCAACATTCATCGGTTGAATATGAAACTTGTCCTTGGGTCGGCATATTGTATTGTTGCGCCGATGCCGAAAAGACAAAGATTAGTCCGAATATTAAGCCCGTTAATTGTTTCATAGTTAAAGTATCAAGGCAACAAAAGTAATATATTTTTTGAAGATACGCAATATTATTGAAAAAAAACTAACAAAAATCATAATTTTTATACATCTCGGTGTGCGTTGTAATGCTTATATAATCAGCAATCCCTGCTTGGTCAAATTGAAAGCCTGTTTCATTTTCACCAAATCAGGTTTCAGCCGCACGAAAGGCTGTTTGAGGAAAATGAAACAGGCTTTGATGAAAATAATTTGTACTTTTGCAGCCTGAAATCAAAATAAAAAATAACGAAACTATGGCTTTTAATTTACGAAACAGAAGTTTTTTGAAGTTATTGGACTTCTCACCAAAAGAAATTCAATACCTATTGGATTTATCCGCCGATTTGAAAAAGGCAAAATACACAGGAACGGAACAAAAGCGTCTTGAAGGCAAGAATATTGTGCTGTTGTTTGAAAAAGACTCAACCCGCACGCGCTGTGCCTTTGAAGTAGGGGCATTAGACCAGGGAGCGCATGTAACATATCTTGGTCCCAGCGGCTCGCAAATGGGCAAGAAAGAGTCCATGAAAGATACGGCTCGCGTATTGGGAAGAATGTATGACGGCATAGAGTATAGGGGTTACGACCAATCAACAGTTGAGGCGTTGGCAGCCTATTCGGGCGTACCGGTATGGAATGGTCTTACCACCGAGTTTCATCCTACGCAGATTTTAGCCGACTTCCTTACTATGAAAGAACATAGCGATAAGCCGTTAAATCAAGTTGCGTTCTGCTATCTTGGAGATGCTCGCAACAATATGGGTAACTCTCTTATGGTTGGTGCTGCGAAGATGGGGATGGACTTTCGCGCTGCCGCCCCAAAAGATTGCCAGCCATCGGAAGAGTTAGTGGCTAAATGCAGAGAAATAGCCAAAGAGACCGGAGCAAAGATTACCATCACCGATAATGTTGAGCAAGCGGTGAAAGGAGTTGATTTCTTATACACTGATGTTTGGGTTTCAATGGGAGAGCCTGACGAAGTATGGGAAAAAAGAATCAATCTGCTTAAACCTTATCAGGTAAATATGGATGTTGTTCGCAAGACGGGCAATCCAAATGTTAAATTCTTGCATTGTCTTCCTGCTTTCCACAATCTTGAAACGGAAGTCGGCAGACAAATCCACAAGAAATTCGGACTTGATGCGATGGAGGTTACTGAGGAGGTTTTTGAAAGCAAAATGTCAATTGTTTTTGACGAAGCAGAGAACCGACTTCATACTATCAAGGCTGTAATGGTTGCCACATTGGGTAAATAGAACCTTATAGCATATTAACAAAATAAAACGGCGTTTCATTGATTTGAAACGCCGTTTTATTTTATTATTACTTGCTTTCATTATACGCTAACGGCTGTTCGGCAGCGACCAATCTATCTCCGCAATATTGTTTTGGCGTAAGTATTCATTGGTACGGCTGAAAGGACGTGAGGAAAAGAAGCCTTGATATGCCGAAAGGGGCGAAGGATGTGCGGAAGCAATGATGCAGTGCTTTGAAGTGTCAATAAAGGAGCGTTTTGATTGAGCAAATGCCCCCCAAAGGATGAATACGAGATGTTCTTTGTAGTAAGAAAGGTAGCGAATCGCCGAATCGGTAAAATAATTCCAGCCTATATTTTTATGAGATGCGGGACTGTTTTCTCTAACGGTGAGTATGGAGTTAAGAAGCATAACTCCCTGCTTAGCCCATGAAGAAAGGTCGCCGCAAGATGAGACAGGAATATTCAAATCGCTTGCAATCTCCTTAAAGATGTTTTGTAAGGATGGCGGCAAACGAACTCCCGACCGAACGGAAAAAGACAAGCCGTGAGCCTGCCCTTGTCCGTGATACGGGTCTTGCCCTATGATTACGACCTTTGTTTGATGGAAACCGCACAAACGAAATGCGGTGAAAACATCTTCCTCTTTTGGGAAAATATTGTATCGTTTGCGTTCATTATCAACAAGGACGGATAGAGTAGAAAAGTAATCCTTTTTGCTTTCGTTTGCAAACCATGCAGCCCAATCGGAGTTGGTAAAAACAGATGTATCCATTATTATTTCACAAGCGGCTTTAAGAGTCTTTCGTATTCCTTTTTGTCGTGCATAACCTCAATTGCTTTTTGCAAACATTCGTCATCGGTTCGCATTACCATATAATAATAAGAGAATCCGTAAAGACTACGAGCCAAAATAGCCTTCAAGGTTAATGAAATGTATTTGTCCGAGCGCTGATTCATATCCTGCATACGTTTATCCTCACTTGCCGACGACGAATCAACCTTTTGAGAAAATTCTTTGCTGTCAAAAAGATATTTAGCGTAAGATTCATAAGAATGAAAGTTGATTGTGCTGTCTTTAAGCTGGTCTTTGAGATAATTATACACTATATTATTAACCCATTCCTTCTTAATATTATTCGGTTCTACGCCTTCTTTTTTCGCATACTTCACAAACTCGGGCATAATATCAAGCTTGTCGTAAGCCTTATCAAAGTCCTCAAATTTAGGATAGGCTTTAAGGATTTTTTCTCTGTTGTTTTCCGCCCACTTTACGGCGAAAGAATTGAATACTCCTTTGGAACGCAAATTTATAAGATAGTCCGAAGCCCGTGCGGTATCCATCGGCACAAATACATCGGGCATTATGCCTCCTCCTCCATAGACTGTGCGTTTGTTATTGGTGTAATAATGTAAAGAATCTGGGAAAGTAATGGAATCAGCCGAGCGAAACTCACCATGATTGTAGCGTTTAGCGAAATCATTATAGTAATCCTCTACACCCTTAGCATAAGATTTCTGAATGCAACGCCCTGACGGGGTATAATAACGAGAGGTCGTCAAACGGATTTGAGAGCCGTCGGGAAGATTCATTGGTCTTTGCACAAGCCCTTTGCCGAAAGAGCGTCTTCCTATGACCACTCCCCTATCCCAATCCTGAATTGCTCCCGATACTATTTCGGATGCCGATGCGGAATATTCGTCTATCAGCACTATAAGCTTGCCGTCTTCAAATACTCCTTTGGTTGAGGCGGTTAAATCCTGACGTGGTGATTTTGAACCTTCGGTATAAACCAGCAATTTCTTACCGCTAAGAAATTCATCGCAGATGCGGAACGCCGTTTCAAGGTATCCGCCCCCGTTTGCACGAAGGTCAAAAATCAAATCTTTCATTCCCTGTTTTTTTAAGTCGGCTATGGCTTCTCTTAGTTCTTCATCGGATTTTTGTGCAAAGCGATCCAGACGTATATAGCCCGTTGCTTTATCTATCATAAAGTATGTATCTATGCTTTTTATAGGAATTTTATCTCTTATGATGTTAAAAACTATCGGTTCTTGCCTTCCTGCTCTTAAAACAGTTATTGAAACTTTTGTTCCTTTGTTGCCTCGCAAGTGTTTATAGACCCAGTCGTTTTTTATGCTGTCGCCCGTAGCCATATTGCTATCTACCTTTATTATCTTGTCCGAAGACATCACTCCAACCTTTTCAGAAGGTCCTCCTCTTATCACATCAACAACACGGATTGTGTCATCGGTGATTTGAAACGACACTCCAATGCCGTCAAAGTTGCCCACAAGCGGTTCATTCATCTTTTGCACCTCATCTTTTGAGATATAAACCGAATGAGGGTCTAATTCCTTTAACATAGATATTATTCCCTTTTCGGCAATCTTTGCAAGGTCGGTACTATCCACATAATTAAAGCGGATATAGTTGATAAGGTAGTTTAGTTTTGCATCTGTAGCCCGCTGCTCTTCAACACTCACTTGTTGAGAGTTTGCTATCAACGTGCCAAAGAGCAACATAATGAGAATTATATGTTTCTTCATAGCTAAATAAGATTGATTTATTTCTGTCATTTCTACTTTTGAATTGATTATAATTAGGAAAAATTTTGTACAAAAATACTACATTCAAATAAATTCAGTATCTTTGCAAATGTATTTTTTAGAAAATTTTTATTAAATGAGCATTTATGTAATTGTATTGTTAATCGTATGCATCCTTATTTTAGCAGGTATTTGGGGTATCTTCAATAAAGCCGGCATTAAAGGATGGCTGGCTATTATTCCGATAGTTAATTTTTGGTATTTGGCAAAAATCATCAACAAAAACTACTGGTGGTTTATCTATTTGCTCATTCCCTGTATAAATATCTTCGTTTTCCTGCTCGCAGTGGGCGAAATCGCAAAATGTTTTAAGAAAAACTCTCTGTGGTTTCAACTATTGGCGGTATTATTCCCTTTTATTATTTTGCCGTATTTAGGTTTTGCCGTAAAGGAATCCTATACGCATCCGTCCCAATTGCCCGAAGTAAAAATTTCTTCAATAAGAGGGTGGGTTGATGCCATACTTTTTGCTGTTATTGCAGCCTCTATCATCCGTACATTCTGCTTTGAAATGTATACTATCCCGTCTTCATCAATGGAAAAGTCGTTATTGGTCGGTGATTATTTGGTTGTAAGCAAACTTTCCTATGGTCCGCGAGTACCGATGACCCCTCTGGCATTTCCATTGGTGCATCATACGATTCCTGTTCTCAATGTAAAATCTTATGTTGAGTGGATAAAACTTAACTATTACAGATTCGCCGGATTAGGTCAAGTAGAGCGTAATGATGCCGTTGTTTTCAATTTCCCTGACGGCGATACACTATCAACCGTTGCTCAAAGTAATCAAAGTTATTATTCTTTGGTCAGAGAATTCGGAAGAGATAGAGTATGGAACGAGCCTGAAACTTTTGGTGAAATCATATCTCGTCCTGTTGATAAGAGAGAAAATTTCGTTAAACGTTGCATTGGACTTCCCGGAGAGACTATATCCATTAATAATGCTATTGTTTCAATTAATGGCAAGCCGATAGAATCCCCTAAGGACTTCCAACTAACGTACAGAATCAAGACAAAGACGGATGATTTGCAGAAACCATTTTCATTAAATCAAAAAGAATTATTAGAACTCGGCATTTCAAACGAAGATATGAATATGATGTATGAATATTACTACATCAATCTTACAAAAAAGCAAATAGAGGAATTGTCTCATACGCCTTATGTGAGAATTGTTGAGCCTTTGCAATTTGACAATCAAACATACGGCTCAATCATAGCACCGACTGCTAAAATGCCTTGCTATATTGTTTTTTCCTCACAACTTTACGATAAAATTAGTTTTCTTAAAATGGTGGGCGTAGATTCAATTGAAATTGCTAATTGCTACAACTACCCTACTCTTCCTTTAAGTGAGCAACTGGCAAAGGAGATAAGACTTTTTCCTTATGTGGAAAACGTAGAAAATGTCCTTTCTTTAAACGGATATAAGGACAATAATCTATTTCCTTATAGCAATAAGTACAATTGGAATGTTGATTTTTACGGACCGGTTACAATTCCAAAGAAAGGAATGACCATAACTCTTAATGAGGACAACCTTCTATTCTACCAAAGAGCCATAACCGCTTTTGAAGGCAATAGTTTGGAGGAAAGAGACGGGAAATATATTCTTAATGGTAAGGAAGCAACAACCTATACTTTCAAAATGAATTATTACTGGATGATGGGAGACAACAGACATAACTCTGCCGACAGCCGTTTCTGGGGATTCGTTCCCGAAGACCACATTGTAGGAAAAGCAGTCTTTGTTTGGTTCTCATGGAACAAAGATATGACATGGTTAAAGAAAGTAAGATGGAATAAATTGTTTAGAATAATAGATTAAAATAAATAATTAAATAGTGGATAAGATAAGAATTTTATTGGTAGATAACGATTGGAACATAGGTCCTGTTATCAAAAATTATCTTGAGAAGGATAATTTCGACGTTCAATTAGCAACAGATGGAAAAACTGCATTAGAATTATTTGAAAAGGGGAAATTCAATTTCTGCATACTTGAAGTGGTTATTCCAAACATAGACGGCTTTGAGGTAATTAAGAAAATGCGAAACATAAATGGTAAAATACCTATTATGGTGCTGTCAAACAAAAGCGAAGAGATAGACAAAATTCGTGCTTTTGAATGCGGAGTGGATGACTATATGACAAAACCGTTCTCAATGGCTGAACTAATTTTACGTATTAAGGCAATAGCCAAACGTTGTCAAGGAGAAGTAACGGAGGAAAAGGTTTTGACAATAGGTGATTTCATGTATAATAATCATTCCAAACATATTGTTTATACTAATCCTCAAACAAACGAAAAAGAGATTTCTCACCTGACGGTTAAAGAAGGAGCATTGTTGTTTTTGCTTGCTCAAAATACTAACAATGTTGTAACACGACAGGAAATCCTTTCCAAAGTATGGTCTAACGAAACCTATATGCACGCACGCAGCATTGACGTTTATATAACCCGCCTTCGCCGCATTTTAAGTAAAGACCCGAATATCCGTATCGTTAATCAGCACGGATTAGGCTTCAAATTAGTGATAGAAAATCAACAAACAACTAAATAATACCTGATTTCGGGCGTATGTTTGTTGATTAAAGTTTGTGCTTCCAGCGTTTATGACTCCACAACCAATATTGCGGATGTTCATTTATCAAAGACGAGAGAGCGGATAAGGCATTATCCGTTATTTCTCCGTACTTTGAACTCTGCGAATCCTCACAAAGCAACTTCAAATCAAACTCATAATATCCTCTTTTGACCTTTCGCACGGCGTAAAAGAAGACAGGAAAGTTATATTTCTTCGCAAAATATTCCGGACCATAAATAACAGCGGTTTTTTGTGAAAGAAACGTTGTGATATAACTTTTCTTGACATTATTAGGAGACTGGTCAAACAACATCATATAAGCACATGGCGTTTTGATGTCTTCATATTTTTGAAAAACCTCTCTTATGCTGTCGGCATACACAACTTCCGTTCCGTAACGAGTACGTTTCAAGTGCATTAAATGCTCAAAAGCCTTGTTTGACATAGCCTTTCCGACCCCTATTCCGTGATGAGAAAACTGCAAATCCAAAGAAAGAACCATATATTCCCAATCATTATAATGAGCAGACATCAATATAACGCTCTGATTCTTCTCAAAATAAGGCTCTAATATCTCTTTATTCAAACATTTGTAGCGTTCGGTCAGCCGTTGCTTTGAAATAGTGAGCATCTTCACTGCTTCAACGAGCAAATCAGCCAGATGAGCATAATATTTTTTGCTTATATCGTTTATTTGCTTGGAATTAAGATTCGGAAATGAGTTTTGAAGATTTTGAAAGACTACCTGCTTGCGATATTTCACCACATCATAAAGCACAAAAGCAACGAAGTCGGAAATACAATAAAGCACTCTCATCGGCAACCTTGACAAGGGAACAAGCAAGCAATTGAATAATATGAAAGTTAGTGCTTTGTTCATTGTAAGAGGTCTCTTCCGGATTCGAACCGGAGTAAACGGTTTTGCAGACCGGCACCTAACCACTCGGTCAAGAGACCTTATTTTGAGGGTGCAAAGATACAACTTTTTTTCTAAACGCCAAATCTTCGGCAATTCCCGTAAGCGTTCGTGCCAACCTCCTTTTATTCCATAGACATAAGATTTGAAAAAGTCAAGAGGGCGGAAAAGTTTTTTGACGCCTGTTTTTATACAAATAAACCCTTGCAAAAATCGCACCGAACCTCATTCGGCTCAATCACAACACCGCATAAAACCAATATGAGCAAAGGTCATCAATAAGAAATATTTCCTTGCGAACAGGGAATAAAATAAGATTCTCACAAAACGTTTTTGCCTTACTTTTGTATCACGAATTCGGAACGTCTTATAAGACAAAAATTAAATTAACCCAAGTTTCTTAACCTTAAATTCAAGTAAAATGAATCTAAAATCAAACAAAAATCTTGCCAAAGCAAGCTTTATCAAAACAAAAGCAAGTTCTAATCCGTTAAAAGCAGAAAGGAGAAATGCGTAATGTCAATCAAATATGTGAAAGTAATGAGAAACATCAACGTAGGTGCCTCTCCCGGCGTTCAATACCTTGCAAGAATATTCCGAAAAGGCAATATATCGCAAGAACAGATTGCTCAGGAAATTGCAGAAGCCACAACATTGTCCTATCCCGACACTTTGGCGGTCTTAAAAGCCCTTGAAATTCATGTATCGGCACATATATTGAACGGAGAGGCAATAAAATTCGGCGTACTCGGCATGTTTGCGCCCGGCATTAAAGCAACGGCAAAAGCAAGCCTCGCCTTAGTGGATGAAAGCACGATAAAGCGCGCATATTGTCGCTTTTATCCGTCTGTGGATTTCAAAAAGAGTCTTGACAAAGCAACCTTTGAGGAAGCCGACCTTGACATAACCGGTTTGCAATCCTAATCCGCTCACAGGATACGCTGAATTGCTGCCGCCGAACGGCAAAAGACAAAAATCTTAATTGAAGGGAATAATCTTATATGGTTATTCCCTTTTTTTATGCCCTGTTCGGTAACTTACTAATCAACAAAGACTAAAATATTATGGCTCAATACCTCCACGAAGCAGCCTTTGGTAAAAATAAAACAGCATTTTATTATTATGAAAGCAAGTAATATCAGTGCGAAACGCACTCTTGTAAAAATATTGTAAAATATTGTGCCGACAAAGAAAATATTCGTAAATTTGCACCTTGTTTAGAATAAAAAATATAAAGATATGTCGGAAATAAAACCATCGGAGGTTACTGCGATTCTTGAAAAGCAACTCTCCAATGCCAACCTTGAAGCATCGTTGGAAGAAATCGGGACGGTATTAACTGTTGGCGACAGCATAGCACGCGTTTATGGCTTGACCAATGCTCAATCGGGCGAATTGGTTCAGTTTGCAAACGGCGTAGAAGGCATTATCCTCAATCTTGAAGAGGACAATGTGGGTATTGTTATCTTAGGAGATTCCAACGATATAAAAGAAGGAGATATTGTAAAGAGAACAAAGCGCATAGTTTCCATTGAAGTAGGAGAAGGATTGCTGGGAAGAGTAATAAATACCATAGGAGAACCGATAGACGGAAAAGGTTTGATTGAAGGGAAAACATATAGTATGCCGCTGGAACGAAAGGCTCCCGGCGTTATATACAGACAACCCGTTGAGGAACCTTTGCAAACCGGTATCAAAGCAATAGATTCCATGATTCCTATCGGAAGAGGTCAGCGTGAATTGATTATCGGCGACCGCCAAACAGGAAAAACAGCCATTGCAATAGACACTATTTTGAATCAAAAGGAGTTCTATGACAAGGGAGAGCCTGTTTATTGCATCTATGTGGCATGCGGACAAAAGGGTTCAACGGTTGCCAACATTGTAAGGGTATTGCAACAAAAGGGAGCAATGGCTTATACTATTGTATTGGCTTCTACGGCTTCCGATTCAGCGGCTATGCAGTTTTATGCTCCGTTTGCAGGGGCTGCAATAGGCGAATTTTTCCGTGATACGGGACGTTCTGCCCTTGTAATCTATGATGATTTGAGCAAACAGGCTGTTGCATATCGTGAAGTATCGTTGCTGCTTCGCCGTCCGCCAGGACGTGAGGCTTATCCAGGCGATGTGTTCTATCTTCACTCACGTTTGTTGGAACGAGCTGCTAAAATAATTAAAGAAGACAGCGTTGCAAAAGGAATGAACGACCTTCCGGAATCCATAAAAGACATGGTAAAAGGCGGAGGCTCGCTAACAGCATTGCCGATTATTGAAACACAGGAAGGAGACGTCTCTGCATATATACCGACCAATGTTATATCCATCACAGACGGGCAAATATTCCTTGAAACCAACCTTTTCAACTCGGGAATCCGCCCCGCAATCAACGTAGGTATCTCCGTATCGCGCGTAGGCGGCAAAGCACAAACCAAATCTATGAAAAAAATCTCGGGAACGCTGAAATTAGACCAAGCACAATACAGAGAACTGGAAGCGTTCTCAAAGTTCGGTTCCGACCTTGATGCTTCTACTAAAATGGTACTTGAAAAGGGCAAACGCAATGTTGAAATCCTTAAACAGCATCAGTATTCCCCTATGTCCGTAGAGCATCAGGTGGCAATCATTGCCTGTGGAACGAAAGGCTGGCTGCAAAACGTGCCGACAGATAAAGTTTTGGATTTTGAGCATGACTATTTGTTCAGATTGGATAGCCAATACGCTGATTTGTTAAAAGACATCAAAGCAGGGAAACTTGATGAGGCAATGCTTGAAACCTTAAAGAGCGTGGCGGAAGAAGTCGGCAAAAAATTCAAACAATAATCCGACATCATAATGGCAAACTTAAAGGAGATAAGAACAAGAATATCATCCGTAAGTTCCACTCAGCAAATAACGAGTGCAATGAAGATGGTGTCGGCTGCAAAGTTGCGTAAATCGCAAAGCCTTATTCTCAAACTAAGACCTTATTCCGCCAAAATGACAGAGATAGTTCGTCATTTGGGAAGCGGCGATGCTAACGATATTCCTTATGTTCGCACGGAGAAAAAGGCAAAAGTGCTGATTCTTGTGCTGACTTCCAACAAAGGTCTTTGCTCTACCTTCAATTCTAACGTCATTAAGGCTGCCGTTGCAAGGGTTCGTCAATATGAAACGGACAATGAGGTGGAGAATACGGCTCTTTGGTGCTTCGGAAAGCGAGGTGCGGACGCTCTTCGCAAGATTGGCGGGATGGATGTGCAGGAAGAAAATGATGAAATTTGGGATAAGTTTGACTTTTCAATGGTTGAAGAAGTCGCAAACAGGCTTATGGAAGATTTCATTGCGAAAAAATACGACCGAATTGAGATTATTTACAATAAATTTAAGAATTCGGCAACGTCAATCCTTACAACAGAGACATTTTTGCCGCTTTCCATATCCAAGGAAGAGGCTTCGGCAAAAAATAACGACTATATTTTTGAACCGAACAAGGCATCAATCATTGAAAACATTATTCCGCAATCACTTAAAACGCAGATGTATAAATGCTTTCTTGATTCCTTTGCATCCGAACACGGTACGCGTATGACATCTATGCACAAAGCGACCGACAATGCTCAGAATCTTTTGAAAGACCTCAACCTTACATACAATAAAATAAGGCAATCCGCCATCACAAACGAGATTATAGAAATTTGTAGCGGGGCTAATGCCCTCAATGAGTAGTAAGGGTTTCCGCATATCAAGTTTCATCGCAATAAAAGGCTGTTTGGTTAAAATAAAACAGCCTTTTATTTTTATAAATCAGCCTTTCATAAAAAAATAATGTCAAATTAATCTCTGTGTGAGACACACCGACACGGACAAACAGCCTTTTGAGATAGGGATATAAAGAAAGAGGGATACCTTTCGGCACCCTCTCAAAAAAAGTTATTATTATAGTGTGGTTATTTAAACTTTAAAATTACTTACCTCCATATATGTTACTATAAGTTAGTAAATAATAAGTTTTAACGTTGCAAAGATACAACCTTTATTTGAAATAACAAAATTTTAATTAAAATTTAACGTATTTAATTGCCTTAAATTTGTCTGTTTTGTGCGTTATATTGTAATATCAGCGGATATAAATAAGATGAAATGAGATTTGAAATCTTTCTTACATTGTTAAATTTTAACGTTTTATTAACTAATAAAAATAAAACTTGATAACATTCCGCCCAAATCAGACAATAATTAAATATTGCTTGATTTGAACGGAGCGAAACAAGCAAATATTCGCACCATCCGCACGAATATCGGAGCAGATAGCCGTTTTAAGACCGGCAAACGTGAAAAAGATTATTTTATTTCGGCAACAATCGGGCAGTGGTCTGAATGCATTGCATCGGAAAGAATATCCGCCGAAACGATACGCCCTTTCAACGCCGCGTCTGCAAGAATATAGTCTATTCTCCAGCCCTTATTGTTCGCTCTTGCGTTGAAACGATAGCTCCACCACGAGTATCGGTCGGTTACGTTGCCGTTACAGAAGCGGAAAGTATCAATAAAACCCGACCGAATAAAGCCGTCAATCCATTCTCTCTCCTCCGGAAGAAATCCGCTGTTGTTTGCATTGCGCACAGGGTCGTGAATATCTATTGCTTCGTGGCATATATTATAATCTCCGCAAAGAATGAGCCGATAATCCTTCTTTAAATTCTCAACATACGCCGCAAAATCGGACAGCCACTGCATTTTAAAATCCTGCCTTTCATCTCCCGATGTGCCGGAAGGATGATAGACGCTCACAATGCTGCAATCGGCATAATCGGCACGAAGAAATCTCCCCTCGTCATCATATTTCGCGATACCCATACCAAATTCCACGTGCCTTGGTTCTTGCTTTGAGAGAATTGCAACGCCGCTATATCCCTTTCGTTTGGCGGAAAAGAAATATGATTTGTAGCCAAGAGCCTCAAATTCCAAAGCAGGAATCTGTTCGGGCATTGCTTTCAGTTCCTGAATGCAGACAACATCGGGATTTTCCTTAGTAAGCCATTGCACAAAGCCCTTATTGACAGCGGCACGTATGCCATTGACATTGTAGGATATGATTTTCATAAATTAAAGCTTGCTTAGAGCGTCCGCAATGCTGCTTTCAATTCGCTCAAGTATGATTCCGTTTCCGCAAGGCTTGATAAAATTTTGTCCTGTTATGTGTTCGTATAATTCAATGTAGCGTTGAGAAACATTTTCTATTATTTGGTCGGTCAATTCGGGCATTTTCTCGCCCTGTTTGCCTGAAAAGCCGTTTTTCATCAGCCATTCACGAAGAAATTCCTTTGAAAGCTGGCGTTGTTTCTCGCCCTTAACAAATTTTTCCTCATATCCGTCGGCATAGAAGTAGCGAGAAGAGTCGGGAGTGTGGATTTCATCAATCAGATATATCTTATCGCCGATTTTTCCGAACTCATACTTGGTATCAACTAAGATTAAGCCCTGTTCTTTGGCTATTTCGCTGCCGCGAGCAAAGAGTTTAAGAGTATAATCCTCCAATTGGTCATAATCTTTCTCGGAAACAAGCCCATGTTTTATGATTTCGGCTTTGGAAATGTTCTCATCGTGCCCAACATCCGCCTTTGTAGTAGGAGTAATTATAGGTTTGTCAAAACGTTCGTTCTCTTTAAGCCCCTCTTGTAAAGGAACACCGCAAATACTACGACCTCCCTCTTCATACAAACGCCATGACGACCCGCACAAATAGCCTCTGACCACCATCTCTACTTTAAAGGGTTCGCACTTATGCCCAATGGTAACCATAGGATCAGGAGTTATAATCTTCCAATTAGGCACTATGTCAGCCGTTTTATCCAAAAACAGACTTGCAACCTGATTTAATACCTGTCCTTTGAAGGGAATTCCTTTCGGAAACACATAATCAAATGCCGAAACCCTGTCTGTTACCACTATTGCCAAGTATTGCCCATCTATATCATAGACATCTCGTACCTTTCCTTCGTATTTGTTTCTCTGACCCTTGAAAGAGAAATTTGTTTTAGTGATTGCTTCCATTACAATGTTGTTTTGGTGATATAATTTGTTGTTTGTAAGCGTTGTTATTTGATTGCAAAGTTACAAAACTTTACAATATCAATCGCAATGCTGCTTATGCTTTTTTGTTATCAGGTTTTGATGAAATAAAATCAAGGAATAAAATAATGAAACCTGATTTGAAAATATTTATATCAAGCCTTAGGATGCGTAATGGACACTGCGGGATTTTCAATTGTTATTTCGTGCAACTCAAAAGGTATTCCGCCACAGCATTAGGGGATATCGCCTGCATACATTGGCATTCCGATGTTTTTTTGCAGCGGTTGCATTCCTTGTCTTCGCAGAATATTTTCACCTTCTCTCCTAATGGTCGCCATCTTTGAGGATTCATCGGGCGAATAGGCGGGAAAAGACCGATTGAATGCTTGTTTAAGATTGCGGAAATGTGCAATGGTCCCGTGCTTGCGGCGATTAAGCCGTCTGCTTGTGCGATAAAATCTATGTATTCCGAAAGAGAAAACTGCCCGGTTAAGTCTATTATCCGATTTTTCTTCGTTTCAAGGATAGATTGTCTTATCATATCGCCCTCCTGCTTCGTTCCGCAAACAAAAACCTTGAATCTATCGCTCGGCAACAAGTCAATAAGGCGACAAAAGTTCGTTTCGCCCCACTCTCTTGCACTTTTGTTTGATTTGGGATGAAGAATCAGGTTGAATTTGCCTTGTTCTATCAAATCTTTGTAATCGTTCGCTGCGGTGTTTTGAAAGTTTATGTGCTTGAAACACCATTCCAACGGCTTCATATTTAGAATCCGCAACACAGGACGAAGAAGTAAGAGATTTAATTGGGCTTCGTGCAAATCGGAATGCCGCCTTGAAAGGTTTATTGTCTCATTACAATAGAGCCGATTGTACCATCGGTGAGATGTTCCGAAGCGAACGGGAATTGCTGCTTGCTTTGCCAGTTTTGCAATGGCTTTTGACGGAAAAATATGCAGAAATACATCTATTTTTTCTTGCTTTAAGGCTTCTGTTTGCTTCTCTTGCGGCAAATCTTTCAAAGCATCCCACGACAAAAAGCGGTCTATATCCTTACAACACGCTATAATGGGCTGCGTATAGTTGTTTCCAAGAAAAACAATCTTCGTCTGCGGGAAACATTCCTTCAAAATGCCGCACAGAGGTAAGGTTAAAATCACATCTCCTATGCCATCGGTGCGACTAATCAGTATTGTACGATTATGAATCTTGCTCATAAATCTTTGCATATTTGATATAAGTAGCCCATGATGAGAGTTTGCAGACCTGATAGCCCATCTTGCCGTCAAGAAATCCTAATTTGAAAAAATAATCCCTCACAAACTTCCATTTACTCCTTGCTATTATTCCGATGAAACAAGGTTTGCGGCGATTGTTCTTTGATTCCGCTGCAGCGATATCAGTGAATCTGTCAATCTGACGAAGATGCTCGCTGATGGAATAGTAAGAAAAATGCAGCAAATCGCCTTTCAGGTGTTTTATTGTCATATTCGGCGGTATGGAAAGGGTCTCATGGACTTGTTCTCCTTGCCAATAAATCTCTTTATTGAAGATTCGTACTTTTGTATCGGGATACCAGCCGCAGTGTTTAATCCATCGTCCGCAGTAATTAGTCAATCGGTTAAACGAATAGGCTTTTGAGTTGTCTTCTGCTTTGATTGCCCGTATGCTTTGCCGCAAATGTTCGCTCAAAGCCTCATCGGCATCAATTGAAAGTATCATTGGGAAAGATGCAAGGCTGTTTGCATAATTTTTTTGGGCGGAATATCCCAGCCATTCTTGCTTATAAAACTTCACATCAAACTTTCGGCAGATTGCTTCGGTCTTATCTGTGGATAAACTATCAACTACGATGATTTCATCAGCAATTCCCTGCAACGAAAGCAGGCAACGCTCTATGTTTCTCTCTTCATTGAAGGTTATAATGACGGCTGAAAGTTGCATAACGAAGGAATGGATTACAGAATCTTTGTAAGGTCTTGAAAAACGAAGTCTTTGATGGCGGGTTGCAGCGTTGCGACATCAATAATGGTGATATTCTTTCGCTTAAACTTCGCATCCATTGACATATCCGCACGATTGACCGAAACGTTATCGCTTTTGGCTTCAATCTCAACGTATATCGTTATATTTTTAGGGCGTTTCTCCTCCGCCATCACAAAGTGCGTGTGAGCATAAGCGGCTTTCACATTGCAGGGTTCAAGTTCGGCAATAATGTTTTGAAGTAATTTCTTTCGCCTCCAACGCCTTATGTAGTTGCTATTTGATTTCTCCATTGCCTTTGCCTATAATTTCACCAAGCCGCCAAATCCCATAAAAGCCATAGCAAGTATGCCTGCCGTGATAAGGGCAATCGGAATTCCTTTTAAGCCCTTTGGCATTCCCATAAGGTCCAAATGTTCGCGTATGGAGGCAAAAAGCGTTATGGCAACCGTGAATCCTATCGCTATTCCTATGGCATAAACCACGCCCCACAACAATCCCTGTCCTTTATCAGCAACTACTATCGCTATTCCCAACACCGCACAATTTGTAGTGATTAAAGGCAGGAACACTCCTAAGGCTTGATAGAGCGAAGGGCTGACTTTTTTTAATATTATCTCAACCATTTGCACTAAGGCAGCGATTACGAGTATGAAAGCAATGGTTCGCAAAAATTCTATGCCCAACGGCAGCAATATGAACTGCTGTAAGAGGAATGTAATAAGCGTTGCCAGAGTCATAACGAAGATAACGGCAGCCCCCATGCCCAAAGCGGTAGATGTTTTGGTTGAAACACCGAGAAAAGGGCATATTCCGAGAAACTGAGACAAGATAACATTGCTCACAAAGACCGTAAAAATGATAATAGCAAGGTATTCCATAGATATAAAACTTTATAATTCCGAATTGCAAAGATACAAAAATATATCTTTGTGAGCGTTAGCCAGTATAAGATTGCTTTATTTTTTTACAAAAGGCTATCATAGAAAAACCAAAGGCTGTTTGTGCGTGTCGCACTGACATTTTGTTTTTACCAAAGGCTGTTTTATAAAAATAAAAGGCTGTTTCGTTTGATTGAAACAGCCTTTTGTTCGCACGGAACAGCGTTTTATTTTCTTTATTTGTAAATCTCTTTTTTGTAGGCTTGCAATGTGTTCATCAAAAGCGAGGCTATGGTCATCGGACCAACACCTCCCGGCACCGGAGTAATCTTTGAGCATTTGTTTTTTACGTTTTCAAAATCTACATCGCCGACTAATTTATATCCTTTCTCACTTGAATCTTTTATTCTGTGAATTCCAACGTCTATAATGACCGCTCCTTCTTTTACCATGTCCTCCGTAACAAATTTAGGCTTACCTATGGCTACGATAAGGATGTCTGCCTGACGGCAAATCTCTTTTATATTTTCTGTTCTTGAATGACAGAGCGTTACTGTGCAGTTTGCGGATGCGTTATTGCGAGAAAGAAGAATGGAAACAGGCGTTCCGACTATGTTACTCCTACCTAAAACCACGCAATGCTTGCCGCATGTCTCTACTCCGCTGCGCTGCAGCAATGTTTGGATGCCTAACGGCGTTGCAGGCACATAAGACGGCAATCCGAGCGTCATTCTGCCCACGTTTATGGGGTGAAATCCGTCTATATCCTTCTCCGGTTTTATTGCATTGAGGATTCGTTGTTCGTTTATGTGCTTCGGCAGCGGCAATTGCACGATATATCCGTCTGTTTCGCTGTCATTGTTGAGGAAATCCACCGTTTGCAGCAATTCTTTCTCAGTTGCATTTTCGGGAAACCGATAAACGGATGACCAAAAGCCCACTTCCTTACTCTGTTTCTCCTTACTTGCAACATAAGACAAACTTGCACCGTCCTCTCCAACGATTACGGCAGCCAAATGCGGCGAACGCTTGCCGCTATCCAGCAATTCGGCAACCTCTTTGCTTATTTCATCTTTTATTTGTTTGGCAATAATTCTACCATCTATCAATTCCATAATTTTATATCTTATTTAGCTATCTTCTTTTTATGTTTCGCATCATTTTATCAGCCTTTCCGCTTGATACCATCTTCATCATCTTGCGTGTTTGCTCAAATTGCTTCATCAGTTTGTTGATATCCTCAATCTGTTTGCCGCTTCCATTTGCAATTCTTCTCCTTCTGGAAGCATCAATGCGGGTAGGATTGGAACGTTCGTAAGGAGTCATTGACGAGATTATCACTTCCATATCTTTAAAGGCGTTATCGTTTATCTCAACGTTCTTTGTCATCTTACCTATTCCCGGTATCATTCCAACCAAATCCTTTACCGACCCCATTTTCTTTATTTGCTGGAGTTGCAAAAGAAAATCGTTGAAGTCAAACTCATTGCTCTTTATTTTCTTTGAAAGTTTGCGAGCCTCCTCTTCATCATATTGCTCCTGGGCTCTTTCTACCAATGAAACAATATCGCCCATGCCGAGAATACGACTTGCCATTCTGTCGGGATAGAAAACATCCAGTGCATCCATCTTTTCTCCTAATGACACGAACTTAATAGGGCGAGACACGACATATCTTATAGACATCGCCGCACCGCCTCTTGTGTCGCCGTCAAGTTTTGTCAGCACCACGCCATCAAAGTTCAATCTTTCAAAGAAGGCTTTCGCCGTATTGACAGCATCTTGCCCGGTCATGGAATCAACAACAAATAACGTCTCTTGCGGGTTAAGCGTCTGTTTAAGATTAGTTATTTCCGCCATCATTTGTTCATCCACCGCCAAACGCCCTGCCGTATCCACGATAACAACATTCTTGTTATTATCCTTTGCATATTTCACAGCGTTCTTTGCTATTTTCACAGGGTCATTGGCGTTTGGTTCACTATAAACCTCAACTCCTATTCCTTCTCCCAAGACTTTTAACTGCTCAATAGCCGCCGGACGATACACATCGCAGGCTACCAACAACACTTGCTTGGCTTGTTTTGTCTTTAAGAGGTTTGCCAACTTTGCACTAAACGTTGTCTTACCGCTACCTTGCAAACCGGCAATCAAAACCACAGCCGGCGACCCTTTTATATTGATTGCCGACGAGGAAGAGCCCATTAATTTTGTCAATTCGTCATGTACGATTTTTACAATCAACTGAGAAGGCTCTATTGAGGTCAAAACATTTTGACCTAAGGCTTTTTGCTTCACATTATCGCAAAATTCCTTAGCAATATTGTAGCTTACATCGGCTTGTATTAAGGCTTTTCTAACCTCTTTGAGGCTTTCGGCAATATTGATTTCGGTTATCTTGCCCGCACCTTTGAGTATCTTAAAGGCTTTGCCCAATCTATCACTGAGATTTTCAAACATATTGGTTTAGTCTTAAAATTAAACGGCTGCAAAGTTAGCAAAATTATAACACTTTCAACTAAAAGGCGTATCTTTGCCCACTTAAAAGTCTTTATTTATGATATTACGGCTATTAAAGTCCTTTATAAAATTATTTTGGCAGATAGACAGCAAATTTCTTCGCTTTCTGTTTGTCGGAGCCTTGAATACGGCGGTCTCTTACCTGCTTTTCATATTTTTTATCTGGATAGGATTGCATTATGGCTGGGCTTTGCTGGCGGCAAACATTATCGGAGTGATATGGAACTATAAAACAACCGGCGTTTTGGTCTTTGAATCGCACAACAATCGCCTTATCGCTAAATTCTTTCTTCTTTACGCTGTGCTGTATGGACTGAATTATATTGAGCTTACCTTATTAGACAACTCCAATCTCTACGAATGGATTCTTGATAGCCACTATCTGGACTTCTTAAAGCAACTTCCGCTCAATCAAAACAAGATTGGCGACGTGATAGGGCAAACAATAGTTACTTTACCCAATGCTTTGCTGTCGTTTTTTATGATGAGGACGTTTATTTTCAAAGCAAAAAAGGAAGACCCCAAAGCATAATTTTTATAAAAGTGCATATCGGTGTGCCTCATACAGAGATTAATTCGGCTTGACTTTGTTCTACCAAAATGAAAGGCTGTTTGTGCGTGTCGCACTGACTTTTTATTTTTATCAAAGGCTGTTTTAGAAAAATGAAAGCAAGTTTCATTCGCACGAAAGGCTGTTTCATTTTCACCTAACAGCCTTTGGAAAAAACAAATGCCCGTCAGATGGGCACGGATACAAGCATTGATTTAATAGAATTTAGTATTTTTGCAACGATGAAAAGAATCGCCGTATCGGTATCAAACGACCTCGTGTCGGATAATCGTGTTGAGAAAACGTGCCGCAGTTTGCAGGCATCGAGGCTTGATGTTGTGTTGATTGGACGCAGACGCAGGGGGATAAATCTGCCTTTGGGCAAAAGGAATTATCGTTGCCGCAGGATGAGGCTGCTTTTTGAAACATCGGCTCTTTATTATGCGGAACTGAATGTGCGGCTGTTCGTTTTTTTGCTTTGTCATAAGCAGGATATTCTTTGGTCTAACGACCTTGATACGCTGCCTGCCAACTATCTTGTGAGCAAATTGAAACGCCTTCCTTTGATTTATGATTCTCATGAGCACTTTACGGAGGTTCCGGAGTTGAAATACAATCGTTTTGCGAAGAAAGCATGGAAGTTTTTTGAGCGAAAAATCGTGCCGAACCTCACCTACGTGGTTACAGTCTGCAATCCGATAGCGGAATACTTCAAAACAGAATACGGAATCAATGCCGTGATTGTGCGAAATATGCCTTTAAAACAATCTTTGCTTCACAACGAGGCGGCAAAAAGCGGTTTCAATTTCGTCATACGGCACAATAAACCCGTTCTTATTTGGCAAGGGGCTGTTAATATAGAGCGCGGCTTGGAGGAATTGATAGAAGCGATGAACGACATTGAGGCTTATCTTTACGTTGTGGGCGAAGGGCTGCTGCTTCCTTCGTTAAAGCAGATGGCAACAGCGTTCGGACTTAACGAAAAGGTGTTTTTTATCGGCAGACTCCCCTATCCTCAAATGATGGCTTTGACTCGTCAGGCTGATTTGGGACTTTCGCTTGACAAAAGCACCAATATGAATTACGCAATCAGCCTTCCGAACAAGGTTTTTGAGTATATATCGGCTCATATCCCGCTTTTGGTTTCCGATTTGCAAGAGATACGTTCGGCAATCAGGGATTACGAAGTCGGAGAGTTCATTTGCAACATTTCTTCCGAAGAGATAGCAAAACGAATCAAAGAAATGCTGGCAGATAAAGAGAGATTGGCAAAATATAAAGCCAATACATTTGCGGCAAGTGAGGTTCTGTGCTGGGAAAACGAAGAGACAAAAATCGCAAACCTCATAAACGAAATCCTAAACAAAACAACAAAATAATATATGCTCTCAATACTAATTCCGGTCTTTAATTACGATTGCTCAAAGTTGATTGCCGATGTTCATCATCAAGCCACGATGGAACAAATCCCCTTTGAAATCTTGGTTTATGACGATTGCTCCACACGATTGCAGCCTTTGAGTGCGTCCGTTCTTGCTCTGCCCAACGTAAAGTATCATATCATGGAAACAAATCAGGGTCGCAGTTGCATAAGAAACCTTTTGGCGGCGAAGGCATCTTACAACAATCTGCTGTTTCTTGATTGCGATTCGGCGATTGTGCGGAATGATTTCATTAAAACCTACATTGGGCAAATCGGAACAGCGGATTGCATTTGCGGAGGCACGACTTACCCCAATCCAAACGATGTTTCACGTGAATATATCTTGCATTTAACTTACGGAATCAAGCGAGAAATGGCGGCAAACAAGCAAGCAGTGCCGTCCTTTATGGCAAATAATTTTCTGATTCGGCGAGATATTTTTATGAAACTTCATTTTGACGAAACGATATTGGGCTATGGGCATGAGGATACGCTGTTCGGCATTATGCTGAGGAAGAATAAATACAGCCTTCGTATGATTGACAACCCTGTTATGCACTTGGGATTGACTAAGATGAAGGATTTTCTGAACAATAACAAAGTCGCAGCGATGAATCTGCGACTTCTGTACAATAATCCCAAATATACGGCTGATATGGCTTCAATTCGCCTTGTCAAAACCTACAATAAAATTCATAAAACGGGCTTTGACAAAATTCTTCGTATGTTTCGCAAGCCTTTAAGCGGCGTTTTACGCAGCCGATTAAGCGGTTCCCGCCCCTCTCTCTTTGCTTTGGATTTATATAAGCTGATTTGGTTTTGCTCTTAGCTGCTTTCGCTCAGACGAAACCAAGCCTTGTTCTATTCCGACAACGGATTGATTCCCTTAGGGTTCTCTCCGTATTGATTTTGTCCCACTTGGCTGTCCTTACACAAGAAAACAAGAAAGGTAATGCAGAGAGCGAGCAAAAGAAGATAAAAAAGAAGAAGAGTAATGGTCATTGCCACAGTAGAATATAAAGCAAGTATAAGTGCAACCATCATAAAACCCCAAAGGACAAAGACAGCAACATAATAAGCCAGCAACCAATAGCCGCTTTTGCCTATATCGTGAAGACGGCGTGTCGTAACGGCAAGACAAGGCAAAACCATAGCCAATCCATACAAAAGAGTAATCAAACCGTATGGGGATTTAATCTCAAAAAAACTGTAATTAGTGCCGGGGAAAGAAGACCCACTCTCACTAAAGCGGAAATTAAAGCCGAGAATGTTGTCCAAAATGATTGCAGCAATAGCAAAGATAGCATTAAACAGGACAAACATCCAATACTCCTTGCGTCTGGCTCTTCCTTTGAAGTCAGCGTAATGTTTTAAGCAATAAATAAAATAATTCATAGGGCTAAAAATTTAAGTTAATAATATTTCAATTCTTTATCAGGCTACAAAATTAAAAATAAAATTGATAACGGCGAAATAAAACGAAGGAATATTTTTATAATCCTTGATTTAAATAAAATATTCTTTGACTTCGCAAGACGGAAATCAAGCCCGAAGATGCGTTAAAGCCACTTCTCTTTTTTATACCAGCCAATCGCCTCTTCTACTCCTTGTTTCAGGTCATATTTAGGCTCAAATCCGAAATCTGTTTTCAAGTCCGACACATCGCAATCCCAGTTTCGTGCTTTTAGGATGTTGTATTTGTCCTTGTTAAGCGTGAAAGATTTGCCTGTTATGCTGCTGATGCAATCCAAAACAAAGACCACAAACCGCACAATGAACAAAGGAAATTTTATTTTCAGAGTCCAAGTGTGCATAACGTCCTTTGTGATTTTTGCAAACTCATAATCCATATACAATCTGCCGTCAGAAGCGAAGTATGTCTTGTTTGCAATCGGGCTTTGTGCGGCTAATATGCATAAATCAGCAAGGTCTGTTCCGTAAATGAAGGTTAGTCGCTGCGGAACAAAGCCAAGATACGGTTCTAAGTGATTATGAATCGTTTTGAAATAGACATAATAATCCGTTTCGCGGGTTCCATAGACTCCTGTCGGACGTAAAATGATGTATTTGCCGTTAAAATTTTCCTTTATGTAGTTTTCCGCCTTCAATTTGGACTTTCCGTATGCGGTATTCGGATGGCATTCATCGCAAACCTTAGCCGGTGCGTTTGTAACCTCATCTGCCGGTCCGTGAGCCGCAAAAGATGAGGTGAAAATCAACTTCGCCCGCAATCCTTGCAGACAATCAACCAGCGATTTGACGTATCGGAAATTTACTCTGTCAAAATCGTCAATGTTTTTAGTCTTTGTAACGCCCGCAATGTGGAAAACAAAGTCAAAATCGCAAGTTTCAAGTATTTCTCTCAGCGTTTTAGTATCCTCATACGGCAATTCAATAAAATTAATCCTCGTATCCGTGAGATATTTCTTGCTGCTGGACTTGCGAATTGCAGCATAAACCTCATATTCTCCCTTTGCAAGTAATTGTTCCACCAAATGGCTGCCGACAAAGCCGCTTGCACCTGTTACCAACGCCTTTTTCATCGCTATTCTATTGATTTGACGTAAGCACGGCGGCGTATGGCTATGCGGCTATCATATTTCTCCCAAATATGAGCGGCTTGGTTGTCCTCCAATTGAGGATTGGCTATGGCGGTCTTTGAACCCAACTGGATATAACGGCGATTCATTTCAGCGTAATAAAGAGAATGCACGCCTTTGTTTTGCCAAGCAGGATCTACTCCGTTGAGATAAAGGTCTATTTTCTCAAAATTTTTCAATGCTTTGAGCAAGTAATACCATCCAAACGGGAAAAGCCTGCCCTTAGACTTGCGAAGAGCATCACAAAGCGAAGGCATAGAAATACCAAACGCCACAACATCATCGTTCTCATCAACGATTAGACATATCAAACGCTTATCTAAAAACGGGAAATAAGCCTTAATGTAAAATTGAATCTGCTTTTCGTTGAGCGGAACATAGCCGAAGAGGTTTTTGAAGGCTTTGTTTATGGTCAAAAAGACTTTCTCGCCATATATTTTGGCAATGTCGTTCTTTGAAACATCATTTACGATTCGCAGATTATACTTATTTTTTATCAATTCGTTAATCCGCTGAATTTTATCCGGTATCGGCTGATTTGCAACTATCTCATACTGCACCCAATCCACCTCTTTATCGTATCCGAGTTTGCTCATAATTTGAGGATAGTAGGAAGGGTTATAATAACACGCCATTGGGCAATCGGTATCAAAGCCATCAACCATCATTCCCTCCTTATCCATATCGGTAAAGCCCATAGGACCGAAAATTTTGTTCATTCCCCTACTCTTTCCCCAAGCAACAACGGCATCCAAAAGGGCTTTCGCCACATCCTTATCATCAATAAAATCTATCCAACCAAACCTTATTCTCTTACGTTGCCATATCTCATTAGCCTTATTGTTTATCATACCAACGATTCGCCCGACAACTTCGTTATTACGATATGCCAGCCACATCTTATAATCACAAAATTCAAGGGCAGGGTTTTTGGCTTTGTTAAATGTTGCTTTCTCATCCATTAAGAGTTGAGGCACCCATTTTTTATCAGATTTGAAGAGTTTGTAAGGAAACTTAAAAAAAGCATTACGCTGTTTGGGCGTACTTACTTCAACAATAGTAATATTATTATCCATAGGCATAATAGAATTTCATCAAGAGCAGCAAACGAGACTCGAACTCGCGACCTTCGGCTTGGGAAGCCAACGTTCTACCGACTGAACTATTGCTGCAAATATAAGTCTTGTTGTTTCACAATGAAATAAAATCTATGTTTCACGTGAATTACTTTATCACTTCGTACTTTTTAAACAAACGAGTCAGTTTCTCTACCGCCGTATCTATCTGTTGCTTGGTATGAGTCGCCATAAGAGAAAAACGCAACAAAGTAGCATCGGCAGCACATGCAGGAGGAACAACAGGATTCACGAAAACGCCGTCTTCATACAAATCCTGAGTGATACGGAAGGTCTTTTCCACATCACGAATGTAGAGAGGAATTATCGGAGTCTCAGTAGGACCGATTTCAAAGCCCAAATCACGAAATGCTTTTAAGGTATAATCTGTCAAAGACCAAAGATTATCAATACGCCATGTCTCTTCCTTCATTACATCCAAAGCCGCAATGACGCTGGCTGTTGCCGCAGGAGATATAGACGCCGAAAAGATATAAGAACGTGAGTGATGGCGAATAAAAGTCATCGTATCCTCGTCCGAAGCAATGAATCCACCGATAGCAGCCAGCGATTTGCTGAATGTACCCATTATCACATCCACCTTATCCGTTAATCCCAAATGACTACATATCCCCTTACCATATTGACCGAAGACTCCGAGACTATGAGCCTCATCAACATAAACAGAAGCGTTGTATTTATCTGCAAGATTCACTATTTGAGGCAGTTTAGCCACGTCTCCCTCCATAGAAAACACGCCATCCATGACTATAAGTTTGGTTGCATCGTACGGAAGTTTTGACAGAATGCGTTCCAAGTCAGCCATATCATTATGTTGGTAGCGTTCCACTTTGGCAAGAGACAATTTGCAAGCCTCAACGATAGAAGCGTGGTTAAGTTTGTCGCCAATAATATAATCGTGCCTTGTTGTAATGGTAGGAATTGCCCCTATATTGGAATGAAAGCCGGTAGAATAGACGATAGCCTTGTCTTTGCCGACAAATTTAGCCAGTTTATCTTCCAGTTCTATGTGAATATCCATAGTACCGTTGAGATAAGGCGAACCGGCGCAACCCGTACCGTATTTACGTATTGCTTCAATGGATGCTTCTTTGATTTTCGGGTGATTGGTTAAGCCTAAATAACTATTGGAACCAAACATCAGCACCTTCTTACCTCGCATCATCACTTCGGTGTCCTGTTCTCCTTCAATGGCTCTGAAATAAGGATAGACTCCCATTGCCTTTACATCTTTTGATAGTTTAACTACCGGGTCGTTAGCCAATCTTTGTCTTAATTGTTTCATTCAAAAAAGTATTAAAAATATCTTGCAAAGATACATAAAATATTCTACTAAGCAGAATATCTATTAAAGTAAAAAAGCCTGACAACTTTCGTCATCAGGCTTTCACAAAGTATTTTTAGATTTTCATATTAGAAAACTACTATTTGCGAAGAATTAATTTTTATTCAATGGTATTGTCTCCATTAGTATTTGGACCTGACCAGCCAAAGTAGCATCCTGTCTCCTTATCATAAGTAATAACGACAACATTACCTTTTTCCAATTCCCCATCTACCCATTTATAAAACTTATCTCTATCACAGCTCCAATAGTCAGGGTCACCATCTTCCTTGGTCATTTGATACTTCTTTACATTTATCTTTCCATTAGTTTCAGAGAGCATAAAATATCCTTCTGTTTTACTGATAATATCAAGCCATACAGACAAAGATACATCGCTTGTATTAGGTAAATTATTTAGGTTGATATTTGGAGCAATGAAATTAGGTGTTATATTTCTATCTACATTTTCTTCTTCATCATTACAAGAAACTAATCCGATTGTTATAGCCATTACGGCTAATGTGATTACTTTTTTCATATCTGTTATGTTTTAATTTTGTGTTATCTATAATTAACTTTTATACATATAATCATTCAAAGGTTAAGTAATAATTATACGTCTATTTTAGAGACTTTAGTTGTCTGGTCTGCTTGTCTCCCTCCACTCATTCCTCGTCTGCCGTTATCGGATAATACAAAAGACACAAGCCTTCTTTAATCTTATACGCCGCAGCTAACTTTTCGTATCATCGCTGCGGACAACCGCAATATCTTTTCCGTAGTAATTTAATACGATTTCCTTTTCCTTAGTATTTATGCATCGTTCAGGGACATTTTTGCCGTAAAAAGAGAAAATATCGGAGAATTGAAATGCATGAGAACTCGCAAGATAATATTTATATCCCGCACGCAAGTCATTAAAGCACAGAACATACAGACAGAATCTATCTACGACTTTTGCAAAAAATCTTGCACCTAATCCGTTAATGTTTTTACGTGCGTTCATTGTGTTTTTCTCGTTATTTTGTCAAGAATTGACGAGCCAAAGGTACGAATTATTTTTATAAAACACTCAAAAACCAAAATATTTTTTCATTTTATCTCTTTCTTAAAATAAAAAAAGCCAGCCAAAGACTATTTCGTTAAAATGAAATCAAGGAACATTTTAACAAAAGGCTGTTTGGTGAAAATGAAATAGCCTTTTATTTTAGTAGAACAAAATAAAGTAAAATTAATCTCTGTGTGAGGCACACCGACACGCACTAATGGATTGGTATTTTGTCAATTCGTTTTTGGTGTCTGCCGTTTTCAAAATCCGATTGCAAGAAAGTTAAGGCTATGTTGAGGGCTTGTTCTTGGGAGATGAACCTTGCAGGCAGGGAAAGGATGTTGGCGTTGTTGTGATTGCGGGCTAATTGTGCCAGTTCTTCGTTCCAGCACAATGCACAGCGGACAAGAGGATATTTATTTGCGGTCATAGCCACTCCATTGCCCGAACCGCACATTATAATGCCGATAGGATATTTGCCGGCGTTGATGGCGGCGGCAAGAGGGTGGATAACATCGGGATAATCCACAGGTTCGGCAGAATAAGTTCCCATATCAATAATTTGAAAGCCCTTTTCGGTGAGTTGTTGTTTGATAAACTCTTTAAGATTGTAGCCTGCGTGGTCGGCAGCAATAGGAATAATTTTCGGAATATCGGTCATAATGTTGATAAGTTTTTGTTTGGTAAAAATCTTGTTTTAAGTCTATTTTATTAAATCAAAGTCAGTTATAACAAAGGCAAAAATAATAATAATTTTACAAAGTTCTTATAATCAAAAGCAAAAGTTTTAAGCATTATTTGTTGATAAGTGTGTATCTTTGCAGTGTAAAAGTCTTGATAAGTCAGGGAAGAATTTTCTGATGTTGAAAAGTAAGAAAATTTCAACAAGATTATAACAACTTATAACCAAAATTCAGGCTGATGAAACAAAGAATTTATCAACATTTACGAAGTTCTGATTTTTGTTAATAAAGTAGTAATAGATTAATATGCAGTATTATATGAATGAAACTTATAAAGAGCGATGTTAAAAAATGATATGAATTTATTAAAGTCAAGTTTTTTGATTTTTTATTTTCAACACATTCCACAGGCTACTAATACTAATACTTTAAATTAAAAAAAGATAATAATAAAATAAGAATAGGACAGATGAAAACGGAGAAAAATAGCGATATAATCAATGAAATAAATCGTCTTAAAAAAGAAAAAAATGCTGTTTTATTGGCTCATTATTACCAAATTGCGGAAATTCAGGATATTGCCGACTTTGTTGGCGACAGTTTGAACTTATCGCAGGCTGCTCAGCAGACAGATGCCGATATAATATTGTTTTGCGGCGTGCATTTTATGGGAGAAACGGCTAAAATCCTCAATCCTAAAAAGAAAGTTTTGATTCCCGATATGCAAGCAGGATGTTCGCTTGCGGATTCTTGCAAATATGATGATTTTAAGCAGTTTAAAGATAAACATAACGACCATTTGGTTATATCATACATCAATTGCTCGGCTCAAATCAAGACTTTATCGGACATTATATGCACTTCCGGAAATGCTTTGCAGTTAGTTAATTCACTGCCTATTGATAAGAAAATAATCTTCGCTCCCGATAAAAATCTCGGAGGCTATCTTAATAGAATAACAGGAAGAAATATGTTGCTTTGGGACGGAGTTTGTGAGGTTCATCAGTTGCTTAATGCCGAGCATATCATACAGTT
This sequence comes from Bacteroidales bacterium, assembly GCA_031263015.1. Taxonomy (GTDB): domain Bacteria; phylum Bacteroidota; class Bacteroidia; order Bacteroidales; family P3; genus JAISGN01. The sequence goes on from JAISGN010000008.1 coordinate 345,157, forward strand.
AAAGATTCAAAACAAAGATGCTGTTCTTGTTGCACACCCCGAATGTAATAATTCGGTACTTGAACTTGCCGATTTCATTGGTTCAACGCAGGCAATGATTAAATTCATAAAACAAAGTGAGGAAAGAAAGTTCCTTGTTGCAACAGAATCGGGAATAATACATCAATTGAAAAAAGACAATCCTGATAAGGAATTTATTGTTGTGGCTTCGGACGAAAGTTGTGCCTGCAATGATTGCCGCTATATGAAGATGAATACTTTGGAAAAGGTGCTTCATTCTCTTCAAAGCGAGGAATATGAAATTAAACTCAGCGAAGATTTGATTAAAAAGGCACAACAACCCATTATTCGTATGCTTGATATGTCTAAAAGCTTAGGATTGATAAAATAAAAGCAGATTTCAAATATTTATAAGTTGATAATATATTAATAAAACAAGATATGAAAAAACAGATTGTTGAGATTGTAACAGTATTATTGGGAAAAGAAAACAGCAAGGCAAACGACATAGGATTGTTGCTTTTTAGAATAATTATAGGAGCATTTATGCTTACTCACGGACTTAGCAAACTCTCTATGTTTGAGGAATTAAAGGCAACTTTCCCTGACCCTTTGGGCGTAGGGTCTGCAACCTCGCTCGTCCTTATTCTTCTTGCGGAAGTAGGATGTTCTTTGCTGGTAATCTTAGGAGCATTTACTCGCCTGGCAGTGCTTCCTCTTATGTTCGGAATGTGTATCGCCGCATTTATCATTCACGGCAGCGACCCGTTCGCAACAAAGGAATCGGCTCTTTTCTACTTATCTATGTATGTAGTCTTGGCTTGTGTCGGCGGAGGCAAGTTCTCGGTTGATTATCTTTTGAGAAAAAAACTTGAAAGGCTGTCCGACTAATCTCATACAATGAAAGAATTTTCTGTTACGGCTTTTGATGAAAATCTTACTTGCGATTATTTTATTAAAACGGCACAATAATCGGTTATTCGCAAGTTTTATATTTCCAAAAGCAAAGAATTAACAAAATAGGTCAAATTTCGGCAAGATTTTTTAAGCACCGATTTTAAGAAAACATTATTTGAAACACAGATAATTAGATAATAAAAATGGCAAAAAACACCTCATTAAGATGCTCCATAGTTCGCACGGATTTTTTCAGCCGTATATTTGACGGATATATCCGATTGTCGGAGCGACTTCAAAACAAGATTTTATTCAAACCAAGTTTTACGATTTTGATTTTCGGTTTGATTTTCGGATTTTCAAATTTCGCTGCAAAAAGTCAAAGTTATAAATATGCCTTTTATTGTTTGGACACCCTGACATCAAAAACCATGGCGGGAAGAGGCTATCAGGATAGTGGCGACCTGCGTGCGGCAACATTTATCGCAAACGAAATGCGAACCAATTGCCTGAAACCTCTTGGCAAAACCTACTTTCAGCCATTTGATATCAGCATTAACAACATCAATACCACCTCTTTATGCCTTCATCACAAGGATAGTGCAAAGCAGGTCGGCATTGATTTTGCGGTAAGCGGCTTTTCGCCCACTATTGATTTGGTTCTGAAAAATGAAAAGGCGGTTGTCTTTAATTTTAAGTCGGATTTGAAAACCGAGGGCTTGAACGGCAAGACTTTAATCTTCAATCAAAATGTTGAAAAGAAGAATCGTCAGCCCCTCTCCTACTATGATGTCATTATGTTTTTAAGAGATGTGAATAAGGCGAAGATTGTTCCCACGCTTGTCATCATTCAGGGTTTTGAAAAGATACAATATCCCATTTCTACCAAGCAAGGTTCGTATCCTGTGCTGCTTTTAAAATCTCAAAGCTTTGGAAAAAAGATTGATTATCTGCATCTGACAATTGAATCGCAGTATATAGAAAAATATAAGACGCAAAACGTTTGGGCAATGGCTGAAGGAACGAAATGTAAGGATAGTTTCTTTGTTTTTGCAGCCCATTACGACCATTTAGGTCGCTGCGGAACGGCTTATTATCCGGGAGCAGCCGACAATGCCAGCGGAACATCGGTCGTAATGGACTTAGCAAAATATTTTTCTGCCAATCCGCCCGAATACAGTGTCGTTTTCATCTTCTTTTCGGGCGAAGAAATCGGTCTTCTCGGCTCTTCATACGCCGCCGATCACCCTTTGATAGACCTTTCCAAGATTAAGTTTTTCTTTAATCTTGATATGTGCGGCACAGGCTCGGGAGGAGTAGCCGTAATCAATGGAAAAAAAGAAGAAAAGGCAGGAAAATGGCTGCAAAACATCAATAACGAACACCGATACTTCTTAAAGGTCAATCTTGGCGAAGAATCCTGCAACAGCGACCATTGTCCGTTTGTCAAAAAGGGCGTTCCCGCTCATTTTCTCTTCACTTACGGCTGCGAATACAATGAGTACCACACGCCTTACGACACCGGCGAGAATCTGGGCTTCACAAAACACCTTGATTTCTGCAATCTGCTCAAAGAATTTGTTGCTACATTCCGCTAAGGTTTCACGTGAAAATATTGAAATAAGTTTCCGCTTTTATGAAATCAAAAGCCCTGGCAGCCTTGTGCTGAAAGGCTTTGCTAAGGCTTGATTTCATTTTGATGAAACCTTGTTTCGCTCGCACCAAAGGCTGCTTTATTTTCGCCAAACAGCGTTTGGTTTTAGCCAAACAAAAGGTGTTTCTATTTTTCTGATTTATTATTTTGACATTTGTTTATTGTTTTGTATCTTTGCAGCCTGTAAGATAATTTTAAACAAATTTAAAAAATACAAAACTATGAATGAAAAAGATGATTTAAGAGAAGTAGAAAAGGTTTTAACACCAGATGTTATTGATAAAGTATTAGAAACTTTGAAAGATGAATTTAATTCTCATGACTTTATTGAGGAGTTTATTAAATCGGAGCCTAAAAAGTATATGCGTTTAGTTGAAGAGTATTGGAAAAAGATTGACGAGAATGAAAAACAGAAACCTATTTCCGAATTTTTATTTGGATATCTTCATGGGAATATAGGTAGCCATCTTTATAATAGTAGAAAAATGGAATGGATAGGTCGTGTAGATAGTGAGAATATTTTTGGGAGACTTTCTAAATGCTCTCGTTGGAGGAAGAAGCAATAGTAGATTTTTATTAAGTCTGATAAAATGCCTGCTGTGATACTGACCGCAGGCATTTGCTTTTATATAGGCGAGACGCACTTTATCCGAATTTTTATTACTTTTGCCATAGATATACTAAGATTTAGACTAAAAAATAACAAAAGATATGACATTCAAAGAACAGATTGTAGAGGGCATTCCAAGTTATTTGCCCGTTAAGAAAGAATATGATGCGTCCGTTAGCCACGCTCCAAAACGCAAGGACATACTTACCGATGACCAAAAGAGGCTTGCTTTGCGCAATGCTTTAAGATATTTTCCCGAAACCTTGCATAAGGAATTGGCAAAGGAGTTTGCAGAGGAGTTAAAGAAGTACGGCAGAATTTATATGTATCGTTATCGTCCCGATTACGAGATGTATGCCCGTCCTATTGGAGAGTATCCAGCCAAATGCAAGCAGGCAGCGGCTATAATGCTGATGATTCAAAACAATCTTGACCCTGCTGTTGCTCAACACCCGCATGAACTGATTACTTACGGCGGAAACGGAGCCGTTTTTCAGAATTGGGCACAATATCGCTTGACAATGAAATATCTTTCTGAGATGACGGAAGAGCAAACGTTGGCTATGTATTCGGGACATCCTATGGGGTTGTTCCCAAGTCATAAAGATGCTCCACGCGTTGTTGTTACTAACGGCATGATGATACCTAACTATTCAAAACCCGATGATTGGGAGCGATTCAATGCAATGGGCGTTACGCAATATGGACAGATGACGGCAGGTTCTTATATGTATATCGGACCGCAAGGAATAGTGCATGGAACAACAATAACAGTGCTTAATGCCGGACGCAAGATTGGTAATACAGGATTAGCAGGTAAATTGTTCGTTACAGCGGGTCTTGGCGGTATGTCAGGTGCTCAGCCAAAGGCAGCAAACATTGCAGGATGCGTATCAATAACGGCTGAAATCAATCCTTTGGCTACAGAAAAAAGGCATTCTCAAGGTTGGGTTGATGAGGCTTATAGCGACCTTGATGCTTTAATGAAAAGGGTAGGGGAGGCACAGCAGAAAAAGGAAGTGCGGTCTTTTGCCTATCAAGGTAACATTGTAGATTTGTGGGAATACTTGGCAGAGAATAATATCAAAGTTGATTTGGGTTCAGATCAAACCTCGCTGCATAATCCTTGGGCTGGAGGATATTATCCTGTCGGTATATCGTTTGAGGATGCTAATAAGATGATGTCGGAACAGCCTGATGAGTTCAAAAAACGAGTACAAGAAACGTTAAGACGTCATGTTGCCGCAATAAATAAACTGACCGCAAAAGGAATGTATTTCTTTGATTATGGCAATGCTTTTCTTCTGGAATCTTCTCGTGCAGGTGCTGATATTATGAAGGCAGACGGCACTTTCCGTTACCCGTCTTATGTGCAGGATATAATGGGTCCTATGTGTTTTGATTACGGATTTGGTCCTTTCCGTTGGGTTTGTACTTCCGGTACGGCGGAAGATTTGGATATTACGGACAAAATAGCGATGGAAGTCTTGGAAGAGATTGCTAAAAACTCACCTGCTGAAATTCAGCAGCAGATGCGTGATAATATTCAATGGATTGAGGGTGCTAAGGCAAATCATCTTGTTGTCGGTTCGCAGGCTCGTATTTTGTATGCCGACTGTGAGGGGCGTACAAAGATTGCTTCCGCTTTCAATAAGGCAATTCGTGAAGGGCGTATCTCGTCTCCTGTTGTTCTTGGCAGGGATCATCACGATGTTTCAGGCACTGATTCCCCGTTTAGAGAGACTTCAAATATATATGACGGCTCTTCATTTACGGCAGATATGGCTGTGCAGAATTGTATTGGGGATAGTTTCAGAGGAGCCACGTGGGTATCTATTCATAATGGCGGAGGCGTAGGCTGGGGCGAGGTTATCAATGGCGGATTTGGTATGGTGATTGATGGAACTGATGATGCCGAAAGACGATTGCGAAATATGCTGTTTTGGGATGTGAATAATGGCATATCACGTCGTTCATGGGCAAGAAATGGAGGGGCTATCTTTGCTATTAAGCGGGCAATGGAAACCGAATCTCGCCTAAAAGTAACACTGCCTAATGTTGTAGAAGACGCAGTGATAAATGAGATAATATAAATGTAATAATAAATTCGGAAAATATGAATCAGGATTTAGCACAAATAGTTACTTGTTATGCAACAAAGCCTCACAAAGCCTTAAATGAGTTGTTGCTAAGTAAGTCAAAAGATAATTTAATAGCATCTTTAACAGATTTGTTGACGACTTATATTAATGACAAAAATTCTTCCTCATTAAGAGAGTTTATAACAGTATCTATTGCAGGATATGAACATAATCCGAATAAATTAGGGTATAATGGCTATAAACATAATTCTGCAATTGGAGGAATGCCAATATCTTGCGAAGCGAAACCTAAAAATATTCAATCAGAGGGCTACGAACAAAGAAAAACTAAGCCAAAACTTAATGGAGAAGGAGGCTTTAATGATTATACCATTGAACGCTTAAAAAAGGATATAATAGAAAATCCAAATATACTTTCAAGTGGATTTATTGATGGGCAATTACTCTACATTTTAGAATTTCCATTTTCAGTTATCGTACCCAGATTAAAATCTCAAATTCCTGAAACCCGACAAGTAGGCACATATACACGGATGGCAAATTTTAATTTTTCTCACTATAAGGAAGGAGCAATAAAAATAGTTTATCTTAATAAGGATGCAATAGAGCAGAATAGAAAATATTTCAATGGACATTTTTACGAATATTTAATGTTAATGGGAAAGTAAATGGAACTTAATAATATTATTTGTGGAAATACATTAGATGTGCTAAGAACCTTTGAAGATGGTATAGTAGATTTATCTATAACATCTCCGCCGTATAATAAGCAAGAAAAGCATAAAGGGTGGCTTGTCAAAAATGTAAAATATGATACGTACAAAGATATTAAAACAGAGGAAGAATATCAGCAGGAACAAATAGATGTTCTTAATGAAATTTACAGAATAACAAAGGAGGGAGGCTCTTTTTTTTATAATCATAAAACAAGATGGGATAGAGGGCAGATGTTCCACCCTATTCAGTGGCTTTGTAAGACTAATTGGGTTATACGACAGGAAATAATTTGGGATAGAATGATTGCAGCCAACATAAGAGGCTGGCGATATTGGCAGGTAGATGAGAGAATTTATTGGTTATATAAGCCAAAGGGCAATAATAAAATTGGAGAGGAATTAGAATCTCGTCATGCCTTGCTTACCTCTATTTGGCGTTTCGCTCCGGAAAGGAATAATCCTCACCCTGCTCCATTTCCAATAACTTTGCCTGCAAGGATAATTCATTCGGTTATGAATGGATGTGATGGTTTGGTGTTAGACCCTTATTGTGGTAGCGGAACAACATTGGTTGCCGCAAAATTGTTAAATAAGAATTATCTCGGAATAGATATTTCTTCTGAATATATTGATTTTGCTGTTCGCAGATTGAGTAATGCTTCCTCTGAAAAGCAAATTGTTGATGAGGAATTGCAGAGGCATGTTGTACAAAAAACTTTTCAGCAGCGTAAAGAAAAAGGGGAATTTACAGGACGATTTAAGTCGGATGCCGTATCGGATAATACTATCGTTGCTTCGCAGCAAAAATCTTTGGAGCTTGATTTGTTTTGTTAGACATTAGAAGTAAATAGATGGAAATCTTATTTGAAATTATTGAAGCTTTGCTTTTTCATATTGAAACCAAATAAAAAATAAATGAAACAATGGTTTGCTTTATACACTCAGCCTCGTAGGGAAAAGGCTCTTGATAAAGAACTTGCAAAAAGAGGTATTGAGGCATATCTTCCGCTTAAATCTACATTAAGACAATGGAAAGACAGGAAGAAAAGGGTTGATATGCCTCTGATTCCTTCGTATCTGTTTGTTAAAACAGAGATTCAGGATTTTTATAACGTATTGCAGTTAAGCGGAGCAGTGAAATTTGTCTATTTTGAGGGCAAACCCGTGCCTGTTCCCCAGCATCAGATTGATTCAATGAGGCTTTTGTTGGATAAAGAGATTGAATTTGAAATGCGGCTTGCTGATGTACATGTAGGAGACAGGGTAAGAATACGTGAAGGAAGGTTTGCCGGACTCACAGGTATTGTTAAAAATGAAAAAGGCAAGACAAGGTTTTGCGTTGTCGTTGATGTATTGCGGTTAGATTTGACAATAGAGATTGATAAAGAAGAAGTTCAATTAGTAGATATAATAAAATATTAAAGAAATGAAACAGTTTTTTAAGTTTATGTTCGCATCGTGTTTGGGAATCTTAATTTCTGCGGTGCTTTTCATCATTGCGATAATAGGAGTCATCTCTGCGGTTGTCGCTTCTTCCGAACCGGATGTGCAGATTGCCGATAATTCGGTGCTGGTGCTGAATCTTGACAAGCCTATTTACGATAGAGAAGTTAATGACTTCTCTGCGGCTTTTGATGTCTTATCCGGTGAAATTGATATGAGACCTTCCATCGGCTTAACGGAGTTTCTGGAAGTTGTAAAGAAAGCAAAAACGGATGATAAGATAAAAGCGATAATGCTTGACGTCTCTGTGTTGCAGGCAAACGGCTGGGCAACGGTGGAGGAGATGAGAAACGCTCTTGCGGACTTCAAAACATCGGGCAAAAAGGTCTATGCATACAGCGATTTGTGCATGCAAAACACATATTACCTTTTAAGCGTTGCGGATAGCATTTATATAAACCCCGCAGGTATGATTATGCTGACCGGACTTGGTGCTGAGGTGATGTATTTCAAAGATATGCTGGCAAAATTTGATATAGACGTTGATTTGATTCGCCCTTCCAACAACGCATACAAAAGTGCCGGTGAGCCGTATATTGCCAACAAGATGTCGGATGCCAACAGAGAACAGATAAAAACTTACCTCAACTCTATATGGGGACATATCGCCGCAAACATTGCCGATTCCCGCAAGATAAGTCTTGATGTGCTTAATGATAAAGTCGCAAACCTTGATGCGTTTTTGCCGCAAGATGCTCTTGAAGCCAAACTTGTGGATAAATTAACGTTCAGAACAGATGTTGAGGAACTGATAGCAAAACAGGTTAAAGCCAAAAGCGGCAACCAAGGCAAGGTTACATTCGTCAAATACCTCAAATACAGAAATTCAATGCCCGTTATCACCACCTCGCAAAAAGAGAATATTGCCATCGTTTATGCTTTCGGTGAAGTGAAACAAGGTAAGGGCGGCGATTTGTCAATAGGCAATGAAACCTTAGTGCGTGCCATCCGCAAGGCTGTTGATAACAAAAGAGTGAAAGCAATCGTCCTTCGTGTTAATTCACCAGGCGGCAGTGCTATTGCTTCGGAAGAGATAACCAATGAGGTCATTAAAGCAACCAAAATCAAGCCTGTAATCGTTTCAATGGGCGATTTGGCGGCGTCAGCGGGCTATGAAATTTCTTCAAACGCCACAAAAATAGTCGCATCACCAACAACCCTGACCGGCTCTATTGGAGTCTTCGGTATGTCTCCTAATTTCGGTAAATTATTACGCAACAAGCTCGGAATAGTCTTTGATACCGTTCAAACGCATGCAAATTCCGTTATGCTGTCCGTTACTAAGCCTATGTCCAAACAGGGTCGTATGGTTATGCAACGCAATGTGGAGAATTTTTATCAAAACTTCATTGAAAAAGTTGCTCAGGGCAGGGGATTGAAAAAAGATTTCGTGGATAGCATTGCAAGAGGCAGAGTTTGGACAGGTGCAGATGCGAAGGCTCTTGGCTTGGTTGATGAAATCGGAGGCTTGAATAAGGCTATTGAAACGGCGGCAAAACAGGCTAATCTGAAATCTTACGGCATAGTGAGCTATCCTTCTCAAAAAGATTTCGTGTCTCAGATTCTTAATGCCGCAAGCGGAAATGACGATATCAAACTTTACGGCAATAATCCTTCAAAAGCCTCTAATCTATTCAGGCAATTGCAGGATATTTCCGAGATGCAGGGTGTTCAAAAGCGGCTTCCGTTTGTTTTAACCATAGAATAATCTGTTCCTGTAACCTTTCGTGATACCGAATGCATAGATTTTTTATATCAATCGTTTGTTTGACGATTTGTGTCTTCAATTTGTCGGCACAGGTCGCCTCTTACGAACCGATAAGCAAAGAAAAAGAAGCCGAAATCAAAGCATTATTGGCGGCAAACAAGGCAAAAGCGTTCTTTGAAGGCGGCAATATCAATATAGGTCGCTTTTATATTGGTCCCGTTCTTCATTTCCTGCATTTTAATCCAATAGAAAAGGCGCGCATTCGGCTTAGCGGCGGATTGAAACTTGATAACGGCTTGTCGTTTTTTGCTATGGGGGCATACGGAACAAAAGATAGGGCATGGAAGTATGATTTCGCTGCGGCATATCGCTTTAAAACCTCCGCAAGGTCGCATAATAATATAGCCTTATCATTTACCGACAATACATATCTGCCTTATCTTTCCGACTATGACCATTTGCTCAATTCCACATTTGAGGATGCCGATTTCTTTCTTTTTCACAGGCGGCGCTTACGGCTTTCGGATAAAATGTCTTTTGATTTTAATGCGTTGAGGTTTGATGTTGAGGCGAGTTTCTCACGTAATCGCAACAGCAAATACGACCCTCAAAAAGAGAAGCAAGGTGTTAAATTCATTAAGGCAAACTTCTATATGCCGATGTTGCAATTAACGCTTGCCAAACGTGATAATACGCCAAAAGGAGATGTTATCGTGTCCCGCTATTGCGATTTCCCTACAATGATTTCCGTTTCCGCCGCAAGAGAGTTCTTCATAAATGACCCGGGAGTTGATAATCGCAATCGCTTTACCTTGAATGCTCAATGCCGAATCCCCTTTGACGATTATAAAGCAGGCTGTGCCGACATCGGAATAGCCGCAGGGTACATTACAAAGGACGTTTCACGTGGAGGATTGTACTTTCCGCAGTCGCAAACAGGCTATGTATCACGCTCTTACGCCTTTTTGTTGATACCCTATTCTCGTTTCGCTACCACAAAATACCTTTCGCCTGTGATAAGCCTTAACAGCGGCGGAATGTTGCTTAACAATATTCCGTTCTTTCGGCGGTTTCACGGCAACGAATTCCTGAATTACAAACTTTATATCTCGCCTTACAAGCCTTATCACGAGGTTTCGTTCGGCGTGGATAATGTTTTGGATATTTGCGGCTTTGAACTGGCGTGGTCTTCGCTCAATAAATGGGGCGTTTTCCTGCGATTGAGAGTTGATTTCTAAACTTGGGCAATTCGTAAAGGCGTTCTAATATTCTCTTGTTTGCCTCTGTCGTACAACATCTTGCATTGGTGAAAATGAAACAGCCTTTGGTTAAAATGAAAGGCTGTTTTAATTTTTCCAAAGGCTGTTTGGTGAAAATGAAAGGCTGTAAGATTTTGTTTTTCTCAAAATTTATATCTTTGCAACGTTTTTTTAATTTTTATAATGATGAGAAGGATAATTTTTTTTGCGTTTGCAATAGTTTTTTTGGGGTCATGCGTCGGCAATAAAGCCAAACTGGTAGTAGAAGTCGCAGCAATAAAAGACGGAAAGGTTGAATTGCGTTACGTAACGCCCGATGTAGGACAGGGAGAGGTTGTTGATACGCTTTACAAAGGCTCTTTCAAAGACGGAAAGATTAGTATTGCGCTGGACAATCTTGATTATAACGACGGCAGAAAGGATTGTATGCTGCTCATAACCGATAACGAGCAGATGAAAGGTGCATATCTGCCGGTGGTTTTAGAGAAAGGGCGTACTATAACCTTGCTTATACCCGAAGGAAACACGTCTAAGATAACTTATAGCGGCACTACTCACGCCGAAGACTTCACAAAATTCTGGAATGTGCTGCAAAAAGAGAGTATGAATATGAATCAGCGCAATGCAAATCTGAGTGCAGTTTATGGAAATATGGAAAAAGCATTCAGAACCTACATTGAAGAATATCCGGAAGCCGAAATACCTTTCATTCTCTTGACCTTCATCGCCAAATCAATGAGAGAAGACACACAAAATCCCCTTTTGGCATATTGTAATGAGCTTTGCATTGAAAGCAAATCGGATAATAAATGGCGGAATACGTTTTGTGATGTGCTGAAAAGCCTTCAGCTTGCAAGGATAACGGCGACTCGTTTGGTTTTTACGGCACAAGACGCAAATGATAAGATATATTCCGAGCGTGATATCAAGGGAAAAGTAATTTTAATTGACTTTTGGGCATCGTGGTGCAAGCCTTGCAAAGACGAAATCCCCCATTTGGCGGAATTATACGACAAATACAAAGAGCAAGGGCTGACAATAGTTAGCATATCTATGGATGCGGAGCCGCAGAAATGGCTTTCCTACATAACGAATCATCCGATGAAATGGCTTTCTTTAAGAGGAGAGGGGCAGACATTGAGCGATAGATACGGCATAGAGTACATTCCTTTCAACCTTATTTGCGACAGCGAGGGCAATGTGATTAAAAAGAACCTTCATGGGGCTTCTCTTGACGCTGCAATAGAGGAAATGATTAACAAACAATGAAACGGCGGCGGCGTATAGTCATAATCCTGTCGTCAATTCCGATTTGCTTGGCTTTAAGCATCTTTGCATTGCGGCATAACGCCGTCTCATCAATAGAAAACGACTTCGTATCAAAATCAAACGCTGTTTCACCGTCCTCAAATCAAGCCTTGTCGTCTTTAAATCAAGCTTCATTCTACTCAAATCAAGCCTCATTTTCATCAAATCCCGATTCATTAAAACCAAATAAGAATCAGCGGCATTTTTACAACATTCAGACCGAAGAAAAGACGCCTTTGATTGAATTAAACACAGCAGATACGTTGGATTTACAGGTTTTGCGCGGCGTAGGACCTGCTTATGCCGCATGGATATCTTATTATCGCAATCGCCTTGGCGGCTTTCATAATATTGAACAGTTGAAAGAGGTCAGGGCAATGACGCAAGAGTTGTATCAAATGCTCATTCCGCAGGTGCGAATAGACACTTCAAAAATCGTAAAGCTCAACATAAACACCGCAACCATTAAACAACTCAACCGACATCCCTATATAAGTTATTATCTCGCCAAAGCAATTGTGCAGTATCGCATAAAAGAAGGCAGATTCCGCTCTCTTGACCAACTGAAATCAATTTATATTTTGTCGGATTCAACTTTTAATCGCCTAAAACCTTATCTTATTTTTTGATTTCTTTGCTTTGATGAAATTAAGCCTCTGTTTGGATAAGCGAAAACACGCTTCGTCAGATTATTTTTTGCGTTTCTTGCTTTGTTCTCAATAAAATGTTGTACATTTGTCGCTCTAAATATCGTCAAAGCAGTATCTGTTGTGTTATAACAATGTAGTGAAATGTTAAGGCTTACTATTAAAAATTGCTTACCTCTCCCTGTTGCAATGAAGTGTGGTTTCAATACTATAATCTTGCTTAATGATAATGGTATGCCTGATATTATATCCCCCCAAGCAACCTATAAAAAAATAAAATCATAAATAAAAAGTAAAGTAAAATGAAACGATTAATGTTTTCTTTGTTGGCAATAATCTTTGCCATACAAGGCTGGTCGCAGCCAGTGCCTGCTTCTATGCCTTGGACGTGTGATTTTGAGAATACACAGGAAAATTCTCAATGGATCATTGATAACGGACCCTGTATCAACCAATGGGTCTTCGGAACAGCCGTTACGGATATGGGAATAATGGGTGCGTCCCTTTATGTTTCCAATGACAACGGACAAACCAACACTTACGAAAATGGAAAGACTGCCGTAGTTGCGTCAAGGCAACTTGTATCCAACGGAGCCGACAGTTATATGTTGCAGTTTGACTTCCGTTGCCGCGGAGAAAGTTCTTCTGACGGAGCAAAAGTGTTCTTGGTGGATGATACCGTGAATTTCACAGCCTCTAATGCCTCCTCACTTCCTGCTTGGGCTGCCGCTACATATTCAACGGATGTTATTGCGGTAGGAAAAGGTAAAAGTCCAACGTATCGTCCTTATTTTATGAACGGATATGTATCTTCGGGCGTTTATGACTCTTCTTCGTATCACGTGAATATTATTATACCTGGTTCTAAAATGGGAGATCTCGGTACGATTAAGAAATTAGTCATTGTTTGGACGTCTGACGGCTCAGTATGCAATCCTCCGGCTGCGGCTTTTGACAATTTCAGTTTTTCTGATATTCAATGCTCTTCTCCTTCTGTTGTTAATGTGTCTGAAACCAGTATTACCTCAAATTCGGCTGATGTTTCTTGGGATTCTATCGGTGCCGCATCTCAGTATGAGTTACAATACAAAAAATCAAATCAAAGTTGGGACGATGCTTCCGTGCAGAATGCAACGGTAATGAACATAATGACCAATTCTTATTCTCTTACAAATCTGGAATCCGGTACTACGTATAATGTAAGAGTCCGCTCTATCTGTAATTATGGCGGTTCAATAGAAGGAGCTGATTTTGGCTATTGGTCAGAGGACACAAGTTTCACTACGAATCTGCTTTGCTTCCCTATAACAGCAGCGAATTTGCCTTTTATAGAAGATTTTTCTAATACGCCAACGCTTACTCAATTAGTGCCGACATCAATTCCTAATTGTTGGACAAACTATGATAATTATTCTCCTGCTGCTTATAATTTTCCTGCGGCATCTGTTGATGGAACTGATACGGCTTGTTATTTTTATGCTGCAAACACTTATTTTTCCATATTATATACTCCGCAATTTGACCAGACAAGCATTGCTCCTAATACATTAAGAATTCAGTTTAGAATGAAACCGGCTAATGCTGCCGCATTGCCTTATGGTGTCCAAGTAAAAGTATTTACAAATATTGATACATCAAGTTATATTAATGTCGGAGACTTAGTAACAAATGAAGGATTAGGTTATGAAGACCACGAAGTTTATTTTAATATTCCTGCTCTTGAAAACATAACAGTTCCTTATTATATTGCGATAGAGTTGCCTGCGGCAGGTAATTCAACTCATTATGCTTGGATTGACGACATAAAAATAAGCCATATTCCTCTTTGTGGTGCGGTAAGTAATTGTGAAGTAAGTAACGTTACCGACAGCGCTGCGATATTTAGTTGGACTTCTAATACGGGTTCGTATGAATTACAGTACAAACCATCTTCGGAAAGCGATTGGACAAATGCATCAGTAGCAATGTTGAACAATAACTCTTACTCATTCTCTGATTTACTTCCTAATACGTCTTATGATGTTAGAATAAGAGCAATATGTGGTTCAGGCGATGTATTTGAAGAAGATTACAGCGATTGGAGACAGGTAAGTTTCAATACCGATTGCAATGCAATAGAAGTCCTTACTACTACTCCTTGGACGGAAAGTTTTGAAGGCTTATCTACTAACACTATGCCGAATTGTTGGGCAGCAACAAATTTAGGAAGTATTATATATACAACCACAACTACCGGCACAGGCAGAACCCCTCATACCGGTACAGGCTTTTTATACTTTAAAGCAACCCATATTCCGGCTAATGATTCTATATATACACCTGATTTTGTCTTGACGGCAGGCAATCAATATAAAATTTCTTTCTGGTATATGTCTAATGCTCCTACATCTTATTCTCATATAGGAATAAATATGTATAACTCCTCTACAGATGACATTGTGGCATCTATTGGCACTCCGCTTACAGCTGCAGCTTCATCATATACAAAGTATGAGCAAACATTTTCTCCTGCATATAACGGTAAATATTATTTTGCTATAAGATGTGTAGGCTCAGGCAGTATACTCTCAGCGAAGTATCTATCAATAGATGATATAACATTAGAATTACTGCCTGATTGCCCTGACGTTAATGGATTTGCTATTGCAAATACGACAAATAACAGCGTAGTTGTTTCATGGGATACGACAGCAAACGATGGCAATACTTGGAAGATAGCGTATGGTTATACATCTTCAACTACATTTGACCCTGATGCGGCAACGCAAATAAGTGTAAGTGCCACTGAAATGCCTTATACCATTCAAGGACTTACCGCTGATTCTTCTTACACATTTGCCATACAGACCGATTGTGGAGGAGATTGGACGACACCTTTGACAATAACAATTCCTAATGCGGTAACATTGCCTTATAATCAGGATTTTGAAGACCTTACAGCGATAAGCGGCATAACTTTCCATAATAACACAGCTACAAATGAATGGTTCGTAGGTTCTGCAACAGGAAACACCGGTAATTCTATGTACATATCTAATGATAGCGGCACAACCAATACTTATGACAATACTTTATCAGGTTATTCTTATGCAGTATTAAATGTAGATTTCGGTCAATATCCCGAATATACTTTGTCATTTGATTGGAAAGCCGTAGGCGAAGCAGATAAAGACTTTATGAGAGTATATATTTGCCCTATCACAGCAACTATTCCAACAAACGACTATCCTTCCGGCACGCAAATTGGCGGTAACTTCTGCCAAAGTAATACATGGCAAAATGCTGCATTTACTTTGTCAGGTTCCACTTATTCTAATACATTGAAGAAAGTGGTGTTTGTATGGAGAAATGACGCAAGCGTCGGAAGCAATCCTCCTATTGCCGTTGATAATATTGTTTTAAAGGGTAACAGTTGTTTGATTCCTACAAATTACAGCATTGAAAATATCGTTTCAACAGGAGCTACTGCTGTCTGGAGTTCTCAAAGCAGTTATTTCCTTGTACAATACAAACCTTCAAGTATTGCAAGTTGGGAAGACGTTTCGGTTCAATCTATAAATGTAGCCGATACATTCTTTGTAATGGATACTTTGATACAAAATACCGAATATGATTTCAGAGTGAGAACTGTTTGCGACAATGGCAGTGTATTAGGTGAAGATTTCAGTAATTGGATTGGTGGTAGTTTCCGTACCGCATGCGGTACTTTAACTTTATCGGATATTCCTTACAGCGAAAACTTTGACAATACTCCTACATTAGGCAATTACACTACTTCATTCCCTTTCTGCTGGACAGGAACATCAACATATCCGTATTCAATATTTGTTGTCGGAGCAACAAACAACTATTCGGTGTCAGCCCCTGCTTCAATGTATTTGTCGGGTTATGGAGAGACCCACACTTACGTTACATCTCCTGCTATTGATTCGTCTTTGGATTTAACGACATTGAAAGTGAAATTCAAGATTAGAACTGCAAACTCATCAAGTTTAGGATTACAAGGTTTATCATTGGGCATAATGACCAACCCTGCTGATTGGACGACATTCACAACAATAGTTGATTCTATTCAAAGCAGCACTGTGGCTTGGGAAGACAAAGAAATATTGCTCTCTTCCGCTACTATAAGTAATCCTACTATTCCTCATTATATTGCTTTGGCTATACCTGACGGAGATATGGAGTTTATGTCTGTTTATATAGATGACTTTATTATTGATACCGTTCCTACTTGTTCCGAACCATACGATTTTGTTGCTAATATCACAAATATAGGAGCCGATAATGAGGTAACGATTACTTGGGACACTTTGGTAGGGGCGTCAGATGGCTGGACGATTGCTTATGATGAAACAGACAGCACTTCATTTGACTTCTCCGCAGCGACTTCTACTGTGGTAACAGCAGACGATTATCCTTTTGTTGTTAATAACCTTATGTCAGGCTCTACTTATACTTTTGCTATTCGTACAAATTGCGGAAGTGATATAGTTAAAGTTCAGATAAAGATACCGTCTGTTCAGAGCGCTCCTTACACACAAGACTTTGAAAACCTGTCGGACGTAAATGAATGGATTTTCAACAGCAACACTTCCGACAAATGGACAATAGGAAATGCGACAGGCAATACCGGTAATTCAATGTACGTTTCTGCGGATAACGGAGCAACTAATAGTTATTCGCAAAACAATGCCCTTGCTCTGGCATCAATGTTTATAGAATTCGGGTCTGATACAAGTTATACCTTGACCTATGACTGGCAAGGCAAAGGCGAAGGTAATTCTACACGTTACGACTATGTTAGAGTATTCCTTCTTCCGGCAAATGCATCTCTGCCTACCACAATAAGCAATATGCCTGTCGGAACGGACACATTAAGCAATTATTTAAATGACGTTGCTAATCCTACTCAATGGCATCATGACAGCATAATGATAGAAGGTGCGGCTTATGCAAATACAATTAAGAGATTAGTTTTCGCTTGGCGTACCGATGGATTTACTATTAATGATACTGCCGTTGCAATAGATAATATTTCATTGACAGCAAATGCGACTGCTACTCCTTGCTATGCACCTGACGGATTGGCTTTAAGCGGCACGCCTACCCAATCTTCGGCTACTGTTGTTTGGAATCAGAGCAGTACTGCTGCGGGTTATCAAATAGGAATCAATACAACACAAAATTTAACCCCTGTTTCAGATACGTTCTATACCTTTACAGGTTTGACGGCAAGCACTAACTATACAATATTCCTTCGTTCCGATTGCGGCAACGGGGCTTATTCCGAATTTGATTCCTTAACATTTACTACAGCTGCAACGCCTTGTGATATGCCTACCAACTTACAGGCAACCAATATCACACAAAATTCCGCTCAAATCACTTGGTCGGCAGGTTCGGCAACGGCTTGGCAGGTTGCAACCGACACTACGGCAACGCCAACCGATGTTTCATCAACCACTTATACGTTTTCCGACCTGACACCTAATACTTCATACACTTATTATGTGAGAACGGTGTGTGGAACAAGCGATTACTCGTTATGGGCAGGCGTTTCATTCACCACAGAGGCTGTTATAAATCCTTCTGTTACGACAAACGATGCCGTATTCAACACTACGGACAACACATTGACGCTAAACGGCACTCTTGTTGAGATAGGCACTCCGGCAACGACCGAAATGGGCTTCATTTATGGCACAGCAGCGAACTTAACCTACACAACAAGTACGGTAGAGGCTGTTACACCGATAGTTGAAGGCGACTTCACGAAGACGGTAAGCGGTTTGACGCCGGGCACAACTTATTTCTACAATACGTTTGCAAGGAAAGATGACGGCACATACGTTTATGGCACAGAGAAATCAGTTGCTGTCGGCGGTTTAGGAGATATTGATAACAACTTTGCAATAAATATCTATCCAAACCCTGCAACGCATACAGCAACGTTAAGCCTTGAAGGTTTGAAAGATGATGCGACGATAACGATAACAGACCTCACGGGCAAGGTTATTGCTACCCAGACCATCAAATCAAATCAGAAGACCTTGACATTGAACGTTAAGCACTATGCAGCAGGCATTTACTACATTAGAATCTTGAACAATGACATCAATAGGACACAAAAATTGATAGTCAATAAATAATAGACCAATAAGGTTTAAATCCACGAGGGCAGATTGCAGAATCTGCCCTTTTTTTGTACCTTTCCTTCATTTCTTCAATCGTTTGATAACCAGCAAATCAAATAAGCCTAAACTAAAACCTTATTTCGCTCACACGAAAGGCTGTTTGGTTAAAATGAAACGCCGTTTTAGCAAAATGAAACAGCCTTCGATTGAATAATAATGTCGGTGCGACACGCACAAGATTGCCTTTTGAGGGAAAATCGTACCTTTGCACACTCTAAGCCAACACTTAAACAAATCAAAGGATGATAAACAACATACGAAACTTCTGCATAATCGCACATATTGACCACGGAAAAAGCACACTCGCTGACAGATTGCTGGAATTCACTAATACGCTCTCGCAACGTCAGATGTCGGAGCAGGTTTTGGACGATATGGACCTGGAAAGAGAGCGAGGGATAACGATTAAAAGCCATGCCATTCAGATGAAATACAATCACAATGGCGAGGAATATACTCTTAACCTCATTGATAC
Organism: Bacteroidales bacterium; assembly: GCA_031263015.1. Classification (GTDB taxonomy): domain Bacteria; phylum Bacteroidota; class Bacteroidia; order Bacteroidales; family P3; genus JAISGN01. Next base: position 364,233 of record JAISGN010000008.1, read on the forward strand.
GCCCGGTCATGTGGATTTTTCGTATGAAGTATCCCGCTCAATCGCTGCCTGCGAAGGGGCTTTGTTGGTTGTGGATTCCACACAGGGCATTCAGGCTCAAACAATATCAAATCTCTGGCTGGCGATAGAGAATGATTTGACGATAATACCTGTTTTGAATAAAATGGATTTGGCTTCGGCTATGGCGGAAGAGGTATCCGACCAAATCATTGACCTTATCGGTTGCAAGAAAGAGGACATAATTCCTGCCAGCGGCAAGAGCGGAATGGGCGTTGAGCAGATTCTGAACGCTATTGTTGAGCAAGTGCCCGCTCCGAAGGGCGATGCTAATGCACCATTGCAGGCTTTGGTTTTTGATTCGGTCTTCAATTCCTATCGGGGCATAGTAGGATATATACGAGTCTTTAACGGAAGGATGCGGAAAGGGGATAAGGTGAAATTTTTCTCTAACAACAGGGAATACAATGCGGAAGAGGTTGGAATATTAGAACTGGATTTGATAGCCAAAGGCAGTTTGGAGGCGGGCGATGTTGGTTATATCATATCGGGAATAAAGACCAGCAGCGAGGTAAATGTCGGCGATACGATTACATCGGCAGAGAATCCGTGCGAAGCGGCTATTGCAGGTTTTGAAAAGGTGAAGCCGATGGTTTATGCGGGCATTTATCCCATTGATGCGGACGATTATGAGGAATTAAGGGCTGGTATAGAAAAATTACAACTCAATGACGCTTCATTAACCTTTGAACCGGAGTCGTCAGCCGCACTCGGATTTGGTTTTCGTTGCGGATTCTTGGGTTTATTGCACATGGAAATAATACAGGAACGGCTTTCGCGTGAATTTAATCTTGAAGTCATCACCACCGTTCCAAATGTTAATTACAAGATACATACTACCAAAGGAGAGATTGTTGATGTCTATAATCCGAGTGGGCTTCCCGAACCGAATTATATTGATTTCATTGAAGAACCGTTTATCAAAGCGTCCGTCATAACAAAGAGTGATTACATAGGACAGATAATCAACCTTTGCATAGGCAAGAGAGGCGAACTTAAAGGGCAGACTTATCTTTCTACCGACAGGGTTGAGTTGAATTTTGAGTTGCCTTTGGGTGAAGTAGTCTTTGATTTCTACGACCGATTGAAGTCAATATCTAAGGGATACGCCTCTTTTGATTATCATTACAGCGGTTTCAAACCTGCAAAACTTGTTAAATTGGAAATATTGCTTAACGGCGATTCGGTGGATGCCCTTTCCACTTTGACGCACTTTGACAACGCTTATACATTAGGGCGGCGTATGTGCGAGAAGTTAAAGGAATTGATACCGAGACAGCAGTTTGACATAGCGATTCAGGCGGCTATCGGCTCTAAAATCATTGCTCGTGAGACCGTAAAGGCGGTTCGCAAGGATGTTACGGCAAAATGTTACGGCGGAGACATATCCCGTAAGCGTAAATTGCTGGAAAAACAGAAGGCAGGCAAGAAACGTATGCGTCAAATAGGCAATGTTGAGGTTCCTCAGTCGGCATTTCTTGCCGTTCTCAAAATAGATTAGGAACAAATCTGTTTCCCTTGTTATCGGTGTTGTGAGGAAAATACGATTATCTCCGAATACCGATTGAAGAGTGAGTCTCGGCTTGCTTTATCTGCTTTTGGCAGAAGTCAGGGCTTGAATGCAAGTTTCGGAAAGAAACGTATTTTACATATTTTTTAGTAATTGAATAATTTGTTATCTTTGCGGTCTCGTAATGAGTAACAGCGTGTAGTCGTTATGCAAAACGAAACCGATAGAATAAAAGAAAAATGCGAAGTTAAGGCTTACGAATATATGTATTCTTCCACCGAAATAAACTTTTTTTCATGTGCGGGGAACTTTTCTTCCTATGCGGGAAACTTTCCTGCACACGTTGGGAACTTCCCTGCACATGCGGAGAACTTTCCTGCACACGTTGAGAACTTCTCTGCACATGCGGAGAACTTTCCCGCATACGTTGGGAACTTTCCTTCCCAAGAAAAAAACTTTACTTCCTATGAAAAAAAGTTATATACACCGAATTTCAATCATAAATAATACTATGGCAACAACAAAAAACAATTTTAACGCTTCGGATGCAAACTGCAACATTATAGTCTCGTAAAAAAATAATAACTTTGCGTAAAAGATTTGATTGCAGGTTGAAAATATGTGTAAAAACCAATTATGAGTAAAATATTAGAATTTATAGCAGAAAAGACCAACGGAAAGTGTTATCAATCATTTCGTTATTGTGCTGATGATGAAATACGAATACCGACACTTGATTACGAAGACCAAAAATTCACTTTGGTCAAAAATTCGTATGGAGAAACAGATACGGGGCTAAAAACCACGAAAAGCATTGACAATATTGCAAAGAGAATTATAAATGATGCGCCACTTTTTCATTTCTTTTTGGACGGTTCCCGAAGAACTTACAAAGTAGATGATATTGAAATCAATCGAAATGTTTACCCAATAATTGCCGGTCAAATCGGTGTTGCTTGTTGTGAAAGAAAATCGTCTGACCAATTCAAATGTGCTGACTTTGAAAGAAAATTGATTTTATCATTACCGAAAATTGCAAATTCAGAACCAAATATCAAACCTGAGTTATTTTTCAATAAATTGAAAGAGGACGTAAATAAACTTTCAACTCTTACAAAACGAGAAATTGTATTTGATAAAATTTTGTCCTACGCTTCTACAAAGCAAGACGATAATACAAAGTATGAACATTTGGGCATTGCAACCATACAAGACGAAATGATAGATACAGAGAAAAAAATCGTTGCTTCGCTCTATGACAAAGGGTTGATAAATGCGAACAGATTTTTAATAAAAGACGGTTCATTGCAGTATAAGCCAATGAAGACAGGCGATTTTAAAGAACTTATAAAAATCAAAAATCACTATAAGTCTGTTGTTGGGATTTCCAAGATGTTTAATCCCGAACTTTGCAGAGACAATACCGGAAAAAGCAACGCCGACAAAATTGCCGAGTTGAGACTGTTCCATAGAACTCCTGCCTACAAGTATCAAAGTGAAATGGTTGGAAATGTAAATTTTGCAATTTGGTACGTGAGAATAAGAGCAAAAGAACATTCTGCAAGTCCATTTGCAGGAATTTTGAAAGTAGAAAAGATTTTGATAACCGATGAAGAAATAGAAAATGGTCTTGATAGTCAAGAAGTTGATTTGATAACAGCAAATATAATCAATGAACGGAATCCCGTTTGTTATGGGAAAGACGATAGATGGGCAAACCATTTGTATCCGGTTTATTTGACTGAAACATATATTAAAAGCAAATATTTAAGTGATATTAATTTTCTAAATTTATTCTAAAAATGAAAAAAATAGGAAAAATCATAGCAACAGAAAAAGTTCCTACAACGTTAGATGAATTTTTCTTTTGGACAGACAAAAAACTTATCATTAAACCATTTGATGTAATCAAAGTGGCGCATTTGAACGATTCTGTAACATTTGGGGTTGTGGAAGAAATTTCGCACTTAACGGACGGGGCAAGTTTTTTGGCAGGTTACATTTCAAGTGATTTTGGTGAAATAGAGGAAAAATCTTACACCAATAGAATAGGAATGAACTACATAAAAGCGAGAGTTGTTGGGAATACTAAAAACATTTATACGCCTGTTTTAGATGGCTCTATCGTTACACTTGCAGACGCAGCGGATGTAACAAAAGCATTGGGACTTGATAATATCAAAAATCCATTACCGTGTGGAATTATTGAAATGTACGAGGGTGAGGATAAAATAAAAATTCCTGTGAATTTCAATTCTCATTTTTTGATTGGACCTGAAGGGGCACACCTCAATATTTCGGGAATTTCAGGGCTTGCTTCAAAAACTTCTTATGCTATGTTTTTATTAAAAAGTATTCAGCAGCGGTATATTAAGAATGTTGAAAATGAAAGTGTTGCTTTTGTTTATTTGAATGTAAAAGGTCGTGATTTGCTGGCAATAGATGAGAAAAACGAAGAATTACCGGAAGAAGATCGAAAGATGTACGAAGAATTGAGAATTGAAACAAAGCCGTTTGATAATGTAAAATATTTTTATCCTTATTCCAAGGATATAAAAACAACAACTTACGCAGATGTTAATGATGTGAAAAATCAAATGGAACTTAAAAAGGCATTTCAATATAAATATCTGTTTGAAGACGATAAAGAAAGTTTGGATTTATTGTTTGCAAATATTGATGACCCAACGCAAACGATGGAATCTATTGTTAGTTTTATTACTTCTGGCGAGGGGACTTTTGGGAATGTTACGAATTGGCAAGATTTGAAAGATGAAATCAAAAAATATCAGGAAAAAGGCGATACAGGGAAAGATAAAACCATTTCGGTTTTAAGTTGGCGAAAGTTTTATCGGTTATTTAGGAAATCATTAGAGCGTAATTTGTTTTTCTCGAATGCTTTAAGTAAGGACGGCAAAGAGGTTCGATTGCAGGAATCTATCAAGCAAATTCAAAAAAACGATGTGTTTGTAATTGATATTGCAAAATTGGACGAAGAAGCACAAGGTTTTGTTTTTGGAGATGTTATGAGAGCAATTTAAGATTTGAAACTTGGACAAATAGAAAGAGACGATACAGAAATTCCGTCAAAGATTATAATTTTCATTGACGAATTGAATAAATATGGGAGTAAAGATGTTCCTAAAAATTCGCCGATTTTACGACAATTATTAGATATTACAGAACGCGGACGAAGTTTGGGAATAATTCTTTTTGCTGCCGAACAATTTAAAAGCGACATACACGAGCGTGTAAAAGGCAACTGTGCAACACACGCTTTTGGAAGAACAAATGTGATAGAAGTTTCAAAATCCGATTTTTCATATATGCCGACCGTTTATAAATCTATGCTTACACGATTAGAACAAGGTGAGTATATATTGCAGAATCCGATTTTCCGCTCTCCGTTAAATATCAAATTTCCGCGACCACTTTATAAGCAATTTAAGAATGGATAAAATGCAAAAAACAATTATTGGAAAAGATGTAATAGAGTCTTTGACAACTTCAATGTACGACGACCCTCGTTTTGTCTATCGTGAATATATTCAAAATGCTGCTGATTCCATTGATAAGGCACGTCGGCAAAAACTTGTTGAAGATGGCAATATTTATATTTCAATAGATACAGAAAAACGTAGAATTGAAATTGAAGATGATGCTATTGGTATTGAAAAAGGTAAAGTTGTTGAAATTCTTAAAAATATAGCACAATCGACTAAACAAAAAGGTGTTGATAAAGGATTTCGAGGGATTGGACGACTTGGCGGTTTGGGTTATTGCGATAAACTCATTTTTGAAACTTCTTCGCAAGGCGAAATGGAAAAATCAATAATGACTTGGGATGCAAAAAAACTTAAAGAAATCATTGCAGACCGTACTCAAAAGCAGGAAGCTTCGGCTGTAATAGATGAGGTTACAATATTCGAAATTGGAGAGGGGAAAGCAGATAAGCATTATTTTAAAGTGATTTTAGAAGGTGTTACCAATGATATTTTGTTAGATGTTGGGTGCATTAGACAATATTTATCAATGGTTGCTCCTCTACCATTTAAAAAATCAATTTTTTCGGATAAAATTTATCAAAAAATAAAAGCAGATAATATTCAAATTGATGAATACAATACTTTTGTAAATACAGAACAACTTTACAAAGGATATAAATGGTATGTTTATGAAGGCGATGAAAACAGCCATAAAAAAGTAGATGAAGTTATTGATATTTCGTTTTTCAGCGAAAATGATAAAAACGAAAATCCGTTGTATTGGGGTTGGTACGGAATTACCACAAAAATACAATCATTGCAAAAAATCAATTTTGCAAGAGGTTTCAGATTAAGAAAAGCGAATATTCAAATAGGAAGCGATGATACTTTATTGAAACTTCATAAAGACAAACGATTTCAATTTTATTTTTTCGGAGAAGTTTACGCCTTACATTCAGATTTACACCCGAACGCAAGACGAGATTATTTTTCAGAAAACTATGTTTGCAAAGAGTTTGAAAGCAAGTTAAAGACTTTTTTTCATACGACTATTCACAAACTTTGCTACGATGCGTCAAAAATAAATAGTGCTGTAAAGGAAATTGAAAAGCACAGTCAAGTGGTTCAAGTATACAACGAAAAATCAAAAACAGGTTTTATCAATAAAAGCGAAAAAGAAGAATTAGAAAAAAAATTACAGCAACAAGAAGAAGCAAAAAAGAAAGCAGAGCAAACAATCGAAAAATTAAAAGAAAACTCTGAACACAAGCCACTTAATAAAATAATTGAGCGTGCAACTTCAAAAATAGAAACAACAATAATTCCGCTTGAAATTATTGAGGAAGAAATCAAAGAAAAACCAACTTTTCGCACCGATAAACTTTCAAAATTGAATAAAAACGACAGAAAATTTCTTGGTGAAATCTTTACAATAATCAATAATGTGTTGACAAAAGATCTAGCAGAAAATTTAATTCAAAAGATTGAGGAAAAATACAAATGAGAAATATTTTGCTCATAGAGCCTAATTATAAAAATAAATATCCACCTATTGGTCTGATGAAAATAGCAACTTATCACCGAATGCTTGGAGATAAGGTTACTTTTTTCAAAGGTAATTTAAAAGAATTTGTAGCCGATTTATTGACTAAAAAATGTATTGAAAAACTTTCTTATATTGATGGTACAATAAATTGGAATATTCATTATGAGAATATAAAACAATATTTAAAGAATGGTAAACCGCTCGAATATTACAACTTTCCTAAGTCCAATTTTCAGGCACTTATAGATGATACGTTTAAAGAACAAAAAAAGAATTTTCAATCGAAAGCATACGAGAAAGAGTCTTTGTTTGACCGTGTATATGTTGCGACATTATTCACTTTTTATTTCAAAATAACAGTCGAAACTATAAATTTTGCCAAAACATTGGTAAAATCAAACAATGATGTTTTTGTTGGAGGAGTTTCGGCGACTTTGCTTTACAATGATATTATTGAACAAACAGAAATTAGATCAATCAGGGGACTTTTGGACAAGCCCAAAATGCTAGATAACAATAATAGCATTATTGTAGATACTCTGCCGTTGGACTACTCTATTTTGGAAGAAATTGATTACAAATATCCAGAGCATAATGCTTATTATGGCTATATGACTCGTGGTTGTTTTAGAAACTGTTCATTTTGTGCTGTTCCAACATTAGAACCAGAGTATTGTGATTATATTCCAATGAAACAAAAAATAGAAGAGATTAAAGCAAAATATGGTGAACAGAGGAATTTATTGTTACTTGACAATAATGTTTTACATTCAAAATGTTTCCCGGCAATTATTGATGAGATTATTGCTTGTGGATTTGGAAAAAACGCGACAACAATAGAATCAAATGAATATGAAATTGCACTACAAAATTTAGAAAGCGGATTAAATGATTCTGCATACACAAAAAAAATTTTTAACCTTAATTTATTAACACTAAATAGGTTGAATGGGAAAAGGCAACAAATGCTATACGATTTACTACAAAATAATCTATTACTCAATCTTCATACAGCGACGAAAGAAAGTTTATTGAAAATCGCACCAGAAATTTTGCCTCTTTACACAAAACATTTCCGCAAACTCACTAAACAGCGTTATATTGATTTTAACCAAGGTGTTGACGCTCGTTTATTTACAAAGGAAAAAGCAAATTTGCTTGGGAAAATTAATATTCGTCCATTAAGGATTGCTTTTGATAATTGGAAAGATAAAGACCATTACAAAGAGGCAATTCGTTTAAGTGCCAAAGCAGGAATAAAACACTTTTCAAACTATATATTATACAATTTCAATGACAAACCGAAGGACTTTTACAAGCGTTTGCGGTTAAATGTGGATTTGTGTAAAGAGTTAGAAATCAAAATATATTCATTCCCAATGAAGTTTCATCCGATTACAGGTGAAGACCGGTTTAATCGCAATTATCTTGGAAAATATTGGAATAGAAAATATGTACGGGCAGTGCAAGCTGTTTTGAATGCAATAAAAGGAAAAGTTGGGAGTGAAGAAGAGTTTTTTGAAAAAGCATTCGGTAAAAATGAAGAAGAATTTTTCAAAATTTTGAATATGCCCGAAACAATGATTTTATACCGTTTTTTCTTTGAATGGCTCGGTACAAAAAAGCATTATCATATATCACAACAGGCGTGGTGGCAATGTTGGCAAGAAACTTTTAAAAACCTGACAACAACAGAAAGAGTGGAATTGGAAAAAATTATCTACGAGAATAAATTTGCAACATTGCAAATAAACAATCTTAATTCTAAATTTAAAGAATTACTAAAGTTTTATGTTAATTATCGCGATGACTTAAGTACTAAAGGAACGGACTTGTACAAATTAAAGCAAGAATACGATAAAAATCCTACTTTTCGCTTGAAAAGGAAGAATTAAATTAAATATTCCAAATATTATAATTAGGGTGAATACACAGCAATTATTGTGATAATAGCAAGTAATCTGCTATCCGAATGAAATCTTAAAGTAGTGTTGTGAGCGTTAGTTATTAGGAAAGGATGTTTCCTTAAATTAAAATGGCGTATAAAATCAATTATACGCCATTTTGTTTTTGTGATGTTTCGTTTGGTTAGATTGCTTCAAAGGCATCTTTTCCCAAACCGCAGAGAGGACACGTCCAATCCGCCGGTAAATCTTCAAATTTCGTTCCCGGAGCAATTCCATTCTCGGGATCGCCAACAGCAGGGTTATAAACATAACCGCAAGCCGTGCATTCATAACTTTTGTCCATAGTTTAAAAGGGTTTTATCGGTTAAAAAAATTAGTCATTGCCTGTTTTGAGCAAACGACTTATCGTTTGCAAAGATACATTTTTCTTTTTATTTGCCAAAAACAACATCTCAAAAATATAAAACCACAATATATTATATGGAATTAAGTTCCTGTTTGAGCATCTTTTGAGCCTGTTCAACGGGAGAGACGCCTGACGCCGTTTTTTGGAAGATTATTGCCGAGAAATCAGTAGGCGACAACGATGCGATGTCGTTTTGTGAGAATACGGAGTTGATTAAGGCGATGGTTTCTTCCTTTGCCTGCTTGACAAGCGTCCATGAGGATTCGGAAACATAGAGTTGCTGCGACAGATTGTAGTCAAATTCATCTCTTATGTTCTTTAACATCACGTCTTTGAGCATTGAGGTCTGCATTCCGTACTGATAGCACCGCATAACGAGGTTTTCGGGTTTTATTCTCTCCAAAAGCATTATCAATCGTTCGTAAGCCTGCAATTTTACGGGCGTAAGCAACTTCGCAACCTCACCCTGCTGATGTTTTTTCAGTTCCAAAAGTGAGCGTTTGGCGTCCTGATTGACCATTGTTTGGGTTAATCGGTAGAAATAGAAGCCTGCCAACGCCATAACAGCCACTGCTCCTATGCTGATGATGATTACGGATATTATCATAATGTTTTGTGTTTATTGATTATAGAAATAAAAAAATAAAAGCCTGTTTAATTTTACTCAAACAGCCTTTGGTGCGAACCAAACGCTGTTTTAACCGACCGCTTCTTTGAGTCGCTCGGCATTTTCCGCCAATTGCAGAGCGTCAAGTATGTCTTGCAAATCGCCATCCATAAAAGCAGGCAGATTATACATCGTATAATTGATGCGATGGTCGGTAACGCGGCTTTGAGGATAGTTGTAAGTGCGGATTTTCGCCGAACGGTCGCCGGTAGAGACCATAGTTTTGCGTTTGGAGGCTATGTCGTTGAGGTATTTGTTGTATTCCAGTTCAAAGAGTCTTGACCTTAACACAACCATTGCCTTATCCAGATTCTTTATTTGCGATTTCTGGTCTTGGCAAGAGACTACTATGCCCGTTGGAATGTGCGTTAAGCGAATTGCGGAATAGGTTGTATTTACCGATTGCCCGCCCGGTCCCGACGAACAGAAGGTATCCTTGCGTATATCCGACATTTTCAAATCCACATCAAACTCTTCCGCCTCAGGAAGCACCACAACAGATGCCGCAGAGGTATGAACGCGCCCCTGAGTCTCGGTTTGCGGCACGCGTTGCACACGATGAACGCCCGATTCGTACTTCATCTGACCATAAACGCCCTCTCCCGACACATTAATCACTATTTCCTTGTAGCCGCCTGAAGTTCCGTCTGTGAAATCCACCACTTCGGTCTTCCAACCCTTCTTTTCAAAAAAACGAATGTACATTCTATACAAATCACCTGCAAAGATGCTCGCCTCATCTCCTCCTGTGCCGGCACGGATTTCAAATATGGCGTTCTTGGAATCTTGCGGGTCGGCAGGGATAAGCATTAAACGTATGTCGTCTTCCATCTTATCTTTTTTCTCTGTGAGCGATGACAACTCTTCTTTCGCCATTTCCCGAAATTCTTCGTCTTTTTCGGTTGCCAAAACCTGCTTTGCGTTTTCTATATTCTCAATTGTAGTCTTGTATTGCTTGTAAGCGTCAATTATAGGCAGCAAATCCTTATAGTCTTTGTTGAGTTTGACGTAATGTTTCATATCATTCATCACGTCGGGTTCATTCATCTGCTTCTCAATCTCAAGAAAGCGCTCATTTATCGCTTCTAATTTATCTAACATAGTTCAAATAATTATCGTCCGCTTTCGTTTAGCAGATTTGTTTTACGTTTTAGTACTTTTAATATAAGGTATATCAACAGCGAAACGGCGGTTGCAATCAATAATGGTATGTTTAACTGCGGGGTTGTGCCGTATAAATATGCCGTAACATCAAAAAGAGCAAATAAAACGAAGATTGCACAAAATCCGTTCTTCTCTTTCTTCAATACTTTCTTCCAACTCATCTTCAAAGACGCCTTTTGATAATGCTTCCAGTTAGGAATAAAGGCAGGAGTCTTTGCTGCCCATTGCAGATACGGCTCTTTGAATTTACGTCTTAGGAATTGCTCTTCGGCAAACATTATTCGCTCGTAATAGACCCAATAAAGAAGGCAAAAAGCCATTATAAACCAAAAATTCAACGTTATTAAAGCAATGCCGAGCCACATAAAAAAGTTGCCTAAGTATAAAGGATGGCGCACAATGCTGTAAATGCCGCTTTGGTTAATCGTATCGGCAATCTGTTCCTTCGTATTGCGACCGGAAGTGTTACTTGGCGTGTGTCCGACCGTTACAATCCTTATTATTAAACCAAATATGCTGACAAGGATGCAAAACAACAGATAAGCCGAAGAGCGTTTCCCGTCATCAAAATAAGACAAAAGCGGTGTTGTTGCCTTGGATACGTACAGCCATAAGCCAATCGGCAGGATTATCAGCGGCAAATAGCTGCGGTAACGAAAGAGCCATACGCCCTGTTGCTCAAATTCTTCCTGTAAAGCCATATAATATATTGTTTTAAGTTTGCAAAGATAATACTTTTCTTCCAATCGCACTGCCCAAGCCCTGTATGCCGATATCCGAAGGCTGTTTCATAAAAATAAAATCAGATTTGGTGAAAATAAAACTTGGTTTCATTTTGCCCGAATCTGATTTGGTTTTTTTGAGGCAAATACCTGTTTTTTTCAGAGCAAATGCCATTAAAATCGTTTTTGATAACAAAAAACTTATACTTGTGCGAATGATTGTAATTCAAAATAATATGACGATAAAATGAGAATAAATGAAACTTTTATTTTGCCAAATGAAAAAAAATGCTTTTCTTTGCAAATTGATTTAATCATAAAAAACTATTAATTATGTCTGAAATTGCAAATAAAGTAAAGGCTATCGTAGTAGATAAGCTTGGAGTAGAAGAAAGTCAGGTAACGGAAACAGCAAACTTCACAAGTGACCTTGGAGCTGATTCTTTGGATACGGTAGAGTTGATTATGGAACTTGAAAAAGAGTTTAACTTGTCAATTCCTGACGATCAAGCTGAAAAGATAGCAACTGTCGGCGACGCCATTGCTTATATTGAAAACGCAACAAAATAATTTGCTTCATTTATGCAAATGAAACGAGTTGTAGTTACGGGACTGGGCGCTCTGACACCAATAGGTAATAATGTCAATGACTATTGGCAGGGACTTATAAACGGAGTTAGCGGTTCCGATTTCATAACCCTTTTCGACGCTTCGCAGGCAAAAACAAAGTTTGCTTGCGAAGTGAAGGGTTTTAATTGTAACGAGTTTTTTGATAGGAAGGAAGCACGAAAGTATGACCGCTTTGCTCAGTTCGGAATAGTCGCTGCAGACCAGGCAATAGCTGATGCGAAAATAGATTTTGAGACTTTGGACAAAGATAAAGCGGGAGTAATTTGGGCATCGGGCATCGGAGGAATTATAACCTTTGAAGAAGAGGTCGTAAGCTTTGCAAAGGGCGATGGTTCTCTTCGTTTCAATCCGTTCTTTATTCCGAAAATGATTGCCGATATTTGCGCCGGTCATATCTCTATCAAATATGATTTGAGGGGAATCAACTTTGCTACCGTTTCTGCTTGCGCTTCGTCTGCTCATGCAATAGCCGATGCGTTTATGTACATCAAAACGGGCAAGGCAAAGATGATGGTGTGCGGTGGAAGCGAGGCTGCCATTTCTCATTCGGGCGTTGGCGGTTTCAGTGCTATGCATGCCATTTCGCAACGCAACGATGACCCCAAGACTGCTTCAAGACCTTATGATAAAGACAGAGATGGCTTTGTGCTTGGCGAAGGAGCGGGGGCTTTGATTTTGGAAGAAATGGAGCATGCTTTGGCTCGTGGGGCTAAAATCTATGCAGAAATCGGTGGAGCGGGCTTAACGGCTGACGCTTATCACATGACGGCGTCTCATCCCGAAGGAAGAGGGGCTATGACTGCGATGAAATTAGCGTTGGAGGAAGCAGGATTGACCATAAATGACGTTCAGCATATCAATACGCACGGAACATCAACACCGGTCGGCGATTTATCCGAACCGAAAGCGGTTACGGAATTGTTTGGTGAGAAAGCATACGATATAAACCTCAATTCAACCAAATCAATGACTGGTCACTTGTTGGGAGCGGCTGGAGCAATAGAAGCAATTGCGACAATACTTGCAATGGAACACTCTATCGTGCCGCCGACAATAAATCACTTCACCGACGATCCCGACATCCCTAAACTGAATTTTACTTTCAACAAGCCACAACAAAGAGAAATCTCTGCGGCTCTTTCTAATACGTTTGGTTTCGGAGGTCATAACGCCTGCCTTGCAATCAAAAAATTTGTTAAATAAACTTTTATTACCATTTAAACAGGGAATGAGATTCTTTACTAAAAGAAAAAAAGATAAAGAATTGATAAAATTTCTGCGATATGTTCTTGGGTGCAAGCCGAAGAACGTATTTCTTTATAAACAATCTCTTATCCATCGCTCATCTACTCATTCCGACGGCAAGGGAAATAAGATTAACAACGAGAGATTAGAATATCTTGGCGATACTGTGCTGAGTACGGTTGTCGGACACTTGCTTTTCCAAAAGTATCCTTACCAAGGCGAGGGCTTTTTGACCGAAATGCGTTCCAAAATAGTAAGTCGTGCCAGCCTTAACAAGTTAGCGGTTAAGATAGGCTTAAACAAACTCATTGAATTCAGCAAAGACAACTGCGGAAAGTCCATTTCTATGGATGGAGACGCCTTTGAGGCTCTTGTTGGGGCGTTATATCTGGATTTAGGCTACAAAAAGACATACCGAATCCTCACAGAAAAAATTTTTAACATCCATTTGGACATTGACAGCCTTGAATCCACCGACTGGAACTATAAGAGTAAGATTATAGATTGGTGTCAGAAGAATCGCAAACCTGTTTCCTTTGAGGTTATTGAGGCGATTCAGATTCACGGACGCAAGCAATATCGGGTTCAAGTGGTGATTGACGGGCAACCAAAGGAGAGTGCGTGCGAATTTTCCATCAAAGCCGCCGACCAGTTAGCCGCAGAAAAGACGTATAGAAAGATGTTGGGGGAGTAAATCCTTACAAGCCGCCCTCAAAACCCCCTTCCAACGCCGCAAAATCTACTTCCAACGGGCTGAAACTTCTTTCCATTCCTTCATAATCTACTTCCAACGCCGTAAAACTTCATTCCAACGGACTGAAACTTCCTTCCATTCCCGCAAAATCTACTTCCAACGCCATAAAACCTCATTCCAACGCCGTAAAACTTCATTTTATTCCTTCAAAAGCCCCTTTCATTCGTCCAAAATCAAGTTTCATTCATCTGTAATCAAATAAGGTTGATGGAAACATCGTATGTTTTCGGTCAAAACATCGTATGTTTCGGGTCAAAAGATGGCATGTTTTCGGTCAAAACATACGATGTTTCACCCAACCAAATCAAATTCTACACGAACCAAACTTGATTTTGGGCGAATGAAAGGGGCTTTTGAAGGAATGGAAAGGGCTTTTGTGGTGTTGGAAGTAAGTTTTGAAGGAACTGAATTTGATTTCAGCTCGTTGGAAGGAGGTTTTGCGGTGTTGGAAGGAGGTTATAAAGGAATAAAAGGGGCTTTTGCGGTGTTGGAAGGAGGTTTTGAGGCGTTGGAAGTTGGTTTTGTGGTGTTGGAAATTGGTTTTTCGGGTGCGATTACGCCGTTTTGAAGAGTTTTTATTACATTTGCAGAAACTAAAACAAAGAGTTATGAGCCTGAAATACGTTATCAGCAAGAAGAAATTCAAGGATAAGGACGCCCAAACGCAGGAAAAATTTTATGCTACGGGCATCCTCAGCGGCAATACCGACACAAAGGAGGTGGCAAAGTTGATTCAGGAAGCCACATCGCTCAATCAAGCCGATGTTTATGGGGCTTTGAAGGCGTTGTCGCAGGTTTTGTGCGGACGATTGAAGGAAGGAAAAAGCGTGAAACTTGATGGCATCGGCACATTCAGCCTTTCCCTCACCAGCAAACCTGCTTCCACAGCAGCGAATGTTCCTCATAAATCGATCAAAGTAAGTAAAATATGTTTCAAAGCCGACCGCAGCCTGACCGAAGAAGTGAAGGATGCGGCGATAGAAAAGTTCAGAGGCGCATAACGACCAAACGTATAATCGGAACGAGAGATAGGACTATGCAAAGAAGCGAAAAACCATCGTGGTTGAAGATAAAGTTGCGCACAACGGAGACTTACGCCGGCGTAAAGAAGATTGTGGAACTCAATAAGCTGCATACGATTTGCAGTAGTGGGAAATGCCCCAACATAAACGACTGTTGGTCGCGCGGAACCGCCACTTTTATGATTGCAGGTGAGGTTTGCACCCGCTCCTGTAAGTTTTGCGCCACACAAACGGGCAAACCGCTGCCGCTAAACGAAGAAGAACCAATGACCATTGCCCGTTCGGTTAATCTGATGCGGCTCAAACACTGCGTTATAACTTCGGTTGATAGGGACGATTTGAAGGATAAGGGCGCCGAACACTGGTCTAAAACGATTAAAACCATAAAAAAAGAGAATCCGAATGCGATTGTAGAGGTGCTAACGCCCGATTTTGATGGACGAAACGAACTTTTGCAGATTGTTTTTGAGGCAAAGCCGGACGTGTTTTCGCATAATATGGAGACCATACGCCGCCTGACACCCCTCATACGAAGCCGTGCCAAATACGATTTAAGTCTGGATGTGTTGAAACAGGCTTCGGATGCGGGGTTATTAACGAAGACGGGCATAATGGTAGGGCTTGGAGAAACGGAAGATGAGGTGGTGGAACTGATGCGGGATGTCCGTCAGGTGGGAGTTCGTTTCTTCACCATAGGGCAGTATCTCCAGCCGACAAAACAAAACATTGCGGTGGCGGAATATGTTAAGCCTGAGGTCTTTGAAAGATATAAACAGACGGGACTTGCTCTTGGTTTTGATAACATTGAGTCTGCTCCCCTTGTTCGCTCATCCTATATGGCTGAAAGCAACAAATATTTTAATAAAACGGCGTTTGAGTAAAATGTAATCAGATAAGAAAACAATAAAGCTTGATGAAAAAATAATGAAACTATGAGAGAAGTTACTTGTCCCAACTGTGGGAGCGTGTTTGTTTGCACACACGATGATGAATGCTTTTGTGCGAAGTATGAATTGAGCGAAGGTGCTTGCCGAACCTTGCAGCGGCTTTATGATGAATGCCTTTGCGAGCAGTGTTTGAGCCAATATGCCGACAAAAGCAAAGATGAACCCCGATGAAATAAGAAATCCCGACAGCCAAACGTGCTATCGGGATTTTTATCTTTGATTTTGCGGCTATTGAGCGAGGATTTGTATGTTGTTATTCGCCACTTCAATCAGTCCGCTGTTGATTTCAAAAGTTTGAGGCTTGTCTTCGCCGTCAATCAATTCAATCTTCCCCTTCGCCAAAACCGATATCAGCGGAGCATGGTTTTGTAATATTTCAAAGGAACCGTCTATGCCGACGAGCTTCGCTGATTTTATTTGCCCGCTGTAAAGGTTTGTTTCGGGGGTTATTATGTTTATGGTCATCATACGCTGTTTGGCGATTATTGTTGTTGAGCTTCGGCGAGTAGTTTCTTACCTTTTTCTATTGCTTGCTCAATCGTGCCGACCATAGAGAAGGCTGCTTCCGGGTATTCGTCCGTTTCGCCGTTGAGAATCATATTAAATCCTTTTATAGTGTCCTCTATATTTACGAAAACGCCCTTCATGCCCGTGAATTGCTCGGCTACGTGGAACGGTTGCGAAAGAAAACGCTGCACACGCCTTGCTCTGGAAACCACAAGCTTGTCTTCATCGGACAATTCCTCTATTCCGAGAATGGCAATGATGTCTTGCAATTCGGCATAGCGCTGAAGAATCATCTTAACCCTTTGAGCAGTTTGATAATGTTCCTCTCCGACAACCTCAGGCGACAAAATCCTTGAACTAGACCCCAAAGGATCAACGGCAGGATAGATTCCCAACTCACTTATCTTACGACTGAGGACGGTTTGTGCGTCAAGGTGAGCAAAAGTTGTCGCAGGAGCAGGGTCTGTTAAGTCATCGGCAGGCACATACACCGCTTGAACGGAAGTAATGGAGCCTCTGTTGGTAGAAGTGATGCGTTCCTGCATCAGACCCATCTCCGAAGCAAGCGTAGGCTGGTATCCGACAGCAGAAGGCATACGTCCGAGCAAAGCAGACACCTCAGAACCGGCTTGTGTGAAACGAAAGATGTTGTCAATGAACAAAAGAATATCTCGTCCGCCCGTTTTCTCATCTCCATCTCTGTAATACTCGGCAACAGTTAAGCCCGAAAGAGCCACTCTCGCCCTTGCACCTGGCGGTTCGTTCATTTGACCGAAGACTAATGTGCATTTGCTGTTCTGCAATGCCGTTTCATCAACCTTAGACAAGTCCCAACCACCTTCTTCCATTGATTTGCCGAACTCTTCGCCGTAATTGATGACGCCACTCTCTAACATCTCACGCAGCAAGTCGTTTCCCTCACGAGTTCTCTCGCCAACACCGGTGAAAACCGACTGTCCCTCATATTTTTTTGCGATATTGTTAATCATTTCCATTATAAGGACGGTCTTACCTACGCCCGCACCGCCGAAAAGTCCGATTTTACCGCCTTTGGCATAAGGTTCAATCAAATCAATCACCTTTATACCGGTATAAAGTACCTCTTGCGAAGTAGAAAGGTTCTCAAACTTCGGCGGATTCCTGTGAATAGGATAGCGTTTGCCCGTATCGATTGCTCCGATGCCGTCAATAGCATCACCAATCACATTAAAAAGACGTCCGTTTATCTTATCGCCGACCGGCATTGAGATAGGCTCGCCCAGATTCTCCACTTCAAGACCTCGTCTTAGCCCATCGGTTGAATCCATAGCAATAGTCCTCATCGTGTTTTCCCCTATGTCTTGCTGTACTTCAAGAATCAAACTGTTGCCGTCTTCTCTTATGACGCGCAAAGCATCATGTATGTTCGGCAGACTTTCTTCGGTAGGGAAGGTAACGTCAATTACCGCACCGATAATTTGTGAAATATATCCCTTTGCTGCATTCATTGCTTTTGTAATTAGGATGCAAAGGTACAAAAAAAACAAGCATAAATCCAAACTTTATACTATTTTTCTCAAACAGCCTTCGGTTGAAATAAAACAGCCTTTCATTTTGATAAAACAGCCTTTGGTGAGCATATTGAGCCGCAGTATTCTTATCAAATAGGCAGATGCGGATGCATAAGCAGGTAACATCGGCAGGATACGGACTTTTTTTGTAATTTTGCAGGCACAAAAACTAATAGGTCTTATGAATATCATTACTAAACAAAAGCACGGAAAAATCGTATGGCAATATGTTATGATTTGTTTCGGCATTGCTCTTTATTCTTTTGCATGGAGTGTCTTTCTTATCCCAAAACACATTATCGGAGGCGGCGTTGTAGGTCTTTCTTCGGTCATTTACATTATTTCCAATGAGACTTTGCCGGTCGGAGTTATGAATTTCGTCTTCAATACCGTCCTTTTATTGATTGGATTCAGGATTCTGGGGAAGAAATTCGCCTTAAACACCGTTGTAGGAATGGTTATATCCTCACTTTGCTTCATCTTGTTTCAACAGGTGATAGGAATACAGGATTTAATTGACACAAGCAAGTTTGATTACTTTATGTCGGCAATCCTGGGTGCTGTTTTGTCGGGCATAGGCATAGGTTTATGTTTTGCAAACGGCGGCAACTCGGGCGGAAGCGACATAGTAGCGCTGATAGTTACTCATTACAAAAACGTAAGTCCCGGTTCTGTGGTGATGATTGTTGATGCCATTGTGATTTCTACGACATTTATCATTCCTGATAACGGCGTTGAGCAGATTGTTTATTGCCTTGTCGTTCTGGGAGTCTATGCTTATACGCTGGATTTAGTCATTAGCGGTCGCAAACAGACGTATCAAATCACCGTTTTCTCATTGCATGACGATGAAATAGCGGAAGCAATCGCCAATCAGGTCAAACGCGGCGTTACTCTTTTGCATGGACACGGCTGGTACTCAAAACAGAGCCAGAATGTAATCATTGTGATGGCTCAAAAGCACGACCGCGTTGCCATAATGAGAATAATAAAAAATATAGACCCCGAAGCATTTATTTCTATCGCAAAAACTCAGGGCGTTTATGGCAAAAATTTTGACCAAATAAAAGATTAGTGCAATAATGCGAAGGATTGTCGCCGTTAAGTCGCTTTATCTTGTCGTCTTGCTGCTTTTCTTTTCTTGCAACAGAGCGAAGAAATATACCGATAAGCAAATCTTTCGCTACAATGAGGCTGCTAATATAGCCTCTCTTGACCCTGCTTTTGCCAAAGACCAGTCTATGATATGGGTTTGCCTACAACTTTTCAACGGATTGGTAGAATTGGACAAGGATTTGAACATTCGTCCGTCTATTGCGAAGGATTGGACTATTTCTTCCGACAAAAAAGAATATCGTTTCAACCTTCGGCAGGATGTTTTCTTTCATAAAAGTTCGGTTTTCGGCACAAGGCAGACACGAAAGGTCGTTGCAGCGGATTTTGTGTATAGTTTCAACCGCATAATTGACGAAAAAGTGGCATCTCCCGGTGCTTGGATTTTCAATAATGTCGCAAGCGGCGGCTTTATTGCCGAAAACGACAGCACATTCGTCATAAAATTAAAACAACCCTATGCTCCGTTTCTCGGAATGCTCACAATGCCTTATTGCAGTGTCGTTCCGCATGAAGCCTTACGTCATTTCGGTGCAGATTTTCGGCGGAATCCTGTCGGCACGGGGGCGTTTCGTTTTAAGATGTGGAAGGAAGGAGTGAAGTTAGTGCTGCTTCGCAATGACGATTACTTTGAAACAGATGAACAAGGCAGGCATTTACCTTACTTAGATGCAATAAACATTAGTTTTATCATTGATAAGCAATCCGTCTTTCTTGAATTTATCAAAGGGAATATTGACTTTATTTCAGGTATTGATGCGACTTATAAGGATGAATTGCTGACTCGCAGCGGCAAACTGCAACCTAAATACGCCGATAAGATAAATCTTTACACTCAACCTTATCTTAATACCGAATATCTGGGCTTTCTGATGGATGATACGAGCAAAGACAATCCTCTGAGCAACATTAAAGTTCGTCAGGCTATCAATTACGGATTTGATAGGAAGAAAATGATGAGATATTTGAGGAATAACATCGGTTCAGGCAGCGTTTCAGGGATGATACCCGAAGGTTTGGCGGGTTTTGATTCAACGAAGATTTTCTACAACTATGACCCCGCCAAAGCCAAAGCCCTCCTTGCCGAAGCAGGATACCCTAACGGCAAAGGGATGCCAACGATTACTTTATCTACAACCTCATCTTATCTTGACCTTTGCAAGTATATTCAGCAGCAATTGATACTTCTGGGTATGGAAGTAAAGATTGATGTCAATCCTCCTGCTGCTTTGCGGGAGCAGATAGCACAAGGAAAGAGCCGATGGTTCAGAGGGTCGTGGATAGCCGACTTTCCGGACGCCGAGAACTATCTTTCGCTGTTTTATAGCGGCAATCTGTCGCCCAAAGGTCCGAATTACACACATTTTTACGACAGAACATTTGATGCTTTGTACAGAAAGGCACAGGCAGAACCCGATATAAATAGCCGCAAAGCCCTTTACGAACAGATGAATGCCTTAATTATGGCTCAATCTCCTGTTGTCGTTCTTTACTATGACCAAGTGCTGCGATTTGTACATAAGAATATCAGCGGCTTGGAGGCAAACGCTATGAATTTACTAATTCTCAAAAGGGTAAAGATTGATAATCCGCCTGCATTATAGCCTTCGGCGGCAACATTCCACTATTTGTCCGTGTCGGACTGACATTATATTTTTATCAGAGATTGTTTGGCTGAAATGAAACGCTGTTTGAGAAAAATGAAAGGCTGTTTCATTTTAATCAAAGCAAGTTTCGTTAAAATAAAACAGCCTTTTATTAAATGCAAGTAAGGCACGGGCAAAATGAATTAAAAGATGTAACTTTGCAAATCGGTATCAAACACAATAAAATGAACAGGCTCTATCATAATATGCTGCATCTGATAGATAAGGTGATGTCTCGGCACTATATTCCTGCATGGCTTATTGCTATTATTGACGCTCTAATCGTTATTCTCGCAATCTTTGTCTCCGGAACCATTATCGGTATGAAGGAGACGTGGTTTCATTTTCCTTTTGACTTGTATTCCGCCCGTTTTATCTTATTGACCATCGTTGTAACCTGCTCTGTGCTGGGGATAATGAAGGTTCATCGCAGCATTATAAGATATTCTACTTTTTCTGATATGATTCGCATAATGTTTGCCTTGTTTCTGTCCGACATTGTGCTGTTGCTTATCAACGAAGGCTTCAAACAATTTATTTCTTCAAGCCAAACGGACTTTTTTCCTAAGCAACTGGTCATAATAAACTTCTTTGTAACTTACATTCTCTTGGTTTTATTCCGAATGTTTGTGCGTTGGTTGTTTGAGAAAGCCTACAAGTCGGGAATAAACACTGATTTGAATACGCAGGTTCTTATCTTCGGCGCCGGCAGAACGGCTACTGCTACGGCGAACACACTGATGAGTGCGTCCAGAAAGTATTACATAAAAGGCTTCGTTGATGACGACCCTAATCTTGCAGGCAAAACAATTATGGGATACAGGATTTGGTCGGCACAAAGGCTGGAATATTTGCTCAAAAGCACCGATATTGACAGCGTAATCATTGCCACAAACCGCATAAGCATTAAACGCAAAAACGAAATCTTTGATATCTGCAATCAAAACCGCATAAGAGTGTTGTTAGTGCCTAATATACGGACGTGGAACGATGGAAAATTGCAGGAAAATCAGATTAAGGAAATACAGATTGAGGATTTGTTGGGACGAAAAGAGATAAAGCCGAATCAATCTTTGATAGAACAGGCATTAGGCAGCAAAACAATCCTCGTAACAGGGGCAGCCGGCAGCATAGGAAGCGAAATCGTTCGGCAATTAGTTCTTTATAATCCCGTTATTGTTTTGTTAGACCAGGCTGAAACGCCGCTTTATGATATTGAAAACGAATTAAACGACAAGCATCCGCAGATACATAAGCACGTTGTCATTGGTTCTATCACCGATAAGCCGCATCTGGAAAGTGTTTTCTCGGTTTATCACCCCGATATAGTCTTTCATGCCGCTGCTTACAAGCATGTGCCGATGATGGAGACCTCTCCTTACGAGGCTGCTTCGGTTAATATCATCGGAACGAAGAATGTTGCCGACCTTTCGGTGAAATACGGCAGCGAGAAGTTCATTATGATTTCTACGGACAAGGCTGTTAATCCTACAAGCGTGATGGGTGCGACCAAAAGGTACGCTGAGATATATATTCAGCACCTTAATTGTGCCGAAAGCAAAACAAAATTCATCACAACGCGCTTCGGAAATGTTTTAGGCTCAAACGGTTCGGTTATTCCTCGCTTTCGTCAGCAGATTAGCGAAGGACAGCCGCTTACTGTAACGCATCCTGAAATTACTCGCTACTTTATGACAATTCCTGAGGCGAGTCGGTTGGTTTTAGAGGCGGCAACGATGGGCAAAGGCGGCGAAATATTTCTTTTTGATATGGGAGAAGCGGTCAAGATTAAGACTCTGGCGGAACGAATGTTGAAATTGTCGGGTTTGGAAGCCGTTGAAGGGAAAAATATTGTCTATACGGGGCTGCGAAACGGCGAAAAACTCTATGAAGAGTTGCTTACAAAGAAAGAAAACACCCTTCCGACCTATCACAAGAAGATATTCATCGCTCAAACCGAGAAAATATCTTCGCAGGAAGTGGAAACATCCATCGCAAACCTGATTTCAATACTCTCAAATCAAACCTCAGTCGCCGCAAATCAAGCCTTAATCGCCTCAAACGAAGATTCAATAGTCGCTAATCTTAAATCACTTGTGCGAACCTTCAAAAGCAACAACAGCCGCTTTGAAAAATTAGACCCAAAGGAAGAAAATGAGTAATAAAACGAAGAAACTGCTTGTTGTTGGGGGCGGTCGTTCCATTCATACCTACAATTTCATTTCTCTTGTAAAGGATTATTTTGCCGATGTGGTGCTTCTGACCGATTATGACAACAAAGACCACACGCAAATAAAGAAAAAAATTATCAATTTCTCATTTGCCAATCCTTTTAACGCACTTCGCTCCGTTTTTGCAATAAAACGATTTATTCAAACCTTAAAACCCGACTTTATTGTTTGCTATCAGGTGGATACGGCAGCGTTTATGACCATGCTTTGTGCCTCAAGACGCATTCCTTCGCTCATTATAGCAATGGGAAGCGATGTTTTGATAAACACCAAACGAGGTTTGCCTTATCGCTTAATGATAAAGTATGTTCTCAAAAGAGGCAAGTATTTTAATGCGGGCTCACAACCGATGATTGATGCGATGCAAAAAATCAGCAAAAGGAAGATTGACGTTGTTCTTGCCAACCTTGGCATCAATCCGATTGAGCCAAAAGCGAAACAAAACATTGTTTTCTCCAACAGATTGCATACTCCGCTTTACCGAATTGAAGAAATAATAAAAGGATTCGCCCGATTTGTAAATCAGAATCAACGTTCCGACTGGCAATTGGTCGTTGCGGCGACGGGAAACGAAGAAAACCTTCAACGATTGGCTCAATCTCTCGGAATAAACGGGCAGATTAAGTTTGTGGGATGGCTTTCCAAAGAAGAGAATGCTCATTTCTACGCCATATCTCGCCTTTGGATTTCGCTGCCTCAAAGCGACAGCATATCAATATCGCTGATGGAGGCGATGAGTGCGGAATGCGTGCCGGTGGTTTCAGATGTGGCTGCCGTGAAAGGCGTTATTACCAACGGCATCAATGGTATTATTGTTTCCGACTTTGATAATAATTTTTTGGAAGAAGCATTGAAGATAGATAATGCGGCTTTACGCAGCAGCAATCGCTCATTTGCCCTGACTTTCGGCTCAAAAGACGCCAACAGAAACAAGTTTTACGAAATTTTTGACAAAGAATTCCGAAATGAATCCTCACAATAATATTCATATTTGCCATTTAACCAGCGTGCATTCACGTTTTGATTCCCGCATCTTTTACAAAGAATGCGTCAGTCTGGCACAATATTATTATAAGGTGTCGCTTGTGGTTGCCGATGGCAAAGGAAATCAACTCGCAAACGGCATATCTATAACCGATATCGGCGTTTGCTCATCACGAATCAAGCGTTTATTTTCGCTATCCGCCGAAATATACAAAGCGGCTCTTGACATCAACGCCGACATATATCATTTCCATGACCCGGAACTGCTTATCATCGGTTTGAAACTTCGCAAAAAGGGATATAAAGTGGTGTTTGATTCCCATGAAAACTTTCCTCTGCTTGCCCGACAAAGGGATTATGTGCCTAAAATGCTGAAAGAACCGCTTTATTGCCTCACAACGCTGCTGGAAAAGTACATAACACGGCGACTAAGCGGCGTTATATCGGCAACGGACGACATTAGGGCGAAATTTAACGGCTATGGCGTAAAACATACTCAAACCATAAAAAACTATCCCATCATTTCCGTTTCGCAGGATGAGACTTTGGAGCATACAAACAGCGTTTGGGCGGCGTGTTATGCGGGAGGATTGACGCAAATCAGAGGAATAGAGGAGATAGTGCTTGCTTGCGACAGGGCAAAAGTACCTTTGATTTTGGCGGGGTCTTTTGACAGCGAGGCATTCTTTGATAAACTCAAATCGTTATCGGCTTGGAAAAATGTGGAATACCTTTCCGTTGTGCCGCATTCTCAAATCGTTACAGCGGTATATCAAAAGGCTGCCATCGGGCTTGTTGTCCTTCACGCCGCACCTAATCATATCCGCTCCATACCTATTAAAATGTTGGAGTATATGGCGAATGGGCTTGCTGTTGTGGCGTCTGACGCTATTGAATTTTGCGTTGAGGTTATTGAAAACGAGAAATGCGGCATCGTTGTCAAGCCTGACGATGTTGAAGCCATTTCCCGTGCGGTCAAATACCTCTTTGACAATCCGCAAACAGCGAAAGAAATGGGTGAAAACGGCAAAAAAGCAGTCGCAAACCGCTATAACTGGCATACACAAGAGGTTTTGTTGGCGGATTTCTATGAAACAATAATTGCAGACGGCGTTTAATCGCTTGCAGACAAACAAAGGCTGAAACATTAAGCCTTAATATTCTACTCAAAGGCTGTTTTATTTTTACGAAACAGCCTTTGGTTAAAATGAAACAGCCTTTCATTTCAGCCAAACAGCCTTTGATAAAAATATAATGTAGATGTGGCACGGACAAAGGCTGTTCGGATGCTCTTATACAGGGGATTAGCAAATTATTTTTGGATTATTGGTCTTTTTTTGTACTTTTGCAAACTTTATTGTATGAATTAAGCCTAAAAAAGATGGATAAGAAACACGTAATACTGGCTATCAATCCCGGTTCTACTTCAACCAAAATAGCCATATTTGAGAACAAAAATCAGGTATTTATTAAGAACATTAAGCATTCGGCGGAAGAACTCAGCGGTTACAAGAATATAACCGACCAATACGAGTTTCGCAAAAATTTAATCTTGCATGAGGTTAAGCAAGCAGGCTTTGATATCAATGAAGTCAGCATAGTAATCGGTCGGGGCGGGCTTTTGAAACCTATAACCTCAGGTGTATGGAAGGTAAATCAAGCAATGTTGTCGGATTTGAAGGCAAGCCGCTACGGACAGCACGCCAGCAATCTCGGAGCGATTATTGCAGATAACATAGCGGGCACAATAAAAGGAGCAGAAGCCATTATAGCCGATCCTGTTGTCGTTGATGAATTGGCAGACATAGCAAGAGTGAGCGGACATCCCTTAATGCCTCGCAAATCTATCTTTCACGCCTTAAATCAGAAGGCAATAGCAAGACGATATGCTGATGAATGCGGCAGAAAGTATGAAGAATTAAATTTAATTGTCGTTCATTTGGGCGGAGGCATATCTGTGGGAGTGCATAAGCAAGGTTTTGTCGTAGATGTCAATCAAGCATTGGACGGAGAAGGTCCTTTCTCGCCCGAACGTAGCGGTTCATTGCCGGTAAATGAGGTTGTGGAAGTTTGTTTCAGCGGTAAATATGGCAAGGATGAGGTTTTGAAGATGGTTTGCGGTGCGGGAGGATACGTAGCCTACCTTAACACAAACGATGCTTATGCCGTAGAGCAACAAGCCGACAAAGGAGATGAACAATGTGCCTTTATACAATCGGCAATGGTCTATCAGATAGCCAAAGAGGTCGGTTCGGCAGCCACAGTGTTGAAAGGAGAGATAGATGCTATCTTAATAACCGGCGGAATCGCTAACAGCAAACCTTTTGTTGCCGATTTGAAGAGCAGAATTGCGTTTATAGCACCGGTAAAGTGCTATCCGGGCGAAGATGAGATGGGAGCGTTGGCTCAAAACGCCTTAATGTATCTCAACGGCACTGCAAAAGCAAACGAATATAAGTAAAAGCGATAATAAAAGGCTGTTTCGTGTGATTGAAACAGCCTTTGGTTCGCACGAAAGGGCGTTTCGTTTTAACGAAACGCCCTTTCATTTATGCCAAGTGAGGTAGTTTAATTTTTTTGCAGGGAATGAAGGGGAGAAGAGTTGATTGCCGTTTGCACTTGTGAGTGAAGGCTGCCGTCAGACAGCATTGTTTGAATTTCATCGCCTGTTTGCACATCGTGAATGCTCTTTATGATTTTGCCGTTAATGGTTGTAAGGCTGTATCCCTTGCTTATAATGTTCAGAGGGTTGAGAAGATGCAGATATTTCGCACGAATATCCAAATCTTCCCGTTCTTTGGTTATGCGTTTTTGTGCTTTTGTTATCATATTCTGCCGTAAGATTTCAATCTTCTGCCGTTCCGTCTCGGTGATATCAATAGTTGAGGCGAGCAAACGACTGCTTAAATCATTTATATCGGCATCGCAAATTTGGAAATGCTGCAAAATGAAATCTGCAAGTTCGGTTGGTGTGATTGCATTGCGGTATGCGACCATTTCTGCGACCGTTTCGTTGGTTGAATGCCCGATTCCGGTCAGTACGGGCAAAGGATAAGTTGCTATTGCCCGACATAAATCATAGTTATTGTAGCATGACAGCCCTATATCGCCGCCTCCGCCCCTTATAATCAGCACTGCATCAAAATATTCCTTGACAACGGCGATAGTATTCAATGCCTCAATCATCGTTTCTACCGCATTATCGCCCTGAAGCAGCGAAGGAAAAAGACGAGAAAAGATTTTGTATCCGCCTTTGTTGGTTTTAATCACCTGATTGAAGTCGGAAAATCCTTTACTCGTTTGAACGGATATGAGGGCAAGGCGTTTGGGAATGGCGGAAAGAGATAAGGATTTGTTTAAATCAAATATGCCTTCGGTTTTAAGGCGTTCTAATGTTTGCTGACGCTCTTTTTCCAGTTCGCCGAGCGTGTATGACGGGTTTATATCTATGATTTGCAGGCTTAATCCGTGAATTGAACTGAATATGATGCGAGCCTGAAACAATATTGTGATGCCGTCTTTCAGCGGTTCTTTGGTTACCTGCTCAAACATCTTGCTTGAACGTTCAAAGTCGCTCTTCCACATCAATGCTCTGAGCTGTGAGATAATTCTTCCGTCTTTTTTTTCCACCAAATCAGGGTATGCGTGTCCCGAAGCCGTGTAAAGATTGAGTTTAATCATCTCCGCACGAACCCAAAACGAAGACTTGTATCTGTCGGATAAGGTTCGCTCAATGCTTCTTGTGATATCCGACAAACTAAACACCTTTACATTATTCACAAACTCAGCCATAGAAAATTGTAATTTGATTTTAAAAAAATAAGACTTCGTTTCACATCCGCAAAACGAAGCCTTAACTTATCGGAAACGAGGATTTATATGACAAAACATCGTTTCGTAAAAATATTTCTTGTTAGTAGTTTTCGCAAAGTAACTCAAAGTATGCCTTAGCGTGCTTACAACAAGGGCAAGCCTCAGGTGCATTCTTTCCTTTGTGATGATAACCGCAGTTTCTGCAAACCCAAATCGTTTCTTCTTCGCTTTTGAATACTTTATCGTTGCGAAGATTTTCCAAAAGCTTCAAATAGCGTTTCTCATGCTCTACTTCAACAGATGCAATCAGGCGAAGATTGGCAGCAATCACTGGAAAACCTTCCTCATCTGCTATTTTAGCAAATTCAGGGTACATATATGACCATTCTTCGTTCTCTCCGGCAGCAGCAGACACAAGATTCTCTTCGGTAGTGCCGATAACGCCGGCAGGAAATGCAGCAGTAAATTCAACAGAGCCCCCTTCCAAATATTTGAAAAGCACTTCAGCGTGTTCTTTCTCCTGTCCTGCGGTTTGTTCAAAGATAGCAGCAATTTGTTCGT
Source organism: Bacteroidales bacterium (assembly GCA_031263015.1). Taxonomy (GTDB): domain Bacteria; phylum Bacteroidota; class Bacteroidia; order Bacteroidales; family P3; genus JAISGN01. The sequence continues at coordinate 392,700 of JAISGN010000008.1, forward strand.
AGCCCTCCTTTTTCGCTTTTGAAGCAAAAAAAGTGTAACGGTTCCTTGCCTGAGATTCTCCTGCGAAAGCAATCAACAGATTCTTTTCAGTTTTTGTTCCTTTAATGTTCATAGATTTAGTTTTTTTGATTTGGTTTATAAAAAAATTAACACTGCAAAGTTAAATCTTTTTTTTGATTTAGCAATGTTTTATAAGCGTTTGCGGAAGAAACATTAAGATTTTGGCGGATAATCTATTGAATAATGCAAACCAACGCTTTCTTTTCTCTGCATTGCCATCTTTATGATGAGATAACTGTTGGCAATCAGATTACGCAGTTCACAAAGTTTAGGAGTAAGCACTGAGCGTTGATAAAGTTCTTCCGTCTCCTTATATATAAGTCCTATGCGGTCAAAAGCCCGTTTGAGCCGAAGGTCCGAACGTATTATTCCCACATAATTTGACATTATCAACTGCAATTCCTTTTCCGTCTGGGTAACAAGGCTTATCTCTTCATTCAAAACCATTCCTTCATCATTCCAATCGGGGATTGCATCGCAAAAATCTTCTGTTTGCCGTACCTTTTTAGTGGAATCAAGAAATGCTCTATGAGAATAGACCACCGATTCCAACAATGAATTTGAGGCAAGGCGATTTGCTCCGTGCAAACCCGTTCTGCTGCATTCTCCTGCGGCGTAAAGATTTTGTATTGTGGTGCGTGCGTTCTCATCAACGACTATTCCGCCGCATGAAAAGTGAGCTGCCGGCACTACGGGTATCATATCTTTTGTTATATTGATGCCTATCTCCAAGCATTTGGCGTAAATGTTCGGGAAATGGTGCATTATCTCGTTTTTATCTATGTTTCGGCAATCCAGAAAGACATAATCATCCCCCCTTAGCTTCATTTCCGTATCTATTGCACGGGCTACGATGTCGCGAGGGGCAAGTTCTTGTCGCCTGTCATACTTTCCCATAAATGCTTCGCCGTTCAGATTTTTCAAAATGCCGCCTGAACCCCTCATTGCTTCGGTTATCAGAAATGAAGGATGCTCTGTCGGGTTGTAAAGCGAGGTCGGATGAAACTGAACAAACTCCATATCTTTCAGCATCCCCTTTGCACGATGCACCATCGCACATCCGTCTCCTGTTGCGATAATCGGATTGGTTGTTGTGTTATAAACATTGCCCAAACCGCCCGTACAAATCATTGTAACCTTGGCTAAATAGGTGTCGATGCTGCCTTGCGTTTTGTTCATCACGTAAGCACCGAAGCATTTGATGTCTTCGCGGTGGCGAGTAACCTTTTCGCCCAAGTGATGCTGAGTTAATAAATCTATTGTGAATTGATTTTCTTTTAATTCAATGTTTGGGTGATTGCGAGCCCGCTCTAACAACGCTCTTTCTATCTCAAAACCGGTGTTATCCTGATGATGGAGAATTCGAAACTCCGAATGACCGCCCTCTTTCGCCAAATCAAAAAGTCCGGAGTTCTTTTTATCAAAGTTAGTGCCCCATTCAATCAACTCCTTTATACGTTCGGTGGATTCGGTTATTGTTATCCTCACAGCCTTCTCATCACATAGCCCCGCACCAGCAACTAACGTGTCTCTGATATGCTTTTCATACGAATCGGGGTCATACATCACCGCCGCAATACCTCCTTGTGCGTATTTGGTTGAACTTTCCGAGGCATCGGCTTTTGTTAAAACGCACACCTTACCATATTCGGCGACCTTCAAAGCATAGCTCAAGCCCGCAATACCAGACCCTATAACAAGGAAATCTACTTTGTATCTCATCTTGCAATCATTTGTTTTTGTCAGGGCAAAGTTACTGATTTTTTTATCAAGATTGCTCTCATCCGAATGCTGTTTTGTAATATGCTTATTTTGTTATGCTTCACTCAAAGGCTGTTTGGCAAAAATGAAACAGCCTTTGGTGCGAACCAAACAGCGTTTTGGAAAAATAAAAGGCTGTTTCATTTTCCCCAAAGCAGGCAAAGGAAAAATAATCGCCGAGCGGCACGCACCCAAACGCTCTTTGGGAAAAAGGAAATAAATTCGTATTTTTGCAAACCTTAATATCCATAAAACGAAATCATAATGAGAGAAATTTCATCCAAATATAATCCGCAGGAAATAGAGCAAAAATGGTATGAATATTGGTTGGAAAACAATTGTTTCCACTCCGAACCCGATGACCGCAAACCTTTTACGATTGTAATCCCGCCTCCGAACGTTACGGGCGTGCTTCACATGGGTCATATGCTGAATAATACCATTCAGGACGTGCTTGTGCGGCGTGCGAGGATGCAAGGCTACAATGCATGCTGGGTTCCCGGCACCGATCACGCATCTATCGCCACCGAAGCCAAAGTTGTGGCAAAGTTAAAGGAGGATGGAATTGATAAAAAGACCTTAACCCGCGACCAATTCCTGCAACACGCATGGCAATGGAAGGAAAAGCACGGCGGAATCATACTTGAACAACTTAAAAAGTTGGGAGCATCGTGCGATTGGCAAAGAACACGCTTCACAATGGAAGATTCGCTCTACGAATCCGTGATTTCGGTCTTTGTGGATCTTTACAATAAGGGACTGATATATCGTGGCGTGCGAATGGTTAATTGGGACCCGGCGGCTTTAACGGCTTTGAGTGATGAGGAAGTGGTGTTCAAGGAACAGAAATCAAAGCTCTACTACCTTAAATATATGATTGAGGGCGGCACAATCAACGATTATCTTGTTGTTGCCACCACTCGTCCCGAGACAATAATGGGTGATACCGCTGTTTGCGTCAATCCGAACGATGAAAGGTACAAACATATTGTCGGAAAGAGGGTTGTCGTGCCTGTTGTGGGCAGAGCCGTTGATGTTATAGCCGATGAATATGTTGATATGGAGTTCGGCACCGGTGCTTTGAAGATTACGCCCGCTCATGACATCAATGACTACAATATAGGCTTGAAACATAAACTTGAAAGCATAAATATCTTTAACGATAACGCCACTTTAAACGAACATGGTCTTGCTTACGCGGGTTTAGACCGCTTTGAATGCCGCCGAAAGATAGTAAAAGACCTGACCGAAGCAGGTTTGATTGAAAGGATAGAAGACTATAATAATAAGATAGGCTGTTCCGAGAGAACCGATGCGGTGATTGAACCTAAACTTTCCTTGCAATGGTTTTTGAAAATGGAGACTTTGGCGAAACCGGCTTTGGATGTGGTGATGTCCGATGAGATAAGGTTCTATCCGAATAAGTTTAAAAACACTTATAAGCACTGGATGGAGAACGTAAAAGACTGGTGCATTTCGCGGCAACTTTGGTGGGGACAACGCATACCTGCTTATTATCTGCCCAATCGTGAAGTTGTGGTTGCCAAAACGAAGGAAGAGGCATACCAAACGGCAAAAGAAAAATTTCCTACGGCGGTTCATAGCATTGAAGACTTAAAACAGGATGACGATGTGCTGGATACGTGGTTTTCTTCTTGGTTGTGGCCTATCAGTGTCTTTGACGGCATACGCAATCCCAACAACGAACAAATCAAATACTACTATCCGACAAATGATTTGATAACAGCACCCGAGATAATCTTCTTCTGGGTTGCCAGAATGATAATGGCGGGATTGGAATACAGACAAGAAATTCCTTTTAAGACCGTTTATTTCACGGGAATAGTAAGAGACAAACTCGGAAGGAAGATGAGCAAATCTCTTGGCAACAGTCCCGACCCTATATCTTTGATTGAGCGATACGGAGCGGACGGAGTGCGAATGGGAATGCTGCTTGCTTCTCCTGCTGGCAACGACCTGCCTTTTGATGAGGCGTATTGCGAGCAGGGACGCAACTTTGCCAACAAGATTTGGAACGCTCTGCGGCTTGTAAAGGGCTGGCAGACGGAAGATGTGCCTGTTCCGTCCAAACATAACGACAATACGGCGTGTCTTTGGATTGAAACAAAATTCAACAACCTGCTTTCGGACTTGGAGGATGACTATTCCAAATATCGCTTATCGGAAGCCATAATGCGGATATATCGTTTCGTTTGGGACGACTTTTGTTCCTGGTTTCTGGAAGCAGTGAAGCCCGCCTTCGGACAGCCTATTGCGAAGATAACTTACTTTCGCATACTTTCATTGTTTGAAAAGATAATGCAGGTTCTTCATCCTTTTATGCCTTTTATCACAGAAGAAATCTGGCATCTGCTAAGAGAGAGCAACCAAACGACAATTATGCTCTCCTCAATGCCGCAACCGAAAGCCGAAAACGACACAACGCTTCTTGCAGACTTCGCTTTGATGCAGGAAATCATTATTTCAGTCCGCTCTGTCCGCAATGAAAACAATCTGGCTCAAAAGATAGAGTTGCCTTTGTTCGTAAAAGGGGAAACGGCTTCCGATTTCTGCTCGGTGTATGGAGGTTTGACGGCAAAATTGGCAAACCTCAGCGAAATAGAACCTACATCCGTTCCCGTAAAAGATGCTGTGAGCAAACTGGTAGGCGATTTGGAACTTTTCATACCTCTTGGCGGGAACATAAACAAAGAAGACGAGAAACAGAAAATAGAAGATGAGATAGCATACCTTGAAGGCTTTATGGCAAGCGTTGAGAAGAAACTCTCCAATGCAAACTTCGTGGCAAAGGCTCCTCAATCCGTTGTGGCAGGAGAAAGAAAGAAGCAAAGCGATGCAGAAGAAAAGATAAACCTTCTCAAATCACGCCTCTCTCAACTCTAACCTCAATTCTTTATAACCAAACAATATGAACGTAATCCTTTTCAGCATCATCATAGTCGGCGGTCTTATCGTGGGATTGTTTGCTTACAAGAGCATGAAACGCAAGTTCGCAGCAGAGGAATCAGAAGATAAACCCGCTATTTACCTAAGTCGCAAGGGCAGTATAGTGTTTTATATTTTTATTGCCTTGCTTTTCATCTTTCTTTTGGTGATGTATATAATGTATAAGCAACAATGAGCCAGTGGAATGCCGATAACATCAGAGCGGATTTTCCTATCCTTGCCGACAGAGCAGGAAAGAGAAAACTGATATACCTTGATAACGCCGCAACTACTCAAAAGCCCGCAGCGGTCATTGACAGCGTGAGCGAATATTATCGCAAGCACAACGCAAATGTTCATCGCGGCGTGCATTTCCTTAGTTTGGAAGCAACCCAAATGATGGAAGAGGCTCGCCTTGCGGTCAAAGAATTTATCAATGCCAAATCAGCCGATGAGATAATCTTCACTCGCGGCACTACGGAGAGCATTAACCTCGTTGCATCCTCATTCGGCAAGTCGCTTGCAAAGGATGACGAAATCATTGTCGGCGAAATGGAACACCATTCCAACATCGTGCCGTGGCAAATGACGGCAGAGGAACACAAGGCAAAGATAAAGGTGCTGCCTTTTGACCAAAGCGGGGAACTGATGCTTGATTTGCTGCCCCAACTCATCACTCCGCACACCCGAATCATCGCCTTGACGCACGTATCCAACGTTTTGGGAACGATAAACGACATAAAAAAGGTGATAGACCTTGCTCATAGCCTCCGCATACCTGTTTTGATTGACGGGGCACAAGGCATCGCTCACACAAAAGTAGATGTGCAGGCACTGGATTGCGACTTCTATTGTTTTTCTGGGCACAAAATATACGCTCCTATGGGCATTGGCGTCCTTTACGGCAAGAAAGAACGCCTTGAAACCTTACCTCCTTATCAGGGAGGCGGCGAAATGATTAAACAGGTTAAGTTTTCAGGCACTTCTTACAATGATTTGCCGTACCGATTTGAGGCAGGAACGCCCGATGTTGCGGGAATATTGGGTTTAAAAGCCGCTTTGGACTACGTAAGCAAGATTTCCATTGAGCGAATAGCCGCAATAGAGGACGAATTGCTTGACTACACCACCGCACAACTTCAATCCATTGACGGTTTACGGCTCATCGGCACCGCAAAACGCAAATCCGCCGTCATATCCTTTGTCATCAACGGCTTGCATCCTTTTGACGTGGGCACATTGCTTGACATGGAGGGCGTAGCAGTTCGTACCGGTCATCACTGTGCTCAACCCGTGATGGAGCATTTTGATATCGTGGGCACATTACGGGCTTCCTTTGCGATGTATAACACGAAGGCGGAAGCGGATAGCCTCATCGCCGCCCTCAAAAAAGCAATCGCCATGCTGAAATAGCCTTTGCCCGCCCCGAAACCAACTTTCATTTTTTGGAAATCAACTATTATTGCCCCAACCCCAACTTTCATTTTTCCAAAATCAACTAATGTCGGTGCGACACGCACTAATGTTGGTGCGGCACGCCCTTCCAACGCCGCCAACCTTTACTCCAACGCCGCAAAATCAACTATTATTTTTCCAAAATCAAATAATGTCTGTGCGACACGCACTTTTATTCATCCGAAATCAAGTTTTATTCACGCAGAATTTGCTTTGATTCCCGCAGGATTTGATTTGGTTGGGTGAAACATCGTATGTTTTCGGTCAAAACATCGTATGTTTCGGGTCAAAACATGGCATGTTTCCGGTCAAAACATACGATGTTTTACCCAACCGAATTTGATTACAGATGAATGAAAGGGGCTTTTGGGCGAATTAAATCAAATTCTGGATGAACCAAAGGGGCTTTTAATGGGAATAATCGTTGGTTTCGGAAAAACGAAAGTTGGTTTTGGGGCGTTGGAAGTTCGTATTGATAGTATGGAAGTTCGTCAAATAATTCTTATCTTTGCACGCACTTAATCCAAACAAGATATGGAACTAAATAAACTTGATATAAACAGAACCAAAACGCTGATTGATGCCGCTAAAACCATCTCTATCGTTACGCATTTCAACCCTGATGCCGATGGAGTAGGGTCTTCGGTGGCTCTTTATCACTTCTTAAAACGACAAAACAAGGATGTGCAGGTCGTAATGCCTAATCCGTTCCCGTCTTTCATTGATTCGTTTGTGAAGGATGTTGATATGATTTACGCCAGTAAGGAAACCAAAAAAGCCAGAGTTCGTTTGATGGAAAGCGATATCATATTCGGGATTGACTTTAATATGGTTCATCGCGTTGGAAACCACATTAAGGACGCTCTTGCCGAGTCCTGTGCCGCCAAAATCTACATTGACCATCACCAAGAGCCCGATTTGGCTTGCGAAACGATGTTTTCCTTCCCCGATGCCTGCTCTGCGAGCGAGGTTCTGGCACATCTGCTCATTGCAATCTCACCCGACGCCATTGATAAGACGATTGCGGATGCTATTTACATAGGTCTATGCACCGATACGGGCTCTTTCTCGTATAATTGCAACAATGCCGAGACTTATTCTTTGGTTGCATACCTCGTTTCCAAAGGAGTATGCGTTGATGAGGTGCATCAGGAGATTTACAGTACCTTTTCGGAGAATCGGCTTCGGCTTTTGGGTTACGCAATATCAGAGAAGCTTAAAGTGTTCCCTCAATACGGTGCTGCTTATATTTGCCTTTCGAAGGAGGAATTGAGACAATACGATTTTCAACCGGGCGATACGGAGGGCTTAGTCAATTATTGTTTGAACTTAAAGGACATTAACTTCGGCTGTTTGGTTACAGAAAGGGAGAAAATCGTTCGTTTGTCGTTCCGCTCAAAAAAGAATACGATTGATACAAACAAGTTTGCTCGCACGTATTGGAACGGAGGCGGACATATAATGGCTTCCGGAGGCACTTTTCAGGGCAAACTGCAACCGGTAATCAACAATCTGGAAGCCCAAATCAAACATTTGAAAGATTTTTCTCAGCAATCCGAATAATGAAACCACACCTTATATATATATTGTCTGCATTGGTTATGATGTCTTGCGGTAAGAGTTACACCGAAAGCGACTCCGAGAACCTCAAACCCAAGCAAGCCGACCCTCAAACGATAAAAAAACAAAACGATGAGGCGATTGTCAATATCAATAAGGTGCTTTCGGAAAAGGAATCAAAGCAAATACGGAATTATATTGAGCGAAGGCAGTGGCAGATGAAGGTTTCGGACGGCGTTTTCATTCAAAAAACATTATCAACGCAAGGAAAACCGATAACCGATAAGTCTTTGGTGGTTCTGGAATATACTTTGAGCCTGATAGACGGAACGATTGTTTATTCTTCCGCAAAGGACGGAGTGAAGAAAATACGTTTCGGCAGCAGCGATGATGAACCTGTGGGATTGTTGTATGCTTTGCGGACGATGAGAATGGGCGATGAGGCGAATGTAATAGTGCCTTCCTATCTCGGATACGGACTTTACGGCGACAGAAAGAAGATTAAGCCCCATCAAACGCTGATTTATACCATTAAAATCAAAGATGTGAAACAGATATGAAAAGATTATTGTTTTTATTAGCCGTTTCGGCACTTTTTTCGGGCTGTAAAAAAGAAGTAAAGCAGATTCCGTTCGCCGAAGACGCCAGTGGATTTTCCATAAAGCAATGTATAATCGGCAAAAACGACCCCGTAACAAACGTTGGCGATGTAATAATCGGCGAATTGCAGATAAGATTAAACGATAGTGCCGTTTTGCATTCCAATTACGGCAATCCCGAGCGGCTTTTCAAGATAAACGAACCTCAAAGCGGCACAATAGACAAATATTTGCTCAATCTGCACATCGGAGACAGCGTTATCATTAAAACCCCTGCTCATTACCTTGAAAACAATCTTGTTGGTATGAAATTCAAACAAAATGATAAGCTATTCTTTTACCTGAAAATTTCTCAGATTATCACCTATAAAGAACTTAATGCCAAACAAAAGCAGGACTCAATCAAAGAAAGCGAAGAAGAAAACGCCCTCACAGAGTTTGTAAATCGGAAATACCCGAAGGCAAAACGGCTTCCGAGCGGCGTATATGTTGATATCGTTAAATCCGCACAAGGTTCGCCCGTCGCCTCAGGCTCAAAGGTGAGAGTGAATTATAGCGTTAGCGATACGGAAGGCAAGATTTATGACGCCACCATCAAGTCTGTCGCCCAAAAAGCAAAGATTTACGATGCCAAACGCTTGTATCAGCCTTACGAATTCATTGTCGGCAGCGGCGAATCAATAGCAGGATTTTCCGAAGGCGTGTCTGCGATGCTTGTTGGCGAGAAAGCCGTCATCATTGTGCCGTCTCGTCTCGGCTATGGCTCACAACAGCGGGGTCCAATCAAACCTTTCACCACTCTAATCTTCACCACAGAACTATTAAGTGCCGAATAAACGGCATAATAGTCCGTGTCGGACTGACATTAGTGCGTGTCGGACTGACATTACTTTGTTCTATCAAAATGAAAGGCTGTTTGCGAAAAATGAAACAGCCTTTGGTGCGAACCAAACAGCGTTTTATTTTAGTCTTATCAAGTTGTTTGTTGTCAATACAATGATGCGGAAGAGCAAAAGCCGTATTTGTTCCGATGGAACGGCGTAAAAGAATTTTAATATTAAATATTTGGCAAATAAAATAAAAGTTGTACATTTGCAAGCATAAAAACAAAACAATATGAAAGTAAAACACGTAATTTTTAGCATTGTTGCAGTAGTGCTTTTCTCATCTTGTGCTACTATGTTTAACGGACCAACCGAGAAAGTCTTATTTAACGCCGCTATTCCGAAAGACAAGCCCGCTACATTGATAGTTGATGATATGGTTTATTACAATATAACTTTCCCATGTATTGTTTCGGTGGATAGAGGTTTTGCTTCATCAGTTGCAACTCTTAAAGTAGATGGATACAAAAGTTCATCGGTGCTGATAAAGAAAACGTTTAATTACACCTCTCTTCTAAATATTCTAACGGGAGGAGGATTCTTGGTTGGCTTTGGTGTTGATGCAGCCAGCGGATCTATGATGAAGCTTAAGCATACCAGTTATGATTTCTATGTAGAGAAAGAATAGTTTTGCCGTGCTTTTTTTGTATCTTTGCAAACTTACATAAGTATCATTGATACTTGCAAGGCAATTGCAGATGAATAAGAACTGGACTTTAAACGCACAATACGACAAAACCTTAACTGATAAACTGGCAACGATGCTTGCCGATGGAAGGTGCGATGCCGATAGCAGCGAGTTCAAAACTTATTCCATAATTGCACAACTGCTTTTCCAGCGCGGGATAACCGATTTTGATGCGGCGAGACGTTATTTCAGCCCTCAATTGTCTGATTTGCATTCGCCCTTTCTTATGGAAGATATGCATAAAGCGGTTGAAAGAATTGAGCAGGCATTAAAACAGAACGAGAAAATACTGGTTTATGGTGATTATGACGTGGATGGCACTTGCGCTGTGGCGTTAGTGTATTCTTATCTCCGCCAATCATGCCGCCAAAACGTAGATTTCTATATACCAAACCGCTATCACGAAGGTTATGGTGTGTCTTTGCAGTCAATAGATTGGGCTTTTGAGAACGGCTTCTCGCTAATCATTTCGCTCGATTGCGGTATAAAAGCAGCCAAACAGGTTGAGTATGCACGGGAACGAGGTATTGATTTCATTATTTGCGACCACCATATTCCCGATGACCATATCCCCAACGCTTACGCTATTCTTGACCCCAAAAGTCCTCAATGCAATTATCCGTTTAAAGAACTCACCGGTTGCGGAGTTGGTTTCAAACTGGTGGAAGCCCTGATACGTACCCGCAATGAAGATATTAAAGAGATAAACCGCTATCTGGATTTGGTTACATTGAGCATTGGGGCTGATGTTGTGCCGATTACGGGGGAGAATCGCATACTTGCCGTTTATGGATTAAAGCAAATAAACACTAATCCGAGACCCGGGCTCGTTGCTTTGTTCTCCTGTGCCAATATTATGCCCGCTGTCTATAAGAAAGACGGCTTTTTCCAGAAGGTTCTCAACATGCAGGATTTGCTTTTCTCCATTTGTCCCCGTCTTAATGCGGCAGGGCGAATGGAAAGCGGCAATACCGCCGTTAAAGCATTGATTGCCGACAATTCAACGCTTGCTTCCGAGATTGCAAACGACATAAATAAATGCAATGACGAGCGAAGAAAGTTCGATAGGGCTGTAACAAAGGAGGCATTGGCGATTATAGAGGCGGATAAAGAGATTGCAGAGAGAAAATCCACCGTTTTATATCGTCCGAACTGGCATAAGGGAGTTATAGGCATTGTTGCATCTCGCGTAATTGAGCATTACTACAAACCAACGATTATTTTCACCCAAAGCGAAGATTGTTTGGTTGGGTCGGCTCGGTCAATCAGCGGATTTGATATTCATTCTGCCGTTGCACAATGTGCAGACCTTTTGGAGCATTTCGGAGGACATAAATCTGCAGCAGGGCTTACGATGAAGGAAGAGAACCTTCCGCAGTTTGTTATGAGGTTTGAGCAAGCCGTTACCTCAATTATGCAGAAGGAAAATATGATTGACGTTGCCGATTCGCTGAATGTGGATGTTGAATTAAGCCTTAATGATATTAGTGAGCGGCTTATGCGGCTGATAAAGCGTTTTGAACCTTTCGGATATCAGAATATGGAGCCGTTATTCGCTACTTCCCGTGTTGTGGATACGGGTTCTGCTCGTACGGTCGGCACAAATCATTTAAAATTATCGGTCATTCATCCTCATATTTCTTCACAACCTTATGATGCGATAGGCTTTACGCTTGGTCAAAAGCTGCCTCTAATCAAAAATAATGAGTTTGACATCTGCTATCACTTGCAAGAGAACAATTATAACGGCACTAAATCCCTCCAATTGAACATTAAAGACATCCGTTAAAAGCCTTCGTTATTTTATAACGGCGTTTGGCGAAAATGAAATCTGATTTGAGTAAAATAAAACTTGATTCTATATGCGCCAAATCAAACAAGAATTTATATAATAAAACAAAAATATCTGCGTTTATTGATACGACTTTAATTTAAGCAGATATGAAGAACACAATATTTACATTGATATTTGCCGTTGCAGCAAATATGATGAGTTTGTCGGCAAAGGCTCAGGGGATGGCTGATTTCACTACTGCGGCAGAGCATTCTATTCATAGCGTTGTGCATATCAAATGCACGCATTCAGTTCAGACGCCGGTCATGTTAGATTTTTTCGGTATTCCTCTTCAATTCTTTCAACCGATGCAAAGAGATTACAAGACAAGTGGCTCTGGTGTTGTAATGAGTGCTGACGGCTACATAATAACAAATAATCATGTTGTAGCCGATGCTGATAGCATAACGGTGGTACTTAACGACAGACGCAGTTTTTCAGCAACGCTAATCGGTAATGACCCTTCGGCTGATTTGGCTGTTATTAAGATTGAAGCCAAAGACCTTGAGGCAATATCTTTCGGCAATTCCGACAGCGTTAGAATAGGAGAATGGGTGCTTGCGGTGGGCAATCCTTTCAATCTTACTTCAACCGTTACCGCCGGAATAGTAAGTGCCAAAGCCAGAAACCTGAATATTCTCGGCAATAAGATGAGTGCTAATCCTATTGAGAGCTTTATCCAGACCGATGCTGCGGTTAATCCCGGTAATAGCGGCGGTGCGTTGGTTAATCTCAAAGGAGAACTTATCGGAATCAACACTGCTATCGCTTCTTCAACGGGTAGTTATGCGGGATATTCGTTTGCCATTCCGTCAAACATTGTTAAAAAAGTTACAAATGACATTGTAAAATACGGAATTACTCAAAAGGCATACATAGGTCTTCAATTAGCGGAAATGGATGCAGATTTTGCGATGAACAAAGGCTTAAAAGATGTGCATGGAGTCTATGTTGCGGATGTTTTTGTCGGCGGTGCTGCCGAGAAAGCAGGCATTAAGCAAGGGGATATATTGACTAAAATCAATGGAAAGAGTGTTAATACCAATGCGGAGTTCAATGAGGTTCTTGCACAGATGTCCCCAAATCAACAAACGACTGTTGAATATGAAAGAAACGGCAGAATATTTACACAAGATATTACTTTGCTTAATTCAATGGGGACAACGGAAATAAGCAAAGCAAATAAGGATGTTGTAAAAGCAGCAGGCGTTACATTCAGACCTCTTACCAATGAAGAGAGACAGCGTTACAAAATATCAAAAGGTATTGGTATGGTAGTAACCGATGTTGGAAAATCAGCCTTTGCAAGAGTCGGAATAGAGAATGGATATATTGTTACAGCTATTGACAGACAGGATGCGACAATGGATGATATTCGCAATCTTAATAACAGAAAAAACGAGCAGGTTGTCATAGGAGGTTTCTATGCTGACGGACAACAAGCCTACTATGTTCTAATTCTATAATGTTAGTAAAATGTTTAAAAAAACCTTTGTTTTTTCTTGGTAAATATGAAATAATGTCTTATCTTTGCAAACCTTAAACGTACTAAAACAAATTCGTTATGCGTCAGCTAAAAATCACCAAATCAATCACCAATCGCAATGTTGGTTCATTAGATAAGTTCCTTCAGGAAATAAGCAGAGAAGAATTAATTTCGGCAGAGCAAGAAGTTGTGCTGGCACAACGCATAAAGAATGGAGACCAAATGGCGTTGGAGAAACTCGTTAAGGCAAATTTGCGATTTGTGATATCAGTTGCAAAGCAATATCAAAATCAAGGGCTGAGTCTTCCCGACCTTATAAATGAAGGGAATGTAGGACTGATAAAAGCGGCACATAAATTTGATGAAACACGAGGCTTTAAGTTTATATCTTATGCTGTATGGTGGATACGACAATCAATCTTGCAGGCTATTGCAGAGCAGAGTCGTATTGTTCGTTTGCCGTTAAATCAGGTTGGAACGATAAATAAACTAAAAAAAGAACGAGCAAAATTGGAACAAGGGCTTGAAAGGAATCCTACAACCGAAGAAATGGCGGAAGCAATGGATATGTCGTATGAAAAAATGAAAGATACGCTTGGCATAAACAATAAAGCAATATCCATAGATGCTCCTTTGATTGAGGATGAAGACATAAACTTTATGGATGTTTATATTCCTGACGGCGGTGAACAAAGCGATGATATCGTTATGCACGAGTCTTTGTCGGAAGATATTAAGCGTTCGCTTTCCGCATTGACGCCAAGAGAGCGGGATATTATCTGTATGTTTTTCGGTATTGGCTTTCCGCACGGATATACTTATGATGAAATCGGAATGGAATGCAATTTAACCAAAGAAAGAGTGCGTCAGATAAAAGACAGAGCAATAAAAAGATTGCGGAGAAATGATTGCAGTAATTTGAAAGCATATTTAGGATAAGTTTTTCATATTTATAATATTTTGCAGTGGCGATTCATAATTATGGATTGCCATTTTTTTATGCCTTTATCATTGTATAAGACAAAGATACAAAGAATTGAACCATTGACTCGCCGTATAAGAATATTCATCTTTGATTTAATGACAATGAAACAGCCTTTTGTCAAGATAAAACGCTGTTTTATTTTTACAAGACCAAATTTGGTAGTAACAGAATGCTATTCAATACACCCATATATTCACATTATGCTATTTTAATGTTATTATTGGAATATTTTTTTTACCTTTGCGGCATTGTTTTTAACATTATGACATTATGAAACGACCATATATGAAAAGTAAATGTATATTTTTTGCTGTTATTGGACTTATGTTTGGTCTCAATCTGCAGGCGCAACAGCCGACTGTTGTTATGGATGTTACATCCTTTCCTACGAATGGAATAGACAGCATTACGTTTCACGGCGCTAAGTTCCATGCAAAAATTACTTCAAATGATAGTTGGACATTGAGTGGTAAGGGTTTTGCGATATCAACAAATCCCGGCGCCCTTCCGCCTTACAGTGCGAGAATAAACGGTACGCCGAGCGGATATGCTCCTATCCCTTTTCAGTATTCTGCAAAAACATCTAATAATGCCCTTGTTCCCAACACGACTTATTATGTGAGAGCATTTGTTAAGAAAGGTAGCGGAGCGTCTGCTGATACGGCATGGAGCGATGCTGTTTCCTTCACAACGAATCAGGTTGTATTTCCTACCCTTTCAATGAATCAGGCTACTAATATAGAACTTAATACGGCTACAATAAGCGGAAAAATTGACAGAATAAACGATCCGTATAAGCAATTTGTAGGAAAAGGTTTTGTATATTCAACAACATCTAATCCTGTTATTGGAAACTCGGAACTTATTACCATATCAGGTACTAATCCTAATGCTAATAATTCAAATACGCCGTTTGCATTAACAAAAGATTTGACAAACCTTGTTTCAGGCACCCTTTATTACGCACGAATATACATAATCGTTAAATTCGGAGCAGGAGATAATGACACGCTTTACTCTAATCAAATAACTTTTACTACACGTCATGCTTGCGGTTCGGTGCCTTATAATCTTGATGCGACATCAGATGTCGGTCAGACGACGGCATTGATTAAATGGAATCCTGAATTGGGTCAAACCAAATGGCAGGTTGATTATGGCGTTGTTGGTCATACACCGGGCAATGGAGATTCTTTGCTAACGGTAACAGATACTTTCGTTGTGGCTGATAATCTAACTCCGAATATGGACTATACGGCTTACGTAAGAGCCTTTTGCAGCGATACCGTATTTAGCGAATGGTCTGTTCTTACGCCAGAATCATATTTTAGAACTTTGCCTTATACCTGCGCTCCAATTGCTGATGTTGATACGGTTCAGATATTAAATACATCGGCAATCATAAGATGGACTCCGGGTGCTCAAACGCAATGGCGATGGGAAGTAATGTTTGCTAAAAATGCCGATTCATATCCTGAAAATGGGTTAGTGATAATGGAAAATCCTGTTTTCCAACCTGTGGGACTGCTTACCAATACGGCATATAAGTTTAAGGTGAGAGCAATATGCGACAAGCACGATGATGTTGTTGATACGCTTGGAGATTGGTCGGAAGAGGTGGTCTTTATAACAAAGGTTAATGATTTGGAATCGCTTTCCGCAGAAGATAATGCTATCAATATTTATCCCAACCCAACAACCGGAGAAATAAACTTTGAAGGCAAAACAGCCGATATTGCAAAAATAGAAATCAATGATTGTCTGGGTAGAACGATAGCTGTTTTAAATAAAGGTACAACTTCGTTTGCGTTTGATAAAACAGCAAAAGGAATTTTTGTTGTCAAGATTTATACCGAGCAGGGCTTACAAACGAAAAAAATAATATTAGAATAAAAAATCAAAACTATGCTTACACATATTTTATTGCAAATCACTCAGACGGCTGTTGAGACTGCCAACGCTACTGCCGCCACTACCGAAAAGATGAACATATTTGAACTTGCCGTTAAGGGCGGTTGGATTATGATTGTTTTGGGAGTATTGCTGTTTGTAGCCGTTTATCTTTTTGTTGAGAGATATTTGGCTTTGAATAAGGCGTTCAAGGAAGACCAAAGCTTTATGACGAGCATTAAAAACTTCATTCATAAGGGTGATGTGCCTTCTGCCCGCAATCTTACTTCGTCTAACAATTCTCCGATAGGCAAAATGCTTGACAAAGGCTTGTCTCGTTTGGGCAGACCTTTGAATGATATAAATATGGCAGTGGAAAATGTCGGTAAGTTAGAGGTTGCACGCTTGGAAAACGGCATATCAATCATCGGAACCATCGCAGGAATTGCTCCTTCGCTTGGTTTCTTGGGGACGGTTACAGGTATGGTCAGAGCCTTTTTTGATATGTCCAAAGCAGGAAACAATATTGATATCACCTTGCTTTCAGGCGGTATATACGAAGCAATGATTACCACAGTCGGAGGTCTGATTGTCGGTATTATCGCTAACTTTATGTACAGCATTTTAGTGGGTCGTATAAATAAAATCATCACTCTGCTTGAAGCCCGCACAATGGAATTTATGGATATCTTACACGAACCTGCTTAAACATTATGATACAGAGCAGAAACAAGATAGACGCCAATTTTAACACGGCTTCAATGTCGGATTTGGTCTTTTTGCTGTTGATATTCTTTATGCTTACTTCAACATTGATAAGCCCTAACGCCATAAAACTTCTTTTGCCTCAAAGCACAAGCGGTCAGACGTTAGCCAAACAAAATGTTACCGTTTCCATTGATGAGAATATTAATTTTTTCGTTGAGAACATTCCCGTCAATGAGGCAAACCTTCAATCCGAAATAGCGTCTCATATAGAGAAAGGGCTGACTGATGCCACTATCAAACTGCATGCCGACAAGAGTATAGCCATTGAAAATGTTGTTAAGGTGATTGATGCCGTTAATATGATAAATGCTCAAAACGGAACAAAGCATAAAGTTATTTTAGCAACACAGGCAGAAAAATAAATATGGAACAAAAACGCAGAATCATAGCATTAGCAATAACAATAGCCTTTTTTGGGCTGTTAATATCTGCTTTATTGCTGATGGGCTTGCGTTATCCCGAACCGCCACCTCCTGAAATGGGCGTGGAAATGGATATGGGTTCATTAACAGACGTTGGTAATGCGATAGCAGGAGAGAAAGGCGGCAGCGATGCAAATACCGCTGTTGCAACTCCTCCTTCCGATGAAGACAATGTTGCAACCCAAAACACAGAACCTGCTCCGCTGACAGCCAAACCTCAAATAAAAAAAATAGAATCAACGAAGCCTCAAACGAAACCTGACCCTGCTCCGGTTATAGACCCTAATGCTTCATTTAAGAAAGGTATGGTCAAAACCGGAAGCGGTAACGGACAAGGCAAAGGGCAAGGCAGCGGAACAGGAGACGGCAATAACGGAGGCGGAGGCACAGGCAATGATATGACAGGCTCAGGCGTTTCGTTCTTCTCTCTTGCAGGTAGGACGGTCAATAGACTTCCGCAGCCGACAAAATCAATTTCGGAGAAAGGTATTGTAGTCGTTACTATTTATGTAAATAGAGATGGCAAGGTTATTCGTGCAAATGCAGGCGGCAGAGGCACAGATATACCGAATAAAACGATATGGAAAATTTGCGAACAAGCCGCTCTTCAATCCAAATTCTCACCTAAACCCGATGCTCCCGAAGAACAAAAGGGTACAATCACCTATAAAATTAAGTAATCAAACTATCGCCACAGCCAAACGCTGTTTTATGCTATTGAAGTCAAGGAATATTTTAATGAAGCTTTGTTTTATTTTCGCCAAACAGCGTTCTATAAAAATATAATGTCGGATTAATCTCTGTGTGAGACACACCGACACGGACAAACGGCGTATGGATATAATGATTAAAGGTCTTTGGTGAATGTGCGGACGAATTTCCATTTGCTAAAGAACTCTTTGCCGATTATTCGCAGGAAGGTATAGATTGGAATAGCCAAAATCATCCCCATTATGCCCGCTACCTGCCCCGAAATCAGGATAACAATAAAGATTTCCAAAGGATGAGCCTTCACACTGCGGGAATAAATCAGCGGTTGCAAAATAAAATCATCAATAAGTTTGACAATAACAAAAACAATTAAGAATTGAAGAATCACAGGTGCGATATTAAGGTCGGGATTTACGCTTAAAGAACTGGTTAAACAAATCATCAGCCCGATGAAACCTCCGATGAATACGCCGATATAAGGCAAAATCACAAATATTCCGCAGAAACACGCTATTAGAACCGCATTTGAAAACCCTACTATGTAGAATCCTATCGTCAAAAGCACAATCATAAAAATTATTTCAAGGAACAGACCGATAAAATACCTTGAAATAAGGCTGCGGGAGCTTGCTAAAATATTATGAACCTCGGTTAGATGTTTGTCAGGCGTTATGGCGTCAATAAATTTGCTTAAAAGGTGGCTGTCTTTTAGGAAAAAGAACGAGAAGAATATCACAATAAACAAACCCATCACTACATTGCTTGACAGAGTCAGCAACCAATTTGCCGCATCCGTCAGATTAAACATCGTGAAAAGCCCCATTATTTTTTCAGACACAAGTTCGGTCAGCGTAATGTCTTCATGCATCAGTTGATATTCCCGCAAAAATGTTTCTGTTTTCTTAATCGGTTCGGCGTAATAGTCGGCTATGTTGTATATGTTGAGGTTTGAGAACGCCATTGCCTGCGAAACCACTAACGGAACAATGAAATACAGCACCAAAGCAAAGATTCCCAACACGGCAATCAAGCTTATGGAGGTGGAAATGGTGTTTCCGATATGAAAATGCCCGTATCGTATTTTTTGAATAAGGTTTTTGAGCGGTCGTCCCATAAAAGAAATCACTATTGCAATGAAAATGCACGATACAAGGAAGCGAAAATACCACACAAGCCACACTACTAACGCTATGACGGCGATTGATATTACCCATTTGGCGATTGACGAAAACTGAAACCTTTTATTGTCTTCCATAATGTTGTTTTTTAAGCCTTAAATCAAATTCCATTTTTCACACATTATCTTCCATCACCCACTGAGCAAAAGACGTGGCGGTCTCGTGCAGCCTTATTTCCGCCAAATCAACGCCGGTCGGCAGACGCTTTGAAATCTTTGCCACAAAATCAAGCAACATATTCTCACAAGTAGGTCTGTACGGCACGAAAAGCGTTTTCGTTTCGGCGTTGCAAAGCAATCGTGCAAACGAAGAGCCTTTCTGCAAAACCAAAGCGTGGTCAAAATCGTCCAGAATGCAGTCCCGCACTATCGCTTTCAGGTCTGCAAAATCCATAACCATACCATATTTCGGGCTTTTCTCATCTTCGCACGGCGTTCCTTTGATTGTGATGAACAGTTTGTAGGAATGTCCGTGAATATTGCTGCATAATCCGTCATAACCCTGCAAAGCGTGGGACGATTCAAAGCCAAATTCTTTTGTTACCCTGATTTTCATTGTGCAAAAGTAGCAAAAATATTTCAAAATCAACTCTCAACCTTACATAATAAAGACTGACGGGCATATCTCCCAGCAATATTTTTCTCAAAGTGCGTGTCGCACCGACAATACTTGATTTGGTTAAAATAAAACAGCCTTTCATTTTTATAAAAGCAAGCTTCGTGCGAACCAAAGGCTGTTCGGTCAGCGGCTAACGACCTTTGAGAACGATGAAATGAGAGATGTGCGTGATGGAAGGAAGAATGGCAAGATTTGTATATTAAGTGAAATTTCGTATTTTTGCAATCTGAATTTTCTAAATTAATAATAAAAAAGTAAAAATTATGTTTAAAAATCACCCAAGAGGTTTGATACCGGCGGCTCTTTCTAATATGGGCGAGCGCTTTGGTTATTACATTATGAATGCTGTGCTTGTTCTGTTTTTATGTTCAAAGTTCGGTTTGAGCGAAAAGACCAGCACGATGATTTATTCGGTCTTTTATGCGGGGATTTATGTCCTTTCGTTAGTCGGAGGTTTAATCGCCGACAGATTGAGAAATTATAAAGGCACAATCACATCCGGATTGATTGTTATGGCATCAGGTTATGTTCTTTTGTCCATTCCGATTCTTTCTACGCATGAAAATATCGGCTGGCTCTTACCTTTGACCTGCGTGGCTTTATTTCTCATTGCTTTTGGCAACGGTTTGTTTAAGGGAAACTTACAGGCTATCGTCGGACAGATGTATGATAATCCTAAATACTCCAAATACAGAGATTCCGGCTTCCAAATATTTTATGTTTTTATCAATATAGGAGGATTAATCGCTCCTTTCGTAGCTCCGCTTTTGAGAAGTTGGTGGTTAAATAGACATGCTTTGACCTACAATGCCGATTTACCTGCTCTTTGTCATAAATACATGACATACGGAGAAAATATACCTGATGTTATTGACAAGACAGGTAAAGTTGTAACAACAGGAGCAGAACAATTTACAAAATTAAATGAATTGATAACAAGCGTGGGAGGAAACATTAGCGACCTTGCTGCTACTTGTTCTCAATACTTGGATGTGTTTAACACAGGAGTACATTATTCATTTATAGCATCCGTTGCAGCAATGGTTATATCTCTTGTAATATTCTTATCTACCAAGAAGATTTTCCCTAATCCGATGAAGAAGGAAGCAGAAATCGTTAATTATACTGCTGAAGAAAAGGCTCAAATGTCAAAGGAAATCAAACAGAGAATATATGCCTTGTTCGCAGTATTAGGAATTGCTGTTGTGTTCTGGTGGTCTTTCCATCAAAACGGTACTTCCCTATCGCTGTTTGCAAGAGATTTCGTAGTAACTAAGTCAATCGCACCGGAAATATGGCAAGCGGTTAATCCGTTCTTTGTTATTGTTCTGACGCCTTTAATAATGTGGTTCTTCGGAGCATTAGGCAAAAGAGGGAAAACAATCTCTACTCCTCGCAAGATTGCAATCGGTATGGGTATAGCAGCTATTGCTTATCTGTTCCTTACAATCGTTAGCAACCTTGCAGGCTATCCTTCCGCAACAGAGTTCAAAGGAATTGCTGCTGCTATTAGTGATGGGCTTAAAATGGGACCTTGGGTTCTTATTGTGATGTATTTCTTTATGACTGTGGCGGAATTGTTCATCTCTCCTTTGGGATTAAGTTTCGTTTCTAAGGTTGCGCCTAAAAATCTTCAAGGATTATGCCAAGGTTTGTGGCTTGCCGCAACGGCATTAGGCAATTTGCTTTTATGGATAGGTCCTTGGATGTATAACAATTGGCCAATATGGCAATGCTGGTTGGTTTTCGCAATCGTTTGCGTTGTTTCAATGTCCGTAATGCTGCTAATGGTGCGTTGGCTTGAAAGAGTAACGGGCGACAAAGTAGAAGAAATTCCCGAAGAAGCATAATAAAACTCTAAAAAAGTTCGTTAAAAAGTCCTCATCATTAGTTTGAGGGCTTTTTTTTGAAACAAAAACAAAATATATGGACTTTCTATTACGGGAAAACGAAGAATACATAGCGTTAATACAACTTTTGAAGGCGGCAAACATTGCTTCAAGCGGTTCGCAGGCTCAAATAATGGTCATAAACGGCGAAGTAAAACTCAATAACCAAACCGAATTTCGCAAACGTGCCAAAATAAGACGCGGAGATGTCGTTTGTGCGTATGGAAAGCAAATAAGAGTAAAATAACAACAAACAAAAAATAACGAAATGGATTTAAGCAAGATTTTATTCATCACGGGCAAGAGCGGATTGTTCAGTTTAATCACTCAAACCAAGACAGGAGCGATTATAGAAGACCTTTCAAACGGCAAACGCTTCCCCGTATTTTCTCAAAACAAGATAAGCGTTCTGGATAACATCTCTATCTACACCGCTGACGGCGATATACCCTTGCCGAAGGTGATGCAGGAGATATATAAGAAAGAAAACGGCGGCAAATGTATTGATTCCACCGCTGCGGAGGCTGATATACGTTCATATATGGAAGAAATATTGCCGACATACGATAAAGAACAGGTTCATTTGTCGGATATGCGGAAATTATTCTTGTGGTACAATATTCTGAACGACAAAAAGATGATAGATTTGGAGCAATCCGAAGAACAGACCGAGCAATCGGAGTCGCCAAAGGAAGAAAACCAATAACGCCATCAACAAATAATTTCCTGTAATTTCGTTTCCGCACGGCGTTATTTCCTTTGATAATCAGCAAGTCGGATTCGGACAAAATGAAACAGCCTTTCGTAAAAATGAAAGGCTGTTTTGTTTTCATAAAAGGCTGTTTCATTTTTACCAAACAGCGTTCTGTAAAAATAATGTCAGTCCGACACGGACTAATGTCAGTGCGACACGCACCGATATGAGCATTTGGGGCGGGGATACGACAGATTGGAAAAATATTGTACCTTTGCAACTCATTTTTTTAAGAAACACTATGGACAAAAAATCAATTATAGGTCTTGTTCTCATCTTTGGAGTGATGATGATGTTCTTTTGGCTCAACAAACCTTCAAAAGAAGAATTGGCAAAGCAGAAAAAATACAACGATTCCATTGCTTCGGTGCAGATAAAGCAAGAATCCGCCAAGCCGAACAAGGAAGCGGAATTGCCGATTGCCTCAAAAATACGGCAGGGCTTGACTTCCGAAGACAGCATCAAGCGTTCGGAGGCTCAAAAGACCATATCCGAAAATTATGGTGCGTTTTCAGATGCTTTTGGCGGCGATGTGCAACAAATTAAAGTTGAAAACGAATTGCTCAAAGCCGATTTCACTTCTCTGGGAGCAATGATTAAGCAAGTTACTTTGAAGGATTATGAGACTTATTCCAAGGATAGTATTCGTTTTTTCACCGATGGCGGCAATTCTTACGGCTTAAACCTGTCGGCAGGTCAAAAAGTAGTCAGCACAAACGACCTTAACTTCAAAGTCTTTGTTGATAATAAACTCTGCAATTCAAATGAGCAGATAACAGTTGAGGGTAGCGATTCGGTTATTGTTGCAATGCGGTTGTATGCAACGGCGTCCGACACCAATCAAACGCCCATTGATTATAACTCAAACGCCGCTTCATATATAGAATATCGCTATACAATACGGGGAGATGACTATCGGATAGGCTTTAACCTCATTACACATAATATGAAAGGCATAATTACCGATGCAAACTCGCTGGAGATGGTGTGGAATGCCGATTTGAAATTGAAGGAACGTGATTTGAAGATAGAGAGACAGGCGTCTTCCATTTATTATAAGGCGACTGATGAGGTTGAAAACTTAACTGACGGACGTGATGACAAGGCTGAAGAAAATAGTGTCAAGATTGGTTGGGTTAGTTTCAAACAACAATTCTTTTCTACGGCAATCATAGCGACCAAAGAGGCTTTCAGTGGCGCTACAATGGAGACTAAAACCGAGATAAAGCCCGATAATACTTATCTTAAGACGATGTCTGCCTCGCTTTCCATACCTTATGATGCCGATAAGCAGCAGACGGAGTTTAATATGAACTTCTTCTTCGGTCCTAACAAGTATAAGGTCGTTAAGAGTTACGAAATAGATATGGAAGAGATAATTCCTTTGGGCTGGGGCTTTGCTCCTTTGCAGTGGATCAACCGTTATGTGATTATTCCCGTCTTTGATTTTCTTCAACAGTTCGGTTGGAATATGGGAATCATCATTCTTATCCTTACTATAATGGTTAAGATTGTGCTTTTCCCTCTTGCCTACAAGTCTTACTCGTCTTCGGCAAAGATGAGGATAATTCAGCCTGAGGTTGCAAAGATAAATGAGAAGTTTCCAAAGCAAGAACAGGCTATGCAGAAGCAACAAGCCGTTATGCAGTTGTATAAACGGGCTGGAATCAATCCTATGGCCGGTTGTTTGCCGATGCTGTTGCAGTTTCCTATATTAGTGGCGATGTTTAGGTTCTTTCCTTCTTCCATAGAGTTAAGACAAAAGAGTTTTCTTTGGGCTCCCGATTTGTCAAGCTACGATTCTATATTGGATTTGCCGTTTTCTATTCCTTTTTACGGGAGTAATGTCTCGCTTTTCTGCTTACTGATGACTGTTGCCCAGATTCTTTATACCAGAATGACCATGAAACAGCAGGCTGGCAGCAATGCTATGCCCGGAATGAAGTATATGATGTATCTTATGCCGATATTTATGTTGTTTATCTTAAACAGATATTCGGCAGCTTTGAATTATTACTACTTTATTTCTTTATGCTTCACGTTTTTGCAGATGTTCGTAATCCGTAAGACCATTAACGAACAGAAAGTTTGGAAAACATTGGCGGCAAACAGCAAAAAGCCGATGCAGAAGAGCAAATGGCAGATGCGTATGGAGGCTTTGGAAAAACAAAACAAGGCTTTGCAGGCTCAACGCAACAATCAAAAGAGAAGATAGCCTATCTTTTAATGGTGAAAGGCTTGCTCACCGGCACGTCATTTACCAATACTTTAATGAAATAGGTTCCTGACGGCAGGTTTTCAACGTTTATTGTCATCGGAAGGCTTTCCCATACTTTTAAAACAATGCCTTGTGAATTTATTAGTTGCCCTTGTTTCAATTCTTTCAAGTCTGATTTTATGTTTATAGTGCCTTGTGTCGGATTTGGATAGATTTGGAAACTCTTTTGCTCATAAGGCACTGCCGAAAGAGCGTTTGTATTCACCAAAACGACATTAGACCACGGGCTTGGCTCACTTGCAGGGTCGCAAACCGTGCGAACGCGAATCTGATACATATCATTATCAATCACATCCCTTATTGTATATTGAGCAAACAGCCATACAGTATCATGATGTAAGTCAATCTCGGTATTTTGTGCCTTATATTCAATTTCCCAATAGTAAATCATTCCCGTACTATCCCATTCGCAAATTATTGTTTGCTCGTTTCCTGCCGTTGAATACTCACAATGCAGATTTGAAGGCGGCATACAATTATAGTCTTGTGCGGTAAAAGCCAATTCCGTGTAGGTTTCAGCCGTATCATTCGTGCTACAAACAGCCTTAACGCCTATTTCATATTCATTATTCAATGTTAAAGTGTCGTAAGACCAATAGTTAGTGTCGGCAATGCCGAGAATAGTGTCGCCGTTTGTTAGATTGCGAAGTCTGATGAGCCATTGCGTATTGTTCTGATAGGCATTCCAGTTAATTGCAACGGCATTATGATTTAGCGAAACAAGGTTTAGCCGTTCGGGACTCAAGCATTGGTCGCCTATTGTGAAGTTATATGTTGCGAAAGTATCGTCAGGATTAATCAATACGTCCTTATTAACAAATGCAAACCTCACTAATGATTCGTTTTCGTACAAAAGCAGGTCGTAGGTCTTGGTTACAAAACTATCAACGGCGGTAAGAGTGTCCAAAGGTGTGTATCCGCCGCCATCGGTGTAGATAAGCAACTCGCAATCGTTTGTTGTCTTATAGTTAATGCTTAAATAAGGAGAGCCAAGCGGCATAAAATCGTAATAAGGCGAAAGAAGAGTGTCGCTGTTTGTACGCCAGCATTGCTCCACATCGCAATATCCTGCCTGCAAACAGCGTATGGTGTCAGGTAAAGTAACCGAAGGATAGGTGTCTATCGCACTACAATAAGTCTGAAACAGCACTTCATTGCCGTATTGGCTCGTATCCCCGCCATCGGAAATACATCTTACTCTTGCAGTATAGTATGTGTTGGGAATAAGATTTGACAAGGTTATGGTGTTTGTGCTGATTTCCGTTGATATTGCCCCTTCTCCCGTGATGGAATATTCAAATAAACAGCGGGAAATCTCATCGGGCGATGTCCATACGAAGGATGCTGCCGTGTCAATCAGGTTTGTAAGATGCAAATCAGCAGGAGACGGAACTAATACAGCCGTATGAAATGTGTCTGTTTGAGACCAGAAACTTTGTTCGCTGCCGCAATCGGCTTGAATGCGATATATATAATTTGTGTTCTCGGTTAATCCTTCTAAAACCAAGCCTCCATGTGCCGTAACGCTGTCTTCAGGAATGCCGTTCAGCGTTTGCCATACGGTATCTCCCGTTTTGCAATATTGAATGTTGAAAAGCGTTTGGTCGTTCCTTGAATTCCAATTGACCGTTGCCTGATTCGCCGTAACATTACTATGCCTTAATGAATCCGGAGGGGGACAATAGCGTCCTGTTATGTAGATATCGTCCAATGCTATGCCCAATGACGAAGCGGAAGTGCTGTTCCATACGAAAGCAATGCGGTTTATGTATCCGTAAGTATTGGTTGGCATTTCTATGTGCTCACTTTGCCATTGCGGAAAGACCCCCGTATAACTTAAACTGCCTATTTGATAAACGCTTTGCGGCGATTGGTCTGTGCCAATCTGCGAATTATCAACCAGCATATACACTTTAAGAGCATCATCAGCCGTTTGGGTGTTGCTCTTCCATTTAAAATCAATATAGAAACTTGATGCGGTGTCGGGAACATAAAAATCCATAAAAGCATAACTGCGTGTCGGGCTGTCAATACAAGCAGTTGTTGCTCCCTCATCGGAAGAAATGTACATGGATTTTGCTCCCATTGATGCCGAACCTGCTGCCGTGCCGATATACCAAGGATTGGATATGCCGTTGATAAATCCTACTCGTTCATTAGCACCTTCGGTTTCAAAATCTATTTGTATCGGCAGATTCCATACCTGATTCGCCGCCACATAACGCACATTCATATATTTCCAAGCACTTATCCCGCCGCCGCAAAGCCCTTGCACGGCAACCTGATATGTTTGTGCCGAAGTAAGACCCGACATCGTATAAGCCAAATCGGATATTGTTGCAGCGCTTAGGTCTTCATCGGGATTTATTCCGACTTCTCCGTAAGATACTTTCCACAATAATTGTCCCGGAGCCATATCCCATTGGGTTACGAAGCCGTCCTGCGTTGAACTTGCCAACACTAAATTTGATACGCTTTGACATGACGAATCGGAAGAGAGGGTTACGAAAGTGGAAATCTCACTCCATGCCGTTGTGTCGCCGTTCCAATCCACCATTTTCACCTTCCAAAAATATCTAAGCCCGACAACCAAATCGGAAATCATTACACTGGTGTCCTCAACGGCTATTTCGGTTGCCGAAGACGCCTGTTGAACTTTATAATTCACTATCCAAGAGACCGCATCTCCGCTTGCGTTCCATGACAACCTTGCAAAATTTTCATACATATCGCTTACGCTCAAATTAGCTGGCGGATTGTATTGAGAAACGTTGGCATTAGCAGTGCAAATCACTGCAAAAAAGCCGACCATAAGAGACAAAATTCGTTTCATACTTCCAAAAAATGATTTATTTCCCCATTATAAAAACAACAAAAGTAAGAAAAAAGTAACAAAACGCTGTTTGTGCCACACGGACTTATGTTACGTTTTTACCAAAGGCTGTTTCATTCGCACGAAAGGCTGTTTTAGAAAAATGAAACAGCCTTTTATTTTTCTGAAACAGCCTTTCATAAAAAAATAATGTCAGTGCGACACGCACAAACAGCCTTTTATTTTACTAAAACAAGGTTTGGTTGGAATAATATCGGAACAAAAGACAAGGAAATGAAGAAAAAGCGTATTTTTGTGGCTTAAAATACGATGGAAACGATGAAAAAAATCCTTATTGTTGATGATGACCGGAATATATCCGAGATATTGGAGTTTAATTTGAAGAGTGAAGGTTTTGATGTCTTGTGTGTGTTCTCGGCAGAGGAAGCTTTAAATCATTTGGAGGGCGTAGATTTGATATTATTGGACGTAATGATGGGCGGAATGTCGGGTTACAAGATGGCAGAGCATATAAGGAAAGAGCAAAACAACACTCCGATAATTTTTCTTACCGCAAAAGATACCGAAAACGATATGCTGACGGGTTTTTCGGTAGGTGGAGACGATTATATCTCCAAACCATTTTCAATAAAGGAGGTTTCGGCTCGTATAAAGGCTGTTCTGAAGCGTTCGGAAGCCATTGCACGGCAGTCAAAGGACAATCCCGAAGAATGTATCAAGGTAGGCGACCTGTTTATTGACACAAAACAGAAACAGATAAGCATTAAAGGGCAGAATCTTGTGCTTACAAAGACTGAATACGAACTTCTGGTGCTTTTAGCCGCTAACAGCAAACGCTATTTCTCGCGTCAGGAAATTATAGACACGCTTTGGAAAGACGCTCCTTATATTACACACCGCACGATTGACGTTCATGTAACACGAATCAGGAAAAAACTCGGCTCTTATGCCTATCTGTTAATAAATCGTTCGGGTTACGGATACAGACTCAATGTTGAAGAAGCAGGAAAGGATGCAGTATGAAAATATTCAATGGTTTAAGGCTGATTAAACGGGAGAATCACACCAAGAAAGAAAGAGAAAAATTGCTGCAACATATTAGCACCTTGCAGGAAGGTATTTGTTTCTTCTCCTCCGATAAGAAGGTGGAATTTAATAATGATTTGTACATTCGCTACATTGAGACTATAACAAAAAGAACATCTAATCCTCTGGCGGTATTTTATGATGAAGCGTTTAACGAACTACACGATTTTCTGTCTCGTCCTTACGGCAAAGGGGATAGTTTTTACACTCAAATAAACCGACAGGGTAAGATATTTTCCCTTAGTCTCAATATTTTTGAAGACGATAGTTTTGAAATCATTCTTAATGATATAACAACCGCAGAGGATAAGCAAAAATTAAAACGGGAACTTACCGGCAACATTGCTCATGAGCTGCGAACGCCTGTTGCAAGCATACGCGGCTATCTTGAAACGCTGCTGAATCAATCTCTTAATGAGGAACAAAGACAGCATTTCCTCACTCGGGCTTATGAGAGTACGCTTACTTTGTCGGAATTGATAAGTGATATGACGCTTTTGACAAAGATTGATGATGCTCCCCATACTTTTAAGCAGGAGATATTTTCGCTCAATGGAATAATAACCGATTTGAAAAAAGAGGTATCTGCCGTTTTGCAAGAGAAGAAAATAGATATGCAAAGCGATATCGGCGATGAGGTGCTGATTAAGGCTAACAGGACATTGGTTTATAGTGTTTTTCGCAACCTTACCGACAATGCAATAAGGTATGCGGGAGAGAATATATTGATTCGTATCAGCAAATACAAGGAAGATGAGAAGTTTTATTACTTCTCGTTTTCCGATACGGGCGTCGGCATAAAGGATGAGAGCCATTTGAACAGATTATTTGAGCGATTCTATCGTCTTAATGAGGGTCGCACTCGGGATAGCGGCGGTTCGGGATTGGGATTGTCAATAGTTAGGAATGCGATTGCTCTTCACGGCGGATTTATCCTTGCTAAAAACAGAGTGGAAGGCGGTTTGGAGTTTCTGTTTTCATTGCCTAAGGGCATCTTGCATTGATGTTTGATGAGAAGTTCGGCAATAGTCTATTTTATTGTGCATAAGAATAGATTGGTTTCTTAAAAAAAATGTATCTTTGCATACTCTAAATCAAGAAATTTAACGAATATGTTTGTGCTTTTTAAGAAGGAATTAAGCAGTTTTCTTTCCTCACTTATAGGATACATAACAATCATAGTGTTCCTTATAGTTAATGGGGTATTTCTTTGGGTTGTCAATACGGAGTTTAATATCTTTGACTTCGGGCTTGCAAATCTTGACGGCTTGTTTATTCTTGCCCCATGGATATTTCTTTTCCTTATTCCGGCTATTACTATGAAGATGTTTGCCGAAGAAAAGAAGAACGGCACAATTGAACTGCTGCTCACTAAGCCGCTAAGCGATATATCTATTATTGGAGCGAAATTCTTGGCTGGGGTTGTGCTGGTGATGCTTTCCGTTTTGCCGACATTGATATATATTATAAGTATTTACAAACTTGGTATGCCGGCAGGCAATCTTGATATCGCTTCTATAACAGGCTCTTATATAGGATTGTTTCTGCTTGGTGCTGTTTTTGTGTCAATAGGTCTATTCTGCTCGTCAATAACCGATAATCAGATTGTTGCTTTTGTGTTGGCGGTTTTTCTTTGTGCGGCAGGATATATTGGCTTTGAGTTGCTTTATAATCTTAAAATTTTCGGCAATGCCGATTTATTTATAAAAAGTCTTGGTATCAGTAATCATTATTCGTCAATCAGTCGCGGCGTTATTGATACGAGAGACCTGATATATTATTTAAGTGCAATGGCTTTGTTTTTGCTTCTTACAAAGATAAGTCTTGAAAGTAGAAATTGGAAAAAATAAACAAGGAATGAATATCAAGCATCTTTTTGAAAGTATTTTTAAACCCAAAAGTGTTAAAGCCGACATTAAGCGTTCGCATATTTTGCAATTGTTGGTTGGTTTGGTTGCTATAATCTTTGTTAATGTTGTCGGATATTACTTCTTTGCTCGTTTGGATTTAACACAGGAAAAAAGATATTCGCTTTCCAAACCTACGAAGCAGTTTCTCGGTTCGTTAAAAGATGTTGTCTTTATTCGTTGTTATCTTGGCGGAGAAATGTCTTCAAACTATAAAGTGCTGAGAAATGAGACGCGGGAAATGATAAACCAGTTTCGTTCCTACAATTCAAATATTGAATATGAGTTCTTTGACCCCAATGATTTTAACACAAAAGAGGAACAGACGGACTTTTATAAACGTATGTTAGATAGAGGTTTTCGCCCTCTTATGGACAGAACTACGAAATCCAATACGGAGGTGAAGCAATACATATTTCCTTATGTGGAAATAACATATCATGGTCGCTCGGAAATATTTTCTCTTATATCATCCCGAAATGGCTTTGATGAGCAGAGCATTATATCCAATTCCACTTCTAATCTTGAATATAATCTCTTTACTGCTTTGCGAAATATGACTAATCCAATCAGGAAAAAGGTTGCTTTCTTAATGGGACACGGAGAATGGCAGATACCTTATATATGGGATTATGCTCAATCGTTGGGAGAGTTTTACAGAGTGGATACGGTAGTTATTGATGAAAAGATAAATGCTCTGACCGATAGACGTTATGACACCACAGCATCTTCCGCCCCTAAGAAAATGACAAATAAGTTTGATTGCTTGATTGTGGCAAAGCCTACAAAGATGTTTTCGTATAAGGATATGTATATAATGGATCAATTCGTAATGCATGGCGGAAAAATTTTGTGGTTGTTAGACCCGCTGACGGCATCTATGGATTCTCTTCAAGCACATGCGGAAACTTACGCCATAACTAACTTTACAGGTGTTGAAGACCCTTTGTTTCGTTATGGAGTAAGACTTCAGCCTGATTTAATAATGGATAAGCAATGCTGCAAAGTACCTATTAAGACAGGAGAATACAGTAATGGGCAACCGCAATTCACTTATTTCCCTTGGGCATTTTTCCCTGAAATCAGTCCTAACTCCGAAAGTATTATAACGGATAAGATTAACCCTGTTAAAATGGAGTTCGCAAGTACTATTGATACCATTGAGAATAAAGTAAAGAAGACGCCGATACTTTTTACTTCCGATTATACACGTATTATGAATACTCCTGTTGTTGTATCGTTACAAATGCTCAAACAGAAGCAGGACGACAGGCTTTTTAATAAATCGCATTTACCTGTTGCCGTTTTATTGGAAGGAAATTTTGAGTCTGCCTTTGCCAATCGCCTTGCCCCTGAAATGGAGAATAACGAAGAGATAGCATTTAAGAATAATAGCGATAGCACTGCAATGATTGTGGTTTCCGATGGGGATGTTGTCCGCAATGACTTTGTCAAAGGCGAAATGCTTCCTTTGGGATTTGATAAATATACCAAGCAAATGTATGGCAATAAAGAATTTCTGATTAATTGTGTTAATTATCTGTGCGGTGATAAGGATATAATTCCATTGAGGTCTCGGGAATTTATTATGCGGCGATTGGAGTTTGCAAAAATGGAAAGAGAAAAGACATTCTGGCAAATAATAAATGTAGGCATTCCGATACTTATAATCATCGTCTTTGGCATAGGTATGAGTATTTGGAGAAGGAGAAGATACGTGCATAGACATGGCTAAATAAATATTTATTAAGAAATGTTGTTACCAAAGAACGATAATTATTGTTATAGTAAAAAGGAATTGGGATTAAATATAGAACATTATTTTTATAATCATAGAAAAACGGAAAGAACATGAAAAAAGTCATTTTAATTATTTCATTGTTGATGTTTGGCTTTGTGAACAAGTCAATGGCACAGGAAATAGAAAGAATATTATTGAATGATGCCGTTAATAATACAACCATTTCAAAATGTACGTATGAGTTGGCAGATGACCGGGACAGCAATAACTATTCTAATAACAAGGATTACTCGGTTACGCTTTGTGCAACCTCCGTTATTGAGGATAGATTGACAATAAGATTTGATAGTTTTGACGTTCATTCTTCCGATACATTGTGGATACACGAAGGCACAAGCCTATCAAATCCATTGATTGCATTAGACGGAGCAACTGCCTTTACAGGGACAATGCTTCAAGGAAAATCTATTTTAAGTCCGCTCACAACCACAGGATGTTTAACGATAAGATTCAAAACTAATGCTACAGGAAATGCTCCCGGCTTTTTGGCAAAGATAGAATGTGACCCTCGCTGTCAAACGCCGGTGCCTGTATTAGATACATTCTTTCTTAAATATTCTCCTGATGGAACTGTTTCGGAACGTCTTGTTAAGCATGATATTGATGTAGATTCCGTATTTGAAGAAAGGGCTATTGACAGCATACCGATCTATATACCAAAATATGATACAGCAGATAAGGTGATTACTGATCCAATAAGTGGTGATACCATATATGATACTCTTTACAATCCTATAACGGAGTCGGTATTCATCAGAGTAGATAGTATTCCTTATGATGCAATAGATATTTGTGAGGGAGATTCTGTTGTTTTATTAGCCAAAGTTAATTTTCCTGAGAATGATATGCTATACCACCAATCGGACTCTACCTGCGTATTTTACTGGAGTTTCGGAGAGCCCGATGAATTCGGTAATCTAAAAACAGATACGGGTTATTATTATAATAGAGCCGGACATAAGTGGAACAAGGCTGCCGGTTATAATCTGTCATTATCAGTTAGAGACACAACAAATATAGGTAACATAGGAGGCTGTCCGAGTCGTGTGCCGGCAGGATACAGAGTTAGAATATCACAAAGTCCGATTAAGGCAATATCGTCTCTGCCTGATATGTGCTCGGGAACGACTCAAAACGTATTAGCGGGTCAATCCGGCTCATCCTCCATTATGGTTGATTCAATACCACATCCTTCTGAAGCCAAAAAACGCTTTGAACAAACAACATTCATACCTGACGGACCTAACTGCAGCGACCAAGCAACAGTGTATTATGAAGCAGCTGTTAATTTTGATAAATTCACCGATGGGGCTACTTTGATGGCTGGTTCCTGCTTGACTTCTATTTGTATTAATATGGAGCATACATTTGATGGGGATATAGATATATATGCTATATGTCCTAGTAATAAAATGATAAAGCTTCGTCCTGTCGCAGATCCGAATGGTGGGAAAACAGGACATGATTTTGGCATTGCCGATAGAGTGAATGATTTTACCAATCCATGTACATATCCTCCTAATAAACCCGGTACAGGCTGGACTTATTGTTTTTCGGAAACCTATCCTTACGGAACAAGAGACTCTATATATACTGCTTCCGATACGTTATATACGTATGATTCTATAAGATATGATTCTAATTTTGTTTCTCCTTCATGGGCAAGATATTTGATACTTTATAACTCTTCCGCTACAACACAATACGATTCCGTATTATCTGTTACTTATAGTAAAACATTAGATAATACCGAACAGACGGTAACAGAAAATTCTAATTTTGATGGAAATGGTACGAAGCACACACATTACAAGACTCAAACAGATTCTACCCTGTATATGAACATTACTTATGACTCTGTTGTCGGAGGCAGTATCTCTACGCTTAATGCTACCATCCCGCTTGGTATCATTACCAATATTTACGATTCTATTGTTATAGGTTTTACTCAAATATTATATGGTACTACTGTCCCTCTAACAGATGGTGATATCATTGATTCCACTGATGTGCAGAATAAATTAAAATATTATCGTCCATTACAATCTTTTGATAACTTTGTCGGTTGTCCTCTTAACGGGCAATGGAAAATAAGGGTTGAGGATAGTTGGGGTTTTGATAATGGCTTTATCTTTTGGTTTGACTTGGAATTGGGTAATTGTCCCGGCGCAGGAACTTGGAATTATACTACTGTTTTGGATAGTGTGCTGTGGGAAGGTCCTTTTATGAGCCGCTTGGATGCAAAAACAATGCAGATAGTGACGCCGATTGATACAGGGGGATACTTCCAATACCAACTTCATATTGTGGATAATCTTGGATGTGTATGGGATACTTCAACATTTGCTAATATAATAGAGCGCCCTCGTATTGATTTGGGGGCAGACAAAGAAGTCTGTGAAGGTGAAACGGTTGTTATAGATGCGACACACAGAAATGCTACGGACTACCTTTGGAACACCGGCAGCACAAGCCCTTCCATATCCGTAACACCTGCTCCTAATTCGCCAAGTGTTCAAACCTATTACGTATCATTAAAGAACAACAGCGGGACACTTGAATGCAGTTATAACGATTCTATAAAAATTATTGTCAAGCAGCCTTCTTTGGCATCATTTACAAGCACTCCTTCTCCGCTTGAAGGTTGTGAGCCATTTGAATTTAAACTTCTTAATCAATCATCTAATTATGATACCCTTGAATGGAAGGTCGGCGATTTCTTCTCTAACGATACCAATCCTACATTTACTTTGCCTTATGGTGATTATGAGGTTCGTTTGGTTACCGTCTCAGCTGACGGATGTAG
This sequence comes from Bacteroidales bacterium, assembly GCA_031263015.1. Taxonomy (GTDB): domain Bacteria; phylum Bacteroidota; class Bacteroidia; order Bacteroidales; family P3; genus JAISGN01. Next base: position 427,899 of record JAISGN010000008.1, read on the forward strand.
AGATACGCTTATTTTGGACAGTTCTTCCAATGGTGATTACAGAATACACGTTTATAGCCATCCTGTGCCTGATTTTGCGTGGGAGCCTACCAATCCGTATTCTTCAGACCCGAAAGCACAGATGATAAACCTGACTCAGCCGGATTATTCTTCAAATCAATATCAGTGGATATATCAAAATGACAAGGATAACCCTAATGACGTTAGTGTTGTGTGGGGTAAAGAACCTGTTCTCACATGGCAACCTGACCAAAACGGCTCATCTCTTGTCGGAGATTACAATATTACTCTTGTTGCATACACTAATTCTGTCGGCACACACGGAAATACTTATCAATGCTCGGATTCTATTAAGAGAACGATAACAATTGTCAATCACAACCTGATTTTCCCAAATGTTATTACTCCAAATGGCGATGGTGTTAATGATATGTTCATTATTCGCAACCTTATAGACGGGCAGGCATTCCCTGACAACGAGCTTACCATATATAATCGTTACGGACGCTTAATTTATTTCAAGCAGGATATGCGTATCAATGAGGAGGGCTGGGATCCGAACAGCACAAACACGCCTGACGGCACATATTTCTATCGTTTTGTGGGTAGAGGTCCTATTAAAGATGTGGAATATACGGGAACGATAGACATACTTCGCAAATAAATTTTTCATAATCAAATATAAAGGGGATAAGATATTCTTATCCCCTTTTTTGTGCTTACATAGTTTTAACCAAATGCCGTTTTAGAAAAATAAAACGCCGTTTGGTAAAAATGAAACAGCCTTTCGTGCAACTGAAACAGCCTTTGGTCAGCGTATTGTCAAGCAATAATTTAGTCTTTGTTCATATATGAGTTTTTGAGTGAAGGAAGGCAGAAATAATATGCTTATATGCTGTGATTAAACGCCATTTTCTACGGATAGATGAAGATTGTACAACAGCGATTCTTCCCATAATCGCCACGTTGCTTAACCCCATATTTATATCTTAAGCCTATATTAAAAAATTATTGTAATTTTGCAGCCGTAAGTAAAAACTAATTTTACTAAAGTTATTGTTATATTGTAGTTATTCGCAAATGAAGATTAATAAATCTGCATTGTTGATTGGCATTGCTTCAATCACTTTTGTCCTTGTTCTTTTGATGAACTTCTTAACGCCTGTGTTTTCCGACGATTTTACTTTCGCTTTCAATACAGATTATCTGACGAGATTTGAACCTGATTACATTTTATCTAATGAGCGAATAGCCTCAATGAATGATGTTTTCGTCAATATAAAAAGTATGTATTTTTATTGGAGCGGAAGAGTTATTGCGAATTCCTTTGCTTTTATAATGAGTATGTTTGACAAGAGCGTCTTTAACGTTGTTAATTCTCTGTTTTTTATTGCTCTTATCGTACTGATGTATTTGCATATTGCAAGAAAAGGAGAGAAAAATGTGCCGTTGTTTCTCCTTATCACAGTCTTAATGTTTGTCCTGCAACCGACATTTGGGATGAATATGCTGTGGTTAAGCGGCTCGTGCAATTATCTTTGGACTATGGTTTTCATCCTTCTTTTTCTGCTGCCCTTCAAAAGATATGCAACGGGAGAATCTATCAATATTAGTCCGAAACTTTTAATGCCTGCAATGTTTCTGCTTGGTCTTGTGGCGGGATGCACAATGGAGAATATGGGACTTATGGCTATTGCGATGAGTATGCTGTTTATAGTGATTATCCGTATGAACAAACAGAGGATACCGCCTTTTATTATTGCAGGACTTATTGGGGTAGTCATAGGATATGTAGTGCTGATTGCAGCACCGGGCAATTATGTTAGAGCTGCTCATCCGATTTATTTAAAATTAGAATATTCATCTTTCATATCAAAGATAATACACAGGGTTTATCATCTTGCCGTATTAGAAAAAGAAATGTGGATATTTAATCTGATTTTGCTTTTTGCTGTTGCTTATGCTGCTTTCTCCAAAACGTTAAAATCTTCAAAGTATATCTTGCTTGCTTATGTTATTGGGGGCTTTGTTGCGTATTATTCGCTGGCTGCTGCTCCGAATTCTAATTTGCGTGCCGGTTTTCCCGCAACAATAATTACTATAATAGTTGCAGGACAAATTTATATGAGCATAAAGAGTCAAAGATTGAAGTACGCCGCCGTTGTATTGAGTTGTGCTTTGGCTGTTGTGAGCATTGTTTGGGGTGTTAGATACTTATATGATTTTCATAATAAGTTTGTGCAGAGAGAGGCTTATATTTCAAGTGAGAAAGCAAAGGGCAATAAGAATATAAAAACATATTCTATTACTTCATCAACAATATATAGAGGTTATTGGGAAGATATTTATACTAATAAACACTATTATTTCAACAGAGTTGTTGCTCGGTATTATGGATTGAAGTCTATTGAAGGTACGATGACGGAAGCAGATTTCTTTTTTAGAAAAACATACAAGTGGTAAAAGAGGTGTACAATTTTGGCTAAAACGCCATGTGATTATGCCAAATATTAGGCTTTTGGAAGGACGCAACGAAAATAAAATCTAAAAAAGCAGATTTTCTAAATGCCTGATAAGAGGAAATATTTTATAGTTTTATTTTGTTTTAAAGGAAATATGTATCTTTGCTGCCATTAAATAAAAGTAGCAAATGATGTATAATAAAATACAATACAATGAAGAAAATGATACGATAGAGTTTTCCGGTCATATTACTTCCTATATGTTTTATAATGAATTGCTGTCTGAACTTGTTAAGCGTAAAAAAATAGACAAGGAAAGGGGGAACAGCAACTGACTTTTAATTTTTCAGAAGTTTTTCAGAATTTAGTTGTTTTAGGAAAGGTAACGAAAGAGGGGATGACAGAAGTGGGAGAGGGTAGAGAGTATAAGAATAAATTTTTAATATTAAAATAATATGGAATGGATATTTAATGGAATAGGGACTGCAATTATCACACTAATAATCGGTTTTATTAGTGGTGGAGCAGTGGGTTATAAAATTGGTATCAAGAAAACTAAAACTGTTCAAAAACAAAAAGCAAAAGATAATGCTAATCAAATTCAAATAGGAGGCAATGCTAATGTCAGAGAAGCAAATACAAAAGGCAGGTAATGATGCCCAACAATTGCAAGTAGGCAATATGACAGTTAATGTCGGTATTGATGAAAAGCGTGCAAGAGAAATATTTCAAGAAATGAATGCTTTGGCAGTTCAAGATTATACGCAAGAAGCATTAAACATTGCAAATGCGAGGGTAACAGAATTTGAAAAACGACTTTTACCAAAAATGGAAGCCGTAGAAGGGGCATTACAATCTTTTTCCGACCCAAGTTTTCAATTGTTGTTAGTTGAAGCACAAAAAACTGCCGCAGCAACAGAACGAGAAAAAGATTATGACCTGCTTTCAGAGTTGCTAATTCATAGATTTCAGAAAGGTGAAAATCGAAAAATCAGAGCTGGGATTAGTCACGCAATAGGAATAATAGATGAAATATCAGATGATGCTCTATTAGGACTAACAGTGTTTCATTCTGTTTCGTACTTTTTACCTGTAACAGGCGACATTCTAAGCGGTCTGTTTGTGTTAAATGCTTTATTCGAAAAAGTAATTTATAGCCAACTTCCTAAAGGTGATGATTGGCTTGATCATTTAGATATTTTAGATACAATTCGCATTAATTCAGTTGACAAATTTAAAAAAATAAAGCAATATTATCCAGAACTACTTGATGGCTACATTGCAACTGGAATAGAAAAGACGAGTGATGATTATAAAAAAGCGACTGAGATATTATTCAATGCGGGACTTCAAAATATTCTCGTTGAACATACTCTAAATCCGGATTTTGTTAGAATAAATGTGCCTAATAAGAAACAAATTGACTCTTTGTTATTTCAAGGAATGGTTAATAATGGAGGACTTTTAGTTCCTGTTGGAATCCAATTTACAAATGAACAAAAAGAAGCGGTGAAAACTGTTTATGACCTTTACAAAAAAGATAGCAACATAAAAAATCAAAATATTGAAAAATTTATGATTGAATGGAATAAATTTCCAAAATTAAAAGAACTGCAAGAATGGTGGGATAACATTCCTCAAGGTTTTAATATTACTATGGTAGGCAGAGTATTAGCACATGCTAACGCCCAAAGGTGTGATAAAAATTTACCTCCATTAAATTAACATATACCAAAACGACCAATGAGAAGTGCCCTGTACTTTAGGTTAAAGGCAAGACCACAAATATAGGGCGTCTAATAAAATATTTTAGATTAGTGGTTAAAGAGGTTGGTGATGTATTTCATATTTATTGTGGTCATATTTTCTGTTAAGATATTTTTATGGGAGTGTCATAAATAGATAAAAGAGGGGATTATTAACGAGGAACACCCCTTTTTGTGTATATTAAATGGATATAAGAAGGAAGAAAGTTAAAAAACTTTTCATTATCTAAGTTGTTGAGCATAAAAAGATAATGCATATAAGTTACTATGATGCTAAAAAAATAGTTTTCAAAAAGTTTGCAGACTAAAAAAAAAGTATTACTTTTGCAGTCCGTTTTTGGGATATGAGGACGGGAGAGGACATTGAAAGAAATTGGAACCAAGGTAGCGGAAATGCATCTGATTAATTGGGTGTATTTAACCGGAGT
>JAISGN010000009.1 GCA_031263015.1 Bacteroidales bacterium
TCTATGTCGGATGTCCGCAAGCAGTTGAACAGGGTTTATCTGGATGTGATTGAAGGCTTTGAATTTTTGAGCAAAAAGAGCGGCGATGATGCGTATCACGGCTATTTGGAGAAGTTGAATGAAAACATTATCCGCTATCAAAAACTGCTGGCAAGACGTTTCAATGACGATGACGCCGACCAAACGACCGACCTGCCCGAAAGCATCTGACACCATTCTTCTCAATCAAAATGCAGAGGTGCTGTTAGAGGCAACAACGTCCAAAACAAAAGTCCGCTCATTGATTTGAACGGACTTGTCGCTTTATAATAACTAATGTTTTTGATATATTACCCTCATCAGTCATATTTCCAATTATTATCTTCATCGCTCCAATAAACAGGAATACCCCATCTGAATAATTGTGCAATCACAGCATTATCATTCACTACAATTTTGTGTATGTAATTTATATCATCATCGTTTGTCTGAAAACTGAATTTTCTTTTGTATATATGATTTTCATCAAAATAATAATTCAAAAAGGCTTCTTTATCATTAGATAATGATAACATAGTACTATCCGGTTGTGGAACATCAGATAAATAATTATAAATATCTCTATCTTTCTTTTTTATGCTTTTACTTTTTCTATTTGGAATTACAATAGACTTATTATTTAGCAATGCATCTTTTATAAATTCTTTTGCCGTTAAGTTACTTATATGAAAATACCTTTGACAAAATGAAACAAAATTTTGATTCGTTGCAATAATATATTTTTCTACTTCTCCATATTTTACACGCAAAACTAAAAAATAATCTGGTTCTCTTATGTAACCTGGTTCTCTATAATAATGTCCATCTTCTAGATAAGATTGTTCTAGTACTTTATTAATAAAATTTGTATCTATTACACACGATTGAGCATTAGTTTTAATAGATATTCCTAAAAACAATATTATTATTAATATTTTAATTACTTTCATCTTACTTTTCCTTTCTCTTTTCATAACTACTAATTTGATGCATTAGCCATAATATTTATCATTACAAAATATAAAATTAAAGAACTCACAATGTATAATACAACAAAATAGCCTTTTAGTTTTTTATATTTGGGATTTTCGTTTTGCCATCTTTCTTTTAATTTCATATATTTCCTCTTTGTCAAAATAAAAAACCAATTTATCACATATAAAGGAATGACTAGAAATAGTGCCATTTCTTTTGAATACATTTTATTATCAAATATAAATGGGATAGTTATGATTGATAATATATTTGCTGATTGGCATAATGTAACCAATCCCATAGATGAAATATAACAAGTTTGGAAATCTGAACCCCATTTTTCAAATTTTGCAAAATATACATTAGTTATTCTGTAAAAACAATAGTAAAAGAATTTCATCATAAAATTATTTAAATTGTTGTTTTGAACGGACTTTTAAGTTTGTAACTCCTAATCTGATACATTATAGTGATATATAATGTAATCCTTTTAAATTAGGTGTTGTATAAAAATTCATTATAAATCCTATTGGAAAATGTAATATACAAATATTGTTTAAACAAATAGGCATATTAGTTTCGTGATACATATTAGGCAAAATTCTATCAAAATAAGAGATTAACAACATATTATATCTTTGTCCGATTTCTATTTTTATACCATTTTGCATAGTATCACAAGATAATATATGATATACTCCTGTTAAAGGATATTGTTCTCCTAATATATTAAATGTATCTTTTTTCAAGTTGCCATCAATAACATTAGATACACTAATTACATACGCATCTATTGGTTCTAATGTGTTTTTATCAACTTTATAACAACTATCCAATTTCTCTATACCAACTATTTCAAATGTCTTTTGAATGCTATCTTCTATGATTTCCTGTCTATTTGCATTTTCAAATAATTTAGATACATTGATTTTACCACTCTTATTTTTTATACTTCTGTAATAGTTAATATGTCCTTCTATTTTATCAGTTTTTACTTGAGAATAAGAATATATGCTAATCAAACTAAACAAAATTATTAAAATTCGCTTCATTGTATTTCTTTGTTTGATGTTGAATTTTCTGTTTTTATTTTCACTGCATCTAATATTATAACTTTTCATTGATACACCTCTGCCTAATCATAGACTTTTTAAATTTATTTTATCTGTTTTATTAAACTCCCAAATTATCATTAAATAATCATCCTCAAAATACACATCTTTTATACAACTCATCTCAACAACATTTTCACAAATGTTTTTTTCGTATATATCAATGTGTGTTTTGGTGATATAATTTTCTATTCTCACACAAATATTTTGATAATTATCACAATAATAAATATATGCTATCAAATTCTTTTTTATATCATACGCTATCACATTATTATATAATGTCTCTTTCATTTGACTTTTTATAGGTAATACTACATAAAAATTACACGATGTCCCGCAACCTTGTTCCAATAAAATAATATTTGTATCATTTGCAATGACTTTTAATACTCCATTGCCTAACACATTAAACTTTTTATTAGAATAATTAATTACATCTTCATTTCCCCAAATTATCCTATAAGTAGAATCTCCTATAAAATTATAAATAATAAAAGCATTACTTAATTGCTCTGATAAAATAGTATCTTTAATTCCTATTTCCCATTGCTCTTGTATTGGAAGATTATTTATTTGTGCTTGCCCTTTATTAAAAATAAATAACACCACAAATAATATAATTATATTATTATTTATTTTGATTACTTTCATCTTACTTTTCCGTTCTTTTTTCATAACTCCTGATTTGATACACTATCTAGTTTTCTTTAATTTAAGTTTTTCTTTTTTCCAATATAATGCATTTCGTTTTATTGATAAAGTATCATTGATTGGAACTTGAAAAAATATACTACTCCATTTCAATTTTGGAAAATCAAAATGAACAAGAAAAACATTGTTTGAAATATCTTTAATATAATATTTGATAGTTCTTGCGGTATCTTGTAGAGGTTGAGTAAATAGTTCTTCAAAATATCCCCTCATTGTAAAATAAAAATTATCTATCTTTAATTTTTTAGGCAGAGATATACTATCCGAATAAATGGAATATTTTAGAGTATCATTTATTATTATATCATAATAAAGAGAATCATATTCACCATGCTCATATTTTCTACCAGTTGCAGCATTTTCAAAATATCCTGTATGATTCGGATATGTTTCTTTTATACTCATCATAGGCTTATTAAACACTATTAAAATACTATCATTATCTTTTATATTGGTTTCTGTTACACTTATTGGAATAGCATTTATATCGTTTATATAACTATCAAATATAATTTTTCTTCCATCCGTACTAAACTGATATGTTCCAAAAGATTCTATTTTTAGCCAACCTCCACCTGATAAATAATAAAATGTTCCATTTTTGTTTATATCAAAACGATATAAAGTTGACTTTTCTCGGATTGCATAAGTACCATAAATATTATTTTCAATACTACAAGATTGCAATAAAAATATTATAAAAATTATTGGCATTAAAATTTTCATCTTACTTTTCCCTTCTTTTTTCATAACTCCATATTTAATGCATTACAGAATATCAATACGAAAATGTTTTTCATCTATGAATAAAATAGAAAGTTTATCATTTTTAAATAGTGGTATATTTGAAACAGATAAAAGTTCATTGTTTATTATTTTGTATGCTTTATTCTTTTGAGAATAATATACATATATTGTATTTTCATAAATAAAAAGGTAATCCCAAAAATAATAATTCAAGTTATCAATTATTATTTGTTGATTAGTAAAGTTTTTGTCTATTTGTCCTAAACATTTATTTTGAGGGTTATTTTTATTTGAAAATACATAATAAATTTTGTCTTTTGAAACCACAAAATCGTAAATATATCTGTTATCTAACTTTAATGTTGCCTTTTTATCAAAATTATATGAATGCAATATTCCTCGTAATTTGAAATAACAATTATTTTTGTCGTAATAAGATAATAATCCTGTGCTTTCCAATTCGTCTTTATAATCAAATGTAGATAGTAAAGTTTCTTTATTTTCTTTTAATTCATATAATAGAATTTTGAAATTATCATAGTCCTGCACAAAAAAATAACATTTATTATTAAACATAATATCAATTATATCAAGATATTTTGATTTAGATTGATAAACACTTTCACGTTGCTTTGACATAACATTATATTTAACAATCTTATTGCCATCAGTATAAATTATTTCATTCTCATTAACTTTTACGACATCTGTATTATAAGTATTTGAAACTAATGTATCAATAAGATTATTTGTTAAATCATAAAGCAAAAGTTTTTTTTCTATGTATTCGTCATCTTCATCTTCAGATAAGATATATACAACATTATTTTGGATTTGCAACATAAATTTCCCCTGTATTAAATGTTGCTGTCCAAAACATGCATAACAATAAACAACACTAATAAATAATGCTATACCATTTTTCACTTTGTTCATAACTCTCAATTTCATACACTATTCGTCAATTAACGGAATTAAAAACTTAACATAAGTATTGGAAGTATCTGATAGTTTGGGAGGGTCAGAAGTAGTAACATTCCTACTTTCTGCCCACGTTCTATTCATTAACACTAATAAAAATTTGGTGGGAAATATTATTTGCCTATAATATATTCCTTGTTTTTTATCTATTTCATAACGAGTAGTATCATATTTTATAGTTGATACAGGATATTCAAATGTCTTGTCTAATTTCTTTCGTAAATAATCATTGCATTGAGGGTATATAAAGTATTTTATTACCATTTCGTCATCTACAAAAGCAAAGAAGTCTTTTTTATAAATTAAATTACTAATGTTTTTTTTGTTTGCCTTTATTAGCGATAAATTATTTTTATTTGTAACGTATCCATTAGAATATGTTACATAATATGGACAAAAAAATGCTTGCAATTTATTGAAGATATTCTTTGTTATTACTTTGTTTTTTATTTTCGTAGAATAAGATACATAAATTAGATTATCTAACTCTACTTCTCCTATTACAACACAATTTATATCATAATTACCAATACTGTCTGACTTTGTATTCATATACATAGTATCAGCCAAAGATAATTTAACTTGTGCATAGGAAGTAAGGAAAGAAAAAAACATTGAAATTACCGATATGACATATATTACTTTCATCTTTCTTTTCCGTTCTCTTTTCATAACTCCATATTTGATACATTATCTATTGCTCTTTAATCCAACTTCCATTTTTAAATTTCCACACTGTTCCAATATCAACGAAAGAAACAAAATCTTTATATTTATCTTTTTCATAAATAAAAAAACACCCAAAGATACCGACTTCTTCCGGAACAAATAATTTCTCTTTTACTAAATAGATTGAATGTTCTAACAAAATAGAATCATAATGAATATTGTTTTCTTGTAAATACTTAAAAGCATAATACTGATAATAGTTTGCATCGTCAGCAGCAACATAAAAACCTTCTTCGTCAATTTCCTTTGCGATGTCCAATTGTTTGGGTGTTGGGTATAAATATACTATTTTCTGATTATCATTATCAGTTATAAAATAATCATTATTTTCTTTTTGTGCAAAGCAACTGCCACAAACAAGCAAAAGAATTATGCTATTTATTTTTATTATATGCTTCATATTTATAAATCATAATTTTGATACATTACTTTATTTTATGAAATTTGTAGTCAGGTGGAAATACAACATCTCTTTTTTGCCATATATCATCTTCGTCTAAATCATATATTTCATTAATATATATTGTATCATTTAGGATTGATAATTTTTCTAAACAAATATCTCTTGGATGGTTTTCTCTAAATTCATTATCCGATAAAGATAAAATTATACAAGTATCCATAACAAAATAAATACCATAGTGTGTATTTCCTGTTTCACAAGAATAAAATTTACACTTACCATTATTTTCAAAAATAAAATAGTCTTGCAAGTCTTCTGACAAAGGAGAAATCCATTTTGTATTAGTTAAATTAGGTTGTTTATCAATTTGCTCTTTCTTTTGTTTTTTATCTGTGAAACTTACACAACCAATACAAACAAGCAAAAGAATTATGCTATTTATTTTAACTATATGCTTCATATTCATAAATACATTACCATTATTTAATTACAAGTTGTATAAGGATTAGAACATAAATATTTATTTTCTACCCAACCAAATAAACATTTATCATCTATTATTAGTTGTAAAAAAACGAAATTATCAGAAATGTCGTATATTAAACCGATATAACTTTCATATATATATTCATTTATTGTAGAATTTGTATCTTGATTACTATATACAGGAATAGCAATAGAATCATTATTCTGAACAATTAGTCCTAAATCTCCTAAATGTACCCAAACATTATATAAATTTAATTCTTCTATATCTATTTCAAAATAATTCTCTGATTTATGCTTTACTTTTGCAATCCATCCACCTTCATTATCAGATTTAAGTTCCATATAATAAGCATATGGGGTATGATATATAGAAATCGGCTTTAAATTTAGAGGATGTGTAAAAACTTCTCTATTGTATTGAGCAAATAAATTATACCCGATAAATAAAATAGCAAAGAACGCCAACGTATATTTTTTCATTTTAATTTATTTTTATTCTTAGTAGTATTATTTAATTTTATGGTGTTAATTCCAGTGGTTATAATAAAATCAAACATCCTATTTGACATATTGCCAATAATAATATCAGCAGTAGAAATTTGATTTTCTTAATTCTGATTGCAAAAAAAGATAATAGTAGTGAAATTATAATCATAATAGAGTTATAAAAGAGATATGAAACAACACTACGATATATCCATCCACCACCTCCCACCATTGTCTCTGAACCAAAATAAAGATTATTATACGTCTCTGGATACTTTAAAAAATTTATTAGTAATGAAGAGGATACGAACAAAACTACACTTTCTACAATAATAATTATTATTGCTAATATTATCTTTAATATTTTCATAATTGATAATACCTTTCTTTTTTCATAACTCCAGATTTGATAAATTACCTATTAGGTTGCAAGTCCATAAACTCATATCGCCTTTTCCAAAGATGTTTTTGAATTTTTTTATGAGTCGGTTGTAATTCCATTAGAAATAAAAAACACTGAAAATAATTAACTTTATAAAAGTCTTTTGCTTCCATAAGACTTATTGTATCTGCATCGTCTGGAATTTGAATATCATCCATTCCATACTCATATTCTAATTTATATTCTTTTGCATACATATCAATACTATCTAAATAAGCATATTTTATTTTTCTAATAGCATATATGCTATCACCTATTTTATACGTTTCCGTATCATCTATTGTTAGAATATCATTGATTTCATTAAAATAACCTACATATTTTCCCAAAAATATCATTTTTCTAAAATTCTCACCAGTTTTAGAATATTTAAAATAATTATCCCTAACATCTAATAACAATATAAGTTTATTATAATCAATGTTATCATATTTTATGAAATTCATAATATTTTCTTCACTTGCAATGTAATAATCGCCAGAAGAAGCTATACGGTAAATACCAAAGAACGGATGATATATTTCAGAACAACATGCTGATATATTTTGTATAAGGTAATTTTCTGTAACTTTATATTGTCCATAAGAAAAACGAATGCATAATAGTAAATAAAAGAATATTAACGTATATTTTTTCATTTTAATTTATTTTTATTCTTAGTTGTATTATTTAATTTTATGGTGTTAATTCCAGTGGTTATAATAAAATCATACATAATATTTGACATATTGCCAATAATAATATCAGTAGTAGAAATTTGATTTTCTTAATTCTGATTGCCCAAAAAGATAATAGTAGTGAAATTATAATTACAATTAAACCTGAAAAAACATAGTTGAAGTTAGTACGATACTTCCAGCCACCTACACCAATCATTGATTCCGAACCAATATAATAATCCTTATAAAGAAAATAAACATCAATCAAATCTGAAGCACAAACTAACACGGGTAAAATAGTTATTAATAAAATCAATATTCTTATTATTGTTTTGATTACTTTCATCTTACTTTTCCTTTCTCTTTTCATAACTCCTTATTTGATACATTATCTATTGCTGATAATAATTATTGCAACAATAACTAATATAATAATAGTAATGCTTATTCTTTTAATACATAACGCAATTTTATATATACAGTAACATTTACTTGTTGCATTGTATTTTAGATCCGTATTTTGTAAAAAAGGCTTAAACGGCTTTAATGAGAAGACGGAAATAGTATTAGGTTTTGCATTTTCTTCTCGCATTATTCTTCTCATTTCGTAGAAAAATATATTGAATACTAAACCTAATATCATTGCAATCATCCAAAATATGAAAATTATTTTACTCATATTGTTTATTTATGTCCTCCTCTATAAATACTATTACTCTATTCTACAACTACCCATTTAGATAAATCACTAAAAGCAATCTGTCCAAATCTTTTCTTTTCTGGTATATAAATCTTTATATCTCCTATCATAAAAGCATAAATAGGCGGTATAAAATAAGTATCTTCGTATAATTTAAAATCAAGAATATATTTTTGTCCTTGTTTGATTCTTTTTAAATCCTCCAATGATACTATATCTTTCAATACAACAATAGAAAAACACATTCTTCCTTCATCAAATCTTTCTATTTGCACAAGATAAGCATCATATATGGTATCTATTCTAATAACTTCATACACATTATTATTATATTGCGTTATATCGCCTTGTGCAAAGCAACTGCCACAAACAAGCAAAAGAATAACACTGTTGATTTTAATTATATGTTTCATATTTTTAAATCTATTTACTCTGATTTAATTACAAGTTGTATAAGGATTTGAACATTGGTATTCTAATAGCAACCATCCCATTCTTTTTTGATTCTTATCTTCATATATTATATAAACCCAATCTTTATAACATTTAATTATTTCTATTGGATACCATTCTGGATTTGTTATGTATATTTTTTTAGATGAAATTTTAGGGGCAGAATATAAAGGAACCTTACTTTCTGAAATTATATTTGTCCCTAAATATTTTTTTTCAATCCATCCTTCAATATCATTACCTTCTTCTAAAACATATGAACCTTTTACATAAGCATAGTTTCTTTCTATTCTGAATATTGTTGCGATAAAATAATCTTCTGTCATAGTATCATTAATAATATAACATAATATTTCTTTATGATTGCTTTCTTTATAAATAGGTATTTGTTGGTTTTTAGGAATTAGAAATGCACTAACATTACAACAATTACTATCATTGTCTGCTATGTTCAATAATAAACATACTAATGGGATTAATAGATTCATTTTTATTCTTAGTAGTATTATTTAATTCTATGGTGTTAATTACTGTGGTTATAATAAAATCATAATAGAGTTATAAAAGAGATACGAAACAACACTACGATACATCATTCCACCATTGCCTCAATTACAGGAATTATAAATACTACCACAATAATCCTTAACCCATCCTTCATAATATCTATCTTTTATCCTAAATATGACTTTTATAAAACCTCTTCCATCTAAGCATATATTTACAACATTTGCTAAAATATCATTCTCTAATACGAATTGTTCGTAAGGAGAATTTTCATTAACGGTCTCAAATATTTTTATATTTCTACCGCTACTTAAGAAAACACCACAATACTTTTTCTCAATCCACCCATTAATTATTGGAGAGTTATCTTGACTTGCAGAACCTATTTTAACCTCAAATGTCAAAGCCGATTCACCAATTATTTCAATCCAAAAAAAATGTTCAAAAATACTATCCTGAAAAATGGAATAACTTTCTTTATCACATTGGGGAGAGGTATAAATTGGAATTTTGGTATTATCTTGATTAATAAACACGGTTATCACGGCATTATTTTGAGCATTTACATATTCAAAACCTATAAAAATAACAATTATAGTATATATAATCTTTTTCATCATAATAGTTATTTAAAGTTACCGAAAGGATAAATAATACTAACTATTGTATCTATTTTAGGCGGAATATCAAGCGTTATATCTGTTTTATCATCAACAAAATAATTAGTTCTGATTGTATATGTAATCAAACTATCATTTTTGATGATAGAGAATTTATCTTCTGAGTATGGACCATCTCCATAAGAACCAGCAACTTCTATACATTTATTTATTTGATTAAAGTTATCCAATACAATATATTCCTTAACAGAATAATCATCAGTTCTAATTATCATATCATAATTAGAATATTTTTTTAATGGTAAATAATAAATAAAATCATTTAAATATCGTTCAAAATCATTATTGCTATCTAATATACAGTATAATCTAAATGCTAATGACGTATCTTTAATTCTACAATCATTATTTTTCAACATTTGCGTATATTTGCCCGCATCATCAATCTTAAATATATTTACATTATACATTCTCTCATTACAAGAACAACTTATCAATGACAAACATACTAATGGGATTAATAGATTCATTTTTATTTAGTTTTTGGTAATTCTTAATCTAAAATTTAAATGATTAGTAAAATTTTTCCAGTCATTCATTTTTGCATAACTACAATTATTCATTATCAAAATATAACTCATTATCCTATTTACTTTCCTATCTGTTGCGGTAATCTTCCATTGGGAATTTACTTCCTATTTCAAATTTATTATTTTCAAAACGAACAAACCACATCGTAGGGAAATAAGTATCATCCTCCATTACATCATCATCTATAATATCAAGCATACTTTCATTATAGGCTTCTACAATAATATATTTATTAGTTTTTATCATAATGTCAGAGTCTATTACTGACCTTCCTCTTATAACAAAAGAATGCGTTTTATAATAAAATATTCCATATGTTGAATCTATGTCTGATTCCCAGAATTGAAGCGGTTTATTTTTTAAATCATCTCCAGAAGATATTTGTAAAACATTTCCTTTTGTATTCATTATATTTACAAAAAATGTTACATTATCATTATAATACTCATACTGCCTTTCTTCATTTATAAAACTATCTAATATAGTATGAAAATCGCTATTGATAATTGTATATACAGGAATAGAATCTAATTTCATATGACGTTGTCCAAAAACACTTAAAGGTAAAAAAACTAATAAGAAATATATTATTCTTTTCATAGCATTATCACTTAATATATAGTATGTTTTTAAGTAATTCCTTTAAATCATAATAAATGCGAACAAAACTTAAATATTGGTTGCAAATATAAGACCTTTTTATATAATACAACAATATGATTAAAGTTTTTCTATTATTTTTTTGATGTGAGAGAGCTTTAATAATGCTTCAACGGGAGTAAGGTTATCTATATCGGTAGATAATATCTCTTGCTTAATGTCTAATAAGAGCGGGTCTTCCAACTGAATAAAACTTAACTGATAGTTGTTGTCCGCAATTTTTGTAGCCTTTTTCAGATTGGAAGAGTTGTTTTTTTTGTTCTTTTGGTCAAGTTCTGCAAGCAAAGCCTCTGCCTGTGTGATTACTTCATTAGGCATTCCCGCTAATTGTGCAACATGTATGCCGAATGACTGAGAAGAGCCCCCTTTAACTATCTTTCTCAAAAATATAATCCTATCCCCGATTTCCTTAACGCTAACGTGATAATTCTTTATGCGCTCATACTGATTTTCCATCTCAATCAATTCGTGGTAATGAGTAGCAAAAAGCACTTTTGCACGACATTTGTTGCTGCGACTGTTGTTATGCAGAAACGAAGCAATAGCCCACGCAATGGATACGCCGTCATAAGTGGATGTTCCGCGACCTATCTCGTCCAAAAGCACAAGACTTCGGTCCGAAAGGTTGTTAAGAATGCTCGCTGTCTCGTTCATCTCCACCATAAACGTACTTTCGCCCGATGAAATATTGTCCGATGCCCCTACTCTGGTGAAAATCTTATCTACAATACCTATTTCCGCACTTTTTGCAGGCACAAACGACCCTATTTGTGCCATTAGAACTATTAAAGCAGTCTGTCGCAAATACGCACTCTTACCTGACATATTCGGACCTGTGATTATGCAGATTTGTTGCTTGTCAGTGTCAAGATAAACGTCATTTGCCACGTATGATTCGCCGACAGGGAGCATTTTCTCTATGACAGGATGACGTCCTTCAACGATTCGTAAAGTTTTTCCTTCATTTATTTTTGGCTTTACGTAGTTATTTTCTTCCGCTATTTGAGCAAAACTCAACAAGCAATCCATTTCCGCCAATATTTGGGCATCTGACTGCAAGGTTTCAATAAACGCTCCGCATTGTTCCAACAATTGTCTGTATAGAGTGCCTTCCAATTCTGCTATTCTGCCCTCTGCCATAAGGATTTTGTCTTCATATTCCTTTAATTCGGCGGTTATGTAGCGTTCGGCATTGGTTAGCGTCTGCTTTCTTACCCATGATGACGGCACTTTATCCTTATGCGGATTGGTTACTTCAATATAATACCCGAAAACATTGTTAAAACCGACCTTTAACGATGTTATACCCGTTGCAAGGCTTTCTCTGCTCTGCAAATCCGCCAAATAATCCTTGCCATGGTAAGCAATCTGCCGCAAAGAGTCCAATTCCTCATTCACTCCCGCTGCAATAGCATTACATTTTGCGATATTGTTCGGTGCTTCGGCATCAAGATTTTTATCAAGCAAAGCAATCAAAGACGGACATTCGTCAAGGGCTTCATAAATCTTCAATTCCTTATTGGAAGACAAAGAAATATTGTTTTTAATCTTCGCAATCTCGTTCAAAGAGTTCTTTAAGGCGTTGAGTTCATTAGGTTGCGTCCGCATAAAAGCAAGTTTGGATACCATCCTCTCCAAGTCGCCGACAGCACGGATAGATTCCCGTACATTGTGAGCAAGAGTTCCCGAACGAAGAAAGCCTTGCACGATGTTGTGTCTGCGTTCTATGGCTTGTTTATCAATCAACGGCAGCAGCAACCAGCGTTGCATAAGACGGGAACCCATATTTGACTGCGTCCTATTAAGGATTCCCAACAATGTCTTCCCTTTTTCATTTGTCGGAACGATGAGTTCAAGGTTGCGAACGGTGAATTTGTCAAGCCATAAATAGTTAAGATTGTCCAAACGTGAGATAGTGCGGATATGAGACAAAGACGTATGCTGAGTTTCTCTCATATAATGCAGCACAGAGCCGACAGCAATCACTCCAAGCGGCATATCATCCACGCCAAAGCCCTTAAAAGAATTTACTTCAAAGTGATTGAAAACCGTATCCTTTGCAAAATCCATCGTAAAGACCCAATCCTCATACGTTTTTAGGCAAAAATCGTCTCCGAAACTTTGTTCAAAGGCACGCATTTCCTGTTTGGGCACAATGACCTCCTTAGGCATAAAACTTTGAAGCAGTTTCTCCATCTCAATCTTTGAACCCTGTGCAACATAAAACTCTCCGGTCATAATATCCGTAAGGGCTATGCCGACAGAATCCTTTTCGTAATAAATGGCAGCAAGATATGAATTTTGGGAAGCATCGCTTGTCTTTTCGTTATAAGATAAGGACGGGGTTACTATCTCGGTTACGCCTCGCTTTACAACTCCTTTTGCAAATTTTGGGTCTTCCAACTGCTCGCAAACAGCAACCCGCAAGCCCGATTTAAGGAATTTGGGCAAGTAAGTGTCCATTGCATGATAGGGAAAGCCTGCAAGTTTATCACCGGCTCTTGTTGTCAGGACGATATTCAGCGTTTTGGAAGTCAGAACCGCATCTTCGCCGAAAGTTTCGTAGAAATCGCCGACACGAAACAGCAATATGGTATCGGGATATTTCGCCTTAATCTCATTATATTGCCTCATCAAAGGCGTAACTTTCGCATCAGCCATATTTAATCCTAATTATTTAAGCAGAAAGTGCATTTCGCACCGCTAATACTTCTTCCAGTTGCGAAACCTTAAAGAAAAAACGCCGAAAAAAGCCTCCTTGAAAATCTTCATGCTCATTTTGCTGACTCCCTTTTGCCTATCTACGAAAATAATCGGCACTTCCGTTATTTTGAAACCAAGTTTGTACGCCGTGTATTTCATTTCTATTTGAAATGCATAGCCGACAAATTTTATTTTATCAAGGTTCAGTCGCTGCAAAAGCTCTTTTCGGTAACACGCAAAGCCTGCCGTGCAGTCATAAATCTTCATTCCCGTAATTTTTCTCACGTAAAGCGAAGCATAATAGGACATCATAACCCTGCCGATAGGCCAATTAACGACACTAATCTTGCCATCCACATAGCGAGAGCCGATAGCCAAATCGTAATCTCGGCAAGCGTTGTAAAGATTTATTAAATCCTTTGGCGGATGTGAGAAGTCGGCGTCCATTTCAAAGATATAGTCATAAGATTGCTTTAAAGCCCAGCGAAAACCTGCGATATAAGCCGTACCAAGCCCCATTTTGCCCTTGCGTTCTATGATATGAAGCCGCAAAGGGAACTCCTGCATCAAACTTTTGACGATATAGCCGGTGCCATCGGGCGAATTGTCCTCCACAATCAAAATATCAAACTCTTTATCCAATGCAAAAACAGCACGAATAATGCTTTCAATGTTTTCTTTCTCGTTATAAGTAGGGATAATGACTATACTATCTGCCATATTCTTTGAAATTTAGGTTGCAAAGTTAGCATTTTTCTTTTAATACGCCGTTAAAATTTCTTATTCCCCCTCATTATTTTCATCAATATACATAAGGCACGAACCAAACAGCGTTTTATTTTTCTAAAACAGCCTTTGGTAAAAATGAAACAGCCTTTCATTTTTCTCAAACAGCGTTTGGTAAAAACATTATTTCAGTCCGACACGGACAAACAAGAGAATATCTTTTTGATGCTTGCTGATTATTGCATAAAGCAAAAGGAGATGATGTTGGAACCCATTTGCAGGGCTTTTTGATGGCGTTCTTCCGTATCGTTATGAACATCTGTGTCCTCCCAACCATCTCCCAAATCGGTTTCATAGGTATAGAAACAAACCACTCTTCCTTCCCATATCAGAGCATAGCCTTTGGGTGATTTGTTGTCGTGTTCGTGAATCTTGGGTAAGCCATTGGGAAAATTAAAACGCTGATGGTAGATAGGATGAGCGAAGGGTAATTCCACGAAATTCAACTCAGGAAAAACTTTTTTCATCTCTCGTCTTATGTATTTGTCCAATCCGTAGTTGTCATCCACGTGAAGAAATCCGCCAGCCAGCAAATAATTTCGCAGATTGGCTGTTTCCTGTTCGTTAAGGCTGATATTGCCGTGTCCGGTGATATGACAAAAAGGATAAAGAAAGATTTCAGCCGAACCAATGTCTATTGTGGCGTAATTATCGCTGAAATCGGTATGCAGTTCCTTGTTACAAAAACGTATAAGGTTGGTTAGAGATGTCGGATTTGCGTACCAATCGCCGCCACCGCTGTATTTGAGCAGGGCAAACGTGTTTTTGTTCTGACCGAAGGCTGCAAACGATAAACATAACGCCACTACGGCAAAGGCTTTTCTCATTGATTTATAGTGTGGATTGATTGTAAGGCGACAAGGGCTGCTGTTTCCGTTCGCAAACGATTGCTGCCGAGAGTTATTGTTTGATATCCCGATTGCAAAGCCTTGTTTATCTCCTCCGAAACGAAGTCTCCCTCCGGTCCTATCAGCACAATAACGCTTTGATTCGGCGTATAAGCCTGCTTAATGGTCTTTTTGTCGCTGCCTTCGCAAGTTGCAATCAATTTGCATTGAGCATCAAAAGTATCAAAGAAGGCATTCAGCGGCATGGAATCGTGCAATGTCGGCATAAAAGCCTGTTGTGATTGTTTTAAAGCAGAGATAAGAATTTTATTAAGGCGTTCCATTTTAACGATGTTGCGTTCGGAATTAACGGAAAAGACAGGTGTGATGTCGGAAACGCCGATTTCGGTTGCTTTTTCAATAAACCATTCCGTTCTTGCAATGTTTTTTGTCGGTGCAATGGCGATATGGATGGCGAAATCGGGCTTTTGTTCGTGCCTAATGACGTTTTCAATCCTCACAAAGCAGTTTCTATGATTTACATCCGTCAAAACAGCCTCATAAATGTTGCCTTTGCCATCGGTAAGCCCTACAATATTATCAACTTTCAGGCGTAAGACTTTTGTGCAATGCTGACTTTCTTCGCTATTAAGTGCATAGGTAGAACCGAGAGCATTTTCGGCTACATCGGGAGCATAAAAGATGTGCATACAATCAAAAGAAATCTACAACGAATAAACTATCCCTATATTAAGGAAAGGGTCTATGCAATCTTTTGTTTTTATTACGCTTTTCTCAACATCATGCCGCGTTCCGTCATAAAGAACCTGTTTGTAGGAAAGGTCATATCCCATCGTGTATTGAACTCCTGCCGAAATCCTAAGCCGCCAATTTTCATTCAACTCTTTCATAAAGCCGAAATAAGCCTTTGCGGTTGGGATGACATGAGTTAAAGCCAGCGGGTTGTCTTCTTTTGCATCAGCGAAATAAGTTGCCGCATGAGGCACAGGTATCTCTATGCCCATCGTATCAATTAAGAATGTGTTGTAATTATCTTGAAAATCTCTCTCACAAAGCATCAGGCTGATACCTGCATCAATGCCGAAATAGATATAAGAGGTGCGCATATTAAAGTAAAGAGTGGCATTAAGCATAATAGGTATGTAGTGAAAGGACTTATAATCCCCTATTTTTATATCGGCAGTCAATGCCTTTATCTCATTTGCCGGGTAATAGGAATAGCCGATATTTCCGCCGAAACCGAAACTCAATCTGTTTTTAACAAAAGGACGCACCTTGTGCTGATATCCCACTTGTGCCGAAACAGCAAACGGATTCATATCCTTAAAGTTGGTTGTGATAACATAACTTCCGCCCAAATCAATAGTAAGAAAGTTTTCAGGGATATCTTTATACCATTTGCCGCGACGCCAATCCGCCTGCGCCTGCACGGCATTTATGCCGACAAAAACCAATGTAAAATACAGAAATATTCGTTTCATCTTATTGATAATTTGTTTGTTAAAAATTAGAGGTTGCAAAGTTACATTTTTTTTTTGAATTATGCAATTAAAGTGTCCGATGGTCGCCTTTTTATCAAAATCCATAGCACGGAAATGTATTTATATCATAATCATATCCGATTTTGAAACTTGCAGATAAGCAATGGCTAAAACATTAGTGCGTATCGTTTTAACATTGCTTCCTTTGGCAAAAATGAAAGGCTGTTTCATTTTATCCAAACAGCCTTTTAGAAAAATAAAACAGCCTTTCATTCGCACCAAACAGCGTTTGGTAAAAATGATACGCCGTCCGACAAAAACGAATGCGGAAATGATTAGGGCAAAATGAGGGAATATGAATTTTTAATAAAGGATTTTGAAAACCAATTCTTTTAACAAATCGCCGTCAGTTGCCATCGGCGAATTATTAACGCCTTTGCTTTTCATATCATATTCTCTTATGGCGGCAATGATTGAGAACAATTTCGGCAAAGGATAGATGAATGCTGCGGAACGATAGTTGTCGGTCATAAAAACAGGTACGCCTGTCGCATGAGCAATATTCGTACTTGATTTTTCAGCCAATTGCGACACTTTTATCACCTTTACGAAATATGAAAAGAGGTTCGGCAATATCATTTGAATGGGATAGTCCTTCGGATTAGCGGCAAAATGAGCCACAATCCTGTTTGCCTTCGCTATATTGCGTTTTGCCAATGCTTCCTGCAACTCAAAAACATTATAGTTCTTGCTAACGCCGATATAATTCTTCACATCGGCAAGAGTAATTAAGGGTTGCTTTAAGTTTAAAGCAAGTTTTGATATTTCGTTGCTTATCTTCTGCAAATCGTTACCAAGCAATTCGGCAATGATTTGAGATACGCCGGCTTCGGCTCTTAGGTTTTCCTGCCTCAAATGGTCATCTATCCACGCAGGAACTTTACTCTCGTAAATGGTTTTTGATTCAAAGACAATGCCCTTTGATGCTATTGCTTTCTTTGCAGCAGCCGGAAACGTATCGCTTTTGTTGCAGATGACCATTGTTGTTTGCGGATTAGGATTTTGAAGATACACGATGGCTTTTTCAAACAAACGCTTATCTGCTATTTGAGCTTCCTTAATTATTACAAGCCTTCGTTCTGCAAAAACAGGGTATTGTCTTGCCGTAGCAATGATTTCTTCTACTACTAAGTCCTTTCCATAGACTATTGTTTGATTAAAATCTTTTTCTTCTTCTTTTAAAACCGATTCAAACAAGGAACATAATTTGTCAATGTAATAAGGTTCGCTTCCTGTGAGCAAATAAATCGGATAAAGGTCGTTTGAGGTTATTTGCAAGCAAATATTGTCGTATGAGGACGAGGTATTTTCTTTTTTTGTCTTTGCCATAAGTGAAGCAAAAGTAATAAAATCTCTATCAAAGTATGAGTTAGGTGGTTAAAATTTGATAAAAACAACATAAAATCATAAAAAATGTTGCGTATATCAAATAATTGTTGTAATTTTGCCGTTTAGGAATCAATATTTTATTGAAAGAATGCAATACATTATGATAAGAAAATCAGCAAGTATCTCTTTGGTTATGTTTTTGTTGCTATCAATATCGGCAACGGCACAGATACACGAACGAGGTATGATGAGAAACAGAACAAATGTTGAAACCAATGCCTCAAATTATACTGTTGGGCTGTTAAATGATACGAATAAAATAAAGAATAACCCGTTAGATTTTATTTCTCAGCCTACTTATGTGATTGATGAGAACGATGCGGCTGCCGAAAGCGAAGATGATATTCTTTATGCTTCATTTGACGAAAATGCTATCCACTATCCTAAATTTGATTACTCAAATCTCGTTGGCACTATCCCCGTTAAATTGCTCCCTAACAAGAACGAAAAGTTTGTTTGCCCCAAAGAAAGTATCTTAACCTCACATTTCGGACCGCGAAGACGCGGTTGGCATTACGGAGTGGATATTGCATTACACGTAGGCGACCCAATCAAAGCAATGTTTAATGGTAAGGTTCGCGTCACAAAAGCAACCCGTCAATCGGGAGGCTATGGCAATTTGGTTGTTATCAGACATGACAACGGGCTTGAGACATATTACGGACACCTTTCAAGGATTGATGTAGAACCGGGTCAGCAAGTAGAGGCAGGAGACATAATAGGATTGGGCGGAAGCACGGGAAGATCGTCCGGACCTCATCTTCATCTTGAAATACGTTATCTTGGCGCCGCTCTAAATCCGGAAGATGTGATTGATTTCTCAAAGTTTGAATTGAAGAACGAAACATTGGAAATAACAAAGAATAGTTTCCGTAAGACAAGTCGCCATTCCAATTCATCTTTGGCAAAGAACGACAGATACAAATCAACGAAGAGCGGACGTTATTACACCGTTCGCAAGGGCGATACCCTCTCTTCTATTGCTCAACGCAACAATACAACGGTTCGCAAACTGACTGCGCTGAACAATATCAAGGGTAACCAAATCAGAGCAGGACAAAAACTCAAAATAAGGTAGAATATTTTTTTCTTTATATTATAATAGATTATGACGACAGCCTTTCATTCAACCGAAAGGCTGTTTTATTTTTACAAAACAGCGTTTTATTTTTGCCAAAGGCTGTAATATTTTTATATGGCTTGATTTTCTGCCGACAAAACCTAAAAATGCGATAACAAAACGGCTATCTCCCGCATTTTTATTTCAATTTATTGTAATTAGAAGAAATTTTGTATCTTTGTAACCTCATTTCCAAACGATTTTTTGCAATATTATTTGCATTAAATCGTTATTGGAATTGTTGAGACATTAAAAATGCTAACAATTATAAGAAACGTATGAACTTAAAGAATGTTTTTGTCTTTTTAATTGCAGGATTGCTCGCCTCAGGCGTCTATGCCCAAAAACGAAGTTTGACAGAACAAGCCGATGATGCCTATATCTCGCAACAATATGTTAAGGCTGTGGAACTTTATAAGAAAGCATACTCCAAAGTCAAGGCAAACAGGCAGGAAAAAGACCGCATTTTATTCCAAACCGCAGAATGCTACAGATTAATAGACAATAAAACCGAAGCAATTAAGACATACAAGCGTTTAGTTACCGCAGGATATTATTCGGCTCAACCGAAAATTTTCCTTTACCTTGCCGACTTGCAACGATTTGAAGCCGACTGGGATAATTCCGAAGCAAATTATAGAGAATATCTCAAATTAGTTCCCAATGACGTGTTAGCAAAGCAACGATTGGCGTCAATACCGATGGCAAAGCAATGGGTAAATCATCCGACTATGCATCAAATCCGCAACGAGAAAGCAGTAAATACGGAATGGAATGATTGGGGACCACATTTTGCGAGCAACGAAGATAAAAACAATATAACATTCACCTCTTCTCGCCCAAGCGAGGAACAAAGTGAGAAAGATGCATGGACAGGTCAGTATTTCTCCGACATTTACACTGCTACAAAACAATCGGACGGCTCTCTGGGCGAACCGACCCTGCTTAGCATAGAAGATGTTAATACTTCCGTCAATGAAGGTGAGTTGATAATGCTCATAAACGGCAAAACAAACAATATTTACTTCTCTCGCTGTAATGTAAAAGATAAAACACATCAAACATGTGCCATTTACATGACGCCAATAGTGCAAAGCAAAAAGGGAAAAGCCAAAAAGACAACCAAAAAAGCCACTACATCAAAAACAGACAACAAAAATACTAACGATAATGCTGCAAAATCAGATTCAAAGGATGATGCGGAAAATTCTACCTTTGTAAAGATAGATTTAGGCGATACTAATTACAATTATCTTCACCCTGCCGTTACATCCGATGAGCTAACAATCTATTTTGCGTCCGATAGACCGGGAGGAGAAGGCGATTATGATTTATGGAAAGCGACAAGAAAGTCGGTTGATGAGCCTTTCGGCAACGTACAAAACCTTGGAAAAGTAATAAACACGCCCGGAAAAGAAGAGTTCCCTATTCTAAGAACAGATACACGGCTTTATTTTTCTTCCGACGGGCATCCCGGCTTGGGAGGCTTGGATTTATTTTATTCAGACAATGTTAATGGGCAATGGAATGAGCCTTCCAATCTGCAATATCCTATCAACAGCCCTTCGGACGAAATAAGTATCATCTTTAATGAAGCAGAAAGTGCAACGGTTGCCACTTCCGAATCGGGATATTTTGCTTCCAATCGTGCAGGTGGCATTGGCGGCGACGATATCTACTCTTTCTACCGCTCACCTATGCTTTTCACTCTCACAGGTAAGGTTCGCGATGACAAATCTATGCAACCCATTGCATCAGCCAAAGTAAAACTTATCGGAGATGATAAATCCGTGCTTGAAACTCGCACAGACAGAAAAGGCGTATATGCTTTCAACGCCGAACAAGTAAAGTACAATGTAAATTATCGCATTCAGGTGGCGCAGGTTGATTATTTTAATACGGAAGGAACTGAAAGTACGGTCGGCTTAACAACAAGCAAAGACATGATTCACGATTTCAAATTGATACCAATACCTAAGGATCCGGTCGTTCTGCCTGAGATTCGCTACGATTTATCTCGCTGGGAATTAAAAGACCAATATCAGGACTCGCTTTCCGACTTACTTATAATACTCGTAAATAATCCGAACTACGTAATAGAACTCGGCTCGCACACAGATAGTCGTCCTTTCCCAACATTAACTAACGATACTTTGTCTCAAAGACGTGCGGAATCGGTTGTTGATTTCCTTCACAAGAGAGGAATAGAATTTGAACGCCTTGTTGCAAAGGGTTATGGCGATCGCATTCCCCGCACTCTGAAAAGCACGATAACCGTTGAATATAACAAGAAAAAATTCACATTCCCTAATGGCGTTACTCTAACTGATGCTTATATTGACAGTTTGAAAACGAAAGACGAGAGGGAAGCAGCACATCAACTCAACAGAAGGACGGAATTTAAGGTCTTACGCTCGGATTATATTCCGCGTGATGTGAGAGATAGCATTGAAGACGCAAAACTCAAAGCTCCGATAGTGAATATGGTCAATGAACAGAAGGATGCCGATATGGATGTGCCGATTATCTATACTGATAACCACATCAGACTGACTATGATCAACGGAAAACTCTCTCAACTCTACATTATTTTGAACGGAAAGGCGATTCCGACTATTTATGACGAGAGATATAAAGATATGGCAGTGTTAGATTGGGATGTTGCAATGGATTTGTTACTCCAAGGCAGGATAAACAAAGACGATTTCGCCGCAAAAGACAAAGCATTTGACGAAGACGGCAACATTTTAGACAATTCCGTTCTCACCTTCCGCAGTGCCTACATCGGCAAATACTGGACGGACAGATTTGAAGTTCTTGTGCGCAAAGGCATGCAGCAGAAAATGATTATCAATCGCAATGGGCTGGCTCAATTCGGTCATTTCACGTTTAACAAACAAAAGGGCGAGATAGTCTTTGACAAATAGATTTTCACCTTACAATATAAGGCAAAAACAAAACGGCGTTTGGGAAAAATGAAACGCCGTTTCGCTTTTATATTATCAAAGAATATTTTTGCGAAACAGCCTTTTAATCGGCATTATAAAGGTTTGATTTCAGTATTAGGTATTGAGGAAATTTTCTTACGAAGAGTGTCGGAAAGGGTACGGCGAACGGAAAATTCAAGGCTGCATTTCGTATCAAAATTATGGCTTTTGGTGGTGATGTTATGCTCTTTGAAAACCTTCATCACTGCATTCATCGCCGCATAATCAAAGGCAACCATAAATTTATCTTCCACTATTCGCTCCACAACAGGGGCTGATTCAAGGCAATCGGCTGTCGCTGTTTTATACGCCTGAATCAATCCGCCCACACCAAGTTTCACCCCACCGAAATAGCGAACAACAACCACCAAAACATCGGTTAAATCCTTTGAAATCAACTGTCCGTAAATCGGTTTGCCTGCTGAGGACGATGGTTCGCCGTCATCGTTCATTCTAATCGTCTGTCTGCCGTAGCCAAGTGCGTAAGCATAGCAATGATGTCGGGCATCAAAATATTTCTTCTTTACCTCCGCCAATCGTTGCTTGACCTCCTCCTCATTTTCCACAGGATAGGCAAGAGCAATGAACTTACTGCCTTTTTCTTTGTAGATACCGCTTGATGGGGATGCGATAGTAAGGTAAGTATCATTCATTTACGACCGACAGAACGATGTTACCAATCAACCTTATCTCTGTTTATCGGCATCGTCATACATCTGGCGCCGCCGCCACCGCGAGGCAATTCCGCAGCATCAAATATCACAGCAAACTTATTATGTTTGAGCATATCCTCTCTGCCTTTTATCACATCCTTTGCATCAATTATGTCAAATCCTGCTTGGTTTAATGCCTCTATTGTGTTAGTATTGCGAGCGTAACCAATGATTTTGCCTTCTGCGAGGCAGAAAAAATTCGCTCCCGAGTGCCATTGTTCTCTTTGTTGGTGCCATAAATCATCTCCTCCGCAGAAAACAGGTTGCAAATCAAAGCCTACATCTTTTGTTGCCGCCAAAAAATTATCTTTTTCATTGTAAGAAATATGTCCTTTATCAATTTCTATGTGCCATGTTTGAAGAGAAGGTTCTTTTAGCAAAGGTTCGTAAATCATACACTTATCTCGGTCCAACATTGTGAAGACCATATCCAAATGAATGAAGGATTCGGGCGAGTGAGGCAAATCCTGCACTATTATATGCTGATGTTTGAGTGTCTTTGCAAAGTAATCGGCAAGAAATTCCACACCTTGTTTGTTTGTTCGCAAGCCGCAACCTAAGAAAAGCACATCATCTTTTGCAATAAGCACATCTCCTCCCTCTGTTCTCGCATCTGCCGAATATGAAAGGGGATTTATGGTTTGTGAGGAGAAGATATTTTGAAATATTGCGTCCATTATGAGCGTTTCTCTCTCTCTTACTTTTGATTTCATAGCGTTTATAAGCACTCTGTCATACATTGACGAAGATGCATCGCGAGTAAAAAACAGGTTATACAAGGGTCGCAAGATGTAACGCTCCTTTGGTTTTGATTTTATAAAGGAAGCCTCATCGTAAGTCAAGCCTTCTATCAATATTGTAGCCAATTCATCGGCGGACATATTCATTAGCGGCTCAAAAAGCAACAAACAACGCTCGGAAAACACTATCCGTGAAACCAAATCCTTCTTTGCATTCTCATCTTGCAGCGTTTGAGTGAGCAGGTCCTTCACCTGATAAGTCGTAGTCCAGCGTTTAAGCACTTCGGAAAAGAGAAAATATTCCTTTTGAGCCACATCCATATTAAGCAAGTCGCTATAAAGAGCCTCTTCTATCGTATCGGGCGTCATTTGCTCTATTTCCTTGCCGGGAGTGTGCAGAATAACGCCGTTTAACTTGCCTATTTCCGAATAAAGATTTATATCCATATAATTCTGTTATCAGTGATTAAACGGCAAAGATAATAAAAAGTATTTAATTGTGCTTATGCCGCAAGAGATATGCGTTTGGCTTTCACCTTGCTTTATTTGCCGAAAATAAAACAGCCTTTCATTTTTCCAAAAGGCTGTTTGGTGCGAGCGAAAGGCTATTTCATTTTTCTAAAACAGCCTCTCATAAAAAAATAATGTCAGTTTAATCTCCGTGTGAGACACACCGACACGCACACACGCACTTTGAAAAAAAGGAGTCTTCCGTTTTGCAGAATGACTCCTTGGTTAATAATAATAAATGTTGCTTTTGTTTTATCTATTTACGATAAACTTTATGGTTTTGGTCGCACAATCGGTATTACACGTGATATAATATACGCCTTTTGCGAATTGGCTGACGTCTAACAGGATTTTCTGCTGTGAAGGCTTGATGTCCATCCTCTCAATGAATTGTCCCAAAGAATTATTGATTGTTATAACGGCTTCCGACGGCACATTGACCGACAGAGTCGCCACATCGGAAGACGGATTCGGTGATATGGACAATGAAATGACGTTAGCCTCAATATCTGTCAGCGAATTGCAGGCAGGAGTTGTGAATGTAATTTCGTCAAAGGAGTATTCGTTGCCGCCCGACATAGCAAAAGCATGAACGTAGTAAGTTGTGGATGCGTCAAGATTGCCGATTGTTGCAGAGAAACCGCCGATTGTTCCGTTCCAACTTGCTGTGATTGTACTGAAATTTGTCGGCAATGTGATAGCACCTTCTTTGCTGTACCAGAAACCAACAGAATCAATACCGATATTGCCTAAATTGCTAATTGTTCCGTAGAATGTTGCCGATATTTGGTTGTTTGAGCAAACCGCAATCGCACTATCCGTATTCACAACAGGCTCTACGGCGTCCGGATTCAAGGTTGTGAAGTTGTTTTCAGCACCGAAAATCGTGTCTGTCGCATTTACCGCATACGCTTTGAAGGTATAATTTGTGCTTGCCGTAAGATTTGTCAATGATGCTGTGATTACTGACGTTCCTGTCGCAGATGCATCCGACCAAGCGGCGTTTGCGGTTATTTTATACTTGAATCCTCTTGCCGAAACAGGATTAGTGCCTTCCGTTATCGTGCCATTGAGCGTTGCTGTCGCTTGTGTTACGTTTGTTGCCGCATTTGTTGTTACTGTTGTAGGCACATCGGACAATGTTGTGAAGGATTGTTCGTTTCCATAGGTCGTATCACCGCCCGCAACCGCATAAGCCTTGAATTCATAGTTGGTATTAGGTGTAAGATTATTTGCGATGGATGTTATGGTTGTTGTTCCTACCGCTACCGAATTTGACCATGAATCAGCGGAAGCAGATAGCCTGTACTTAAAGCCTCGTATTGTGATGGTATTCGTACCTTGTGCCACCGTGCCGTTTAGAGTTGCTGTCGTTTGTGTTACGTTTGTTGCAGCATTTGTTGTTACTGTCGGCGCAATGGTTTGTAATGTCGTAAATGAAAGTTCGTCTCCGTAAGTCGTATCGCCGCCTGCAACCGCATAAGCCTTGAATGTGTAGTTTGTATTAGGATTAAGAGCGGTTAAGGCTGATGTTATGGTTGTTGTTCCTACGGCTACCGAATTTGTCCAAGTAGTTGCTGAGGTTTCTTTGTACTTAAAGCCCCGTACTGTGATGGTATGCGTGCCTTGTGTAACATATCCTCTCAATGTTGCTGTCGTTTGTGTTACGTTTGTTGCGACCATGGTTGTGCAGGTAGGAGGAACGATTTGTGATGTCGTAAATGAAAGTTCGTTTCCATAGGTCGTATCGCCGCTTGCAACAGCATAAGCCTTGAATGTGTAGTTTGTGTTAGATGTAAGAGCGGTTAAGACGGATGTTATGGTTGTTGTTCCTACCGCTACCACATTTGACCATGAGGTTGCTGAGGTTTCTTTGTACTTAAAGCCTCTTGCTGTTACTGTATTTTGTCCTTGTGTAACCGTTCCGTTCAATGTAGCGGATGATTCTGTTATATTGCTTGCCGCAACAGTTGTAACAATAATGGGAGTTATTACTTCACAATTAGTAATGAATGTTGCAATAGGATTAGTCAAATATGAGATATTAGAAGAGCCTACATCACCAATATCTACATTATATACATTCGTGCCATTCGGTGCAATTAGAGCAAAACCTATCTCTTCCTGATAATTACCTCCGTTCCACTCAATTGTTGTTGATACATTACCGCAAAGACTTATCGTTAGCGTATCAGTAGTAAGTGTATAGGAAAGATTATGATTTGTTGCCGCTAATTGTCCCTTTTCTATGCCATTTTGTTTTATACTTACATAGCCACCATTCCAGCCATCACCATAACTATCTTTTGCTATCAATTTATATGTACATTGGTCAGCAGCTTCACATAGCGGAGTAGAGAACTGCAATGTGTCCCAATCACTATAATTGCCATTTTCGCAATTTGACCTCACTACAATAATATAACTTGTGCCTGCAGTCAAATTTGTATCGGATGCATTAGTTTGCGTTATGTTCTGACCAGAATAACTTATTGCTCCATCATTAGTCTGTACCTTCGCATCATAATAAGTTGCAGGTGTTGCATTCCAACTAAACGACACACTCGTTGGCGTAAGATTTGTTATAGTTATTGTTCCTGGTGAAGGACATTCGTCTTCCAATGTTTGCATACCTGCAAGAGCGTTTATCTTGCCATATCCCCATGTATTATTAGGCAAAGATGAGCCTGTTAAAGAATCGGTCGTTGAATGATCTTGCAGCAGACTTATAATATTTGCAGGTGTTAAAGTAGGGTCTCTTTGCAACCACAAAGCAATAACCCCGGTAGCAAAAGGAGCAGACATGGATGTTCCTCGCATAATTCCATAATACCAGTTCGTTCCACCTTGTGTTTCTGTTGCCGTAATCATTTGGCTGGAATATGGATCGCTAACATCGTAACTGTAATTACTATACGAAGAAACAATTGCCTGACCTGGTGCAGCAATATTAGGTTTTATTCTTCCATCAGCCGTAGGTCCTTTACTTGAAAAACTTGCTATATCATTATTTGTAGCATTTGGATAATGATATGTAGATCCCCCTATCGTACTCCATGATTTCTTTGATACGTATGCACCTACCGAAATAGAATTGTAACCGGTAGCAATACTATTGATTGTTTGATTTGTTGAACCGGCAGTAAAGCCCGCAGGCACATCTGTAGCAAACGCATAAGAGTTGCCCCATATACTTGTAGTAGTTCCTGATGACGCATTGCTCGCCACTCTTATCACCGCATAATATCCACTGGAAATATTATCAAAATTTATTGCTATATACGCATTAGGTTTGTTGTTATAATAGTTAGCACCTTCAGTTTGAATTTGCACATAACAAGAACCGCCGCTACCTGATATTGTATTGCTGTAACTACCACCGCTTGCAGTTTGAACAAAACCCGTATGAGAGACAAAAACTCCTGATGAATTACAAATAGCGACCTCAACAGCAAACTGATTGCCTGCAACGCCCCAAACATATCCCTGTCCGATATCGGTTCCTGTTGCTATAACGTTCATAGTGTCCGTTCCAACCTGATTTTTGGTTGCAAATATATTATTATCGCCCTCATTACCGGCACTTATTACTGCAATACAACCTGCTCCCACTGTCTGGTCAAGAACTTGTTCAAAACCGCTCATGCCATCGTTAGGACCATAATTAGAACCCAAACTCATATTGATAACACATGGCTTATTCTGACTCTGTGCATAACTTTTAATATATGAAAGTCCATTTATAACTCCCGAAGATTGCATATTAGTAGATACAAACACTAAATCGGATTCTGGAGCCGCACCTTTAAGTTCGGAATTATTTGTTCCGCCGCTACCGCCTGCGATACCCGCAACATGAGTAGCGTGATTGCCGTTAGTATGGTCGTGTTGGCGAGCAAGAATAGCCGTTTGAGTCGTATATTCCGTGCCAATAGAGTAACCGGACGGCGGAGTACCGCTTGTTAATTGCTCCCATACTCTTTTAACACGATAGTTGGAATGAGCATTATCATAGAAAGTCGGATGGGTATAGTCAAATCCTTGGTCAATAATACCGACTATAACGCCCGTACCTTTATATGCCTGTTCCAAACCAGTACCTAAATGCACTGGATTCACATTTGATTTTGTGCGAGCAGAGTCTAAAAGCGGCTTGACGGGCAATCCCGCCTCCAAATACTTCACTCCTTTGAGCCTTGCAACGTTTTCCAATTGCGAAACAGGCACTAACACCGTCCAAATGCCTTTAAATTTGGAATTAACCTTCATACCGAGAGCCTCTGCCTCTGTTTGAGAAAACTCTTCACTCACATTTATGAAACAATCCGCATAAACATCATCGCCAATCTGCACAAGGGCATAATTCTTAATAAATTCGGGATTTTTAATATCCTTTTCGGGGTTTTCAAAACGATTAAACTCCGACACGATAGCACGTGTAAAAGGAGACAGATTAACGTTCTGTGCCGCCAAAGCACCAAAGCCGAAGACAGCAATAAAGAAAAATATTCTTTTAATCATTTTAATTTCTATTTAATTAAACATCATAATCTCTTTCCTAACACACAATAAATGCATTAGAGATTTTGCAAAATTATAGTAAATATTCCGAATAACCAAATTTCGCAAAAAATATATGTAATCAAACAAAATAATTTTAGTATTAAACAAAGATTTTCCGATTGCTTTCTTAACAAAATCCCAATCTTTATATAAGGTTTTTAAAACAGCCTTTCATTTTTCTAAAAGGCTGTTTCGTGCGAGCGAAAGGCTGTTTTATTTTCACCAAAGGCTGTTTGCGAAACCTTATATAAAGTATTTTTGTAACTTTGCTGCCTATAATAAACTTAAAACATCATTATAATGAAAAAAATTCTTATGACAATGCTTTCTATTGGGATTTTAGCGGCGGGATGCGTCAAAAAACAATCCGACAATCCCCTTTTGCAAGATTGGAACACACCTTTCGGCACGGCGCCCTTTGATAAGATTAAGCCCGAACATTATGAGCCTGCGTTCAAAGAGGCTATCACTCAACACAATGCTGAGATTGAGAAAATTATC
Organism: Bacteroidales bacterium; assembly: GCA_031263015.1. Lineage (GTDB taxonomy): Bacteria > Bacteroidota > Bacteroidia > Bacteroidales > P3 > JAISGN01. The sequence continues at coordinate 29,688 of JAISGN010000009.1, forward strand.
AATCAAAAGGATGAGCCGAATTTTGATAACACCATAGCGGCTTTTGATTTCAGCGGTCGCTTGTTGGCAAAAATCAGCGGCGTATTTTATAATATGACCGGCGCAAATACTAATAAAGAATTGCAAGCGGTGCAAGAAATCGTTAGTCCTATGCTTACGGCTCACGGAGACTCGGTCGCTATGAACGAAAGGCTGTTTGAGAGAGTTAAAAAGGCGAAAGAGAAAAACGAAAGCCTGACTCGTGAGCAGCAAATGCTGTTGGATAAAATTTATAAGTCGTTTGTACGCAACGGAGCGTTGCTTCCGAAGGACAAACAGGAAGAATTGAAGAAAACAAACGCCGAATTGGCAAAATTATACACTAAATTCGAGAGCAATTTGCTTGAAGAAACAAAATCTTTCAAGCTCGTGATTGACAAAAAGGAAGATTTGGCGGGATTACCTCAATGGTTGATAGAACAAGGTGCTGCAACGGCAAAACAAGACAAGGCAGAGGGAAAATGGATTTATACTCTGGACAATCCTTCCGTGCTTCCGTTCCTGCAATATGCTGACAACAGAGCGTTAAGAGAAAAGATATTCACCGCAAGAATCAATCGCTGCAACAATAACAATGCTTTTGACAACAAAAAGAACGTTGAAGACATAGTGAAACTTCGTGCTAAAAAAGCGGAACTTCTTGGCTACAAAACCTTCGCTGATTATGTGCTGGAGGAAAGGATGGCTAAAACGCCGACAGCAGTATTTGATTTGTTGAAAAGGCTGAATGATGTTGCTCTTAAGGTTGCCGACAGCAATGCAAAGGCGAATTTTTTGCCTATGTTGAAGAAAGATGTCGGTAATGACGCAAAATTAGAGGGCTGGGATATGTATTATTACGCTGAAAAGTACAGAAAGGCTCATTATAACTTTGATGAGGAAGATACTCGCCCGTATTTTGAAATCAATAACGTGCGTCAGGGTTGCTTTGACGTCATTACAAAATTATATGGCTTGACTTTCACGCAGCGAAACGATATTCAGGTGTATGCAGAGGACGTAAATGCATACGAAGTTAAGGATTTAAAAGATAATCATATAGGAATACTTTATTTTGACCCCTTTACACGTGCCTCAAAGGTCGGAGGAGCATGGTGTAATGAGTATCGCGGACAATATGTTCAAAAAACAGAAATCGGAACCGAACGAACAACACCTATAATCACCGTTTGCTTTAATTTCTCCAAAGGAAAAGAAACCCATCTCACAGCAGAAGAAGCAGCAACCGTCTTCCACGAGATGGGACACGCTGTTCACCAATTTCTTTCCGACTGTACATATCCGTCTGTTTCGGGAACAAATGTGCCGACCGACTTTGTAGAACTGCCATCGCAGGTTTTGGAACATTGGTGCGGCGAAAAAGAAGTATTAAAGATGTTTGCGAAGAATGACAAGGGCGAAATAATACCCGATTCGTTGATAGCAAAAATGCATTCGGTCGCAACATACAACGAAGACTTTATGTTAAGCGAATTAGTAGCCGCTGCGTATTTGGATATGGCTTATCATTCGGTTTCGTCTTCCGATAAGATTTCCACCTTAGACTTTGAGGCGAAAGCGATGTCTGATTTGGGATGCATTCCTCAGATACCTCCGCGTTACCGTTCAACGTATTTTTCTCATGTATTCGGAGATGGCGGCTATGCGGCAGGCTATTATTCTTATATATGGAGCGAAGTTTTGGATGCGGACGCATTTGCGGCTTTCAAAGAGACGGGAAATATTTTTGATAAGGCTACTGCCGACCGCTTTAAGAAGGAAATTCTTTCCAATGGCGGCAAAGAAAAGGCTGATGTGATGTATCGCAATTTCAGAGGCAGAGATGCCGACCCTAAATACATACTTATTCAGCGCGGATTGTTGAAAGATACGCCGCCGACAAAGAAATAAGAAATTAAAACGGCGTTTGGTGAAAATAAAACGCCGTTTGATTAAAATGAAACAGCCTTTTGTGAAAATGAAAGGCTGTTTTATTTTCGGCAAAGAATGAATGGTGAATGCCATCTGCTGCTTTATTCTGTTCAAGTCCGATTAGCAGGGTATAAAATGCGTATGCAGACTATTTTAAGCGGACTCGCGGGTCTAAAATGCCGTAAATGATGTCCGTAATGATGTTTATAAGCACCAGCATCACGCATATAACCAGAAGAGAGCCCATAACAACGGGAAAATCGTACTTCTCCAGCCCATCAACAATCACTACGCCGACACCTTTCCAGTCAAAAATATATTCAACGAAGACCGCACCCGCTAAAAGAGAAGCAAACCAGCCGCTAACCGCCGTTACAATAGGATTTAAAGCATTTTTCAGGACGTGTTTCCAAAGGATTTGCATTTCGTTAAGACCTTTTGCACGTGCTGTTCGTATGTAATCCTGCTGCAAAACGTCAATCATTGTGCTTTTTGTCAATTCCGAAATGACTGCAAGCGGGCGAATGCCGAGCGTTAATGCGGGAAGAATGATGTTTTTTAAGTTAATATACTCGCCGCCGCCCATATCATCAACCGAATACAGGCTTCCAAACATTGATAAGCCCGTCCAGTCGGCAAGAACGAAAGCAAAGAGCCACGCAATGATGATTGCCGCAAAAAAAGACGGCAAACTCATCCCCACAGTGCTGATTGCCAACACGGCTTTGTCTATCCACGTGTTTTTAAACACCGCTGCCAACGCTCCGAGTGAGACTCCGACAACAAAAGCGAAAGCAATACTGACCAGAGCCAAGTAAATAGTATTCGGAAACGCCTCTTTAAGTATATCGGAAACAGGTCTCTTGCTTTGATATGAACGTCTGAGATAAGGTTTTTTAAGTATTATGGTCGTGGAACCTACTTTGGCTATGGTTTTATAAGATGTATATTTTTTGTAATCATCATTGCGATGAAAAGAAAGAGGAGACAGGTCATTGAGATAGTTTAAATATTGTGTAAGAAGAGGTTTGTCAAGACCCAAATCACGATTTATGATGTTGATACTTTCTTTGTCCGCTCTCTGACCAAGCATCATACGAGCAGGGTCGCCAGGCAAAATATTGAAAAGCACAAAAACCAGCGTTACAACGCCAAACAAAACCAGCAAACCATAACCCAATCTGTTGAGAACAAACTTCCACATTCTATTTCGGCAAACTACGCCACGATTTCTTGCTTATAACTTTGCCATCGTACATTTCCACAACGGCAATGCTGCTTCTGACCATTGCTTCTATCGCTTTATCATCGGTAGAATAAAGAGGGATTTCAGGGATATTGTATTTGGTTATGAAATTATCCCATTTGCCCGAACCGGAAGCAGTGATTATTGCCACCGGTTTCCCTTTTGACGCCACGTATTTCAGCACTCGTTTCACGCTTTGCTCATTTGGTTTGCTCAAATCCACACAAGGCACAATCAAAACAGTGTCATCCTGCATCATAAAGTCGTATGCATGGTCGGATTGACTGACTAAATCCATCATTGCAAAGCCCGAAGCGGATATTGTGTTAGGATTTTTTACTTCGGAGGCTATCCAAGTCCAGTGTTGTGCGAAAGCCGTGTCGGATTCGTAAGCCTGCTGAAGTTCATCCATTGGAAAAACTTCCACTTTGTTTGTTTCATTGTTGCGATATGTGGCATAGCTTACCATAGGCTTCTGTTTGTTCTTCGGAAGTATGATTTGGTTACCGACCTTCCAAGCTCTGAAATCAACAATCGGCTCATATAATATATTCCTTATGCAGAATCCCACCACTAAAACAATGCCTACCAGCATCAGCAGCAACGATTGCCAACGATAAAGGCGATTATGGCGATTTGTTGTGAAGATTAATATCACCAAAAGTATGACATCAAGCACGATATTCTTCCAAAAAGTCTCCCAATTAGTCAATTTAATAAAATCACCGAAGCATCCGCAATCGCTAACCTTGTTTGTGAGGGCATCAATCAGCGTAAGAGTTGTAAAAAACAGCATTATAATTGCCGCCATCCAGTCTGCCGCTTTGCGATAAAGATGAAAGAACATCATAAAACCAATCATAAATTCAATGCTGCACATTATTACCGAAGTGATAATATAGATTGAGGGGAAGTTTTCAAACAAGCCGCTCATACCAAAAACGTTTATGTATTCCTCCATTTTGAAGGCTGTGCCATAAGGGTCAATGGCTTTAACGAAGCCGCTGAACATAAACACCGCACCAAATATCAGCCTGAAAATACTAACTATATATTTCATATTCTTTTGATTTTAATTTCACTTTTAGCAAAGCAAAAATACAAAATTATTCTTTCTTGCATCAAAAGCAAATAAAATCTTCACCAAAGTGCATTTCTCACCGACATTAGTGCATTTCACACCAACATTGCTTTGTTTTAAGAAAATGAAAGGCTGTTTCGTGCGAACGAAAGGCTGTTTTATTTTTCTAAAACAGCCTCTCATAAAAAAATAATGTCAAATTAATCTCTGTGTGAGACACACCGACACGCACAAAGGCTGTTTTAGAAAAATAAAACGCTGTTTGGTAAAAACCTAATGTTGTTGCGATACGCACAAACGGCGTAATCTGATTTTTATTCCTGATATAAATCCGATGAAATGGAGTCTGCCGCTATTGGGTCTGCATCCTCTAATTTGAAGGCTTGCAATTTGGACTTGTAATTGGACTTTGTGTCGTTGGCAAAGACCAAAGATACGGTTGAACCAATGGTAAAACTGCGGTATGCAGGCGAAAAAGCCACTACTCGCGAGTGTTCGCTGTCTCTTTTGCCGTCATAGATTTTTGTTCCGACATTTAAGGACGCCGACCAAAGGGCTTGTTCTGCTTCTTGCTCGGTAAATCCGAGTATGTTGGGCATTTGTGTTGTTGTATTGTCCTCGTTGATTTCCACGATGAGGTCTATTGCCGACCCTCGCTTGATTTTGGCGTTCGGATTGATAGGATTTCCGTTGTATCTTTGACCTACAACTATGTTTGAGATGTCTCCCGATTTGAAAATAAGCGAACCTATTCTTAAACCTGCGGCTGCTATTTGTTGAACAGCCATTCTGACGCTCTGGTCAGTGCAATTCGGCATTGCTATCACCTCTCCGGAATGGGAAGTAACGATGACGTAAATTTTTCTGCCTTTTTTGACTTTTGTTCCCGCAATCGGGTCTTGTTTAAGGACGATTCCTTCCGGTTTTCCTTCGGTATAAATGCTGTCTATGACCTCTACGTCAAACATCTTCAACTCAGCCATATTCGGAAGGTCGCTCATCTGCAATCCTTCAATGTTCGGCAGTGAGTATTCTTTGCCGTGTCGTGTGTAAATGCCCAAAAGTTGAAATACTATGAAGAATATAGCCACGAAAACGCCAACCATTATCAGGATGTGCTTCCAAAATCGCTTTGTTTTCACAAAAGTTCCGAATCCCATGTCGTTTCTAATCTCTGCGACCTAAATAAATCATAATGTAATAAAGCAGAGTGGCAAGGGAAGAAAGTGCTGCTATAACATAAGTATATGCCGCCAAACGGAGAGCGTGTTCTGCTTTGGGCTGAGATGCTGGGGATGTAACATTATGTGCTTCCAGCCATACCAAAGCACGCCTTGATGCATTGATTTCAACAGGCAATGTGATGAAACTAAACAATGTAGTCATAGCAAAAAGGATTATTCCCGCCAAAAGAAGTTGTGGAAACGCATTAACAAGAAACATTCCTGCCAAAAGCACCCACATCACCCATTTTGAAGCAAAGGATACGGCAGGAACAAGCTTTGAGCGCATCTCAAGCCATGCGTATTGATGATTATGCTGAACGGCATGACCGCACTCGTGAGCTGCAACAGCGGCAGCAGCAACGTTTGTGCCGTAATAAACATCCTTGCTAAGATTCACTGTTTTGGTTGCAGGATTATAGTGATCGGACAGATGCCCTTCAACGCAAACAACGGATACATCATAGATATCCTGGTCGCGAAGGAACTCTTCGGCTACGTCTTTCCCACTTAATCCGTTTGAAGTAGGAATCTTTGAATATTCTTTAACCTTTCGGTTGAGCATACTGCTGATTACCCAACTCAAAACGGCAACAGCGATAAATATTATCCAATAAATCGCTGTTGAATTAGCAAGTATTGATTGTGATATTGCGTTTTCTTCGTACATAATTTTGTTTCTTTGTTTTTAAGTGTTATTTCATTTCAAGTTTTTATGCTGCAAAAATACGAAAATTTGATTAAATCGTGCTAATTCAGGCATCCTAATCATCGGAATCGGAATAATAAATAATATTAGGGTCATTTGTCGGCATATAAATACCTTTCTCCGAATCCATAACCGAATTAAATTTAGCGGTATCTGTAATAAAAAAATCATTAACAAGATTGAAAATACGCCATTGATTATTCACTCTCCGCACATCCCATTCCAGCATCATAACAAAGCCATTCATATCCTCTATCTCAACATTGACCATAGCGGTATCGCCTTTTACCAAAGTGCAAATAGGGTTTATCGCCTTATACCTTATTAAATTGTCGCCCAAACCTCTTATAAATTTCACAAAAGGCTGAAAACTCGGCATGGAAAGGTTGTTCATCAACGTGTAATTGCGATTATTTATTGCCGAAAGGAAGTCTTCCACGCATTTTGTCGCAGGACGTCCCTCGTCTCGGCTGTTATCTTCGCAGCCTACCAGCAAACACACTATCATAAGCAAAAAACAATATCTTCTTATGCCTTTACAACATATTCTCATACTATTATTTTTTTTGCAAATGTAATAAAGATAAATTAATTGCTTGTTTCAGAAAAATAAAACAGCCTTTCGTGCGAACGAAACAGCCTTTCATTTTTATAAAACAGCCTTTGGTTAAAATAAAGTGTCAGTGCGACACGCACAAACAGCGTTTGGTTAAAATAAAGTCTGTGCGACACGCACTAGAGGTTGATTGCGGGGCTATTTTGCGAAGATATATTTCTTGAAAGTCTCGCCTCGCTCTTCAAAATTCTTAAACTGGTCGTATGAAGGGGCGGCTGGCGACAACAAAACCGCTTTGCCCTGTGTTGTAACGGCTTTTGCCCACGCCACTATCTGCTCAAAATCATTGGAAACAAAGTAATTGAAGTTGCAATTGCGGGATTGGAGGATTTTTCCTATGCGTTCGCCCGCTTTTCCTATGAGTGCGATATTTTTAATTTGAGTTTGCGGCAAGAAATCAGCAAGAATGTCGTAGTTTATGCCTCTGTCTTTGCCTCCAAGCAAGATTGTTTGAACGTTTTTAAGACTTTTTATCGCCATAATGGTGCTTTCTGCCGTTGTGGAGATGGAATCGTCAAAGAAATCAACGTTATCAATCGTTGTAACAAACTCTAATCGGTGCGGAAGCCCTCTGAAATCAACGCAAGTCTTAATAATTTGCGACAAAGGCAAGCCGAGAGACAGGCAAACTTCGGTTGCAACGGCTATATTGAAGAGATTGTGTTCTCCTTTCAGATACGCCGGTTGCAAAACGTCATCATTCCCCGATGAAAGGTCGCTTTGTCTGAAATAAACAGCGTAATCTTCAATTCTTACGGGATGAAGCAAGCGTTTTCCTGCAAGTTGTTCTGCTGTTCGGGCGATACGTGCATCCGAAACGTTGTAAAAACACAGCGAACCTTCGGCTTGTTGCAATAATATGTTGGATTTGGCACGGCAATAGGCTTCAAAATCGCTGAAAACGTCAAGATGTTCCTCAAAAACGTTAAGAAATACCGAGCGATTGGGGGCTAATGTGATTTTTTCCAACTGAAAAGCCGACAATTCTGCAACTACTATTGTTTTTGCGTCAATTTCCCAAAATTTATCAAGCATCGGAACACCTATATTGCCCACTAAAACCGATGGAACGCCGCAATCTTGCAATATTTTGAAGATTAGGCTTGTTGTTGTGCTCTTTCCTTTTGTTCCTGTAATGCCTATGGTCTGCCGAGCAAAGTATTGAAGAAATAAATCGGTTTGAGAGGAGATTTTTTGCTTGTTCCCCTGTGAGAATTTAGCGGAAGGTATTCCCGGAGTCTTAAAAATCGTTGTGCAAAGGTCGGCTGCTTGTGAATAAACGCTGTTTCCGCTAAATATAGTAAGGTTTGCGTCTTTGGAAACAAGAGAATCTTGCCATATATTCTGATTTTCGTCCGCTATAATGAGGTTCTTGGTCGGGAAGATGTCTCTTAAAAACCTGTAAGTGCTGATTCCTTCCCGTCCGAAGCCGAAAATGCCGATTGTTTCTTCCTTAAATCTGTTTCTAATAACGTTTCTTAACGGCGAAAAGGGCTTATCGTATGCCGAAGCGGCTTGCGGCGGCAAGTTTCTGGGGTCTCTCATTGACAGAATGGCTTTCGACTGCTCTATATAAGGCTCTATCAATTTGCTAATGTCGCTTGCATCTTCGTTTGTTTGACCATTTTTCGCTGCAACCTCATCTACCCAAATCCGAATAAGGTTATCCTCTGCCAAAACGCCGTATTTTTTTATGTAAAGGGCTATTGCCGCATTTACTTCTTCAACCGTACCCACGCATTCAAAGGGTTTTGCATCTGTTGTGCCGCAAAGTTCTAAGAAATCTTGCTTCATTTGCCTGTTTATCTCATCCGTATCCGACAAGGCAAAGAGATTTTTATTGAAAATGGCTTTTAATTCTTCCCTTTCAATGAACGGCGATAATATAATGAAGGCAAAAAGACATTTGGAGCAGTGTCCGCACCATATATCAGCCTTTGAACCCACATTACACGAGCGAAAAACTTTTTTATACGGCAACTGCGAAAATATTTCGGCTATCTTCAACTCGAAAATCCTCAAAAACGAAAAATATTCAATGTCCTTAGTGATATAATCGGCTACATAGCGGCGAAAATCGTTCTCAAAATCCAAACTTTTGCTGTATTGGTGATTTATTTCCTTCTCTTTGACGGTGCTTTCGTTGGCAGAAAGTTCGTTACTCAGCGCAATGTATCGTTTTTTGCACAATGCCGCTGCCAGAATAGAGGCAAAGGCAAGCATAGCTGAGAAAGGCGTGTGCCCATTAAGGTATTTCCTGTCGTTCAAAGCAAGTAACGTTGGGTCTATTGTGCGTTTAATCTCAAACAAATCTTCGTTTGAATAGCCGCCGATGCGAATACAATCCAGCGAAGCCTTACGGGGATTTATTATTAAGGGCTTGACATCACATCCTACGCCCTTTAACATCTCCAAAGTAACAACAGAATCTTTTCCTCCGCCTATCGGCACAAAATATTCGTCCTTTGTATCTATTCTTACAGGCTTCAGATGGTCTTTACTGAGACATTCTATCGTCATAAAGTCCTCTTGTGTCGTTGAAATGCCGTTTGTGTAGAAAAATTCTCCCAATCCCATAAAATATAACTTCTTCCAAAACTTAATTTGTGCCTCTTCCAATTTTCCACACTTTATTACAACTCTCGGAGAGCAAGCAAACTTCCAATAACTAATCAATTCAATTAGTCCGATTGAGAAAAGAAAAGGTTGTAATTGCGTTTCATTTAACGAAGATGGGCTAAAAAATGGTTTTTGAGGGATTATATAATGAGCATTAAAGGTATTGTTGCCGCAAGAGTAGGAAAAATCGCACGATAAGCCTGTTTCATTTATGGAATACGAATATCCGTTGTAAATAAACTCAGGAAATTCACGGCGAAACCTTAAAAAATCCTCTTGACGGCTCATCATATCATTATTTTTTCTTCTTTGGTGCTTTTATTATCTGCTCGGCATCGGCGAGAGTAAGGTCTTTGAAGTTTTTTATGTCTTTCAGACGGTAGTTTTTCTCATCATATTTTATATAAACGCCGAAACGTCCGTATTGAAGCAAGACATCTTTGCCGTCTATCTTGCCTAAATTTTTCGGAAGGTCTTTCAGCATTTCTTTTTTCTCATTATTGACTTTTATTAAGGCTATTGCATCATCCAAAGAGAACTTAAAAGGGTCGCTGCCTTTGGGAAGAGAAATATTTTGTGAGCCTACCTTAATATAAGCCCCGAATCTGCCGGTTGCAACCTTGATTTCCTCGCCCTCATATTCTCCTATAATTTTCGGCAAAGCAAATAAGCCCAAAGCCTCTTCAAGAGTTATTGTGGCGATGCTTTGCTTTGATTGCAAGGAAGCAAAAATCGGTTTTTGCTCATCGGTGGATTCTCCGATTTGAATCATAGAACCGAAGCGTCCTATCTTGGCAAAAACTTTGCGTCCCTGAGAATCTTCCCCCAAATAGCGCTCTGCTTTTTCTTTTTTAGCGTTTTCTTTTGTGGAATCTACCTCTGCGTGAAACGGAGTATAGAAAGAATGCAGCATTTTCTGCCATTTAAGTTTTCCTTCCGCTATATTGTCAAGTTCTTTCTCGGCATTAGCGGTGAAATTGTAGTCCATAATTTTAACAAAGTAACTACGAAGAAATTTATTCACCACTTCACCTATATCGGTCGGCAAAAGCTTACCTTTTTCCGAAGCATAATTTTCGTTAATGGTGCTTTGAGTAATCTTTTTCGCTGCAAGTTTTATTATATCTACCTGTCTTGTTTTGCTGATGTTTTGTCCTTTTACGACATAATCTCGTTTCTGTATAGTGGAAATAATGGGTGCGTAAGTTGAAGGGCGACCTATTCCCAATTCTTCCAACTTATGGACGAGCATTGCCTCATTGTATCTTGGCGGAAGGGCGGCAAAAGTTTGTTTTCCCATAGCAGATTGCAATAACAACTCATCCTGTTTCCTCACAACGGGCAATGACAGATTGCTTTCCTCTTCCTGCTCATCTGTTTCCACGCTTTCCGAATACAGTTTCAGGAATCCGTCAAACAAAATCACCTCTCCTTTTGTCAAAAACAACTCTTGTCGGTCGGAAATGCCTATCTCTATATTTGTAATCTCAATTTCCGCATCCGCCATCTGCGAAGCAAGCGTTCTTTTCCAGATTAATTCATATAATTTGGCGTTTTGCACATTGCCATCAAGCGTTTTGAGGGACAAATCCGTTGGTCGGATAGCCTCATGTGCCTCTTGAGCGCCCTTTGTCTTGGTATGAAAGTTGCGGGTCTTTGAATAATTTTCGCCATACTCCTTTTGGATAAAATCCTTAGCCGCTCCGAGTGCATAATCCGAAAGATTAACCGAATCGGTTCTCATATAAGTTATCAGACCCGCCTCATAAAGTTGTTGAGCGGCTGCCATAGTTCTATCAACGCCCATTCCCAATTTGCGAAATGCCTCCTGCTGCAAGGTAGAGGTGGTAAAAGGCGGAGCAGGTGAGCGTTTGGATGGCTTTTTCGCCACATTATTTACGGCAAACGAAGCCTTGATAAGATGTTCCAAAAGATTAAGGGCTTCTTCCTTGCTATTAAAACTGCGATTAAGGGCTGCCGACAGATTTTTATGTTCTTTGGCGGTAGCAAAAAGTCCTTTTATATTATAGGTATATGAGGATTGGAAGTTTTTAATCTCCTCCTCTCTTTGGCAAATCAACTCTACTGCCACCGATTGCACTCTTCCTGCCGACAAACCCGGCTTTACTTTTGACCAAAGCACGGGAGAAATTTCAAAACCCACTATTCGGTCTAATATTCTGCGGGCTTGCTGTGCATTAACAAGATTTTGGTCAATTTCTCTCGGATTTGAGATGGCGTGAAGTATGGCTGATTTGGTTATTTCGTTAAAAACAATCCGTTTGGTGTCTTTATTTTTCAGTCCCAGCACCTCATACAAATGCCAGGCAATGGCTTCTCCCTCGCGATCGTCATCGGAAGCCAGCCATACGACCTTTGCTTTCTTTACTTCTGCTTTTAGCTGTGATACTATCTTCTTTTTGTCCTCCGAAACAATGTAAGCGGGCTGAAAATCGTTCTTTATATCAATTCCCATCGCCTTCTTGTCCAAATCTCTCACGTGTCCGTAACTTGAAACCACGTGAAAATCTTCTCCCAAGTACTTCTCAATAGTTTTAGCCTTCGCAGGAGACTCTACAATCACCAAATTATTCGCCATATCCCTTATATTTTGAGCGGCAAAGGTAGTTATTTTTCTACAAAAGTGCGTTAGAGGGTGATGAGAGGCTGTATGGTAAAAATGAAACGGCGTTTGGTGCGAATGAAAGGCTGTTTCATTTTTACCAAACGCTGTTTCATTTTCACCAAACAGCCTTTGGTTAAAATAAAAGAAAATAAGATAGTTAGAGGATGCTGTTTTAGAATGAGAAAGCCAAGCCTATACTCGGCATTATCGGCAATTGATCTACACGAGATGAGGTTATGCGGTCGTAATAGAAGAGATTGTTGCGATTATAAACGTTAGTAACGCTAAGATTGAGGGTAAAAACAGAGCGTTTGCCTATTTGCCAGCGTTTTTTCACGCTTAAATCCAAACGATGGTAGTCAGGAAGACGTTTAGAGTTCAAATCGCCGTAATATGTCATCAAGTTGCCGTTAGCATATATGATATCGGATGCGATGCCATCTTGTAAGGGTAAATTTTCTCCTGCTCCTCTTGTCGGCGTATAAGGGAAGCCGCTGCCGTAATTCCACCTTAAAGAAATCTCCCAACTTCTGTTCAAACCGAGTTGATATGACGCAAGCACATTAACATTGTGTCTGCGGTCGTAATGGGTGTAATAGGTCTGTATTTCGTTTGTTCGTTTGACCCATCCCAAAGAATAGATTGCCCATACCGACAATCTGCCGTCCTCATACTTTAAACTAACGTCTCCTCCGTAAGCATCACCGTCCTCAACGATGTATTCCTTCTTTAAATAGTCGGGTTTATCGCTATGATACACGTCATCATCGTAATATTTGTCCCTATTAACCGATATTAAGCCCGTCATAGATTTATAATACACCTCAATATCACACGAAAGGTTGGTTAAAATATCATATTCTATCCCAAAAATAAAATGATTGGAGCGTTCCAGATATTCGGTTATGCTATCGCCCTTGAATTTTGATACTGTATTCAATTCGGGTGAGACAGTAAGATATCCGGTGAATAGATTGACTATATCCCTGTCGCTTTTCGTGTCTATAAAGGTTTGAGAATACATCCCGGATGCAAGTTTTAATCTGAATTTATCTGAGACGTTCAGTTTCAAACTAAGACGCGGTTCAAAACTTGCCTCTCCCAGCGATGCATAATAAATAAATCGCAGACTCGGTTCATATAACAATTTTCCCCAAAAGCCTTTGAAGACAGTATAAGCAGCAATCTCCGAAGAGAAGTCTTTTAATGTATCCATCAAAGCCATAGTTGTGCGCGTGGTGTTGCCTATCGCTTCCACACCAAATTGCAATCTGTTTTTTCCATAGAAATTGGTTGTACTGATACCTGCATTAAAACTTCCGATATTGCTCATCTTATTACCGGTATTGTCATCCATATTCATAGTATAATCGGAGTACGCAAAGACACCTTCTATCAAAGCAGAACTACTGCCAGGCAGCAGAATAAAATTTGTTCCGAAGCCTCTGTTTGCCCAGTTGAAATCGGCAATAGATTTATATCCATGCACCTTATCAGTGAAGTTAAATCCAAAGACATTAATCTTACTTCCGTTACTTGTTGATAAAGTTGCCTTGCCGTATAAGTCAAAAAAATCATATGGTAATGAACCTTCAATATAAGAATAGATGTTTTTGGATGTATATGATAAGTATGAATTCTTTGCAGAGAGTATATAAGAAAGAGAATAATGCCGATTATCCGTTTCCTTTATAATAGGACCATCAAGCAACAAATTAATACCAAAAGTAGAAACGGAAACCTTGCCTTGCGTAAATTTCTTATTACCGTCTTTGGTTGTTATATCCATAATAGACGATATTCTCCCGCCGTATTGTGCGTTAAAGCCACCGCTATATATGTCGGCATTTCTTATAATGTCCGTTTCAAAAACAGAAAACAACCCTATGGAATGAAAAGGATTGTAAATAACCATTCCATCCAGCAATACCTTATTTTGAATAGCCGAACCACCACGTATATATAATTGTCCGCCCTGATCTCCCGAGAAAATAACTCCCGGTAACACTTGAAGATATTGTGCCAAGTCTGCTTGCCCACCTATAGATGGCATTTTATTAATATCATTGGCTGATATTTTTTCCACAGACACATTACTCTGCGTTTTAGCCTGCTCTTTTTTGGCATTAATGGTTACCGCATCAAGCATTTGCACCGTTGCCTCCAATTCAATCTTCAAATGCAATGTGGAAGAAGAGATATTAACATTTATTTTCTGCTCCGCATAACCTATATATCTTGCAACCAGAACATATTTGCCCGCTTCAACATTACTGATTGCAAAATAACCATTGACATCCGTGGAAGCACCGTATTTAGTGCCTTCCAAAAAAAGATTGGTAAATATTATAGGCTCACCGGTTGCCTTATCATATACAAAACCTCTGATATTGCCGCGTTGAGCCACCGCAACAAAACCGGTTATAACAAACATTATTAAAATAAATAGCCTTTTCATAAATAATAAATCTTAATACGATTTTACAAAAGTAGATAAAAAATTCAGACCTCTTAATATCAAATAAAATATCGGTGTTTTCATCATCTTATATTAGTATTCCAAGCGGTTGAGAGGGCTGTTGCGTTTCTCGTATTTCAAGTCCTGCAACATAGAGGCTTTAACTGATATGGTGAAATTCCAGCCTCGCCAAACACCAAAGGGAGTCCAATTCATTCTCATCTCCCAACAATGCAAGTCTCTGTAAATATCTACGGATGTATTGGTGAAATCTTTATTGATAAAGTCATAACCGGTCGTCAAACCTACCTTCCATTTTGATGTAATGTTAATATCTCCGCTTATTGTTACCGATGCAACGGTTGTACTTTGATAATTCAGCATTTTTGCAATAAAACTGCTCGTTTGATTGATGTTTGCGGACAATGAAAGGCTCCATGGTATGGAAAAATCAACGACCTGTCCGAATAAAAGATTAGGATTGGCAAACGGAGAATACAATGCTTCATTTGTTATTTGCTTCGACGGTTGATTTTTGTCTTTTTCCGACTTTTTACCACTGAATTGCCACGAAGCATTAAAGGACCACGTTGAGTTTGTGCGGCGAAACAACTTTCCTTCCGTATCCCACAAAAATTTATTTATCAATCGTCCGTTTGAATCCATTGCATACGGCGTATAAGACGCATTAAATTCTATCCTTAATTTATCAAACAAAGTTGTACGGGCGTTTAGCTGAAGCGGTTGCCAGTTATTTGAATCTGCTGCCAAATCATATCCGGTTGTAAGGCTAAAATTCTCCAACAAAACTATCTTTTTGGTACCGGTTACGGTGTCTGACTTGGATTTTACCTTCATTTCAAGATTGTTTCTCAGCGAAAAATTTACTACTCCCGACATTGCCTTAGGCGGAGAGCCGAATATGCCGTTTTCGGTGCGGGAATAGACAATCCTTCTGCCGTTTCCATCCGTGTAAGAGCCGTAAAAACCAAGCGAAGAGGCAGAAAAATCAGGCGTAAAGTTAAATGATATTGATGGGTCAAAGACATGTCTTACGGCAACAATGGGTCCTTTTTTGAAATTGAACATTCCGTATATCTTTGTGTTGATAGAAGAAGAGAAACTCACATCCCGATTTGCGGTAAAGCCGTAAGAGGTATCAACAATCAAGGCTCCGCCGGCGGCATCATACTTTTTGGAGAGTGAAGAGAAATACCAGCGTTCGTTATAGTTGATTGAATTTGCCCAATTGAAGTGTTTTAGAAATTTTATATTGCTCTGCACCGGTATTGAGTGCTGTACGCCGTTTCGCATATAGGGTAAAAGATTGCTAAGGTCGTTTAACGTTTTTGAAGAGAAGAGAACGCTGTCTATACCCTCAATCTTATTTATCAAATTCATACGATAGGAGATTGAAATCTCTTCATACCAGCGTGTTTCCCCACTACTATTTTTTTTAAACCTCAACGGATACAACTGAGACGTGGAAAGAGTAACGGAAGGCAAATCAAGACTGATTGAACCTGTGTTTATGTTATAACTTTCGCCCAAATTGGCTGACAAAGAGACTTTGCTGCCAAAGCGAGTGGAGAATGCAATGGAGGATGTGGTCGTATTGGTAATTCGGTCATTGATATTGATTGTGTTTTGGCTGTATGACTGGCTCACAAGATTGACATTTGCCGAGAAGGTGCGATAAGGATGTGCCTTTGCGTCTTGTTTATGATACCAATTGAACTTAAAATTTGACTGACTGCCGTATTGTGGCGTATTTTTCAAGCCGCTGTGATTTTCTTCATAACGAAAAAGCAGGTTTCCGCTGTATTTATATTTTTTAACGTAATTACTTTTCGCATTTACCGCATAACTGAGATTTGTATAGATGTCTCCCTGCAATGCGAGGTCAAAATAATCATTAAAAGCAAAGTACCATCCCGCATTATTCAAATAATAGCCTCTGTTTGCCGCATATCCGTAAGACGGAATGAGCAATCCCGATTTTTGTTTGTCGGTAAAAGGAAAATAACCGAAGGGAAGAAGAAGCGGAGTAGGGATTTCCATGATTGAAAACCACGCCGGACCGGTTACTATCTTATCCCCTGCTACGGCTTTGCCTTTTGAAAAATTTATAGAGAAGTGAGGATGGTCGGGATCATCACATGTGGTAAATAAACCGCCCTTTATGTACATCACTTTCTCATCTACCTTTTTTATTCGCTCACCATGCAAATATCCTTCGCCCTCTTTGGTAAATACTCCTTTGATTAAACCCTTTTTAGTATCAAAATTATAGGTCAGTTCCTTGCTTTGATAATCTTTTCCGTCATCTTTGAAAATCGGATGCTGCGTTTGTTTGTCGGAAGTGTCCTTTATGGAGGTTGCATACAGCCTTTTGTCGTCAAAATTGATTGAAATATAGCCCGCTTCCAACTCATTGGCGTCAAAATTCACCTTTCCGTTGTTGTAAAGATAGACTTCCTTGTCGTCAAAGTTAAAAGCAACCGAATCAGACGCCTTATAATCAATCTTGCTTTCAAGTATCGGTTTCGGTTTCTTTGCTTTCGCTGTATCAATATCTGATTTGGTTGTATCAATACCTGATTTGGCGGTGTCGGAAAGGCTTTTGACGGCAAGAGTATCCTGTGCCGCAAGATTATGAGGCAGCAATACGGCAACAATAAGCCATAATATAAATATGATGCTTGGTTTAATTGTCGGCTTCAATGGTTTTAATTTTCCGTTTCCTGATTTTGATGTTCTTCAAGCCTCTCAAAAATTTCTTTACTCTTGTCTTCAAACTCCGTAAGAGCCGTTTTGCAAACGCCAATCAATGTTTCCGCACGCCGAATGTTCTCTATAAGTTCATCAATCGCCACTTCATCGCTCTCCAACCTTTCAATCAATTCTTTTAACTCGCAAAACGCCTCTTTATATGTTAATTTCACTTCCATATATTCAAGATTTTAAGTCTGCAAATGTAAAGATTTTTTTTCAAAGGGCGGTTTTGTACCGATGTCATCACGTCTTTCTACATCCCTATCGGACAACGCTCTGACGAAACAGCCTTTCATTCGCACCAAAGGCTGTTTCATTTTTATGAAAGGCTGTTTTATTTTCACCAATCAGCCTTTTGTTATTTTTTAGTATTTTTGCAGCCCAATGAAACAAAAAAGACGCATAGCAATCTTAGGTTCAACAGGCTCAATAGGCACTCAGGCTTTACAGGTAGTTGCAAATCACAGAGCCGAATTTGATATTGAGGTATTGACAGCACATTCGGATTGGCAATTGCTTGCTCGGCAGGCGTTGGAATTTGAGCCTAATTGCGTGGTTGTTGCTAATAAAGATTTCTATCAGCCTCTCAAAGATGCCTTGCAGCATACGGATGTAAAAGTATTTGCTGGGGCTGAATCCATTGTTGATGTGATGAGCATGGAGTCAATAGATATGGTGTTGGTTGCTATTGTTGGCGTGGCAGGGCTTGCTCCCGTTATGGCGGCTCTTGAAAACAATAAACCCATTGCTCTTGCCAACAAAGAGACTCTTGTTGTCGGTGGCGGCATTGTTACTTCCAAAGCATTGGAACGCCATATACCGATTTTGCCTGTTGATTCGGAGCATAGCGCAATCTTTCAATGTTTGATTGGGGAGGCAAAACCAAAAAATCTTTTCTTAACTGCCAGCGGCGGACCTTTCTTTGGTTATGACCGAAAGCGGTTGGAGGGCGTTGATGTGAAGCAAGCACTTTGCCATCCCAACTGGACGATGGGCAGAAAGGTAACAATAGATTCGGCAACCTTGATGAACAAAGGTTTGGAAGTCATTGAAGCACGATGGTTGTTTGATATGCCGCCGCAAAACATCAAAGTAGCCGTGCATCGTCAATCAATAGTGCATTCTTTGGTGGAATTTGAAGACGGTTCCTTTAAGGCACAGTTAGGATTGCCTGATATGCGGCTGCCGATTCAGTATGCGTTGAGTTTTCCTCAGCGTCTGGAAGGCTGTTATGAGCATCTGGATTTGTTTTCAATGCCTTCATTAACATTTGAAGAGCCTGACAGAGCAACCTTCCGCTGTTTGGATTTGGCGTATCGGGCTATTGAATGCGGCGGAAATGCACCTGCCATTCTCAATGCGGCAAATGAAGTTGCGGTTGAGGCGTTTTTGAAAGAAAAGATAGGCTTCCTCTCCATTGCAACGCTGATTGAGGAGGCTATAACCAAACATAAATTTATTGAAAAGCCGACTTATGACGACCTTATAGCAACGGATAATGAGGTAAGGGCGTCTTTGAAATATTTAATTTAAGACTGATATGAAATTTTTAGCATTGATATTGAGTTTATCCCTTCTTGTGTTCATACATGAATTAGGGCATTATTTATTTGCTCGTTTGTTTAAAACCAGAGTAAGGAAGTTCTATTTGTTTTTCAACCCTTATTTCTCTATTTTGAGAGCAAAAAAGATTGACGGCAGATGGCGATTTAGTTTCTTCTCAAAACAATCTCCTCAATCCTTCACCGACCATG
This sequence comes from Bacteroidales bacterium, assembly GCA_031263015.1. Lineage (GTDB taxonomy): Bacteria > Bacteroidota > Bacteroidia > Bacteroidales > P3 > JAISGN01. The sequence continues at coordinate 48,745 of JAISGN010000009.1, forward strand.
ACGAAAGCACCGAATGGGGTATCGGATGGGTACCTTTCGGCGGTTATTGTGAGATTGCGGGAATGATAGATGAGAATAACACCTCGGCAGAAGCCCTTTCATCGGAGCCACAGCAATGGGAATATCGCTCAAAGCCTGCATGGCAACGATTATTGATTGTTTTGGGCGGCGTATTGATGAATTTCGTCGGAGCATTAGTTATATTTGCCGCCATATTGTTTGTGTGGGGAAAAGAAACTCTTCCTCTTGCCAATGCCAAACTTGGTTATGAATATTCGCAAACTTTCATCAATAACGGTTTTCGCAACGGAGATATAATTATTGCCATAAACGGAAATGATGTAACGGAGATTAGCGATGCTCAAAACTCATTGCTGCTTGATGATGCGAAGCAATGCAAAGTCAAAAGAGGCGACAGCGTTGTGGAAATATTACTTCCCGACAATTTTGCAAAGCAAGTCGTTGCTTCTGAAGAGAAATCACTCATCACTCCTTTATTTCCGTTTGTTGTCGGCGAATTTGCCGCCGGTTCTGCGGCACAAACAGCCGGCATGAGGCAGGGAGACAGCATTGTTGCACTTGATGGCACGCCTACTGCTTCTTTCTCGGAATTTGTAAGGACGATTAAGGATAAGGCTAACAAAGAAGTTGCCGTTAGTTTTTACAGAAATAATGAATTAAAGACACTTCCTATAAAGCTGGGCAGCGACGCGAAAATCGGAGTCTATCCCAAAGACCCGCTGACGATGTTTGAAACTCACAAAACGGAATATTCTTTATTGGAATCCATACCTGCCGGTGTTGAAAAGGGAACATCAATGCTCGTTAATTACGTTAAACAATTCAAACTCATATTCTCAAAAGAGGGAGCAAGACAAGTGGGCGGTTTTGGTGCAATCGGCGGTTTGTTTCCTTCATCTTGGGACTGGCAAGTATTTTGGTACATCACTGCTTTCTTATCTATAATATTGGCATTTATGAATATCCTCCCTATTCCTGCGTTGGACGGCGGTCATGTGTTCTTTGTGCTTTGGGAAATGATAAGCGGCAGAAAGCCTGGCGACAAATTTCTTGCTCGGGCACAGACTGTCGGAATGATATTGCTGTTTGCTCTTTTGATATACGCAAATGGCAACGACCTTATCAGATGGCTTAGTTCCAAATTCTAATATGCGCATTGCAAAACACCACCTTATAAAAATGTTTTTGCACTAAATGTTTGCGTATTCTGAAAAAATATTGTAATTTTGCAAACTCAAAAATCAGAAGTAACATGGCAAAGAAAGCAAAAGACGTTAGAATACAAGTGATTCTTGAATGTACGGAACACAAAGCATCGGGTATGCCCGGCACTTCTCGTTATGTAACAACCAAATCAAAGAAAAATACTCCTGATAGGTTGGAATTGAAGAAGTATAACCCTATTTTGAAGAAGGTAACCGTTCATAAGGAAATAAAATAAGGTACTTAAGAATAATTAAACAGATTAAGATATGGCAAAGAAAGTAGTCGCAACATTAAAGACGTCTTCAGGAAAAGATTTTGCAAAAGTAATCCGTATGCAACGCAGTGAAAAAACAGGTGCATACTCTTTTAAGGAAGAAATTATTGCTTCCGATGCTGTTAAGGATTACTTCGGCAAGAAGAAATAAGGGTTAGCCCTTGTTGATATTTGAAATCATACTTTCAAGATAGAAAATTGTTCTCCTAATCATTAGGAAGAGCAATTTTTTGTATTTGTACAAATACATCTAAGCAGGTAATTATAATATTATATGGTATATGGGTATATTTTCTTTTCTTTCCAAAAGCAATAAAGATACGCTTGACAAAGGTCTTGCCAAGACTAAGGAGAGCGTTTTCGGCAAAATATCCAAGGCAATCATCGGAAAATCAAAAGTTGATGAAAGTGTATTGGACGATTTGGAACAAGTATTGGTGGAATCCGATGTTGGAATTGAAACAACGTTGAAAATAATTGAGCGTATTGAGAAACGAGTATTGCGAGATAAATATTTGACAACGGCAGAACTCAACATAATCTTAAAGGAGGAAGTAGAAGTATTGCTAATGGAAAATGACATGGCAACCGAAACCGATTTTGATAAGACAAATGCACCAAAGCCCTATGTTATAATGGTCGTTGGCGTTAATGGAGTAGGCAAAACCACAACCATAGGCAAGTTAGCATATCAGTTTAAGAAGGCAGGCAAAAGTGTTGTGCTGGGTGCTGCCGATACATTCAGGGCTGCGGCTATTGATCAGTTAAAAATATGGGCGGAACGCACGGGAGTCGATATTGTTTCGCAATCTATGGGAGCCGATCCAGCCTCTGTTGCTTTTGATACGCTCAAATCGGCTGTGGCAAAGCAAGCCGATATCGTCATAATTGACACCGCAGGACGATTACATAATAAGATAGGACTGATGAACGAACTTTCCAAAATCAAAAACGTGATGAAGAAAGTTGTGGATTATGCTCCTAATGAAATATTGCTTGTGCTTGATGCATCCACAGGGCAGAATGCAGTTGAGCAAGCAACCCAATTCACGGCTGCAACAGCAGTTAATTCAATTGCTTTAACAAAACTTGACGGCACGGCAAAGGGCGGAGTTGTTATAGGCATATCCGACCAATTCAAAGTGCCTGTTCGCTATATTGGCTTGGGCGAAAAACCTGAGGATTTGCAACTTTTTGACCGCAAAGCATTCGTAGAAAGTCTTTTTAGTTAGCCTCATCAGTATATTTTTTGGAAATACAAAAGAATAATAATGTTGTAAATTTGCGTATTCAATAAAAATATTGTACTTTTGCAAATTCAAAAAAATAGTTTATTAATTTATTAACATTTAAAAAGAAAGAGGTATATTTTATGCTTATTGTTCCTATTAAAGAAGGTGAAAACATTGAGAGAGCCTTGAAAAAACTTAAACGTAAGGTAGAAAAAGTCGGTATGATCCGCGAATTACGTTCTCGCAAGCAATTCACAAAACCTTCGGTAGTAGCAAGAAACAGACGATTGAAGGCTATCTATGTTCAAGGTCTGCGTCAGGCTGAATTAGATAAGTAATCAATCTTTGCTTATCATAAAAAACCACTCACAAATCTAATTTGTGAGTTTTTTTTATCTTTGCCATTATGAAAACCGCAGATTTTGAACATTATTTGCGAGATGAGAAACATTTTTCTCCTCATACAATCATGGCTTATCTTAACGATATTACGTGCTTTGCTGATTTCATTCGCGTAAGGTTTGAGATTGAAGAAGAGAAAGGCGTTTCGGCTCAAATGGTAAGAGACTGGATTTTAACATTGAGCAATAACGGAATGTCGGCACGAACAATCTGCCGAAAAATAGCAAGCCTCAGAACATTCTTCCATTATTTGGTACGAGAGCAAACCATCATTCATAATCCTATGGAGAAGATAACCGCTCCCAAAATCAAACAACGCAATCCTATTTACATACAACAAAACGATATAAGCCGCATTCTCAACAACGAAATAGCGGAAGAGGATGAGTTTTTGCAACTTAGAGACAATTTAATTTTAGAATTATTTTATGCAACGGGCGTTCGGCAAGCGGAAATCCTCCAAATAAAAGAATCGGATTTTGATTTCGCCATCGGATATGTAAGAATCCTCGGCAAGAGACAAAAGGAGCGGATAATCCCTATGCACAATAAATTACTAAAACAAGTGGAAGCCTACATCAAAGCAAAGCAAGAACACGGTGCGACTTGCGAACAATTGATTATTGACAAGCATAATAATCCTATGAGCAGACATCAAATCTATTATTTGATACATCGGTTGCTGGCTTCTGCTAATGTAGAACAGAAATCGCCCCATATCCTTCGCCATACCTTCGCAACACATTTATTAAACAACGGAGCAGACATCAATTCTATTAAAGAACTGCTCGGACATTCGTCTTTGGAAGCAACAAAGGTCTATACGCACAATTCCATTGAAGATTTGAAACGGGTATATAAGCAAGCACACCCGCATGCCGAGTAATCAGTAAAATACAATAAGGTTTCAGCACAATAATACCTCAATAAATAACGTTGTAAAGAAGAAATAATAATTTTCAATCTAATAAAAGTAATACTAACAAACGAAAGGAGAACAAACTATGAACGTAAAAATCAACGCAGTTAAGTTTAAGATTGATGAAAAGTTGGAAGAATTCATCATAAAGAAGGTTTCCAAGTTTGAAAAGCAGATTCCGACAATCGTATCTGCTGATGTAATCCTGAAAATTGATAAACCGGAGTCGGAAAACAACAAGATAGCCGAAGTAAGATTGCTCGTAACGGGATATGATTTGTTTGCATCCAAGCAGGCAGACACTTTTGAACAGGCAATTATGCTTTGCATCGACGCATTAAAGACACAAATCGACAAACATAAAGAAAAATTCTAAGCATTAGCCCTTATCTATGGTCAATATTTACGAATTAGCCCTTGCAAAGACATTTGGTATCGGCAGTATCACAGCAAAGGCTCTTATAGACCACTTTGGTTCTGCCGAAGCATTGTTTTGCGAAGACAGAAAGTCGTTAGAGATTATTTTTAAGTCAAAAACGAGAACCATAGATGAGATTATAAACCGCACAATGTTTGCTCAATGCGAACAAGAGTTGGAGTTTATGCAGCGATACGGCATAAACTCCTTTTTTTTTGCCAATGCAGACTACCCAAACAACCTAAAACAAATTGCCGACCCGCCAATCTGCATTTTCTTTCAAGGCAACGGCAATCTGAATGCAGAACGTATTGTCGCCATTGTAGGTTCCCGCAAGATAACAGACTACGGCAAACAGACGACTCTTGCTATTGTTGAGGAATTACGCAGATATAACGCCACGATAGTAAGCGGTCTGGCATACGGAGTTGATACCGCTTCCCACATAGCGGCTTTGGACAGAGGTATGCCAACATTCGGCGTTTTGGGACATGGTTTGGATATGATATACCCTCGTGAGAATTTTGACTTGGCTCAAAAGATGAAAACGCAAGGCGGTATTGTTTCCGAATATTTCAGCAAAACAAAAATGAATCCAAGTCTTTTCCCTCAAAGAAACCGTATCATCGCCGGCTTATCTCATCTGACCATCGTAATAGAAGCAACCTTCAACAGCGGAGCATTGATTACGGCTCGCATTGCAAACAGTTACAACCGCGAAGTAATGGCTGTGCCGGGCAGACTAAACGACACCTCATCCGAAGGCTGCAACGCTATCATTGATAAAGACATCGCCCGCATCATAAGCCGTACCACCGACATAGCACGCCTTATGCATTGGGACAAAAGCGACAAGGAGCAAGCGGCGTTTGATTTCGCCAAAACAACACCCGATTTGCCGCCGCAGGAAGCAAAGATTTATAAAATAATTGCCGACAATGAGGGCATAAACATTGATGAACTGACCATTAAATCAAAGATGAATACATCGCAATTAGCATCTGCCCTGCTCAATCTTGAAATCAACAATCACATACGCACTTTGCCCGGCAAATGCTTTGGTTTGCTTTAACCGAAAGTGCGTGTCGCACTGACAATACTTTCTTCGGCTAAAATATTACGTCTTAACATTCTAACCAAAGGCTGTTTTATTTTTCTAAAACGGCGTTTGGTGAAAATGAAACAGCCTTTCATTCGCACGAAACAGCCTTTGCTCAAATCCATACCAATCTTTATCGGATTTTTATCTAATTTTGTCATCTTAAAAGCGGCAATTTTGCCGACCATACCTTACTTTATCACAATGAATGAGCATAACATAAAAATAGAAATTGATAACAAAGCCGGCTTTTGCCAAGGCGTGGTCAATGCAATAAGGATTGCGGAAAACGAATTGAAGAAAGGCGAAAAGATTTATTGCCTCGGCGACATTGTTCATAACAAAACGGAGGTTGAACGCCTGCAATCGCTCGGTTTAATCACCATAAACTATGAAGAATTTGAGACCTTATCCGACTGTAAGGTCATTGTGCGGGCGCATGGTGAGCCTCCATCAACTTTTAAGACTGCAAAAGAACGCTCAATCACTATTATTGATGCCACATGCTCTATTGTGTTTAAATTGCAACAAGAGATTAAGGAATCAAAAAGCAATCTCAATGCCGCCGACTCTGAAATCATTATCGTAGGAAAGCAAGGGCATCCGGAAGTATTAGGTTTGCTCGGACAGGTTGAGGGTAAGGCGATGGTTATTTCTTCGGTTAAAGATTTGGAAACGATAGAAAAATTTCGCAAAAACCTGCTTATATTCTCGCAAACGACTATGGATAAAAATGTTTATGCAGATGTGATAAGGGAAATAAGCCTTAAAGCCGAGTGTCGCAAGATTGGCATCACCAATTCAATATGTAAGCACGTTCTGAACAGAAAAGATTCCATTATTTCTTTCGCCCGCAATCACGATATAGTGTTTTTCGTCTCTTCTTCCAACTCTTCAAACGGTATGTATTTGTTTAATATCTGCAAGAAGGAGAATCCGAATACTTTTTTGCTCAATTCGGCGGAAGAAATTGACTTTTCATTGCTGCCGAACATCAAATCAATCGGCGTAAGCGGTGCAACATCAACACCGATGTGGCTAATGGAGCAGGTTGCCGAAAGAATAGATGAATTTTTGAGTAAAAGATAATATTTTTTCATATCTTTGCAACTTATTTTTCAATTTATAATTTTAATAATCGTAACAATATGAATAATATATCTAAATCCGTAAGGATGGAATCAGACCTTATCGGAACAAAAGAAATTCCTGCTGACGCCCTTTATGGTGTGCAGTCGGCAAGAGGCTTTGAAAACTTCAGGATTTCAGGTCGTGTGATGAGGGATTACCCTAATTTCATCAAGGGTATGGCTTTCACAAAAAAGGGAGCAGCAATCGCCAATTTCAAACAAGGTCGTCTGGACGAGAAAACGTATAATGCTATCTGCAAAGCTTGTGATGAACTGCTGGAAGGCAAACATCACGAATTTTTTCTTTCGGATATGATTCAGGGAGGGGCAGGTACGACCGTTAATATGAACGCTAATGAAGTTATTGCAAACCGTGTGCTTGAGATTCTTGGATATGAGCACGGGCAATACGAATATTGTTCGCCTAATGACCACATCAATCTGTCTCAATCTACCAATGACGCCTACCCTACCGCATTTCATTTCGGTCTTTATTTGGAAAACAAAATGCTTAGCGAGGCTCTGCAAAATCTTATCTCATCTCTGGAAAATAAAGCAAAGGAATTTGCGAATATAATCAAGATGGGCAGAACTCAATTGCAGGATGCCGTACCTATGACCTTGGGACAAACATTTCAAGCCTTCGCAAACGGACTGCAAAAGGAGCTTTCAAACCTGAATAACGCCGCAGAAGATTTGTTAGAGATAAATATGGGAGCCACAGCCATAGGAACAGGAATATGTTCCGAGCCAGGATACAGCAAACTCTGCACAGAAGCATTGCGAGACATCACAGGATGGAACGTAAGCCTGGCAAGCGATTTGGTAGAGGCTACAACAGATTCATCAGTGTTGGTAGGATATTCGGCAGCCTTGAAACGCATTGCCTTACGTGTGATAAAAATCTGCAATGACTTGCGTTTGATGGGTTCGGGACCAAGATGCGGAATCCACGAACTTCATTTGCCCGAAATGCAACCAGGTTCCTCAATAATGCCGGGCAAGGTTAATCCGGTAATCCCTGAGGTTGTTAATCAGATATGCTATAAGGTTATCGGCAATGACTTAACCGTTACATTAGCATCGGAGAATGCTCAATTGGAACTTAATGTTATGGAACCCGTGCTTGTTTATAGTCTGTTTGAATCAATCAATCTTTTTATTAACGGCTTTAATACTCTTCGCACACTTTGCATTGACGGCATAAAAGCAGATGTTGCCAATTGCGAACGCCAGGTTAAAAATTCCATAGGCATAGTTACGGCGTTGAATCCTATTATCGGTTACAAAAACTCAACGAAGATTGCCAAAGAAGCAATAACGAGCGGAAGGGGTGTTTATGAACTGGTGCTGGAACACGATATCCTCAGCAAGGAAGACCTTGATACCATTCTCAAACCTGAGAATATGGTTGAGCCTGTTAAGTTAGACATAAAACCTAAGCATTAGGCTAAAATAATCTTTGATTTCAATATACCAAAACGGCGTTTCATTTTGATGAAACGCCGTTTTATTTTAAGCAAATCAAGCCTTAATAAAATGAGATTAGGCTATGTCGGCAAATTTTGACTTTTCCTTGCCGAATTGTGTCATAACCATATCCTTAGTGATTGTTACCTTATTTTCAACGGCGAAATCCGTCAAGTCAAACATTATATCCGTCATCACACTCTCTATTATGCCCCGCAGACCCCTTGCTCCGAGTTTATACTGCATTGCAATATCCACAAAAGTGTTTAAAGCATCGTCAGCAAACGTCAATTCAACGCCGTCAATCTCAAAAAGTTTTTTGTATTGCTTGATGACGGAGTTTTTAGGCTTGGTAAGAATATCCCGTAATGCCTCTTTGCTCAATTCTTCCAAGTGAGTAAGGACAGGAAAACGCCCTATGAGTTCGGGAATTAAGCCGAAGGTTTTCAAATCTTGCGGTTTGATGTATTGCAAAACATTTTCCCTGTCAATATTCTCTCGTTCTTCGGATGCGGAAAAGCCTATGGCGGCAGCATTAAGCCGATTGGCAATAATACGCTCAATTCCGTTAAAAGCCCCTCCCGATATGAATAAAATATTACGGGTATCTATCTGAATAAACTTTTGTTCGGGATGTTTCCTGCCTCCTTGCGGCGGCACATTGACAAGAGTCCCTTCAAGCAACTTTAACAATGCCTGCTGCACACCCTCTCCCGACACATCACGAGTAATAGACGGATTATCGCCTTTGCGTGCTATTTTGTCAATCTCATCAATGAAGACAATGCCTCTTTGAGTTGCTTCAACGTTATAGTCAGCCGCTTGCAGCAACCTTGTCAATATCGTCTCCACATCCTCTCCCACATAACCAGCTTCTGTCAATACGGTAGCGTCAGCAATGCAAAACGGCACGTTAAGCATCTTTGCTATCGTCCTTGCAAGCAATGTCTTTCCTGTTCCCGTCTGTCCTACGATTATTATGTTGGATTTGTCCAGTTCAACCTCATCCTGCTTCTGCTTATTAGCCGCATAATACTTCAATCGCTTATAATGATTATATACGGCAACGGAAAGCACTTTTTTTGCTTCATCCTGCCCTATCACATATTGGTCTAAATATTGTTTTATCTGCTTCGGCGTTCCTATTTCCAAAGATTGCACATCGGCAACGCTGCGTTTATGTTCCTCTTCCTCAATAACATTGGCTATACTCTTGCAACAATCCACGCAAATATTGCCTCCGTAACCTTTGATTAAGAATCCGACTTCTTTTTCGCTGCGTCCGCAAAACGAACAGCCGTTTTTATTGTTGCCGTCCTTTGTTTTATTATCTTTATCCTTCATTCTGTTGTGCCGTTAGTTTGTTTGAAAATAAGTCTGCAAAGATACAACTTTTTATTAGCAGATTTCATTTTTACCAAAGGCTGTTTCATTTTGCTTTGGTATATACCTAATTTGTTTTTGGTATATACCTAATTGAAATTTGATATATACCAAATCAAAATAAAAGCCCGTTCGGCTAAAACGAAAGCCCGTATTGTCGGGATAATAATTGATTTTAAGAACGCAAAACAAAAAAATATGCCCGTAAGACCTGCTCTTTGAAAATAAAAACGTACTTTTGCAACCTCAAAATCAGTGATTTTTTTATTAAAATAAACAATAATGAGAATAGATTTCGCAAATATAGATTTCAAAGCAACCCCTAAGGGAATGAGCTTTGAGCAATGGGAAAAGGAAGCAAAGATTGCTAAAACATGGCTTACTCCCGAACAAATCCCTGTTAAGTCTGCTTACGGCAAGATTGATTTGGCAGGTATGGAACACTTGAATTATGCTGCCGGAATAGCACCTAATTTACGCGGTCCTTACTCCACGATGTATGTAATGAGACCTTGGACCATCCGTCAGTACGCAGGATTTTCTACAGCAGAGGAATCAAATGCGTTTTACCGCAGAAACATAGCCGCAGGTCAAAAAGGACTTTCCGTAGCCTTTGATTTGGCTACACATAGAGGCTATGACTCCGACCATGAGCGGGTTGTGGGAGACGTAGGTAAAGCCGGCGTTGCCGTAGATTCAATTTTAGATATGAAAATCCTCTTTAACCAGATACCATTGGACAAAATGTCGGTATCAATGACGATGAACGGAGCGGTTTTGCCGATTTTGGCGTTTTATATCATTGCTGCCGAAGAGCAAGGCGTAAGTATGGATAAATTGAGCGGCACAATACAGAACGATATTCTTAAAGAGTTTATGGTGAGAAACACTTACATTTACCCACCTAAGCCTTCTATGAAAATTATTGCCGATATCTTTGAATTCACGTCAAAGAATATGCCGAAATTCAATAGTATCTCCATAAGCGGATATCATATGCAGGAAGCAGGAGCAACTTGTGATATAGAAATGGCTTATACCCTTGCGGACGGATTAGAATATATTCGTGCGGGAATTAATGCCGGTATGACCATTGACCAGTTTGCACCTCGTTTGTCTTTCTTCTGGGCAATAGGAATGAATCATTTTATGGAGATTGCAAAGATGAGAGCAGCAAGAATGCTTTGGGCAAAATTGATTCATCAGTTCAATCCTCAGAATCCTAAATCGCTTGCATTGCGTACTCACTCGCAAACATCGGGATGGTCATTAACGGAACAGGACCCTTATAATAATGTAGCCCGCACTTGTATCGAAGCATTGGGAGCAGCACTCGGACATACGCAATCTCTCCATACAAATGCGTTAGATGAAGCCATTGCGCTGCCTACTGATTTCTCTGCACGCATTGCACGTAATACACAGATTTATTTGCAGGAAGAAACCGATATATGCCGCAGTGTTGATCCTTGGGCAGGCTCTTATTACGTTGAAAGCCTGACTCACGAAATTGCTCACAGGGCTTGGTCTCTTATTGAGGAGGTTGAAAAACTCGGAGGTATGGCAGCGGCAATAGAAAGCGGCATTCCGAAGATGCGTATTGAAGAAGCGGCAGCACGTAAGCAAGCAAGAATAGATTCAGGCGAAGATACAATTCTCGGAGTTAATAAATATAGATTGGATAAAGAGGCTCCTATTGAAACATTAGAAGTAGATAACACTGCCGTTCGTGAATCCCAATTAAAGAGACTTGCTCAACTGAGAGCAGAACGAAATGAGGCGGAGGTGCAATCTGCTTTGGAGGCATTGTCTAATGTTGCCGCATCAGGCAAAGGCAATTTGCTTGAATTTTCTATTGATTGTGCAAGAAAGAGAGCCTCATTAGGTGAAATCTCTTACGCATTAGAAAAACATTTTGGTAGGTATAAAGCAAAAATAAACTTGATTTCAGGCGTGTATAGTTCGGAAACAAAAAACAATGAGCAGTTTAAAAAAGCACAAAACCTGTGCGATGAATTTGCAAAGATAGAAGGACGGCGTCCAAGAATAATGATAGCAAAAATGGGTCAAGACGGACACGACAGAGGTGCCAAAGTAGTGGCAACAGGCTATGCAGACTTGGGCTTTGATGTGGATATGGGAGCATTATTCCAGACTCCGGCAGAGGCAGCTCGCCAAGCAGTGGAGAATGATGTGCATATACTCGGCGTAAGCTCGCTTGCGGCAGGACATAAGACCCTTGTACCGCAGGTTATTGAAGAATTAAAGAAGTTAGGACGAGAAGATATTATGGTTATAGTAGGAGGGGTTATTCCGCCACAGGATTACGACTTCCTATATCAAGCAGGAGCGGCGGCAATCTTTGGTCCCGGCTCAATAATATCAGAATGTGCGATTAAGATGCTTGAAATCCTTATGGCATCTCGCAGATAAAACAGATTGATATCACTAATACATAAAATAAGGGTTGTTCTCATCGGAACAACCCTTGCTTTTATTCGCCTGAAATCAGATATTATTTTATTCTTATCAAGTTTTAAAATGCCGTTACTTGGTAGTAAATCCGACATTCAAGCCAACCAAACCATTAACGAAGTCATCAAGAGACGTATATCTGTCAAAAACAATCTTAATCCCCCTTCGGCGCGAAGCAAATAAGCCCACACCATTATCTATGTTGGTATAAAATGGTCGTTCGGTAAGCATATTTTCATCAGCCCTGTTTATATTCATATAATCATACATCGCAATATCACAAGCCGCAATAGTAAGTTCCAAAGGGTTCGTTCTGTTTGTCCATTGCTTTGGTTGGTTGTTATCCAACTTCGTTTTCAGGGCATTCAACAGGCTTTGCATCGTCAGAGTGTAGGTCATCTTATGAGAAGTGCCCGCAGAATATTGATTAACCACCTTTCCAAACGACACATCTATGAATTTCTCCACATTATTCTCCATATAATAAAAGCGAATCATCGGTTGGAAAAGTTTAGGCATTGCTCCGTAAGAATTATTGTTCTTATTATTCCACTCAATGTCCATTTTAAGATTGTTCTTTGTTCCGTTAAATACAAAATTATTGCTTTCCGGTTTGAGGATATTAAAGGTCGCTAACGGGGAAGTTGTTGAGGATACAATATTACCTGTTTTCAGATTGGTAACAACAAGTTTATACAACCGGTTTTGCCTGATTCTGCCCCGCGTTACGCAGTAATATATCGGGGATTCTTCGTTAGAAAACTCGCCTTCTTGCTTTTGATACGCCGTAGTGTAAATAAACTGAAACGTATCGGAAGGAGTATTAAAATTTTCGTCCCATGTATAAGCCTCATACATCTTTACATCAATATCTTCCTCCTTATAATAGATGCTATCCCTCACTTCGGCAAATTCAATGTAGTTCCCTTTACCCAGAAATGCCTTTTCAACCCTCACAAAGGTCGTATCGTCATCCTGATCCAAAAGAGAATAAACAATAGTTGTTTCTTTCCATTCGGTATTAGGGTCAAAATCCACATTGCAACTGCAAAAGGCGACAGCCAAACAGCATAAAAGGAATATCTTTGCCTTCATTACTTAAAATATTTTGAGGTTTGGGCGTTCATTTCTGCGGCTTTATCGGCAGCAACCTTCGCAAAATCGGCACTCTTGTCGGCAAAGATAATTCCGCGAGAAGAGTTTATCAGCAGCCCATAGTCTTCTGTCAAACCATTATCGCATACCGCTTCAAGACTACCGCCTTGCGCTCCGACACCGGGAACAAGCAGGAAATGCTTAGGTGCTATCCGTCTTATATCTTTAAACATCGTTGCCTGCGTTGCCCCACAGACGAACATAAGATTTGATTCGGTCGCCCATTGTTGTGCTTTGATTATAACGGATTCAAACAATCTTTGCCCGTTTGTGCCTTCTATAAACTGGAAATCAGCCGCTCCTTTATTGGAAGTAAGAGCCAACAGGATTACCCACTTGTTCGGATAGATTGTAAAGGGCTTTACCGAATCCTCTCCCATATAAGGCGCGATTGTCATCGCATCAAAATCAAAATCTCCTTCGTTTGACAGAAATGCTTTGGCGTATTGTTCGCTTGTGTTGCCGATATCGCCGCGCTTAGCGTCCGCAATAGTGAAACATTCCGCCCTTTTGTCGCTAAGATACGCCATAGTTTTTTGCAGACTCATCATTCCCTTCACACCATTGCTCTCATAAAAAGCCAGATTAGGCTTATAGGCAACCGCAAAAGGCAGTGTGGCGTCAATTATCGCCCTGTTAAATTCAAAGATAGGGTCTTCCGCCGTCATCACACAGGCAGGCAATTTGGTAATATCGCTATCCAAGCCCACACAAAGCAGACTTTTCTTTCTCTTAATAAGATTTATAAGTTCGGTTCTTTCCATTATTTCTTTATTTTGACCTTGCAAAGATATAAACTTTCATTAAAACAATTTATTAGCAAGTTTGTGCGTGTCGGTGTGCCTTTTTATTTTTATGAAACGCTGTTTTAGCGAAATGAAAGGCTGTTTCGTTCGGATGAAAGGCTGTTTTAGAAAAATGAAACAGCCTTTCATTTTAGCAAATGCAGCAAAGCAATCGGAGATAGCAAGATGTTTCGTATATTTGCAGCCTCAAAATATATTATTTATGGCTTTTATAAAATCTATATCGGGTTTCAGAGGCACGATAGGAGGCTTGCCCGACGAGAATCTTACTCCTGTTGATGCGGTAAAGTGTTCGGCGGCGTTCGTGCAGTTCATCTGGCAGACAAATGCAAATAAGAAAATAACGATTGTTCTTGGCAGGGATGCGAGGCTTTCAGGCGATATGTTAAGTCGGCTTGTCAGCGGCACCTTGATTGGTATGGGTGTAAGGGTTATTGATACGGGGCTATCGACTACGCCTACCGTTGAAATGGCTGTTATTAACAATAAAGCCGATGGCGGCATTATTTTAACGGCAAGCCATAATCCTGCTCAATGGAATGCTTTGAAGTTGCTCAACGCAAAAGGTGAATTTATCAATGCCGATGAGGGAAAGATGGTTCTTGATTTTGCGGCGGCGAATCAGTTTGATTTTGCTCCCGTTGAGGCTTTGGGCGAATGCATCGTTGATGACACGACAATAGACAGGCACATTGAACAGGTTATTGCTTTGAATACGGTTGATGTAGCAGCGATTCGTGCGGCGGATTTCAAGGTTGCTTTTGACGGAGTTTGCTCTACGGGCGGTTTTGTGCTGAAAAAATTGCTTAAAGCCTTAGGTGTGAAAAATATTGTCGCCTTAAATGATGAGCCTACGGGCATTTTTCCTCATAATCCCGAACCTCTGCCCGAGAATATCAGGGATATATGCGATATTATGGTAAAAGAGGGCTGCGATGTGGGCTTTGTGGTTGATCCCGACGTGGATAGACTGGCTATTGTGTGCGAAAACGGCGAGCCTTTCGTGGAAGAATATACTCTTGTGGCGATTGCCGACTATATTCTTTCGCATACAAAGGGTAATACGGTCTCTAATCTTTCTTCTTCAAGAGCCTTGCGTGATGTTACTGCGAAATACGGCACTGATTACTCGGCTGCGGCTGTCGGAGAGGTGAATGTGGTTGAGAAAATGAAGCAAACCGATGCCGTTATCGGCGGTGAAGGCAACGGAGGAGTGATTTATCCCGCTCTTCATTACGGACGGGATGCGCTTGTGGGCATTGCGTTGTTTTTATCATTGTTGGCAAAGAAGCAAATGAAGTGTTCCGACTTGCGAAAGACGTATCCCGAGTATGTTATCTCAAAAAACAAGATTGAATTAACACCTGATATTGATGTTGATTTGATTCTGAAAAAGATTGCAGACAAATATAAAAATGAAGACATATCTACCATTGACGGAGTAAAGATAAATTTTGCCGATTGTTGGGTACATCTTCGCAAAAGCAACACCGAGCCTATTATAAGGATATACAGTGAGGCTGCTACTTCGTCTCAGGCGAATGAACTGGCAAACAGAATTATTGAAGAGATAAAAGCCGTCAGCAAATAAACGAAGTGTTTAAATAATACAGGCTTTGGATTGGGAGATACGGCATTTTATTATAAAAGATTGCCTATTTATAAAAATAGTATATCTTTGCAGCCTAATTTAATAAAGATTGAATATGAAAAAAGTATTGATGGCAGTGGTTTGCTCAACCATGATGTTTGCAGCCTTTAATGCAAACGGACAGAGTTCTCATTTGGACAAAAAATTTGCTTGGGGCATAAAATTAGGAGCAAATGTTTCCAGTATAAATTATAAAACACCTTCTATTGACACAAGTGGTGCTCCCGAAACTTATGATATGGGATTAGGCTTCAATGCTGCTCTGGTAATGGAATGGCGAATCAATAGATTATTCGGACTTGCTATTGAGCCGGGATATTCGTTGGAGAGAGCAACATTGGATTACGAGGTAGAGATATTAAGAGAGGAAACAGAGTTTGAAAGTTCTATAAATGCAAACTTTATTAACATTCCAATTTTATTGAAGGTTTATCCTTTCAAAGGCTTGTATTTGCAGGCTGGTCCTCAGTTAGGATTTAATATTGGGACATCTACAAAAACGGAAGTAAGAAGAAATGGCGTTTTAAAAACGAACGAGACATTTGATTGGAAGTCCGGAGATGGTTATAACGTATTTGCTTTGGGTATTAACTTCGGTCTTGGCTGGGATTTCGGACATTTTTTTGTTGATGCCCGCTATAATTTAGGCATTACGAACTTCCATTCCCAAATGGCAAACAATCCGCTTGATAGAGACATAAAGAATAGCAATTTCTCTTTGAATGTCGGTTTGAAATTCTAAAATAACAATATTTTTATTTTGTAAAGCCCGTGCAAAACAGCATGGGCTTTATTGTTTTTGAGATTGTTAGGCAATTATTTTTGCTTTTCTTCTGCCAAAGTTTTGTAGATAGCCAAAAAAGTATTACTTTTGCAGTCCGTTTTTGGGATATGAGGACGGGAGAGGACATTGAAAGAAATTGGAACCAAGGTAGCGGAAATGCATCTGATTAATTGGGTGTATTTAACCGGAGT
>JAISGN010000018.1 GCA_031263015.1 Bacteroidales bacterium
TCAAATCAAATCAGAAGACCTTGACATTGAACGTTAAGCACTATGCGGCAGGCATTTACTACATCAGAATCTTGAACAATGACATCAATAGGACACAAAAATTGATAGTCAATAAATAATAGACCAATAAGGTTTAAATCCACGAGGGCAGATTGCGAAATCTGCCCTTTTTTTGTGCCTTTCATCCATTTCTTCAATCGTTTGATAGTCAGCAAATCAAATAAGACTACAATAAAACGCTGTTTTATCAAAATGAAAGGCTGTTTGGTTAAAATGAAACGCCGTTTTAGAAAAATGAAACAGCCTTTCATTCTTATGAAACGAAGCAATAAAAAAGAGGATGCTCAAACGAGCATCCTCTAATGTTTGTATCGTAATGTTGATATTTCGTTTAGTAACGAGCAGACATCTTTTGCCAATCAACAATCTTCCAAAAATCTTCCAGATATGCGGCACGCCTGTTTTGTTTGTCCAGATAATAAGCGTGTTCCCAAACATCACAGGTCAAAAGTGGCGTTTTGTTGTCGGTAAGCGGGTTTTCGGCATTGGAAGTCTGCACAATCTCCAACGTATTATCAGCTTTCTTTACAAGCCAAGCCCAACCCGAACCAAACAAACCAACAGCGGCAGCAGTAAAATCTTCTTTAAATTTATCAAAAGAGCCGAATTGCTTTTCAATAGCCTCTTTCAATGCTCCGGTTGGCAAGTCAGAGCCGTTCGGAGTCAAACAATTCCAATAGAAAGTGTGATTATAAACCTGTGCGGCATTGTTAAAGATACCACCTTTTGAGGTTTTGATAATCTCTTCCAATGTTTTGCCTTCATAATCCGTGCCTTCAATTAATTTATTAAGATTATCCACGTAAGTCTGATGATGTTTCCCGTAATGGAAATCAATTGTCTGCTTTGAGATGTGAGGCTCTAATGCATTATTTGCAAAGGGCAGAGCCGGCAATGTAAATTTTGTCATATTTTTATTTGGTTTTAATGGTTTATAATTTTGCAAAGTTAATAATTTTTGCAAATTTTGCAAGATTTTATTGGTATTTTTGTTCGTTGAAATATAAAATCAATGTGCGGAAATCCTGTTTCCTTGCTGCTAATCGTCCAAAAACGATGTCAGAGGCGAGGTTGGCTGAGCAAAAACGGCTTGTGCGGCTAATCCTGCTTCGTAAGCCTCGCGTCCTGCCTCAATTGCTTTGGCGAATGCCTTTGCCATAGCGACCGGATCGTTGGCAATAGCAATAGCAGTATTGACCATAACGGCGTCTGCTCCCATTTCCATCGCTTGAGCTGCGTGAGAAGGAGAGCCGATGCCCGCATCAATAATCACAGGCACGTTACTCTGACTCAGAATTATCTCAAGCATATCCTGTGTCTTCAATCCCTTGTTGCTTCCTATCGCAGCACCGAGAGGCATCACTGCCGCAGCGCCCGCTTCCTCTAATCTCTTGCACAGAACGGG
The DNA here is from genome assembly GCA_031263015.1 of Bacteroidales bacterium. Classification (GTDB taxonomy): domain Bacteria; phylum Bacteroidota; class Bacteroidia; order Bacteroidales; family P3; genus JAISGN01. The sequence continues at coordinate 1,466 of JAISGN010000018.1, forward strand.
GTCAGCATTAACGTAGGGTAAGACTATGAAGCCTAACTTTACTAATTGCTCGGTCGCTTTGAAGGTTTCAACGGGGTCAGGCAGCAGATACTTAGGGTCAGGGTGGATTTCAAGTTTCAGCCACTTGGTTTGCAGGGCTTCGGATGCTATCTGAGCGGCAAACACAGCCTCTTCCGCAGTGCGAACGCCCGAAGTATTGGGCAGCAATACCACTTTCTTTCTGTCAATATGAGCAAGCACGTCATCATTATCGCAATGCTCCACATCAATCCTTTTCAATGCGGTGGTAATCATTTGACTGCCGCTCTCAACTATTGCTTTGCCCATTATGTTGTTTGAAGGAAACTTACCGCTTCCAAGTATCAGGCGGGAAGAAAACTCTTTGCCCGCTATAATTAGTTTTTTCATTGTAATGAGTGTTTATCAGAATGCAAAATTAGCAAATTCTTTTGCCATTAATACAGGATTTTCCGTTGAAAGAATGGCACTTGATACGGCTATTCCATACATTCCGCACTCTATTAGCGGCTTTACGTCATCAAGAGTGATGCCTCCGATAGCATAAACAGGCGTATGGATATTGTTTTTTCTCATTTCGGCAATGACATTCCCGCATCCCGCAAGTCCGAGTATTGGAGAGAGTTTATTCTTCGTGCGTGTGAATGCATAAGGACCAAGACCTATGTAATCCGCTCCCGCATTTACCGCCGCTAAAATATCGTTATAACTATTGGCAGTCGCACCTATAATCTTGCTTTTGCCCAACATCTTCCTCGCATCCGCCACAGGCATATCGTCTTTGCCCAGATGCACTCCGTCAAGTTTGCATTCGCACACCAAATCCGCGTAATCGTCAATGATAAGCATCGCATTATATTTGTCGCATTCCGCTTTGGCTTTCTCGGCTATTGATATGATTTTAGCCTTATCAACATCCTTCACCCTTAATTGCACAAAACGTATTCCGCCTTCAAGGGCTAAGCGTATTGAATCCAGATAACCATAGACCGGAGTCTGATGAGATATAAACATTACTTTGTCCATAACGCTCCAAGTAAGGCTCCGCCGCCGAAATTAAGTTGTTTCAGTATATCAAAACGCCCTTTGGTAACCCCTCCCATAGCGATTACTTTCTCGTTTATCAGACCTCGTTCGGCTGCTGTCTGCAAATCCGACAGCGTAAAGGGCGATTTGTAGTTGTGTTTGCTCCTGCTGTCAAAGACAGGCGAGAGAAAAACGTAGTCAGCCCTGTCTATATGGGCGGCAACGCTTTCAAGACTATGACAGGAGTAAGAAAGCCTGCCGTTCCACAGGCTTATATTTTTATCGGCGTTGCGATGGTTGATGTTAATGCCGCCAACGCCCATCTCTTCCGCTATTTCATAATGGTCATGCAGGCATAAACGTTCTCTTAATTCAAGAGGGAAGAGTTCAAGATAGCGTTTGGTCTCTTTCGCACCAAACTTCGGCTTGCGGATGTGAAAGAAATCCATCTCTCCTGCTTGCAACCACGAGATGATTTGCTTCACTTCGCCGCTCTGGTCTCTGCTTTTGTCGGGTGTAAAGCCTATTATCCTCCACATGTTGCCTCAATTATTGTTACCGCATCAGCCTCTTTCAGCATTGTTGTCTCCCATTGCTCCCGCGACACGACCTTTGAGCCGATAGCAATCGCTATTCCGAAATCCTTATCCTTGCTAAGAATGGCGGCAAGTTCCTTTACGCTGCAATCAACAGGCACAATACGCTCTTTTTTATTGACAAAAATTTTCATAAATATCGTTTTGTCTGCATTAAGTACTGCAAAGTTACGAAAAAATCCTCAAATATTCTCTCGCAACGCCATCTTAATATCATTATGCCTGATAAGGCAGAAACCAAAGTGCGTGTCGTACAGACATTATTTTCTTTTATTTTTATCAAATAGCCTTTTAATGCGTGGCGAATTGACAATATTTTTATATTATTTGCTTTAATCGCTTTCATAATATGCTTTTATTTGGGTGGAATTTGACTTTATTTTTATATTATTTGATTTTATTCCTTGCATAATTTGCTTTTATTTCCGTGTTTTTTGACTATATTTTCATACAAGTGCGTGTCGCACGGACATTATTTGACTTCATTTTAGCGAGATTTGCTTTCGTTCGGACGAAAGCAAGCTTCAGAATCACAGAACTTGATTACAAAATTCTGTAATTTGATTCTGGAGTTCTGAAACTTGATTATAGAATTCTGTGATTTGATTCTGTGGAGGCGAAAAAAGGCAAAAAAAGAAGGGAAACTCGTTTGAGAGTCGCCCTTCGTTGATAGAATTTGCTGCCTTTCGGCTTTCGATGCCGCAAAGTCTAATCTCGCAGTAGCATAACGTCCGAAGACGCCACTTTTATTGGATAAGATGGTTGTGTAACTTTGTTTTCATTGCTCAATGCTTGCTTTTCGCCGTATTTTTGCGGCGTTTCGGTGCGGTTTTCCTTCATAATATTTTGCTGTGTCTTCATAATGTTTTGGTTTTCTCAACTTTTATATATCAATAATCGTGCCAAAGTGCAATAATACCAAATTTAAAAGTTTTTTAATAAGTTTGCAGACTTAAATTATTTGATTCTTATGGCACGAATTTTGAAATGGATACGTCAAAATAAAGGTTTAACAATATTCTTTGGTATTATAGGAATAGCGAGTTTGGTTTTAGCAATATTTTTTAAGATTGAAGGAATATTGGGTTTGGTTTTCACAATACTTGGTCTCTTTTTAACTTTGTATATTCAGAAAAAACAAGAACAAAAAGAAGAAAAAAAGGAGCAAAGAGAAGAAGAAAGACATAAAGAGGTGTTAGAAGAGATACAAAAGGTGCAGCCAAAAGATGCAAAACCTGAATTAAAGGACGAGATAGCAAGTATCAATGACAGGATAACAACTCCTAAAACTGCCGATGATTGGTTTATCAAAGCGTATGCTGCTCAAATTGACGGGAATTTTGAAACCGCCATCAGGCATTATGAAAAGGTGATTAATGAGAAGCCCGATGCTGTGTCAGCATACGTCAATATGGGAGTTGCTTATGTGGGTTTGGATGGACAATACGAGAAAGCCATAAAATGTTTTGAGAAGGCAATAGAATTAAAGCCCGATTATGCGGAAGCATACTACAATATGGGGCTTGCTTATGGGCAAAAAAGTAATGGAAAGGAAGGAATAGAGTTTATAAAGAAAGCAGCACGATTAGGATATGAGCCTGCACAGATACTATTACAAAAAAACGGGGAGTCTTGGTAAGGAATGTTGGCGGCAAAGTGCGTTTTGCACCGATATTCTTTGCTTTGCTCAAAATATAATGTCAGTGCGACACGCACAAACGGCGTCCTACACGCACCTAATCTCTTTTCAAAATCATATTACTTGAAAAAAGCAGTACCTTTGCAACCAATAAAAAAACATATTGAGATGCAAAATTGTCCATCGGGGCTTAACGCCTCACAAAAGATACATATAAAAGGTAGATTGCACGATTTGGAAGTGGCAATGCGGGAAGTGAAGCTGACCGATAGCGTTATTGACGGCGTGAATCACAGCAACGGCACGATAAACCTTTATGATACGGGAGGGATATGGTCTGACGCTGCCGCCAAAGCCGATATTCGCAAGGGCATACCGCGTTTGAGAACCAAATGGCTTGAAAAACGTGATGATATTGTGCGGTTAGAGGCTTTTACATCGGAGTATGCGCGCAGCAGAATGAAGGATAAGACCACAGAAAACCTGCGTTTTGCACACCATTATCTGCCTTACAAAGCCAAAAAGGGCAAAGCAATAACGCAGATGGCTCTTGCACGGCAGGGAATCATTACTCCCGAGATGGAATACGTGGCAATAAGGGAAAATATGGGGCATTGCGATAACGGAAAGACCTATATAACGCCCGAATTTGTGCGAAGAGAAGTTGCAGAGGGCAGAGCCGTGATACCTTCCAACATTAACCATCCCGAAGCCGAGCCAATGATTATCGGAAGTAAGTTTTTGGTGAAAATAAACACCAATATAGGTAATTCCGCTTTGGGTTCGGACATAGAAAAGGAAGTAGAAAAATCCATATACAGCAGTCTGCTCGGCGGAGACACGCTTATGGACTTATCAACGGGCAAACACATACACGAAACCCGCGAATGGATAATCCGTAACTGCCCCGTGCCGATGGGAAGCGTGCCTATATATCAGGCATTGGAGAAAGTAGATGGAGTAGTAGAGGCTTTGACGTGGGAATTGTACCGAGATACGCTGATAGAACAATGTGAGCAGGGCGTGGATTACTTTACCATTCATGCGGGACTTCTGAAGAAACTCATACCTTTTGCAACCGAGAGGCTGACAGGAATAGTTAGCCGCGGGGGTTCAATAATGGCTAAATGGATGCAGGCTAACAATGCGGAGAACTTTCTTTATACGCACTTCGAAGATATTTGTGAGATATTATCTCAGTATGACGTGGCTGTTTCTTTGGGAGACGGCTTGCGTCCGGGCTCAATTCACGACGCTAATGACAAGGCTCAATTCGGCGAACTGGCGACTCTGGGCGACCTAACGAAGATTGCATGGGCTAATAACGTACAAACGCTGATTGAAGGACCCGGTCATATCCCTATGAACAAGATAAAGGAGAATATGGACAAACAACAGTCTCTTTGTCATTCGGCTCCTTTTTATACTCTCGGACCTCTGACTACCGATATCGCACCCGGCTACGACCATATCACCTCTGCCATCGGTGCTGCTTTGATTGGCTGGTACGGAACGGCGATGCTGTGCTATGTTACGCCCAAAGAACATCTGGGATTGCCCACAAAAGAGGACGTAAGAGAAGGAGTGATAGCCTATAAGATTGCTGCCCACGCCGCAGACCTTGCAAAAGGGCATCCTTCCGCCGTTGAAAGAGACGATGCCTTGTCAAAAGCACGCTTTGACTTCCGTTGGAATGACCAGTTCAACCTTGCACTTGACCCTGACAGGGCAAGAGAGTATTTTGGTGAGTCTTCGCACGGCAGCGACTTCTGTACAATGTGCGGACCTAACTTTTGCGCCATGCGAATCTCACGAGAAATTTCGCAATCCGAGCATAACAAACAACAATAATTGATTTCCTTATTGATATGACCACGTTTTACGATACTATAAAAGGGTTGGACTGGGACGAAGTCAGCGATTCCATTGACCGAAAGACCGAGCGGGATGTTCTTACGGCTCTTGCCAAAAACAATCCTTCGTTGGAAGATTTTAAGGCTTTGATATCGCCTGCCGCAACCCCATATCTGGAGCAGATGGCAAGGCTTGCTCAGATTGCAACGCAGAAACGCTTCGGTAAAGTGATGCAATTTTATATTCCTATGTACCTTTCAAACGAATGTAGTAACCATTGCATTTATTGCGGCTTCAATAACAATAATCCTATTGAGCGAAAAACCCTGACCGATGCTGAGATTATGGCGGAGATTGCAGTCATTAAGTCAATGGGATATGATAATGTTTTGTTGCTAACGGGCGAACATCCGCGTGAGGTAGGCGTTGATTACATTGAACACGCCATTCGCCTTTGCCGTCCGCACTTTTCAACAATCAATTTGGAGGTTTTCCCAATGCATGTTGAGCAATACAGACGATTAATTGAGGCAGGAGCGAACTCTGTCTATGTTTATCAGGAGACATATTGCGAGAAGAATTATCGGTTCTTTCATCCTAAGGGAATGAAAAGCAATTACGGCTACCGCCTTGCAACTCCCGAGCGATTGGCACAGGCAGGCATTCATCGCATAGGCTTAGGGGCTTTGATAGGTCTTCAAAACTGGCGTACGGAAATGTATTTCCTCGCCGCACATCTTCATTTCCTCACTCATAATTACTGGAAAACCAAATACTCTATCTCCTTTCCCCGTATTCGTCCTGCGGAAGGTGAGTTCAAACCCGCATTTCACATGACCGATAAGGCATTTGCACAAACCATTTGGGCGTTTCGCATTTTTGATAATGACGTTGAGATTGCTATGAGCACAAGAGAAAGCCCCGAATTGAGAAACCATTTTGTTACTTTGGGCGTTACATCTATGAGTGCAGGCAGTAAGACCGACCCGGGCGGATATTGCAAGCCTGATGTGGCGTTGGAGCAGTTTCATATCAACGATGACCGCTCCGTTACGCAGATGGAAGCAATGGTTCGCTCACAGGGATACGATGTTATTTATAAAGACTGGGACAAAATACTGAATTAAAACCATAGACCTATGTTTGACGGAGATACAATAGTGGCTGCGGCTACTCTTAGCGGACATTCGGCTCTTGGAGTGATACGTCTTTCTGGTAAAGCGGCTATTGATATTGCCGATATGGCGTTTCGTTCCCGCAAAGGCAAACTTTCCGACTGCCAATCAAACACTGCCAACTACGGATTCTTCAAATATAACGACCAAACAATAGATGAGTGCATTTTTACCATCTTTCGCTCACCCGCATCTTACACCGGTGAGGATATGGTTGAGATTTCGCATCACGGGTCGCCCTATATACAGCAACAAATCTTGCTTTCGCTCACCGCATTGGGTGCAAGGGCGGCAACCGAAGGCGAATTCACCAAACGGGCATTTCTTAACGGCAAGATGAACCTTTCTCAAGCCGAAGCCGTTGCTGATTTAATCAGTGCCGAAAGCCGCATTGCTCACGACCTTGCATTAAAACAACTGCGCGGAGGCTACAATGACGAACTCAAAACCTTGCGTGCCGATTTGCTTACGCTGAGTAGTCTGTTGGAATTGGAGCTTGACTTCTCCGAAGAGGACGTTACGTTTGCCGACCGCTTGCAATTACGCTCTTCATTGCTCACAATACAGCAACAAATAGGCGGTTTGCTCTCAACCTTCGCTCTTGGCAACGCATTCAAACAAGGTATTGCCGTCGCCATTGCAGGCAAACCCAACAGCGGAAAATCAACTCTGCTCAATGTGTTGCTGAATGAAAATCGTGCTATCGTGTCCGAAATTGCCGGAACGACACGCGATACCATTGAAGAGAGCATAAATATTGACGGATTCGCATTTCGCTTTATTGATACTGCGGGTCTGCGTCAGGATAGCAACAACGCCATTGAGCAGGAGGGCATTGAGCGTTCTTATAAGGCGATTGCGAAGGCGCAAGTAGTGATTTATCTTTTTGATGCCTCAACTGCAACGCCCGAAAGCGTGAATGCGGAGATTGAAGCCTTGAAGAAAAATGTGGATTTCAACGATAAACATCTTATTATAGCAGGAAATAAATGCGATAAACTGCCTTGTGAAAATGAAGTCAAACCTCAGCGGATTATTATCAGCGATGCTCGCAATGAAACGTCCTTTTATATTTCTGCTGTCAGGAAACAAAATATTGAAGTCTTAAAAGACAGCCTGCTTTCTTTTGCTCGTGCTACTGATATTGAGAATAAAATCGTTATCACCAACGTTCGTCATTATCAGGCAATGCAACAGGCTTTTCAATCGGTGTCAGCGGCGTTGGAAGCCTTTGATAATAAAATTGCAACAGACCTTGTAGCCGCCGATATCAGACATGTGCTTTATCATATCGGACAAATAACCGGTGAAATAAGCAACGACGAGATTCTTACTAACATCTTCTCTCATTTTTGCATAGGAAAATAGGGTAGGAGGGCGTTTGTGCGTGTCGCACTGACATTTTATTTTGAGCAAAGCAAATAATGTCTGTGTGATACGCACTTTGCCGCCAGCATTCCTTACCAAGACAATCCTCTTTTCTTTAATTCTTCTTGTGCCTTCCCAAATTTTAATCGTGCGGCTTGCTTATAAAATTCTATTGCTTGCTTTTCATCTCCTTTATCCTGATAAGCGACTCCTATATTGTAGTATGCGCCCGCATCATCAGGAACTAATGCTAAGACTTTCTTAAAACATTCTATTGCCTTGTCATATTGCCCATTCCAATCACTATAAGCATAACCCATATCGCAGTATGCGCCCGCATAATCAGGCTCTAATTTTATTGCCTTCTCAAAACATTCTATTGCTTTCTTATATTGTCCGTTCCATTCGCTATAAGCACCTCCCATAGCGTAGTATGCATACGCATAATCAGGCTTTAACTCTATTACTTTCTCAAAACATTCTATTGCTTTCTTATATTGTCCGTTCCATTCGCTATAAGCACCTCCCATAGCGTAGTATGCATACGCATAATCAGGCTTTAATTCTACGGCTTTCTGATAACATTCTATAGATTTCTCAAATTCTTCCGTCCAATCAGCATAAAGAACTCCCATATCGTAGTATGCTTCTGCGAAATCGGGCTTTAATTCTATTGCTTTCTGATAATATTCTATCGCTGTGTCATATTCGTGTGCCCCTTCCCGATAAGCGTTGGCTATATTGTAGTATGTGTATGCATCATCAGGCTTTAATTCCAATGCTTTCTTAAAATATTTTATTGACTTCTTATATTGTCTGTTCCAAGCACCATAATCCAATCCCAGATTGTAGTATGCGTGTATCAAATTAGGATTTAGTTCTATGGATTTTTGATAACATTCTATTGCCTTCTCGTATTGTCCGTTCCATTTGCTATAAGCAACCCCCATATTGCAGTATGCGTCTGCATAATCAGGCTTTAATTCTATCGCCTGCTCAAAACATTTTATTGATTGCTCGTAATCATTATTACGAAATGCCGCAATAGCGTTTTCAAACCATTCTTCGGCAGATTGAGAGTTGGTATCGGGCGTGTTTAGGTTTGAGATTATTTCCCTATTGTCAGGAACGATTTTATCAAAAGCAAGCATTGTGTTTCTATTCTCGCACTCTGCTGCAACGCAAGCAAAGACAGAGAGAACCAAAGCAAACATTCTACTAATATTGTGAAATTTCATAAACATTAAATTTGATTTAAGCATTATATTATCTGATTGCAAAGTTATGAAAAATCAATTCAATATCGCCAACGCTTACAAGAATTTAGCGAAAGGCTGCTTTATTTTTACGAAACGCCGTTTGGGTAAAATAAAACGCTGTTTCATTCGCACGAAACAGCCTTTTATAAAAGTATTGTCAGTGCGACACGCACCGACACGCACTTTCGCTAAAACAGAGTGAAGATGCCGACAATTTTTATGCTGATGTAGGATGACGGAACAGGTTTTTGGGCTAATATATTGTAAAACAAGAAAAATAATATTACCTTTGCAAGTGCTAAGATGTGTATTTATAAAATTATGTCTGCGTATAAGCGATTGATATTAAGCGTTTAGTGCGGCGAAATCAAATTTTATTACATTATGAAGATAGTAGAGAAAATCAGAAAGCAGAATAAAAGAGGTTATATGGCTTTATGCTTGACTGTATTGAGTTTTGTTGCCGTTGGAACGTACTCTTGCAGCGATGAAGCAGACCCTTTGCCTCCTCCTCCTTCGCAATTTCCGATGTATTTGTACCCTCCGATGGATGGAACGCGATGGGAAAATGCTCAAATCTACCCTACCGGTGCTACTTATACGCTTGGTGTGGATTCTGCGGGGACAGAGCTTCAGATTATGATAGATGCCAGAACTATTACGCTGGATTTTAAGGATAGTACAAGGATTGAGATAATTAATAAGGTGTTTAGAAATGATACATTGATGGATACGAAAATTAATAACTGGTATTATATTTATAATAGATACGAAAATAAAGGCGTAATGAGCGCTACGCAAGCCGGAGGGCTGCAAGAACCATTCAATATTATGCCTCCCGACACCGCAAACAAAATACATTTGCATACATCTTCGCTCGGACCTGATTTTGAGAAGAAATAGCGCAGGGATACTACATACAAATGCTTTAAAGAGAAGCATATTAAACATATTATATGACATTTGAACAATTAGACTTGAACCCGCAAATCTTGAAAGCCATTAAGGAATTAGGTTTTCAGGAAGCAATGCCGGTTCAGGAACAAACAATTCCACATTTACTAACTCAAGACACCAATCTCATAGCATTGGCTCAAACAGGCACTGGTAAAACAGCCGCTTTCGGGCTTCCGCTCATACAAAAGTTGAATTATGCGAACAAAGACACCGAAGTGCTTATCATTTGTCCTACTCGCGAATTGTGTATGCAGATAGCCAATGATTGTAAGAAGTTTGCAAAATACATACCTCAGTGTTCGGTGGTGCCGGTCTATGGAGGAGCGAGCATAGAGGTGCAAATAAAAGCAATAAAGCAAGGAGTAAAGATAATAGTCGCAACTCCCGGCAGAATGAATGACCTTATCCTTAGAAAGAAAGTTGATATCGGCAAAGTGAAATATGTTGTCCTTGATGAGGCAGATGAGATGCTGAATATGGGATTTAAGGATGATTTGGATTCTATTCTTTCCAATACGCCGGAAGACAGACATACGTTGCTTTTTTCTGCCACCATGCCGAAGGAAGTTGAAGAGATAGCCAAGAATTATATTTCCAATCCCGTAAAAATTCAAATCGGAGAACGCAATCAGGGTTCGGATAACGTTAGACATTTCTATTATCTCGTTCATGCGAAGAATCGTTATCTCGCATTGAAGCGTATTGCCGATTATTACCCCGATATTTACGCCATAATCTTTTGTCGAACCAAGATAGAGACGCAAGAAGTTGCCGATATGCTGATAAAAGACGGATATAACGCCGATAGCCTTCATGGAGACTTGTCTCAGGCACAACGAGATCACGTTATGAGTCGGTTCAGATTAAAGAATATTCAGATGTTGGTTGCTACCGATGTGGCGGCACGAGGTTTGGATGTGCATAATTTGACGCATGTAATAAATTATAACCTGCCTGACGAACTTGAACAATACGTTCATCGCAGCGGACGCACGGGTCGTGCCGACAAACAGGGCATTTCAATTGCTATTATCAACCTTAAAGAGAAGCATAAGATACGTTCCATTGAGAAGTTAATCAAAAAAGATTTTGAGAAAGCCGAAATACCGACAGGAAAGCAGGTTTGCCAAAAACAACTCTTCAATATGATTAACAAAGTTGAGATGGTAGAGGTGAATTATGACGAAATAGAGGCGTTTATTCCTCAAATTGTTGCCAAATTAAGTTGGATGGACAGAGAGGAACTTATCCGCAAATTTGTTTCTTTGGAGTTTAATCGCTTCCTTTCCTATTACAAGAATGCACCTGACCTTAACGTTGATGAGCATGAAGAGAAGAGAAGAACCAAAGAGGAGCGCTCGGAAAAACAACGGGAGAGGAGACGTTCGGTAAGAGATGAGGATTTTGTAAGAATGTTTTTCAATGTCGGCTATCGTGATAAGATTGTGCCGCAACGCATAATCGGCATGATAAATGACTATACCCAATCTCACAGAGTAGGTATCGGAAAGATAGATATAATGGATAATTTCTCGTATGTTGATGTGTCGGCAGCCGATATTGATGATGTGATAGAGGCTTTTAATGGGAAATTTGTGAAAGGGCGTCCGATTGTGGTAGAAGTTGCGGAGAATAAAGTAAGGAGAAAGAATCCTCGCGGGGAAAGGTCGCATCAGGATTCCAAACCCAAGCAAGAACGCCGCAAGACAGATAAAGATAGGGGTAAAAGCAGGGACAGAAACAGAACGGATAGGGATAAACAACGTAGAAGAAGATAAATGAAAAACTTTCTTTTAGCGCCGTCATTGCTTAGTTGCGATTTTGCAAATCTTGCAAACGAAATAGGAATGCTTAACAAATCCGAAGCCGATTGGCTGCACCTTGATATTATGGATGGCGTATTTGTGCCGAATATAACCTTTGGTCAGCCGGTTATAAGGCAGATAAAGAAGTATGCGACCAAGCCTCTTGATGTGCATCTGATGATTGTAGAACCTGATCGTTACTTTGAAGACTTTAAGGCTTGCGGTGCGGATATAATCAGCGTGCATTATGAAGCCTGTACGCACCTTAATCGCAGTATCAACAAGATTAAGGAACTTGGAATGAAAGCCGGCGTTGTTCTTAATCCGCATACTCCCGTTGCAATGCTGGAAAACATCCTTGAAGTTTGCGATATGGTGTTGCTGATGAGCGTAAATCCGGGTTTTGGCGGGCAAAAATTCATTGATAATTCGCTTTCAAAAATCGCAACGCTAAAAGAAATGATTGAAAAGCATAATTCAAAATGCCTGATTGAGGTAGATGGGGGCGTAACCATTGAAAACTGCCGCTCAATCCTTAATGTCGGAGCCGATGTCCTTGTTGCCGGCAACGCAATCTTTGCCACCGCCAATCCTCTGCAAACAATATCCGAATTTAAAAGCATATTACTCTGACAACATCCCGCATCGGTCGGACATCTCTTCCCTTTATCACACGAGCATTAAGAAATAATGTTTTTAACCTTTCATACAAAACCATCAGAGGTTAATCTGGAGTCATTTGAGGTTAAAACGGAGTCATTTGAGGTTAAAATGAAACCATTTGAGGTTAAAACGGAATCATTTGAGGTTAAAACGAAGTCATTTGAGGTTAAAACGAAACCATTTGAGGTTAAAACGAAAGATTAACCCTTAATTATTCCGTTTTAACCCCAAATTATCCGAGTTTAACCTCTGAAAATTTACCTTCTTCATATACCAATCAGTTATTATGTTGGTAAATTAAAACCGCATTATACCAATCAATATTATACTCTCCGCAAGTTGAAGACGCAACGCCTCCTTCAAGACATAATCCGTTACCGGCACAATCCGTCAATGTTATTCCCGCATCCGGACATCCTGCACAATATTCTATAAGAAAACCGGTCTTATCGTTATGGTATGTACATTGATAAATATTCATTGCAACGGAAGTAAGGGTATCCTGTTCATACAGATTTATTAAGTCCTTTAACCATATCAGGTCTGTTAAAGGATTATCAAAAGAACAATTGTTTAATTCCGATTGTTTAGTACTTTCATCTGCCTTATCTTCACAGGAAATAAAACCTATACACAACAGGCTCATCAATAACATTAATTTTTTCATTTCTTTATAGTATTAGTTAAACTTAAATTATTCAACCTTTTTGAAAGTATAATCATAAATAGTCATATCAAACTGTCTCATTCCAAGATATTTTAATTTAATTATATCGGCAGAACTATGCTCTATTAAAAAAGGTATAGAGCCATATTCACCCAATAAATACAAAGTATCTTCGTCTATCTTGTAATTAAACCAAACATCATTCTCAAATAATGTCCAATTATTGGTGGCAGGAGAAGCTGTTGTATGAAACCTCTTTTCATCGGGATAGTTGTCAAGGGTAATGATTGTGGATTCCGTCACATATTCCCATTTGCCTTCGGGGAAAACATCTGCATAATCTTCGCAGGAAATAAAGCCTATACACAACAGGCTCATAAATAACATTAATTTTTTCATTTCTTTATAGTATTGGTTAAACTTAAATTTATTTTATTCAATCTTTTAGTCTGATTTTATGTTGCAAACATACATATTTTTCTATAAATAGCAAGTATTTTATTTGTATGTTTTTAGTTTTTCATACAAATAATCCGTTTATGGCAGAGGTGGAAACCTAATAATTAGAGGTGGATTTTACGTTTCCACACGAAATGGTTAGGTTTCCACACGAAATGGTTAGGTTTCCACACGAAATGATTACGTTTCCACACGAAATGGTTAGGTTTCCACACGAAATGATTGCGTTTCCACACGAAATGATTACGTTTCCACCTCTGATTATCGGAGTTTCATTGCTTAGGATAATGTTTTCTTGCGAAACACGCGTTTTGTCCAGAATGGCAACACCAAAAAGCCCAGTAAAAGGTACGGATAATAGGTGAATATTCGCCAAAGCAGGGATAAGGTCGCCGAAGTACCGAGAGGCAAAAATTCTTTAAGGAAAACAGGAAACGCAAACTCTGCTATGCCGCTGCTTCCCGGTGTCGGACTGATGCAAAGAATAATCCACATCACCAATTGCCTGCCATAAACCAACAGATGGTCTGCCACAGGTGCAAAAGCCAAAAGAAGACAATTGACAACCAAGAACCGCGACGTCCAACTCGCAACCGTGCAGCCGTATGCCTTTGTCCAGAACCACCAACTCTTGCCTTTGAATTCTTTGCTTGATGTAACAATATCGTCTCCCATCTTTTGAAATTTCATTTTCCGGCGTTTGAATATGCCTTTGTCGCTTATGAAGTAAAGGAAACGCCGAAAACCTTGCGGATAAAAGAAGATTGCCACCAATATAAACAGAGTAAGAAAGCACATAAAGCCATATCCCAATGCAAAAACGCTCTTCACTCCGAATGTAACGCCTAAAACAGAAAAATCAAAGTCGGTAATAAATGCGGCATTCGCACCAACGAGCAGGATAACAAGAGGAGTGATGATTATATAAAAGAGTTCGTCAAGAAGCGCTGTTATCATTACGATTGCCGTAGAGCGTCCTGCCGGAATGCCTTCAAGAGCTACGATGAAAAAAGCAAGTGCCGACCCTCCGACAACAGACGGCGTAACGGCAGAACCGAATTCCCACAGCATTATGACCTGAAAAGATTGTTTCCAGCTGAGTTTCCTGTCCGACAGAAGCCTGATACGGTACATGTACATAATGTCCCGCATCACGCCGAAGAACATTGCCGCCAACAGACACGCCGTTGAATACCATGTCCAGTCGTTAAGAATTGACCTCATTATAGAAGATTGTTTTTCTATAATGATATTGCCTTTGTTTGTTTGGTTTGACGGATGGAGTTCTTCGCTTTCTTTTACGCTGTTGCCGTTTGCATCAACCCAATAATGCGTTCCTTTGCCGCTTTCAATCTCTCGGTAGATTGGTTTGTTGAAATCTTTGACGATAAGGAAAGCCGCAACCGATAAGCCTAACAATAATGGAATTATTACCCTCTTAAATGAGAATATTTTGGTTATCTGTTGCGGCTTTGTCATCTTATTGTTTGTTCAAATCCACTTTCGTATAAGGCAACTCTACATTGTTCGCAACCAAATAGGCGTATATGCTTTCGTTTATTGACTGCATCACATCCCAATAGTCATTGTTGCTAACCCAAAAGCGAATGTCAAGAGTAATGGAAAGGTCGGTAATAGTACCAATAGTTATCGGTTCGGGGTCAGCAAATATCCTTTTGTCAGCCTTGCATATTGCGATGAGTTTAGGGCTTAATTCCGCTATATTAACCCCATGTGCAAGTTTAAGGTTAATATCTATTCGCCGCGTATCCATTGTTGAATAATTGATAATGTTTCCTGTTGCAAGCGTACCATTAGGTATTATGATTTCTTTATTATCTGTGGTCAGCAAATAGGTGTTAAAAATCATAATCTTTGTAACCGTGCCGTCAAAACCTGATGCCGTGATGAAATCTCCTACTTTAAAAGGTCGCAGAATCAACAAAACAACTCCGCCTGCTATGTTTTGCAGCGTTCCTGAGAAAGCCATACCGATTGCGATGCCGATTGATGCGAGCAAACCTACAAATGCCGATGTTTCTATGCCCAAATATCCTATGACACTAAGGAAAAGCAATATTTTTAAGCCGATTGATACCAATGAAAGGATGAAAGGACGGAGCGAAATGTCCAAATGACGTTTTTCAAACGCCTTTGCAATGGTTTTGGTAAGGAATTTGATGAGCTTTAAGCCTATAAGAATGATGAGAACGGCTACAATAATTTTCACAACCACGCTTGTAATCATAGGCAGATAGTTCTCTGCGACTTTTATCCAGTCTAAGGATGAGAGTAAAGGTAATTTTGTCATAATAAAAGTAATTAATTTTATTTATTTATTTTGTTTTAAGTCGGCAAAGATACAATTTTTCGTTATAATATCAAATATCGCCACGCCTTTCGGTTCTTTCGTGCAAATGAAAGGCTGTTTCATTTTTCTAAAACAGCCTTTCGTTAGAATGAAACAGCCTTTCATTCGCACGAAACAGCCTTTTGTCGGAGTATGAAGGCAGAAGGCATTAAGCATTGCAGATATGGTTGTTGCCATACGTGCTATGGATAAATTATATTGATTTTTGTACATTTGCAATCAATAGAATAAACGAATTATATGAAAAGATTTGCTGTTATTGCTTTGTTTCTGGTCTCCGTTACGGCGTATGCACAAAATGTTTATGAGGAAAAAATCTATCTTCCTTTAATCAAGAGTGTTAAAATGGAGGTTGATGGGGCGGCTCTTTCGTTTCCGTTGATTGAACTCAACGGAGATAAAAATTTAGTGCTGAAATTTGATGAATTAAGCGACCAAATAAATCGCTATGAGTACAGAATAATTCATTGTAATGCCGATTGGACGCAGAGCGACTTGCAACCGATGCAATACATTGAGGGTTTTGAGACGGGAACGATAGAAAGCAGCGAAAATTCCTTTAATACATTGCAGAATTATGTGCATTATGAGCAAGTTATTCCAAGTCAGATAAAATTTCTTTTGAGTGGAAATTATGTTATCAAGGTTTTTGAGGAGTTTAATGAGGATAAGGTCATTTTAGTAAAGCGTTTCTACGTAAGCGAATCAAGTTCGGTAGTCGGCGGAAGCGTGAATTATCCCCGCGATCCCGCATTGCAGAGATATAATCAGGAGGTTGAGGTTGCCGTTACGCCTGTTGATGGTTTTTCTTTCTACAATCCGACTACTAATGTGAGGGTCAGGGTGATTCAAAACGGAAGACGTGATAATGCTGCTTGGTTAAAACTTCATGCTATTAGCAATCAAACTCTTGATTATAGCTTTGATGCCGTCAATATGTTTGAAGGCGGCAACGAATTCAGGCAATTTGATTTTACTTCTTTGCGTTCCCGTTCCCGTTATGTGGCTCGGCTGGATTTTATAGAAGGAGAGAATCAGGTTTATTTGATGAGGGACTTGTGTAAGGGCAAATTACCTTACGTATTGATGGGAGATATTAACGGATACTACTACATACGCAACGATTATGATAATAGCATAAATTCTTCCGCCGATTTAACGTCCGATTACGCCTGGATACATTTTGTTTATGAAGCCGACCGCAGTTTGGAAGGGAATTACTATGTTGCAGGTGAGTTATCCGATTGGTATCTTAGCGAACAAAATAAAATGGACTACAATTCATCGTTGAATTGCTACACCTTAGACCTGTATTTGAAGCAAGGATTTTATAATTATCAGATAATATATTTGCCTTTCGGCTCAAAAACAGGCACAACAAGCGTTGCGGAAGGAAATCACAGCGAAACGGAAAATGATTATCACGTTTTGGTGTATTATCGTAAGAGCGGAGATTTTTATGACAGCCTTATAGGGTACGCACGTTTGAATACAAAATCACAATAACGCTATTTTAGGAGCTTCAATCATTGTTTTAATATAATGAAAGGTCAATCCCTCTAAATATATTGCGTTAATATCTTCAATATCCTGCCTGTTCTGTTCGGAAAGAACAATATCGGTTATTTTGGAACGTTTAGCCGCAAGAATTTTCTCTTTGATGCCGCCGACAGGAAGCACTTTCCCTCTTAGAGTAACCTCTCCCGTCATAGCGATGTTGCGTTTTACCTTGCGATTTGTGAATATACTCACCATAGCAGTAAATATTGTGATGCCGGCACTTGGTCCGTCTTTTGGGGTAGCACCTTCCGGTACGTGGATATGAAGATTGTAGGAGTCAAAATCCTGTTTGATATTGAGTTTATCGGCATTGGCTTGCAGATATTGGTAAGCCAGAGTTGCCGATTCTTTCATTACGTCTCCAAGATTGCCTGTTAGTGTTATTGAACCTTTGCCTTTGGACAGAGAAGCCTCAACAAAGAGAATTTCTCCGCCAACTGCCGTCCATGCTAAGCCTGTTACAACTCCTATTGTGTCGCTTTCCAGCTGCAATTCGTGATAAGCACGCGGCAAACCGAGTATTTTTTTGAGACTTTCAGCCGCTATTGTTTTAGGAATCGGCAGATTATCATCGTTTTTTGCTATTTCAACGGCGCGATAACGAATAATCTTTGCAATCATCCTTTCTAATTCTCTCACGCCTGACTCTCTTGTATATTCGGAAATAAGAGTTTTGATGATATTATCCGAAATGGTTATATCTTTCTTTTTTAATCCGTGTTCTTTTAATTGTTTTGGGACAAGATGACGGCGTGCTATTTGCATTTTTTCTTCTTCTATGTAACCGGAAATATCAATTACTTCCATTCTGTCCAGCAATGCCGGGTGAATAGACGCCAATGTGTTTGCCGTAGCAATGAACATTACCTTTGAAAGGTCGTAATCTATATCTAAAAAGTTATCATGAAACGCTGTATTTTGCTCGGGATCCAAAACTTCAAGCATCGCCGAAGAAGGGTCGCCATTTACCGTCATGCCGGTAACCTTATCAATCTCATCAAGGACAAAAACAGGATTGGAAGATTTGGCTTTTTTGATAGAAGTTAAGATTCTGCCGGGCATAGCGCCGATATATGTTCTCCTATGCCCCCTTATTTCGGATTCATCGCTCAATCCGCCAAGAGCAATCCTCACATATTTTCTGCCGATTGCCGCAGCAATTGATTTACCCAAAGATGTTTTACCGACACCCGGCGGTCCTACCAAACAAATGATTGGACTTCGCATATCCTTTCTTAGTTTCAACACCGCAAGATATTCAATTATTCTTTCTTTTACCTTTTCCAATCCATAATGTTCGGTATCCAGCACCTGTTTAGCCTTTTTTAAATCAAAATTATCGGCAGTTACTTCCCCCCAAGGCAGTTCTACCATAAAATCAAGATAGTTAAGTTGCACGGAATATTCAGGTGAGGCATTATTCATTGTCTCTAATTTACCTAATTCCTTTTTAAATATCTCGCGAACCTCATTTGACCATTTTTTATGCTTGGATTTTGATTTTAATTCCTCAATTGCTTTTTCATAAGGAGAGTTTCCGAGTTCTTCCTGTATGGTTTTTAATTGCTGAGTTAGCATATAATCTCGCTGTTGCTTGTCCATATCGGAATAAACCTTGTTTTGAATCTGCTGTTTTACCTCTTGAAGTTTGGTTTCCTTCATTAAAAAGCCAAGAATCTTTGTTGCACGTTTATTAAAATCATTTAATTCCAAAAGTTTCTGCTTTTCGCTTACTCGCAAATCAAATGTTGCGGCAATATAACTAACCAAAGAATACGCATCTTCAATATTTCGTACCTTCAAAGCGTTCATTCCGCTGTTAGTACCCTTCATTTCCGCTAACTTTATGTAGGTATCCCGCACCGATTCAGTAAGAGCATTGGAATCTTTCGGCACAATTCTGGCTCCATCCGTGTATATTTCGTATTTACCGGTCCAATAAGGCTCATCATCGACTATTTCGGTTAGGCGAAATCTCTCTATGCTGTTAATCCATACGAATTTTACACCGTCATTCAATGTTATTATTTGCACAACTTGGGCTAAACTTCCAATAGAATAGAGGTCTTGTTCTTTCGGATCATCAATATTTGTCTTTTGAGCAAGGATTCCGATTGGTATTTTCTTGCGATAAGCGTCTTCAATCAAGCGAATAGATTTCTCTCTTCCTGCTGTAATAGGAATAAATACGGAAGGGAAAAAAACATTTCCTCGTAAAGGTAGAATAGGAATTGAATTTGGTATGGAATCTAATCGTATTTCGCTTAAATTATCTAATAATGTAGGTGTTACATCTAATCCTTCGCCGATTATATTTT
>JAISGN010000010.1 GCA_031263015.1 Bacteroidales bacterium
ACATATTAACACCCGCCTCAATAGCCTTTTGAAGAGCATATTCCAAAGCATACTCCTTCGCAATTGCTCCCATAGCCATATCATCCGACACAATAACGCCGCGAAAGCCCATTTGAACACGCAGAATGTTGGTTAGAGTGCGATAAGACATCGTTGCGGGGTAATCCTTGTCAAATTTGGAGTTGAAGATGTGAGATGTCATCACCATATCAACAACATTCTCTGCTATCAATTCCCTAAACGGCTTCATCTCTGTTGAATCGTAGGTGGCGGAAACATCAACCATTCCTTTATGAGAGTCTTTCGTGCTGCTGCCATGACCCGGAAAATGTTTGATGGCTGATATTATGCCTTTCTTTCTTGCTTCCTCTATCCAGATTCTTGCGTTGCGGATGACGATATCGGGATTTGACGAAAAACTACGCTCTATGCTGCCGATGATAGGGTTGTTCGGATTGATATTAACATCAACGCATGGAGCGAAGTTAAGATTTATGCCGAGCGATTGAAGTAAGTCGGCAGTCCTTGTTGCATACGATGATGTGATGTTTGATTTGTTGTTGTTGCCGAGAAACTCTGCCGAAACGGTAGGGGGGAATCCGTACTTTTCTTTCAAGCGTGAAACCATTCCTCCTTCCTGATCTATTGATATAAAGAGATGATAAGATGCTGCTTTCTGCAATTCTTCACACAGTCGTTTGAGTTGTTGCGGCGAAGCGATGTTTCGCTCTTTTTTTCCTTTGCTCGGCACATCGTAATCAAAGAGAATGACCCCTCCTATATTGTTTTGAGTTATCAGTTTGTAGATTGTGCTTTCCGATTTCAACTCTTCGCCTCTGAAACCCGCGATAAACATTTGTCCTATCCTGTTTCGCAGTATCAAATCTTCCTTATCATATTGCTGTGCTTGCGATAAAAACGGCAAAATCAGCAATGCCGTCAATAAAACCGCAAAAGAGCGTATTGTTTCTTTGTTATATTTGTTCATATCTTGGTTTTAAAGTTTTATTATAAGGCAAAAGTATAAAAAAAGCCCGCTCCGAAGAGCGAGCTCAAAATATTATGAAAACAATTTTATTAAAAAGAATTTTTATTTCGCCGATAAAGCAGCTAAAGCAATAGAATACATCTTTGTTTTAGTACTATCTCCGCGTGAAGAAAGCACACAAGGCACTTTTGCTCCGACAACCATAGCGGCTAACTCAGCTTTAGCTAATTTTGTTGCTGTTTTGTAGAACACATTGCCCGATTCAATGTTTGGCCACACCAAACAATCCGCATCTCCTGCAACTTCACCGGTTAATTTCTTTATTTCAGCACTCTCTTTGTCAATAGCAACGTCCATAGCCAAAGGTCCGTCAATAATTCCTCCCTTTATCTGACCACGATTACCCATAGCAGCAATCAAAGCCGCCTCAACGCAAGCCTGCATGCCGAAAGTCATTTGTTCTGTCGCTGCAATCATAGCCACTTTGGGCTTTTCAATGCCGAGAGTCTTCGCAGTATTTATAACATAGTTGGTTATGGCAACTTTTTGATTGAAATCAGGTGCGGGAATGACTGCAACATCGGAAGTAACAAGCAATTTGTGATAAGTAGGCACTTCAAAAACGGTTACATGTGAAAGAACGGATTTGCCACCTGGCATAAGACCTTTTTCCTTGTTCAATATGGCACGCATATACTTGTCTGTGGTGCAAAGACCCTTCATTAGAATATCACCTTCGCCGTTATTGATTAACTCAACAGCCTTATTGGCAGCCTTCTGCTCATCTGCTTCCTGCACCAATCGGTATTTCGCAACATCAATACCTTCTTCCTTGCATACCTTCTTAATGGTTTCAATATCGCCAACAAGAGTTGCGTCAATTATTCCCGCATCTATTGCCATAGAAGTGGCACCAATGGTATGCGAATCATTTGCGTAAGCAGCAACAAGACGTTTCTTTCCTCTTACCTTTACTTCCTTAATAATATCATCTAAATGTGTAATCATTTTTGTTAAAGTTGTATTAATTTTTACTCTTTCTTTCGGGCTGCAAAGTTAGTATATTTTGAGAAAAGTGCCAAATAATCAGAACTTATCATTGATAATTTTTCCCGAACTTATTAATGCTGCGAGCAATGGTGAAGACAAGGCTTTGCGAATATTATCTATATGACGCAAGCCGTGAGTGTCCGTTCCAAGAAGTTCAATCATATTATTATTAGCAAACCATTTCACTAATTCATACTCTTTCCTGCCGTAATAACCAGTGAACGAATTGATATTCGCCTGAAACAGAATGCCTCTATCCTTTAATTCCACAAATTTTTCCTTGTCATATTCCCAGTAAATATATCTTTCGGGGTGGGCAAGTATGATTTTATAATTGCGACACTGCAATTCAAACAGGTCTTCTTCAAATCCCATCGGTGCATAAATAAAAGGCAACTCCAAAAGCAAATAATTGTCGCCGAAAGTCTTAAATTTTCCTTCCAGTATCCTTTTATGCATATCCTCATCTACAAGATGTTCCGCTCCAACCTCAATTTCTATCTCCAGACCTTCATTTTGTGCCTCTTTTCTCAGGTTATCGGCGAGCGATTCAAGGTTATCAACATCGTTAGGATAGATTTCATTTTTGATATGTGGCGTTGTGATAACTTTTTTGTAGCCTAAATTTTGCAACTCTCTTAAAAGCACGATAGAAGTCTCCATATCCTGCGAACCATCGTCTATTCCTGGAATCAGATGTGAATGAATATCGGTATGCAGGGCTGAAAAATCGCTTAGAACAGGTGTTTTATTCTTATTGATATTGAAAATGCTCATATCCTCTGTCTTTATAATGAATGCAAAGGTACATTTTTTTTACAGATTCTTCCCAATGCTGTCGTAACTCGCTGATAAATGAAAATGATTTGTACATAAAAATGTTTTAAATTATACAAAAATAACCGCATACGCCGTATTGATATAATAAAAGGCTGATTGGCTTTAACCAAAGGCTGTTTTATTTTAACGAAACAGCGTTTTATAAAAATATTCCTTGATTTCATTAACACGAAACAGCCTTTAAGAAAAAGGTAATGTCAGTGCGACACGCACAAACGGCGTTTGATGGGCATATTGTCTAATAAGGATTTATCATTTGTTTAGGAAGGTTTCTGCTTTCTATAAAATATTGTACTTTTGCTCTTCATATTTATACAATGAAATAAGATGTTGTTAAAAATACGGGAATACAAGATAACCAAGGCTGTTAATAATGAATTACTGCGGGATGTTGCTGAGCCTGCATTCTACTTTTTGACCGACCATTTGGGCAGCAGTTCCTATATAACGAACGACAACGGGCAGGTTACGCAGACGATGTCTTATACTCCTTTTGGGGAATGGCAGGTGGATTTCGTTAATTTTAATGCGAGTCCATGTTTTGCGACTACGTATAAGTTCAGTGGGAAGGAGAAGGATGAAGAGACGGGCTTCGGATACTTCGGAGCAAGATATTACTATGATTATTTGAGTATCTGGCTGAGTACCGACCCTCTGGCTGATAAATATCCTTCGCTAAGTCCGTATGTGTATTGTGCAAATAATCCTATAAAGTTGATTGACCCTAATGGTAAAGAGATTTGGATAAATGGCGAGGATGGAACACGGACACAATATACTAAAAATATGGAATACAAGGGCAATGACGGCTTTACAAAAGATGCTATAAAAGCTCTTAATAAGATAAGAGGTACAAAAATAGGAGGTAGGGCAGTAAATGAATTAGAAACATCAAAGAATGTTTTTAATATACAAAAATCTGAAAAAAATCAATTTGATGTTAGTACTTCTCCTAAAGATGCATTGAAAGGATTTTCTATTCAATATCTAACAGACCAATCACCGCAATCAAGTCTTGTATTACAACACTTAGGTGCAGATTATTTTTCAGACATGTCAGGTGCAGGTGGAGATATTCTCTGGAATCCAAATGGTAGTCTTCAATATACTGCAGATGGAAAGTTATCATCAAACCCAACAACTGATTTGGGACATGAATTATTCCACGCTCTTGATGCTAATAGAGGTTTAATGGATGATAGAATATATGACGGATTACCTCGTAATGAATGGCAAGCCTCATATGGAGAAAATCTTTTAAGACAAGAATTAGGAGTTCCATTTAGAGTAAGTTATCCGAGAAATGAGGCTAATGGAACCCAAACACATATTGGACAATTAAAAAATAACAAACCTATTGTTCCAGGATGGAGCACTTGGAGACCATATTAGTTATGAAATATATTAACCTTATCCTGACTTTGTTATTATTATTAGGATGTTCTAATAAATTAACTCCTAAACTAAAAACTGTAAAACTTGAATTTGTACCAGGTCTTGGAGTAATAAATGAATTTAACCTTAAATTGACTATGCAGGTTCCAGAGGAAAGTACTTTTGAAGAGTTTGGTTTTGAGGAATCTACATATTATTATATTACTGATAGTGCTATGATTTATATAACAAATAGTTTATATTCTCCAAATAATGGATATCTACAACTTATAGATACAATGTATAAATGGAGAGAAGGTAATACCTCTCCTAAAAGAAAAGGAATGCGAGTATTATTTGGACAAAAAGCCACTCCTTTACCTGACACATTAGAGTATTCGGGTATAGATACAAATTCATTATATTGGAAAGACATTTTGTTGGATAATATTGGAATTAGTGTCGGTTATTGTAAAGTTCCAAAAGAAAAGAAATCTTTGTTTGATAGTTTGCTTACAACATTAAAATTAGATACTTTGTTGCTTCGTTGATTATTAATAGCATAAAGGCTGTTTGGTTTTTATTAAACAGCCTTTACTGTTGCACAACCTATTTTGCTTCAATGTATGCCGTACATTCTCTTCCCACAACCTATTTTGCTACAATGTACGCCATACATTGTCTTCCCACAACCTATTTTGCTACAATGTATGCCATACATTGTCTTCCCACAACCTATTTTGCTACAATGTACGTCATACATTGTCTTCCCACAACCTATTTTGCTACAATGTATGTCATACATTCTTTCCCCACGACCTATTTCATTACAA
>JAISGN010000007.1 GCA_031263015.1 Bacteroidales bacterium
TGGTTATAGAGCAGGTGTTCACCTCTTACCATTCCGAACAGAGAAGTTAAGCCCTGCCTCGCCGATGATACTGCACTACCATGTGGGAAAGTAGGTCGCCGCCAATCTTAGTTAAAAAGCCGTCTAATCAGACGGCTTTTTTTATTGATATAACATTTATTATACCTTTATTAGGAGTATTACAAATTATAGAACCCGAAGACACTGATTTGTGGCAAAACAGCAGCGTGCAGGGTTAAAACTTAATTTTGAATTGAATCAGGTGTTTCCTCTATCATTATTACCGATTTTGCATTGAGTTGAGAAATTGCAGGTTTGCCGGTTTTCCCCTCCAGTTCAAGACGGGCATTGCGGGCAATCGTGCCGCCCTGAGCAGCTACATTGGCGTGTTCGCTGAAAGTTTCTGGGTTTTGTGTTTCGGAAATCTGTTTAGTTGAAAGCTCGGCGAGCATATTAAGGACGAGTTCCGTATTGGTCATGTTGTCTCGCAAGTTTTCTTTTTTTAACCCTTTGAATTGTTTATATTGCTTGGTGGTTTTGTCGCTCCAAGTTTTTGTGATAATATCCGTCAGCGTGGCAAATTGCTGACCTTCCTGCACTCCACGCCGTTTCCATTCATCTGTTAAGTCTTTGCGAATCTCAATGCTTTTCAGGCGTTGATTAATCCAATTGTCCGAATAGCCGAGCCGTTTGTAATCCATCATTGCCTGCTCTATGGAGAGTTCGGGGTCTTGCAGTTGGTCGAGCCGCTCGTTGGCAATCGCAGCCATCCATTGCTTAAACGGTTCGGCTTTTGGTGAAGGTATAGATTGTATCAGGCGGAAAAGTTGCTCTGCCGTAGCAACATCGGTAAAACGCATTTTGCCGTCGGCAGCAAGCATTTTCAAACGGTTACAATTTGTAACCGTTTCGTTCCCTTCCGTTTTTAAACGGTGTTTGAGAACTTTCCAATAGTTTCTTGCATTCTCGTGCGTGGGCTGGTCGGTTAATACTTTTACTACATCTACAATTGCAAAGTACCATTCTTCACGTTCTTTATCCCACACAGTGCGGACTTTCTTCTCTTCAAAAAGTTTGATTTCGGATTTAGTACCTTTTACATTGATTTTTGCCATAACATATTTTATTTATAACATTGCAAAGGTATTATTTATTTTATAACCCGAAGATAGTGATTTGTTGAAAAACAGCTGAATGTTTGGTTAAACATGGTGGCGGCTTCACGCAGTATCGTTTTTGTGAGTGACAAAACTTGCAAGTTCGCAGTACCTTTCAGGCTGGCTATACCGCCACTTTTGGGTAGCTGCTGTTGGCAGTAGTTCTTATTTCTCTTCGTCTTTCTTTGGTGGTTCGTAGTTCCAAAAGTCTTCTCTATTTAATGCTCCTAATAGTTTTCCAAGTTTTCCAATTCCCAATTTTTCCAACGGTTCATTTCCTTCAAATCCACTAGCTTCAGGTCGGGCAATTAAGAAAAAACCACCATCTTTTAGAATGGCTGGTTTGTTTTGTAATGATGCAGAAGCAAAATAATAGTCGTCACTCAGAACAACTATAACTTCGGACATTCCTCTCTTTCTATAAACTTTATAAATATAATACTCTTCATTGTCAATTAGCTCGAACCAACCAACAGCAAAATGGTTCATTAAAGCTCTTTCAATAAAGGGTATGATAGAATAGTGTAAGTTTTTACCCATTTTTACTTTCAAATTTTAGTTGGTTAAAATCAACAAATTCTGAAAAGGCAGATTTGTTAGTTTCTTCAAATAATGTAGTATGAAGTGGTTGACGGAATTTAACTTTAAAGTCAAACTTAATATTTTCAATTTTTTTGTTTGTCTCGTATAGGTCTGCTGCCTTGTCTAGTAAAATTGCAATGTCAAAATCGCTCGCTTTTTTAGGTGTCAAAATTGCTGAACCAAATGCAATCCAATGGGGTAAGTTCAAAGGTTTTAAATTATTTGAAAGCCATTTAAGTTTCCGTTTTAGTAACTTATCGTTCTTTGCCCTTTCAAAACAATGTGTCAAAATTATATCTGGAAATGTTTTAGGAAATTGAAATTCGGAGTAATCAAAATTCGGATTTTCAATGTGTTTTTGAAACGTATCAATATGTAAAACCATTCTTTTAAAATCGTTTTCATACTTTGATGGAATTATCGCATTATTATCTTTAATAAGGTTTTTAATAGCTTCATTATTTGGCTTTATAACTTCTTTTTTTAACTCTTCCCACATTGTTAAGTCCGTTCTTAACTTTCCTGTATTATCACGCCCAGAATTAGGTCCTGTCATTTTGAATATGTATTCGTTGTCTTTTAAGATTGGTAGTATTTCTTGGCAAAGTTCTCCAAAGTCAGAAAATGATTTGTATTCAGCATGATTAAATGCTGGTTCGTTTGGCTTTTCATATTTTAAATCCAAATATTTATGAATAGTGTTGTAGGTCAAGGCAAACAGAATAACAGTCAAGCCAATAGCCCAATCATATTCCCCAATTAATGAAAACTGAAATTTACTAAAAGCAATATTGAGAATGTCAACCCAAATGGGTTTAGAAAGCAGAGTCAGTCCGCCAAGTACAAGTATTCTTGTCAGAATGTTGTAGTATTTGGGTCTTAATAGTTTAAATATTTCTGCTAATGATTTGATGTTCACTGTCGTTTTTTAGAATTACTGCTAACTCTTAAATATGCGAAATTAAAACTATTTTTTGTCGTCGCCATATTATTAATGTTGTTGATATGATTTATGATTAAAATTCGGTGAATAAAACTTTTTTTCTTGGGAAGAAAAGTTCTCGTCCGTGGAAGAAAAGTTCCCGTCCGTGGAAGAAAAGTTCTCGTCCGTGGAAGAAAAGTTCTCGTCTGTGGAAAAAATGCTCTTTTCGGAAGTATAAAACAGATAGTCGCAAGCCGCAACTCTGTATTTACAGAGTTTTAAATCATTGAGAACGAGGCTTTTACCCCCCCCACTGACAAAATGTCAGCAGCGATGATATGGTATCTTGCTCTTGTTAAATCCGTTTCTTTATACATAAAATTATTATAATTGTGCAATTTCTCTTATTAAGAGATTGCAAAGATAATTAAATTATTTAAATCACAAATAAAATTGCTAAATAATAAATAAAAAGATGCTTTTAATCGGTAATCTAATACAATTCAGCATTTGGGGGGTAAGAGAGATTGCGGGTCATTGTCGTCATTGCGGGCTTGACCCGCAATCCCCTTTTTTTATGGTGCAAAAAGGTATTATTGGGGATTGCGGGTCAAGCCCGCAATGACGAGTAGCAAGCCGCAATGACGATGGGTAAGTAGCAAGTCGCCGACTTCTCGCTGATGAGCGACAAGGAATTGACAAAAGTAGTGTATTATTTGGAAGAGTTTAGACGTTTATCGGAAGCATCATCGGAATCCCAGTCTTTACGATAAGTGATAATACCCCAAATGAAGCCTGCAAGATAGATAGGAGAAAGCAAAATGTAAATAAGAACTATTCCTATTTTACCGCTGCAAAGCCATTCAATAGCCCCAATTGCAAGAATAATTAAGATAATGCTCGTCATTTATTATGATTTTGAGAGTACAAAGATAAACAAAATAGATAACCTTATCTTCACGGCTCCTGATGCAGTCCATCAATAAAATTATCTATTTTTATTTTGCAAAGTAGATACTTTGACAGACGAGATACTTCCTTCAAAAAGGACACTCTCAGAAAAACCAAAATATCTACTTTGATGTGGCAAAGATAATAAAAAAATTGAAATGCAAATTAAACAGCGTTTAAACAATAATGAAAGGCTGCTTAATTTGTTTAAGTCGCCTTTTTATTTTTCTGAAATTTGCTTGTATTTGAAAGAAATTATATATCTTTGCAGCCAGAAATAAGTTCTTAATGTGGGACTGCGAGGGTAGCAGTTGCAAGCCGTTAAAAACTTATTTTTTATATGAAATAAGTTCTTAGTAGAAGACCGATTAAGGGAATCGGCACCAATCGCTAAGAACTTATTTCTTTTTTATATAGTTGCTTATATTCGGTGGCAATCCTTTACTTAACTTATCCAAATCACACATTCCATAAATACAGTAAAGCACTTTCCTTTGATGTCAAAGTTGTTTATTCATAGTAAATATTGCAGATATGTTATTTTGCAAATTCAAAATATATTCAAGTGTATTTGTAGCCATATTCTAAATTTTCTTATCTTTGCCCTATGATTGGAACTATTATATCTGCACTTTTTATTATTTACTTCTCAATAAATATTTTGAGTTTTTGTGCAGGCGTTCTCAAAACACTTATTAAGATTATAACTACTGTTATAATTGCTGTTGCATTTATTCCGGTAATGCCTTTTGTTGTTGCTTATAGATGTCGTAAAGAGAAACCAATCATATCAAAGTGGCTTTTTGTACTATGGAGTCTTTTTTATATATTGCTCGCCGCAATTATTATCTTTCCATAACCTTTCATTGCTGCTGCTTTTCTTTCAAGCAATTCAAGTTCTTAAAGTCTCATTGCCTACTGAATATCCGACAAATCTTCCGTGTTTTGAATGTTCATATACTTACGCAACCGTGCGTTGGCTATTAGTAATCCGTCAGTTTGGATTTCAAAGATACAATTTTTTTGCAAACAATTCACAATTGCCTCCTGTGGGATAAGTAGTATGGTGAGGGGATAGGATTATGCTTTTTTATAGCGTATGACCCAACGGCTGTTCTCAAACTGATGCGCGCCATCTACCATATTTATCTTGCCATCTCTACCATCTCTTAACATTTGCCTGAAATTAAATCCCGGCTGAGGAGGAACTTGTTCTAATACACCTTTTGATAATAATATATCGGCGCATTCGTCTGCTGACATTTTTTCAATGCAATTTTCACGCATATAATCTTGCAATACATTAGAAACCTCTTGGACTTGGTCATTATTAAACTTACTGTCTTCCATATAATTTTCTGTTTTAAATTTATGCAAAGATACAAGAAATTATTAAATACAATGATTTACTTCGT
This sequence comes from Bacteroidales bacterium, assembly GCA_031263015.1. Taxonomy (GTDB): domain Bacteria; phylum Bacteroidota; class Bacteroidia; order Bacteroidales; family P3; genus JAISGN01. Next base: position 5,028 of record JAISGN010000007.1, read on the forward strand.
ATTAAGAACAAAGCAATCAAAATATACCTGTCCAATGTTGCCGCTATATAGGTCGGCGAGACTGCCGTAGCCATTTGTCTTTCAAAGAACAAGGATGCAATTAACCAAAGGCTGTTTTGTGCTGATGAAACAGCCTTTCATTTTTCTAAAACGGCGTTTCGTTAGCACGAAACAGCGTTTTAGTTTTGGCAAAGGGGATAGTGTCGGCAGGAAACCCGTTTTCTAATCGGCAGTTGCTGGCTTTGTGTTCGTGGAGTCGGCAGTCTCCGTGTCATTATTATCGGAAACGGCATCCTTTTCCTTTTTGTCGTAAGTTGTAGATACATTCAGCACAACGCCTAATGCCATGCAGGCAAAAAGTATTGATGTGCCGCCTTTGGAAACAAAAGGTAAAGTTTGCCCTGTTACAGGTATCAAGCCGGTTGAAACTCCTATATGAATCAGAGCCTGAATGGTGAGAATCAAACCTATGGAGTAACACAGCATACTGCCGAAGAAGCCCGCCGAGTGCCTTGCTATATAAAAACAACGATAAATGAGTATCATAAACAGCAATATCACAGAAATAGCCCCAAGCAATCCTGTTTCCTCTGTTATTACCATAAACACAAAGTCATTCTGTGCCTCTCTTTGGTTATGAGCCATAACGGAATTGCCTACTCCTAAGCCGATAATGCCTGCATTGCCTATTGCTAATTTTGCTTGATGCCGCTGTTGAGTTGGGTCGTCGGTTTTGGTAGCACTTGTCCGCGAGGCAGCAGTAGTGAATCTGCCGAAAGGAGGTACTTTGTCAATGCCGGGAACGGTTTTTGCCAAAAGCATAATGCATATAAATAAGACGGCTGTTGCTGAAAAAACGATAGCAAGGTATCTCTTTGGTATGCCTGCAATGAATAACACAATGGTAGTTGTGGTGAATATGATGATAGCCGTTGATAGATTGCTCGCTCCTATTGCTACACACATAATACAAACGGGTATCATAATTTTTTTGAAGGTTTCCCAGAGTTTTAGCTTGTCTTTGAATACTGTTGTCTTCCATGCCATCCACATAATAGTAATAAATTTTGCCATTTCGGCAGGTTGGAAGCTGAATCCTGCAGGTAAAGGAATCCATCGCCCCATCTTTAAGGATTTAAACATATTCGGGTCAGGGTATGCGTACTTATAATACATTCCGGTAGCAAATGCCCCGACAACAAGGATGAAAGATAGAATCATAAGAGCATTGAGGAAATGAGGAAGCAGACTGTATTTGAAATTTTGGAAGACATAAGCCACTACAATCCCAAATGACAACATAATAATATGCTTAACGAAATATGCAGTGGGCGTTTGTGCATTTTTATCAAAATAAACTTCGCTCGCAACGGCACTGAATACTTCCACGGCAGAGATGATGGATAATAATATGAGGAGTATCCATATTGCTTTGTCTCCTCGGAGTTTTATGTTGGCTGGTTTGAATTTTGTAGCGAGCGAATGTTTCATAGCAAAGATGTTAGATGGCATTTATAGCAAGGAAATAATCTCTTGAGTTTTGCTTTGTTTCATTGTTATTACCGCAAGCGGGAGAGTAAAGCACGGCTTCTCCTGCCGATGCGTAATTATATGCTATTTCAACGGCTTGGTATATGTTTTCAACACTGATTATTGTTTTTACAATGCCTTCAAACGGACGTATCAAGTCGGAATTTCCGATGTTTATAAGGATTCTGACTTTTTCTTTGGCTACCTGTTGCAATGAATAGAGCGATTGTTGCAACATATTGCCGCCTGCTATCCATATAACGGACTGATTGATGCCTGTAAGTGAATACCACGTCATATTTGGTTTGGTTGATTGCGAGTCATCAAGGAAATTTACGCCTTTAATAGTGGCTATTTCTTTGAAATGGTTAGTGTTTCTGTCGTTTCCAACGAAAATTTTTGATAGTGCTTGTTTGCGTGCATAAAATATCTCGTTAAAATTGTTCTTAACTTGATTGTTTTGTAATGAAACCGCACCTGCCTGTTTGAAAATCTCTGTATTCATATATATTTCTTTGTTTCTTTATTATCTTAATTTAAGTGTTACAATTGTTAATACCGATAAGATTATGCTTACCAAAAGGAATCTCATTACAATCTTCGGTTCTGCAAATCCTTTTTTTTGAAAATGATGATGAAGAGGGGACATAAGGAATATTCTTTTGCCCTGTCCATATCTTTTTTTTGTGTATTTGAAATAACTCACCTGCATAATCACGGAGATGTTCTCAATAATGAATACTCCGCAAAGAATAGGCAATAGAAACTCTTTTCGGATTAAAATAGCAAAGACAGCAATGATTCCTCCTAAGGCTAACGAACCCGTATCTCCCATAAAGACTTGAGCAGGGTATGTGTTGTACCAAAGGAAGCCTGTGGTAGCTCCTACAAATGCAGCAATAAATATGGTTAATTCGCCACTGTTAGGAATATACATTATATTTAAGTAGTGAGCAAAGATAATGTTGCCCGATACCCATGAGAGAATTGCCAATGTGCTGCCTATAATTGCCGAAGTGCCTGTTGCCAATCCGTCTATTCCGTCAGTGAGGTTAGCCCCATTTGATATTGCCGTTATGATAAATATTACTATCGGGATGAATATTAACCAAGCCCAATCTTTATAATTCTTCCCTGTCCATTTTACGAGACTTGTGTAGTCAAATTCTTGGTTTTTGACAAAAGGAATAGTGGTTTTTGTGGAGCGTTTGGCTTGCTGTTCAAAATCTGCTTTGGCTTTTTCGTATTTTGTTTGACTTTGTATGTTGTGTTGTTGAACGTATTGGTCAATTTCAACTTTTTCTTTGATTGTTATGGATGGATTAAAATATATAAGCCCTCCTACAACTATTCCGAGAAGAACCTGTCCTATGATTTTAACTTTGCCCGAAAGTCCTCGCTTGTCTTTGCGGAATACTTTTATGTAATCATCTGCAAAGCCGAGAAGTCCCAGCCAAATGGTGGTGAGCAACATAATTATTATGTAGATGTTAAATATTTTAGCAAAGAGTATTGTTGGAATAATGATAGAGGCAAGAATTATTAACCCTCCCATTGTCGGCGTGCCTTCTTTTGCTTTTTGCCCTTCTAAGCCTAATTCCCGCACAGTTTCACCTACTTGCTTTTTTTTGAGATAGTTGATGATGTTCTTGCCGAAAACAATAGAGATTAGTAAAGAGCAGATTATAGCCATTGCGGCTCTGAACGAAATGTATTGAAAAACTCCCGTTAAAGGAACATCGTATTCTCTGTATAACCAATCAAATAAATAATATAACATATTCTATCTGTTTTTTTAACAATATTTCAAAACTTCCTCTTTGTCGTCAAAATGATGTTTAATGCCATCTATCTCTTGATATGTCTCATGTCCTTTGCCTGCAATGACTACAATGTCTTTTGATGTTGCTATATGGCATGCGGTTTTTATTGCAGAAGCTCTGTCTTGAATTACCAGTACATTGTCGTCATTAGTAATGCCTGCGAGCATATCGGAAATAATATCTTCAGGTTTTTCTTTACGAGGATTGTCGGTTGTGATAATAACAGTGTCGCTTCCCTTGTCGGCGATATCTGCCATCTCAGGACGCTTGGTTTTATCTCTATTGCCTCCGCACCCTATAACTGTTATTATTTTAGAATCATTATTCACAATATCCCTAATTGTTGATAGTACGTTTGCAAGTGCGTCGGGAGTATGAGCGTAATCAACAATGGCTGTGCTTCCGTTACGTAAGTGGAATGTGTTAAATCGTCCGTCAGGGCTGTCTAATTTGCTTATACCTATTAATGTTTCTTCTTTGCTAATACCACAGATAACAGATGTAGCGAAAACCGCTAATATATTATATGCATTAAATCTGCCGACAAGTTTAGTGGATACATCTATTCCGTTTATGTTTAGCAATAGTCCTTCTAAAGTATTTTCTATTATTGATGCTTTGAATGAGGCAATCTGGTTTATGGTATAGGTGAATATTTTGGCTTTTGTGTTTTGAGCCATAAACAATCCATTCTTATCATCTATATTTATGAGGCAGAATGCAGTCGCAGGTAATAAATCAAAGAAAGTCTTTTTTGCATCCCTATATGCGGCAAAAGTTTTATGGTAATCTAAGTGGTCGTGCGTTATGTTGCTGAAGATGCCTCCGAAAAAATTAATACCCGATATGCGATGTTGTACTATTGCATGTGAAGATACCTCCATAAAGACGTATTGGCAATCTGCTTCTACCATTTGTGCAAATAGATATTGCAATTCTATGGCATCAGGTGTTGTGTGAGAGGCAGGCAATACATTATAATTGATACGATTTATTATAGTGGAAATAAGCCCTACTTTATACCCTAAAGACATAAAGAGGTTATATAATAATGTTACTGTTGTAGTTTTTCCATTTGTGCCTGTTATTCCGATAACTTTTAATTTGGATGTAGGCTCATCATAAAAAGCAGAAGCAATTATTCCTAAAGCAAGGTTACTGTCTTTAACTTGGATATAAGTAATATCGGTATGAATATTAAGAGGTATATTTTCGCAAACAATAACAACTGCACCACCATTGATACTTTGCTCAATATATTTGTGCCCATCTAATTCAGTGCCGTTCTGTGCAATGAAAATACTATCAGGTTTGACTTTGCGAGAATCAAAACAAATGGCTGAGATTTGTTTTGATTGTACTCCGACAATGTTTAGTATTTCTATATTCTTTATTAAGTCAGATAGTGTTTTCATAATATTTATTTTAATGTGAGTTTAATTGTGTTTGATGTATTCGTCATGATATTTGTACCTGCACTTACCGATTGGGAAACAACTTTGCCGTATCCATTAATAGAACTTTTTAGACCTAATGCAGACAATATATATACAGCATCCTTTGCACTAAGTCCGATAAGATTAGGCATAATATTGTTCGTTCTACTTTGCTCAATTATACGTTGGTTATTTTGAGCGGAGTTATTAATACCGAATTTTATGTTTCTAATTATGGTATTTGAATCGGTTCTTACTTTGGTCGTGTCCAAGAAAGTTTCTTTAGTTCCCATGACTCTATCAGCCAAATCTTTGAAAACAGGTGCTGCCACTTCTCCTCCATGCTTTGTTGTGGCATTTATTACGACTATACATGAGTATTTAGGAGCATCGGCTGGGAAATAACCAACAAAAGAAGCGTGATTAAGTTTTGTTTTTATATCTTCCGATGTGCCTGTCTTGCCCGCAACACCATACGAAGATTTGGAAACTTTTGCAGTGCCGTGTTCCACAACATCTTTCAAAACACTTTGCAAAATATCTAATGTCTCCTTCTTGCAAATATTGATTCGTAGAGTATCAGGGCTAAGAGCAATGGCTTGTCTTTTGTTATCAACAGTACGAATGATGTGAGACACAAACATAGGCTTTATCATAATACCATTATTAGCAATAGCATTATAAAAAGTCAGCATTTGCAATGGAGTTATCATAGATACATAGCCATAACTTAGCCGCAAAATATCATCAACGCTTGCAGCATTTTTGCTTATATAAGCAACAGGTTCTTCCGAAACGAAAGAATTTCCATTGCTGCTAAAAATAAATTTATAATCCAGATGTAAAGAAGAATCAAACCAAAAATATTGTTTAAGATCCTTTATAAATTGCTTTTTGTTTTTGCTTTCAACATAATTTTTATAAACCAAATAACTAATACCCACGTTAGAAGAATATTGAATGGCTTCTCTAAATGTGAAAGAGCCTATTTTCCCTCCGCCGTCATCAACAATCTCTTTAATAGTGTTAGGGAAACGCCTTCTGCCCTTAGGAACAATATCGGTTATTTTTGCTAAGCCTTTATCAAGAAGCACCATTGCAGAAACGGTCTTAAAAGTAGAGCCAGGCTCCATACGTTGTGTTAAAGCCATATTCTCTATCTCTCTGAAATTCCCAAACGAATCTTTTTTCAAATTAGAGATGGCACGTACATACCCTGAATCTACATCCATTAATACTACACAGCCCGAAGAGGCATCATTTTCCCGCAAGCATTTCTCCAAAGAATAATCAGCCAATTCCTGCAAGCCCACATCAATAGTTGTGATTATATCGGCGGGTTCGCTATTCCCCATTTGTTTATAATATAGACCTCTTGCTATTTTTTGAGCCGGTACGCTGTCGGCTTGTCTTAGAATAGTTGAATCGTAATATCCAGAGATACCATCATACATACCGATGTTGCTAATCAATATCCCGAGTGTGCGTCTTGCCATCTTCATTTTGTCAGCATAAGGATATGTACGGATATAATGTTTTTTAGCAGAGACCGCACCTCCTATGAATTTCTTCATATAGGGAATAGTTTCTATTCTATCGTATTGAGAAATACTTACGTCTTTTGCAATCAGTGTAGAGCGATTCCCTTTACGGCGTTGCTCTTTAAAATATTTCAAATATTCATTTTTGGTTTTTTGCGGTAAGATTTTTGCGAGGCTATCACAAACCGTATGTATCCAACCTTTATATATGGAATCCGGAATAACATAGGCGTTTTTGTTTTTTCCTAAATCAATTCGCATTTCGTATCTTAATACATCGGTGGCAAATAATAATGTGTCATTATTTGCTTCATCCACCGAAAGAATGTTGCCTCGTTTGATAGGAATTTGAGCATATTTCAGGAATCTGGCTTTATATTCCTTTTCATACTTGTCGTGCTGCCAAAGTTGTAAATAAAGAATTTGTCCGATGATTATTATACAAGGGACAAACAGCAAGATATACACCAAACTGCTTCTTTGCTTTATGCCTTTGTTATCATTCATGCTCCTCTTTCTTTATTATAATGCGTTGTTTTATGGGTTCTGTCGGTATTTTCACGCCTGTTGCCTGAAGTTTATCTGCTACTTCAATCATAAGGGTTGTTTGTTGCCACAGACTCCTTTGCTCGCTTGCTTTGTCTTGCAATCTTTCTATTTTGGCAGTAGTAATTCCTATTTGTTTAATAGTGCTTTCTGTCCTGTATCTGATAGCTATGTAAAATGTAAAGAAGAATGCAAACAAAAAAACAAAAGATAGATTTTTTAACACCAAATCCGATGTTAGAAAACCGCCGTCAAACATATCTTTTAATTTTATTTTGCCTCTATTTTTCATTCTTTCTTTACTATATTATATTGTGTCTATCGTTTCTGACCAATTCTCAATTTTGCACTTCTTGCTCTGCTGTTATTCTTAACCTCTTTCTCCGATGCAATGATTGGTTTGCGGTTTATCAAATCAAAAGGCGATAATTTATTCCCAAAGAAATCTTTATCCTCAATGCCTTCAAAATTGCCGCTGCGAAGGAAATTTTTTACTATTCTGTCTTCTAATGAATGGTAACTAAGCACTACCAATCGCCCTCCCTGCTTCAAACATTCCAAAGACTGCTTTAACATTTCTTTAAGGCTCTCCAGCTCGCTATTAACCTCTATTCTCAACGACTGAAACACCATTGCATAAAATTTATTCTCGGTTTTAGGCGATGCCAAATGAGCAATGGATTCTTTTAAATCAAAAGTGGTTTTTATAGGACTTGCTTCCCGCCGAGCAATAATTGCATTCGCGATAAGTTTAGCGGCTTTCAATTCTCCGTAATACCTGAATATTCTTGTTAAATCCTCTTTCCCATACTCATTGACAATGTTCTGTGCCGATAAACTTTGCTTTGTATCCATCCTTAAGTCCAAATCCCCGTTGAAACGTGTGGAAAATCCTCGTGAAGGCTCATCTATTTGATATGACGACACACCTAAATCCGCCAAAATGCCGTCTAATCCGAATTCTCTGAACATTCGCAGATTGGAGATGAGGTTTGCGTAATTATCTTCTATGAAAGAAAATCTGCTATCGTTGATAATATTTTGCTTACTGCTGGCATCCCTGTCAAAAGCATAAAGTCTGCCGTCCGCATTCAGACGTTCCAAAATAGCCTTTGAATGACCGCCGCCGCCGAAAGTAACATCCGCATACACCCCATCAGGCTTTATGTTTAAGCCATCAATGCATTCTTGCAGCATAACGGGTCTATGGTAAGGCATATTCATATTTTATTGCACTTTTTGTTCGTTATCTTTGTATGCTTTTGAGAGTTTTGAACGCAGTTGCTTCAAAGCCTTCTCGTTTTTCTTCCTTTCATCATTACGTTTTTCATATTGGGCGGCGATGCGTATTTCAAAGCAATTTCCCACACCTCTTATCACTATGTCATTACCCGTTCCTATCTCCTCATCAAATCGTTTGGGCAACGGCAAACGCTCACTTGCGTCCAAATCTATTACATCCACATCAGTCAAAGCATAAAATAGAGCCTCTTCTTCCTCTGACGAATCTCTGTTGATTTGCTTGGTTATAACTTCCATTTCTTCCTGAAAGCCATTATAATGAAAGAGTTCAAGGCATTGGTCATCTAATTTTTTACGAATAGCAAAAGATTTATTGGAAGACAAATCGAGTTGCTCCAAAAGTTTTTTCGGCATCTTGAATCGTCCATTCGTATCAACCTTACAGTGTTCGTTTCCAATTAGATGTTTCATTTTTACTATTGTTATACGGGTACAAAATTACTAAAAATATTTCTAAAAATGCTTTTTCTCACTTTTTTTTACTTTTTTTTGCTTTTATTTTTGCGGATTGTACGAAGATTATCGTAAAATGTTACACGGACGGGCTATTATTTGCATTCAATTTTTGCAAATCTCGTTTGCCTGCTTCAATAAGAACAATGATTAAAATATTGCTGCACAATAATTTCACCAAAGGCTGTTTGGTGCGAACGAAAGGCTGTTTTATTTTTACCAAACAGGCTTTTGAAAAAATAATATCTGATTAGATTCCGGGCAAAGCAAACCGATATGCACCGATATTTGTTTTGAGAAAAATATTCTCTGACGGCGGGAATATTTATTTTGATAAAAATGTTATATCTTTGCAAACTAAAAATTTAGAACCAAATATGCTATTTCAGAATGTGGTTTTCGGACCGATACAATCAAGAAGGCTCGGCACAAGTCTTGGTATAAATTTACTGCCTTCCAACCATAAAATATGCAACTTTGATTGCTGCTATTGCGAATGCGGGTTTAACGAAAAGGAAACAGGCGAAAAACCGGCTCTTCCTTCCATTCACGACATTGTTTCAAGCCTTGAACAATACGCTTCTTCGCATACCAAAGCGGAAATGAAGAAAATCAATTCTATTACTTTTAGCGGCAACGGCGAACCGACACTTCATACGGATTTTGCGGAGATTTGCCGACTTATATCCGCTTTTCGCAAGGAGTTTGCCCCGCAAGCAAAAATTACTTTGCTGACCAATGCCACTCAAATAGGCAAACAGGATGTCCAAAACGCCGTGCGGTATATAGATAACCTGCTTTTAAAATTAGATTGCGGCACAGCAGAACAATATAATAAGATAAATCGCCCGGTGTCTCTTCGTTTTGAAAAATTGGTTGAAAACCTTATTCGCTTCGGACAGGGTTCTGTTATACAGACTCTTCTTCTTAAATCGGCGAATCCCGAAGACGGCATTGACAATACAAAGGATGATGAATTTGCCGCTTATATGAAAATCATAAAACAGGTAAATCCCAAACGTATAATGCTGTATGGTATTGACAGAACGACACCTAATTCCAATCTTATCAAGTTGAGTAAGGATGAACTGGACGTTTATGCCGACCGATTGAGGTTTATAGGTTTTGAAACAGAGGTCTATTAATATTTATCACTATTTGTAGGTATTGCAAACGCAATATTTAACGCATAACTTTGCATCCCTTAAAATGAAGTAACGCAATGTCGGAGCAAAATCATCATACACAACCATTAACTCTAAACAGATTACAGCAAGGGGACAAAGCAATAGTCTTAAAGGTAAAAGGAAGAGACCGATTCGTCAGAAGGCTTACCGAGATGGGCTTTGTCAGGGGAACGGTTGTTGAGATGATGAAATCCGCACCTTTTAATGATCCGGTGAATTATCGTATTCTTGATTCGGAAGTAAGTATCCGCCGACAGGATGCTGCGTTGGTTGAAGTCATGCCTTATTCCGAAGATGCCAAAAGCAACATCGGTTTCGGTTATAGCGGCACTAAGGACAGCGATGACTGCTTTTGTGTGAGCGATTTCAACAAACGCCGCGATGTTTTGCAGAATAAAATCATTGATATAGCCCTTGTCGGCAATCCTAACACAGGAAAAACATCGCTTTTCAATGCTTTGTCGGGTTATAAGGAGAAGGTGGGCAATTATAGCGGCGTTACGGTTGATATAAAGCAAGCAACATTTCATTATAAAGGCTATACATTTCATTTAACCGACCTTCCGGGAACATATAGTCTTGATTCATACAGTCAGGATGAGGATATAGTTTCGGCATACATAGGAGAAAAAGTGCCTGACTTGGTTATAAATATTGTAGATGCGGCAAACTTGGAACGCAATCTCTTTCTGACAACACAACTCATAGATATGGACGTGCGAATGTTGATTGCATTAAATATGTATGACGATTTGACGGCACGAGGAGACACTTTTGATTATCAACTCTTCGGTTCAATGGTCGGAGTGCCTGTCGTACCGACTGTAGCCAGCAAAAAACAGGGAATAAACGAACTTTTGGATACTGCAATAGCCGTTTTCTGCCATCAAAACGACATCGTGCGCCACGTACATATCAATTACGGAGAACAGATTGAGGAAAACCTTGATTTATTAGCAAGGAAGATTCATTCAAGTGCTTCATATACCGAATCGGTTGCAGCACGTTATTACGCCATAAGGCTGTTGGAACGCGACAAACGCATAATTGACGAATTGGAAACCTGGCAAGACCACGATGATTTGCACGAAGTAGCCGATATTGCCATCAAAAAAATTGAGCAAACCTACAAAACCGATTGCCAAACGGTGATTACCAATGCACGATATGGCTTTATAGCAGGAGCATTGAAAGAAACATTTCAATATAACGCCGAAAACCGAAAACAAAAACCAAGAACGCTTACACAGAAACTTGATAATATTTTTCTGAACTCTTGGTTGGCATATCCGATATTTGCTTTTATTATATGGTTAATGTTCTTTTGTACTTTTAAAGTAGGACAATATCCGATGGATTGGCTGCAAAAAGGAGTTGAATGGCTCTCTTCATACATAGAAAATCTGCTTCCGAGCGGCTGGTTCGCTGATTTGCTTACACAGGGCGTCATTTCGGGTGTCGGAGGTGTTGTTGTATTCCTACCGAACATACTTATACTTTTCTTTTTTGTCTCTTTGATGGAACAGACAGGCTATATGTCGCGCGTAGCCTTTCTTATGGACAGACTGATGCATAAATTGGGTTTGCACGGAAAAAGTTTCGTTCCTATGATTATGGGTTTCGGTTGCAACGTGCCTGCTATTATGGCAACAAGAACATTAGACAGCCGCAAGGATAGGCTTCTGACGATGATGATACTGCCTTTTATGTCTTGCTCTGCCCGTATGCCGGTGTATATCCTTCTTGTCGGCACATTCTTCCCTGACAACAGTGTGCTGGTTATTTGTCTGCTTTATTTGTTAGGCGTCCTCCTTTCAATCTTCTTTGCAATCATCTTCAATAAAACATTGTTTCGCCGCAAGGAAAGCCCGTTTGTTATGGAGCAACCGCCGTATAGAATCCCTACAACTATGAGTCTGTTGCGAAATATTCTGACAAGAGCATCGCAATATCTTAAAAAAATGGGCGGAATCATACTTTTAGCATCCGTAATCGTGTGGGCGTTGATGTATTTCCCGCAAAGAAATACCGAAAACATCCATTCCAGTTACATAGCCAAGATAGGAAAGACGATAGAGCCTGTTTTGTCGCCGCTTGGCTTTGATTGGCGGAGCAGCGTTGCGGTTTTGACGGGCATAAGTGCCAAAGAATTAATCGTAAGCACTATGTCCGTGCTTTATAACGATGATTCGCCTCAACCAAACGAGCCATCATTATCACCGGTGCCGCATGCATCCAATCAACCCCCTGTTTCGGCGGATGAAAACAGGTCTTTGGGGCAGCGATTGCAAACATCAACGTATCAGGACGGCATCAGGGCGGGGCAGAAGGTCTTTACATTGCCGTCAGTTATCAGTTTGTTGATATTTATTGCTGTTTATTTTCCGTGTTTGTCGGTTTTCGTGGTCGTAGGCAAAGAAAGCCGCTGGAAATGGGCTGTATTCCTCGCCGTTTATACCACTTTAACGGCTTGGGTGCTTGCTTTCCTCTCATACAACCTCGTTTCCTTAATCGTTTAGTGCATATTGCACTGGCAATACCTTCTTTTATAAAAACGCAAAGCCATAAGGAAAAAATAAAAGGCTGTTTTGTGAAAACGAAACAGCCTTTCGTGCGAATGAAACGGCGTTTTAGTAAAATAAAACAGCCTTTCGTTGGAGCATAGTCTGCTAAGCACACATCCAAGCCTAATAATGATGAAATGAAACGTTACAAAATTATTAAAAAATAAGATTATATAACTATAAAATAAACGACTTTAATCAAATTTTAATTAAAGAATGCTTTTATAAATTATTTTTTTGTAATTTTGCAGCGTAAAAAAATATGTTTTGTTATTTAAATTAGGTTATTAAATGAAAAAGAAATCGGTTATTTACCTTTTAGTATTGGTCTTCTTTGCTTTTGCCCAAAGCATTTCGGCACAGCAAATAATATTTGGCTTATCCGGCATTAACGGTTCAACGAATGTGGGGTCGGCTTCAAATCCTTACGCCATCAGATACGCTTCTGACTTGGTTACTCTTTCGGATTATGTGAAGGCTTCCGAATCTAATACTTGCGTTGGCACATACTTTGAAGTTACTGACAACATTGATATGTCGGGAATAGAGAATTTCGTTCCTATTGGCGGACGAAACAGCCGCAATAGATATGCTAAGAGGAATGCATTCAAAGGTAATTTTGATGGGAGTGAATTTGTGATTAGCAATTTGAAGATTGAAAGCGACCAAACATGCACAGGCTTGTTCGGATACACACAAGATGCCATGCTTATAGACATTGTGCTCTATAATGCTAATATTAAAGGTACAGGTGTTGTGGGTGCTTTAGCCGGAGACATAACAAGTTCTGATTCGACGGCAGTTAGTCGTTGCAGAGGCAATGCTATTATTGATTCTCGCATAGAAGGCACTGACGGATGCATAGGAGGACTTGTCGGCAATTTGAAGCAAAGCGGTATGGACTCGTCTTTTGTGAGAAATACAAAGATTATTGCCAACAATACGACAAATGCTATTTATGTAGGCTCACTTGTAGGTCAGGTTAGCAACACGGTAGCACAAACTATAGAGTATTGTTATGCCGTAAAGGACACTCTTACCGGCGGAACATACATCGGCGGTCTTGTAGGCGGATGTTCCGCCAACGGGACATTATTGAATATTAGTTGGTCATACGCTGTTGTTGAAATTAACTCAACAAATCCTGTCGCAACAGCAGGAGGTATTATTGCAACAAGCAATTATAATGTGAATGTGGTGTATGTTAATGATTCTTGGCAGGGTAGTGGCACGTTTGCTTCTATTTATATTGCTACTTGGACAGATTTTCCTGATAGCTACTTTTTTGTAGATGGAGATCAGACAGGATACGCTACGTTGTTTGGAGCACTAAATACAAGTAGCAAATTTGCGAGTGATAATGAGATTAGCGGACTACAGATAAACTATGGTTGTCCTGTTTTAAAATCAGAATTGCCTATTTATATAATAAAGACTCCGTCTGATCTTCAATCCTTGTCTTCATATGTTAGGACTGCTGAAGACAATAATGGTTACGGCTTTATGTTTTTGCAGGTAAACGACATAGATATGAGTGCCATACCTACTTTTATTCCGATAGGAGGCAGAACTGATAATGGTTATTCTTATACTGATAGCAGATATTTCAGAGGAATGTATGACGGACTCGGACATACGATAAAAAAACTCACAATAAATGATAGCAGAGGCGGAGATTATCATACGGGATTCTTCGGACTGGCTAAAAACGGAGCATCCATTCAAAATATCACATTAGATAGTTGTAATATTACAGGAAGAAATTATACTGGAGCATTAATCGGTTATCTTAGAGTAGATAATAATGCATATCCCAATAAAATAAAGAATTGCCACGTACGAAACACAAAGGTATTACAATTTGCTGCTAATGACCGTCTCGGAGGAATGATAGGATATTCTTATAATTCTACCGCTGAAACTACTAATCCTTCAACATTGGACAGCTGTTCGGTAAAATTTGTAAATGTTATGCCTTACGGCAGCTCAGATCGTGTAGGAGGATTGATAGGCGAGATAGAAAGAGGATTAAATATTACTAACTGCTATACCGAGCATTCTACAATCGGTATGAGTACTACAACAAACAAAGCGGGTAGTTATGTAGGGGGAGTAATCGGACAATATTCAGGAGGAAGCAATCAATCAAGTCGCCGAATCATTGATAACTGCCATTCATCTCATAATATAGTTAGAGGAGATGGTGATTATACCGGAGGAATGATTGGTAGATTAGATAATTATACTGATATTACTAATTGTTATTCTACATACGACAGCGTTTATACGGATGCTAACTGGGTAGGTGGATTAACCGGATGGAATGACAATTATGTTGAAGTTTATCGTTGCTTTGCCGTGTATTGTCAGGTCTATGGCGGACATGATGCAGGAGGTTTAATCGGCGATAAAGGAGATACTCCAAATTCAACAGTTATAGAATGCTATTCTTTATATTGTTCTGTTCGCGGTACCGATTATGTCGGAGGTCTGGTAGGCGGTACAACCAATCAATCTCTTGTTAGAGATTGTTATTCTTCTTTATGTGAAATTACTTCAACATCTTCTTATGTAGGAGGGCTAATCGGATACGCCGATGTAACGGATTTTGTAAATTGTTATACCACTAACACGATAGACTCAACATTAGCTACCTCTCAAAAGGGAGGATTGTCCGGTTATAGTGCAAATGCTACCGATGTAACAAATAGCTATTATATTGATACTTGGTGGGAGGGCAGCTCAGTCCCTAATCAAGCCGATAACGCAAAACGAGGAACAGCTTTGCCTTCTTCTCAAATGAAAGATATGATGTCTTTTGTCGATACATTAAACGCAGGACGTGCCGAAACAGTGTGGTATTTGGATACATCTTTGTACGTCAATGGCGGATACCCTATTTTAGCACATAGTCGTGGCGTTCCAGGTGCCACATATCAGATTTGGACGCCGGATGATTTGAAAGAATTATCATCTATGGTGCAAAACGGATTCCAAACTGCCGAAGTAAATTTCACACTAATGGATAACATCATCTTCTCTACGCAAGATAACACCACAAACCCTATGGTGCCGATAGGAGGATGGGCAGATGCCAACACAAACGATACGACAAAAGCATTTAGCGGCAATTTCGTCGGTAATAAATTCCATTTTGAGAACATCAATATTACTAAAAATGCTCAATCACACGATTATGTAGGAATATTCGGCTTGGTAAAAGGAGGACGCATTGAAGAGGTTGCCCTTATATCTTCTAATATGAGCGGGCGTGATTATGTCGGCGGCTTAGTAGGAAAGTTAGATTCCACAGCAGTATTGACGGAAGCGTTTGCAACAGGAGACATTGTCGGCAATGCATATATCGGCGGCTTGATAGGTGCTTCAACCGCACTAACAAATGTTTCTGCCTGCTACTCTAGGTCAAATGTTGAAGGGGTATCTAATGTCGGTGGTTTGATTGGACAGTCCGGAAATCTATCCAATTCTTACAGCGTATCAAATGTTAATATCGCTCCGACAACATCAACAATAGATACTTCAACATTCGGAGGTCTGGTCGGCAGCACAACAAATGCAGCAAGCATTCATCATAGTTATTATTCACAGACTTGGACGGACAATCCGTCTATAAGCAATAATGCTTTCGGAGTTCCTACCCCTAAAACGGATATGATTTATAAACAACCTTTTATTGATTCTCTTAACAGAGGTCTTACTTTCAATGCATGGAGTATGGACAATCAACCATGGTTCCGCAACGGCGGTTATCCTATACTTGGTTATGAACCGTCAGCTAGTGAGCTTGTTATTATAGAATCAGGTGTAACCGTTAAGGTATCAACAACGAACGATTACAACACAAGACCGAGAAGGATAATCATTAGAGACGGCGGCAGTTTCGTTAATGCCATCACATCCAAACCTGCTTTCACAAACGTAAATGTTGAACACAAACTTTTCAATGAAAGATATGCCTTTGTTGGTTCTACTTTCGGTACTTTAAAAGTAAAGAACTATCTCGGCATACCTGATTCCAATCACTCCTTATACAATAACATCCGTAACGGGTCAGCAGTCTCTATGCTACAATTTAATTATCTCACAAACAAATGGTCTGGCGATCCCGGAACACCTACTTATCTCGGATACAATTCCGATATGGTTCCTGCCCACGGCTATTTCGCTTACGTACTTGACCCTACCTACGACCCAACTCTTCCGAATAACGGATTGACTGATTCTGTCGGCACATCAATCAACCTTTCTATGGCGACGCCGTCAGGCAGCAAACTTTTCAGTCAAGATACCGCTATCACAATTATAAACACCGGAAGATTATTAACCGATGAAGAGCCGAATATACCTGCTTTGTGGTACGCCATATCTAATCCTTATCCCGGAAATCTTTATGCTTACATTTTCGGTAACGGTGGCAGTAGTTATAACGGCAACAACACCGAATTGAAATCTAATTATATTTATCGCCTTTCAGACAATGGCACTTGGCAAGCAGTACCTACGGATGTCAATAGCAGGGAACATTTTGTCAAAATGGGCGAAGGATTTTTCGTTGCAGGCAAAGGAGACCTCACAACCCCATCGCATACATTTACTTTCAAATCATCTATGACTGATGGTTCAAGTCTCGCTGCCAAAAAGTCGTTACACAAACCACAAAGCATAGTTGTGAAAGTTGTTACGGAGAGAGATTATCGCCTTTCGCAGCAAGCACAAATCAATATCAACTCTAACAGCAGCAATGGCTTTGATGAGAAAGATGCCTTCAAACTTCGCGGACATAATGAAAAGATTTGCGAGCCGTTTTTCGTGATTGATAGTTCTAATCTTGCGGTTAATACCATTTCAACCTTACCTTATGCCTGCGATATGAATATTTCCAGTGCCGATGTAAAGTATGTAACTATTATGATTTCGGTTCCAGATAATATTACGGCACAATTTATTGACCAAAGCGACACTCTGAATATCGGAAACAGATTTGAATACAATGCAATCTTATCTCGTGGCGACAATAGCAACAGATTCAAGATTTTAATTGATGGAAAATCATCATTAAACAGCGTTTTGCAGGAGGCTCTTGACGTTTGGATTTACGACAACGTGTTAAAGATAAACGGAAGAGACTTAAAAAATCTGCAAATCGTCAATTCACTCGGACAGATTGTTTATTCAAAGACGCTAAGCGGCGATGCATTTGAAACAAATCTTAATCTGCCAAAAGGAAATTACATAGCAAAGGCAACAAGCAGCACCGGCTCCAAAACAATTAAGTTTGTGATGGTACGATAGCTGATTTCGTCATAACAAAAGGGCGTTTGGTTTTAACCAAACGCCCTTTGCTTTTTATAAAACGCTGTTTAGATTTATTCTTTTGCTTCTTCCTCTGCCTGAGGTGTTTGTTCCGAAGACGCAGCATTGGTTTGCACTTCTTCTTTCTTCTTAGCGGCTTCTTTGTCTATCATCTTAATTTTAGCTTCCAGCAATGCAATTTGCTGACGTGTCTTTTCCAACTTTTTTTCGTACTCTGCCCGCAACACATCGGTAGATTTGGATTTTGAAAGGAAGCCAATATTGTTTTCCCATAAGTTTAATTCTTTCTGGAGAGTTGATATCTGATTCTTCAAATCACGTTTGACGTTGCCGGAATGAGAATTGAGGTTAGATACAAACTTATCTTTGAATTTTGAAAGCTCCGAATCTCTTATCGTTGTCTTCAATTTGTCAAAGTGTGCATCAATCGCCGCTCTGAATTCCGCATACAATTCTTCTCTAATCTTAGGTGAGGTGTATCCTATTTCAGACCAGCGTCTTTGAAACTCCTTTATGGCATCCAGATTGGTGCTTTGTTCGGCGCCGAACTCAAAAGCCTTAACTTCATCAATGATTCCTCGTTTTTTATTGATGTTTTCTTCTTCGGAAGCCCGATTTTGCTCGTAACTTGCGGCTTTTTTAGCAAAAAATTCATCACAAGCCTTGCGAAAACGCTGCCAAAGTTTTTCCGAACGCTCCTTTGATATGTATCCGATAGTTTTCCATTTCTGTTGAAGCTCCAATAATTCGGCTGTTGCTTTTTTCCAGTCGGACCTAATGGCAATTGCTTCCGCTTTTAAGCAGATTTCAACTTTTTCATTATAGTTTTGTATCTGTTCTGCCTTCATTTTGTCAAAGGCTTCTTTCTTTCGGGCGTAGAAAGTGTCGGTTGCGGTTTTGAATCTCGTCCATAAAACTTCGTTATGCTTCTTTGGTATGCCGCCGATAGACCTCCACAGATTTTTTAACTCATCTACTTCTGTTGTTGTGCTGAGCCAATCTTTTACAAGGCTGATTTCTTTGCCCAATATCTCGTCTATTTTGTCGCATAGCTCTGTTTTGGCTTTCAGATTCAGTTCCATTTCAGCGAATTTCTGCTGATAATATTCCTGACGTCTCTCATTGATTTTCTCAGATGCCAAACGAAAGCGTTCCCATATCTCATCATTTTTATCACTCGGCACAGGACCAATTTCTCTCCATTGTTGCTGAATGTCTTGCAAGGTATGGAAAGAATCATTGACGGAAGAATCCAGCAACAACGCCTCTGCCTTTTCGCATAAGCCTATTTTGGCATCCAGATTCTTCTTCATATCCATATCGCGCAGTTCTCTGTTGAGTTTTACCTTGTCATAAAACTTCTCAATTAAGAAATGGTAGTTTTCCCACAAAGCATTAACTTCCGAACGAGGCACTTGCCCGATTTCTTTCCACTTGTCCTGTATCAGATTGAACTGATCGTAGATTTCTTTCAAAGAGCCGTCGGCATCAAGCAAGGTTCGCAATTCATCAAGCACCGCCTGCTTTTTTACAAGGTTGGTTTGCTTGATTTTTTCCTGCTCTTCAAGATATTTTTGTCTTTTATCCTTGTAGGATTGATAAAGATTATGAAAATCAGTCTCTATTTTGTTTTCTGCTGCCTTGAAATCAATAGCATTACCGCCCTCCGCAATAAATTTATCAAGGGAAATACGGTTTTTATGTTCTATAAGATTATTGAAAGCGTTGCGAATAAGCGATGCTTTTGCCTTTAACTGCTCAAAATTGCTTGCTTCATACAATTGTTTCATCTCCGCAAGTAATTCTTCTTCGGTCATACGGGCATAATTCTTTATAAACTGAGTCGTATCGGTCTCTTCCTGAATTTCATCCTCTGTAATCTTCTCAACATCTGTCGTTTTAACGGCTTCTTTGGTGCTTTCATCTTCAATGTTGTTCATTTCAACATCGGTATTGCCCACTTCTTCGGGTTGAGGTTTTGTTAAATCATCCATATTCTTTAATTGTTCAAATGGTTAGTCTGTAAAGACATCTTGAATAGTTGTTTAATATTTTTAAATGCCCATAAGGCTTTTTTTTGAGTTTGCAAACATAAAACTTTTTTTTGATATACTACACATAAAACGTAAAAAAAAGTATTTAATGCGGATATAATTTTTATTTTACCTTGTTTCGTTTTCCTAAAACCTGATATTATGATAACCAAACAAGGTTTTAAAAATCTCTTCCCTTACCTTAAATCAACGCTTTGCACCTTCGGATATTTGCTTGTCGGAAAAGAGAAATCGGTTGGCAGGGTTGCCTGTTTTGTTTGATAGTTTGAGATGGTGTAAGTGTAGATTTTGCCGTCTGAGGTGTAGATTACCATTTCGGAAATGCGATTTGTGTTTGCCGTTGCCACTATCCGCACTTTTATAACCGAGTTTATTTTTGTTGCCGTCAGGTCTAATATATTCATTGTGCCGTTCGGGCGTTTTTCTTCACGGATTAGTTTCGGGCGAAAGCCATTTAAATAAGTTGAAATCATATTAGAGAAGTTGAACATTGAGCTTCCGCCGTCCATATTTGAGATTTCAACCTCGTTAGCCGCCTTTATATAATGCCAAAGTGTCTTTCCATCGCAATAATCCTCAAAAGCGGAGGTATAAACCCTGTATTTGTCGTTATCAGACAGGAAAGCACCTTTTTCATTCTGCACAATCTTGCCCTCTTCCTGTATCTTGAGCGTAAAATTAAAGGCTACGGGCGAATCGGTCTTTAATTTCTTTGCGATATTCTTAACGATTTTTTCCGCACTATGGTCAATCACCACGCCGTTCTTCATTTCCCTTTGCCCGAAAGCGGATGTTATGAACAGGATGCTTGACAAGGCGATGCTAAAAAGGTGTTTCATTTCTGTTTTGTTTTGAATGGAAGTTGTTTTATGTCGCAAAATTATGAAAAATCTTCATACTACCTAAAAAAACGTTGGTATCCGAAATATATTTTCTGCTTTGGTTAAAATGAAACGCCGTTTCGTGCGGATGAAACAGCGTTTTATGAAAATGAAACAGCCTTTCATTTTTGCCTTGTTTGATATGCTGAAAATGAAACGATTAAAGGCTGCTGCGAATTGCGGAAACGTATCGCCAAAACAATGTTTTTGGTAGTTAATATCTCATTTTGGGATAAAAAATATTGATTCGGCTGCTTTTTTAACAAAATAAATTTTAATTTTGCAGGCGATATAATTATTAATACAAAACTTAAAAACATTAATTCTTATGAAAAGAATTTTTTTATTGGCTATTACCTGTGTTTTCCTTCTGTCGCTAAGCGCCAATGCACAACAGGGTAAATGGATAGGAACTGTTAAATACAAATTAACTTATGACGGTGCTGTTTCTCCGCAAGCCCCTTCGGAATTTGAAGTGAAGGTTTATGAGAATAAGGCAAAATTTACGGACATGTTTGCTTCCGGTGCCACTGTTATCGCAAATGCGGCTGCCAAAACGCTGACAATGATGTGGGATTTCTCACAAGTTCCCGTTGATGGCGTGAATGGAAAATGGTATATGAGAGAAAAAGTAGCGGATTCGGTGATTGCGAAAACTACTTACACATTTACAGGCAACACAAAGCAGTTAGCCGGCAAGAATGTGAAGGAAGTGGTTTCCGTAAGCAAGAATGACGATGGCACGGAGGAGAAAGAAACTATTTGGGCTTGCGATGAAATCGGTCCGACTATGAATTTGTTTTTCTATACGGGCTTAAAGGCGATGCCTTTTGAGTTTAAAGTGGAAATGAAAGAAGCAGGAATCACTATAAACTTCACAGCATCCGAAGTAATTGACGGAAAGGTGAAAGATACCGACCTTATGCTTGAATCAGACTACGAAGAGCAATCACAGGAAGAAATAGAAGAAATCTTCAATGCCCTTATAAAAGCAATGGGTGGCGGAGGAGAAGATGATATTTAGCTTTGATTAATGCCAAAGAAAGCAAGAAAAAAATCAAATCACAAAAAAGACAAAGAATTAGCGATTAACGAAACACCAATGAGTTTAATAACTAAGGCGATTAAGTCTCCTCAGTTCGTAAAGGTTATTGGTGTTTTTTTATGCTTCTTTTCATTGTTTTGCTTTGTAAGTTTCCTGTCGTTCTTCCTTCAAACCGACGGCAACTGGGGAGGGATTATCGGTTTGTTCGTATCAAAGATATTTGTTATTAAAACTTTCGGCATCGGGGCATTTGGTTATATTTTGCTTTTCCTTTTCATTGCTTTGCGGATATTCAACGTCGGCAGGGCTAAATTCTGGCAAAATTTCATTACTACTTTAATCGTAATGCTGTGGGTGGCGTTTGCGATGGGTTTTGTGGTGAATATTTTCAATCAACCGCAGCTTGAAGATTACGGAGGGACGGTTGGCATTGTTCTAAACCTGTGGTTGATAGGTGCGATAGGCAAAATAGGGGATGGATTTGTGTTTTTGTTTCTCACGATTACGCTTCCGATGTTGCTTTTCGGCGTTCGCTATCGCTGGTTTATTGCCTTGTTTAAGAGAAAGCCTAAAACAATTTTACCAAATCAAGCTTCAGCGGATTTAAATCAGGTTTCATCGTCCTTAAATCAAGCTTCATCACAGGCAAACAAAGTCTCTGTTCCTCAGGAGGATGATACATTGTTTTTGGAGGAAGATTTTGAGGTTAATATGCCCAATATAAATATATCGGAGGCTGTGCCGCAAAATCCGAAGGCTGATTTGTCGGAAGCAAAGGCTGATGACGAAAACATAGTCTTCACAATAGAAAAAGCAGAGTATGCATCGGAAGCAGGAGAGGCTCAACCGCCGGATGAAATTGACGAAGAAATGGATTATTTGCGGGAGGAACTGGAACATCATACTATAAACGAGCCGTATGACCCTAAGGCAGATTTGTCGGACTTCAAATTGCCGCCGATAGACTTCCTTATAAATTATGAAGACAGCAATGTGGAGGTTACCAAAGAGGAATTGGTTGCCAACAAAGAGCGAATTGTTGAAACATTACGAAATTACAGCATAGAGATAGTAAAGATTACCGCAACGCCTGGTCCTACCGTTACGCTGTATGAAATAATCCCTGCACCGGGTATTCGTATCAGCAAAATAAAGAACCTTGAGGATGACATAGCATTAAGCCTTGCGGCGTTGGGAATACGTATCATCGCGCCATTGCCCGGTAAGGGAACGATAGGAATTGAAGTGCCGAACAGCAAACCGCAAATCGTTTCCATGAAATCAATGCTTATTTCGCCGCAATTTTGTAATAATAAATACGAACTGCCTATCGCTATCGGCAAAACTATTTCCAGCGAACCGTATGTTACAGACCTTGTGAAGATGCCGCACTTGCTCATGGCAGGAGCAACAGGGCAGGGAAAATCCGTTGGTTTGAACGCCATCATATCTTCTTTGCTTTACAGGAAACACCCGTCCGAGTTAAAGTTTGTAATGGTTGATCCGAAGAAAGTGGAGTTATCTCTTTATTCAAAGATAGAACATCATTATTTGGCAAAGCTTCCAGACTCCGAAGACGCAATTATTACCGATACTCACAAGGTTGTGCGCACTCTTAATTCACTTTGTATTGAGATGGACCAGCGTTATGATTTGCTTAAGATGGCTCAATGCCGCAAAATCACCGAATACAATCTTAAATTCATAGCTCGCAAACTTAATCCTTTGGATGGACATCGTTATCTGCCTTATATTATTCTTATTATTGACGAATTTGCCGACCTTATTATGACTGCGGGCAAGGAAGTAGAGATGCCGATTGCTCGATTGGCTCAATTGGCAAGGGCTGTGGGCATACATTTGATTATTGCCACGCAAAGACCATCGGTTAATATAATTACGGGAACGATAAAGGCTAATTTCCCGGCACGTATCGCCTTTAAAGTTAGTTCAAAGATTGATTCCCGCACCATTTTGGACACATCAGGGGCAGAGCAGTTGATAGGACGGGGCGATATGCTGATAACCAACGGCAATGACCTCATTCGTTTGCAATGTGCTTTGATAGATACCGACGAAATTGAGCAAGTAGCAAATTTTATCGGCAATCAGCGAGGATATTCCGAGATATTTGCTTTGCCGGAGTACCTTGACGAAAACGATGCTCCGAATAAAGAATTTGACCCTAAGAGTTTGGACAATGAATTTGAAGCAGCGGCGCGTCTTGTTGTGCTTCACCAGCACGGAAGCACCTCTTTGCTGCAACGCAAAATGGCTTTGGGCTACAACAGAGCAGGAAGGGTTATGGACCAACTTGAAGCCGCCGGCATCGTGGGTCCTTTCAACGGCAGCAAAGCCCGTGAGGTTAAAGTGAAAACGGAGATAGAACTTGACGAACTGCTTAAAGATTATATGAGGAAGTAATTCCGCAAAACATAACAGCCTTTCATTCTTATTTTCTTTGATTTTATGGAAATGAAACAAGGTTCTGTCGGCGTGGAATCAAGTTTAAATAGAATGATGTTTCTCAATGCCGTATTGAAATAATTTAAGGCGACAGCGATTTGTTTTAAGAAAAAATTGTAACTTTGCACCTTCATTTTGTTTATTGATTGTCCCATAGTGTAACGGTAACACAAGAGATTCTGGCTCTCTTATTTCAGGTTCGAATCCTGATGGGATAACTTAAAAAGCCGAGTAATTGTTGCTCGGCTTTGTTTGTTTATATGCTTTGGCTGAAATATTTTCATCAAATTACCTTACGCTGTTATAAGTCTCGCATTTCTGGGAAGAAGGCAGTTTAGTAGTGAAAGTTATTCCGAAAAAATTATACCAGTCCTTTGTTTGGTCGTTGCCGCGCATTGCTCCGACTTTGTGATACACGCCCTGCTCAATTTCATTCGTCCTGTCGGACGCCAAAGCCGACATATTGCCGTATTCGGACGCCAATTCGTTTCTGTCAGCGTAGATAGTACTGATATCATCAATGTAATCGGTAAATGTTTTTCGCCATCCGTACTCCAGACCTATGCATATATAATCACTAATGCTGAATTTAACGCCAAGACCGAAAGGAATAGCCAACTGAAACTGCGAATAAATTGACGGATTGCTCCCTATACCCTGTCCTTCGGTCGCAAAATCTCTAAGATTTATTGTTTCTGTTTCGTGAGTGTAAGGATTAAATATATCGGTTTGAGGATTCATATAGAATAAAGCAAGACCTGCAAACATATAAGGGCTGATTCGGTGCATACGACTGCCCGTTAAATAATCCAGAAAGTTGAATTCAACAACCAAAGATGCCTCATTGCACCACGTAGAGAATGAAAGATTGCGACTATTATCAAAGTGTGCGTCCTCGCCCCAAAGTTTCGTAAAAATAAGACTGCCTTTCAGTACCCAGCGAGGGCTGAAATTATATCTGTAAATCAAACCTGCCATAAAACTTGTGTTGTAAAAATCAAAACTTGTCTCAAATTGGTTCTTAAAAGTTTGATTTGATACTTCGCGAGCATTGTTTATATCGCCTACATAGTTGGATCCGCCGAGCATAATGCCGATTTCGCTCCTTGAACCCAACTGTCCGTGAGCATTTATGCCGATTGCGAGGACGGCAAGCAAGATAAAGAGTTTTCTAACCATATAAAAATCTGTTAAGACCAAATAAAACGCAAATATAAGCAAATTTATTTGTCATATTCCAAAAGTTCAAGATTTTTCATCATCCTTTGGTCAATATCAAGCCTTATAAGCGTGCATTTTTTGTGGATTCCGCTCTTGCCACACGCCCCCGGATTGATATGCAACAGGCTTAAATCATCATCATACATCACCTTGCAAATATGAGAGTGCCCACAGATGAACAGATTGGGCTTTTCAGCAGTCAAAAGTCTTTTAATATTTCCCTGATAGTGCTTCGGATAGCCGCCGATGTGCGTAAGAACAACTTTAATCTGCTCAATGCTGAAAATCTCCACCTCTTTCACGCCACCGAAATCATATATGCTGTCCGTATTACCTCTTACGGCTATCGTGTTCTTAAAGTTTCGCAATTCCCAAAGCACATCCGCACTGCCGATATCACCTGCGTGGAGAATCAAATCAACGTTCTCAAAAAACGAATAAACTTTCGGCGGCACAATACCGTGAGAATCGCTCATTATTCCTACTTTTGTCATAATCTTCTGTTGTTTTAGCGGCTGCCAAAGGTATAAAAAAACATCAAAATCAACTCATAACATTATATGATAAAGAATGCTAACCATATTGTGCAGCAATACTTTCACGAAAGCCTGTTTGTGCGTGTCGCACTGACATTATATTTTTTTAAGGGAATGTTTGGCGGAAATGAAACGCTGTTTAAATTTTCTGAAAGGCTGTTTCATTTTTACCAAACAGCGTTTTATTTTCGCCAAACAGCCTTTCGTAAAACTATAATCTCAAATCAATCTCTGCTTATGCCGTTCCGATTTAACTAAATTTTATCTACTTTTGTTCTTTGATTACATAATACAGATGAACTATGAAACAGATACGAAGTGCTTTGATTTCCGTATTTTATAAGGACGGATTGGACGAAATTATCAGGCAATTGGATGCCTTAAACGTTGAGATTTATTCCACAGGAGGAACTTTTGATTTTATAAAATCGCTTGGTGTGAAAGCGAAAAGGGTTGAGGATTTGACGGGATATCCTTCTATTCTCGGCGGAAGGGTGAAAACGTTGCATCCGAAGGTGTTTGGCGGCATTCTTGGCAGAAGAGAAAACAGCGAAGACCTGCTTCAGATGGAGCAATATCAGATTCCGCAAATTGATTTGGTCATTGTAGATTTGTATCCCTTTGAAAAAACAGCCGCTTCGCAAGCCTCAACCGAGCAGGACATAATAGAAAAAATAGATATCGGCGGAATATCGCTCATAAGGGCTGCTGCTAAAAATTTTAATGACGTATTAATTGTGCCTTCCGTTGATTACTATAAAGAATTGCTGCAAATCATTACATCCAATTCAGGTTCCTGTGATTTGGAAACCCGTCGCAGATTTGCAACCTATGCTTTTGCGGTGTCCTCTGCTTATGATACGGCGATTTTCAACTATTTTAACGCAAGGGAACGTATATCCGCTTTCCGCAAAACTTATAACAATGCCACAAGTCTGCGATATGGAGAAAATCCTCATCAGAAGGGGGTATTTTACGGCGACCTTAATGAGTTTTTTGAGCAGTTGCACGGCAAGGAAATCTCATATAATAATATTGGAGACATTGATGCGGCTTGCGGTTTGATAGATGATTTTGAGCAAACGACCTTCGCCATCATCAAACACAACAATGCGTGCGGTATTGCAAGCAGAGATAATCTTTGTGAGGCATATAAAGCGGCTCTTGCAGGCGATCCCGTGTCGGCTTTCGGCGGAGTATTGGTGGCAAACCGCACAATAGACAAAGCAACGGCTGAAGAAATGAATTCCTTGTTTATGGAAATATGCATAGCACCTGATTTTACGGCGGAGGCTCTTGATATCCTTAAATCCAAAAAGAATAGAATTTTGTTGAAACGCAAGTCGGATGCAAGGATACCGAATATGCAATTCCGCTCTGCCCTTAATGGTGTTCTGGTACAGGATAAGGATAGCGTCATTGAGCGTGCCGATGAACTGAAAAGTGTTACCGACCGAGAGTTATCGGCAGAAGAAAGAGAGGATTTAATCTTTGCCAACATTTTAGTGAAGCATACGAAGTCCAATGCAATAGTTCTTGCCAAGAATAAGCAGTTATGTGCCAGCGGAACG
Organism: Bacteroidales bacterium; assembly: GCA_031263015.1. Lineage (GTDB taxonomy): Bacteria > Bacteroidota > Bacteroidia > Bacteroidales > P3 > JAISGN01. Next base: position 32,518 of record JAISGN010000007.1, read on the forward strand.
GGACAAACATCCCGCGTTGATGCATTACGTCAGGCTATAGACAAGGCTAAGAGTTTCGGATTTGATTTGCATGGAGCGGTAATGGCGTCCGATGCGTTTTTTCCTTTCCCCGATTGTGTTGAAATAGCACATAATGAAGGTATAGATTGCGTTATTCAGCCCGGAGGCTCTATCAAGGACAATCTTTCAATAGAATACTGCAAGCAAAACAATATGGCGATGGCTATAACAGGTTTTCGTCATTTTAAGCATTGATATTGAAAAAATATATGTAACTTTGCAGTCTCCAAATTAGTAATTTGTAACACAGAAAAAAGATAAAAAGAACATAATGGGCTTATTTTCATTCCTAACACGAGAAGTTGCTATTGACTTAGGTACGGCTAACACGGTTATCATTTGCAATGATGAAATTGTTGTTGATGAGCCATCTATTGTTGCAATAGATAGAAAATCCGGAAAGATAATTGCCGTCGGTCATGAGGCAATGATGATGCATGGAAGAACGCACGAAAATATCCAAACAATACGTCCTTTGAAGGATGGAGTAATTGCCAATTTTGATGTGGCGAACGATATGATTAGAGAGTTCATTAAGAAGATTCCTAACAAGAATACTCTCATTCCTCCCGCATTAAAAATGGTTATTTGTATCCCTTCAGGCATTACTAACGTTGAAGAAAGAGCCGTAAGAGACTCTGCCGAGCAGGCAGGAGCGAAAGATGTTCGTCTAATCCACGAACCTATGGCTGCGGCTATTGGTATCGGAATTAATGTGCTGGCTCCTAAAGGCAATATGATAGTAGATATTGGTGGAGGAACATCCGAAATAGCGGTTATAGCCTTAGGAGGAATTGTTTGTAATAAATCTGTCCGTATAGCAGGAGATGAATTTAATAGTGATATTGTTGAATACATGAAAAAGCAGCATAATATCAATATTGGTGATAGAATGGCAGAGAATATCAAGATTGAATGCGGTGCTGCGGTGTCGGAATTGGAGAATCCTCCGCTTGATTATCCTGTAAGAGGGCGTGATGTTCTTACTGGTATTCCTAAGGAACTTACTGTTAATTATAAAGAAATTGCACACGCATTAGACAAATCCATAGCCAAAGTTGAGAGTGCTATCTTAGAGGCTTTGTCGCTTACTCCGCCCGAATTGGCTTCTGATATTTATGATGAAGGGATTTATCTCGCAGGTGGTGGCTCGCTATTGAGAGGATTGGACAAGAGAATAAGACAAAAAACGAAACTTTCCGTTCATGTGGCGGACGACCCTTTGAAAGCAGTTGCTCGTGGTACGGGAATAGCACTTAAAGATTACGATAAATTGACGTTTTTGATTAAATAGTAAAATTTTTTAATGATATTAGACAGCGGCAAGGTCATTTTGACTTTGCCGTTTTTTGTTTTGAAAAAATATTGCTTGCTTTCAATTTACCAAAACGAAGCATAAACGGATTATTATTTGGTTATATCAGATTAAAATCAAATCCACATAAAATATATTTGCAAATAGTGCTTTTGTAAAGAGTATTCAATAATTTCATTGTTGATTTTATATAAATAAATAAAGTTTGTGTAGAATTAAGATTTAATGAAAAATGAATTTTTTTTGAGAAAAAATTGTCGTTTGTTAAAAATTGTAGTAATTTTGCAAGCGAAAAAATTAATATTTAGACTTATGGCACTGACAATTGGCGACAAGATTCCTGCAATACTTGGAAAGAATCAAGCAGGAAAGGAAATTAAAGCAAGCGACTTTAATGGCAAAAAACTAATACTTTACTTTTATCCCAAAGATAATACTCCCGGATGCTCGGCAGAGGCATGTAGTTTGAGAAATAATTATTCCATATTTCAGGATAACGGATATGCGGTTGTCGGAGTGAGCGTTGATAGTGCTGCGTCTCACCAAAAATTTATAGAAAGCAAGAATCTGCCTTTTGATTTAATAGCCGATGAGGATAATAGGCTGGTTAAGGAATTTGGTGTTTGGATTGAGAAAACTATGTTCGGAAATAAATACATGAGAACTTTAAGACAGACGTTTATAATCAACGAAGAAGGCGTTATAGAGAAGATTTATTATCCTCAATCTTTGAGAACAACTCGTCATGGCGAGCAAATAAGACGAGATCTCATTGATAAAAAAGCCTAAAATCTGTTATTATCTTGGAAAAATGTTGTATCTTTGTCATTTTAATTGATAACATATTTATATAATAGTTATGGAACACAAGAAGATGTTGTTTAGGGATGTTAAAATCAATTATCAGGATGAAGGTGTTGCACAAAGCAAAGCCACAATTGTATTTTTGCATGGCTTTATGAACGATTTGGATATTTGGCACTACTATTTGGTTGATTATATGCAGAAAGTACGTGTCATAACTATTGATTTGCTTGGTCATGGAGCAAGTGAAAATTTGTCGGATGTGCATTCTATGGAATTGCAAGCCGATATGGTTAAAGCGGTATTAGATAATGTTGAAGTAAAGAATTGTGTTATTGTAGGGCATTCAATGGGTGGATATGTCGGTTTGGCGTTTGCGCAAAAATATCCGCAATATGTGAAAGGTCTTTGCTTATTACATTCGCACGCTTTGTCCGACAGAGAAGACGAAAAGCAAGCAAGAAACCGAATATGCGAAACATTAAAGCACAATAAACCAAATTTTATTTTAGATTTTATTCCTAATCTTTTTGCAGAATCAAATAGAGAAAGATTACATAAAGATATTGAGGATATGAAAGCCTCTGCCTTGCAAATGAAAGCAGAAAGCATTATTGCCGCAGAGCAAGGTATGGCGGCAAGACCTTCTACTCTGAATATATTATCGTCAAGTAATTATCCCATCCTTTTTATTCTTGGCAAGAAAGATACGAGAATTCCTGTCGAACTTGCTTTGTCGCAAGCAATGCTTCCTTCGCATTCGGAGTTATTGCTTTTGGATAACGTAGGGCATATGTCTCACGTTGAGAAAAAAGAGATAGTAAAAAGAAGACTTTATTCATTCCTCTTGATGTGCTATTCCGTCGCTTAATTCCTTTGTTTTATATCGTTTTAATGTGCTTTGGCTTTACGCTTACCGCACAAAATTATCCTAAACATTACTTTTCATCCGTTCTTAATATACCTCTTTATCCTTCGGCGAGCTTTGGCGAAATTCGTCCCAACCATTTTCATTCCGGAATAGACATTCGTACCAACGAAAGGACGGGTTATCCTGTTTTTTCGCCTGCTGACGGATATATTTCCCGCATTAAAGTACAGGCATCGGGCGGAGGAAAAAATCTTTACGTCAATCACCCGAACGGATACACCACAGTATATATGCATTTGGAGCGTTACGCACCCGAAATTGAGCAATACCTGAAAGAATATCAATATTCACATCACAGATACGAAGTAGATATAAATTTATCGCCCGACAAAATCAAAGTAAAGCGGGGACAAACTATCGGATACACAGGAAACACCGGCGGATCGGGCGGTCCGCATTTGCATTACGAGATTCGCACGACATCAAATCAGGAAACAATAAATCCATTGCTCTTTTCATTTCCGATAAACGACACAATACCGCCCTTTTTTGCTAACATAATGGTAAAGGGAGACGATTATATTTCGGTAAAACGCCCTTACGACACAGTGATTGCAAAAGGTAATGAATTTTATATCTGCATTGAGGGCTACGACAAGGCACAAAATTCCACTAATCGCTTAGGTGTTTATTCCACAGAGGTGTTTTGCGACAATGAATTGATGTATCGCTGCAATATTAGCAAGTTTCTTTTTTCTCAAACAAGGGATGTCAATGCCATAACGGACTTTCGGGCATACATAGAGCAAGGAAGAACAATGCTGATGACCAAAAAATTACGCAAGAACAACTTTCCGTCCCTCTATTACAAAGAAAACGGGATTTTGAAAGCCTATTCATCTCACATTTACACCATCAGATGTATTCAAAAGGACTTTTTCGGCAACCAGAGCGACTTTGTATTTTTCCTAAAAGCCGTTTGGTCGGACGTAAGCCTCAATTCAAATGATTCGGGCACTACATTATTTGACTGTGAAGACGAAAACGTTTATACCTTTGCCGACAAAAGCACGATAAAAGTACCGAAGGGTGCATTGTATGATGATTATATTGTATCCGATAAGGCGAAATATGATTTTAAAACCTCGTATTATATTCCTAAATCCAACCTTATTCCGCTTAAAAAGAGCATTTCCGTTTCGTTAAACGCCGCTAAAATTCCTCAACATCTCCGTTCCAAAGCCTTAATCACCAGAAACGGCTCATCAATCGGCGGTTCATCACAAGGAAACTTCATTCAAACGACATCAAGTGCCTTCGGACGTTTTGCAATCGCCATAGACACAATTTCTCCTCTCATTTCGCCGCAAAACTTTACCGATAAAAGACGATTATCGCCCGACCAAATGACTTTAAGCCTTAAAATAACGGACAAATTATCCGATATCGCCACATACAACGGCTGGTTAAACGGGCGGTGGATACTTTTTGAGTACGACAAGAAGCGTTCGGTGATAACCTTTGACCTTCATGAGTTGTTTATTGACGACCCCGTGCTGCTCAATGACGGAAAAAATGTGCTCAAAGTTGAGGTCGCCGACAAGAAAGGCAACATCACCACCGCCGAATACACTATCATTAAGTAGAATACAGGTCTTGCATCAACGTCTCTTCATTTGCCGAAAATAAAACGCTGTTTGTGCGTGTCGCACTGACTTTATTTTTTATTAAGAGAATGTTTAGTGAAAACGAAACGCTGTTTGGTTAAAATGAAACAGGCTTTCGTGCGAATGAAACAGCCTTTTATTTTCACCAAACAGCGTTTTGTTAAAGCGAATGCAGGAGCGAGCCGAACGAATTAAAAGCCCGGCAGATTGAAATAAAGTGTCGGCAGCAGCACAAGAAACCCTATGATGCACATAAGCAGTATAAATTTCCAGATGTAGCGAACCCAATCCACAAAGTCAATCTTCGCCACGCCCAAAACCGCTATCAGCACACCGGAAGTAGGTGTCAATAAATTTGTAAAGCCATCGCCGATATGGAAAGCCGTTACCGTTGTCTGCAAAGAAAGCCCTACCAAATCGGAAACCTGTCCGAAGATAGGCATAAGAAGAGCCGCCTTCGCCGAACCTGATGTGATGAGAGCATTAAGAAGAGTTTGCACGCCGTACATAAGTCCTAATGTGCCGACTTCCGAATTGCCGCCGCTGTTTGCTTGCAAGGCGACAAGCATTTCTGCTATCACGCCGCCGTTTTCAAGCACCACAATAATGCCTGAGGCTAATCCGACAACCAAAGCGGCACTCAACATATCCTTTGCTCCTTCCAAAAATTCTTTTGCAATCTTTGAGCCGCCGTAACCGAGAGATATGCCGCTTATTACGGCAAAAGCAAGGAATAAAGCGGCGATTTGCTGCAACGACCACTCATATTGTATCACTCCGACAATCAAACAGGCGATTGTAAAGCCGAAAAGAAACATCATATACTGATTTCGTCCCTTTGAAATGAGGTATGCACCCGCCGAAATGAAGACCACGCTCAATATTATGGGCGTTATTGCCACCGAATCCAAGGATTGAAAAATTGAAAAGAGTATCAATGCCGCACAAACCAAGCCGTATGATAACCAAGAGCCTTTTACGGAGTGATTTTCGTTGGTTTGGTTTTGGTCAAATGAGGATTCGGACGATTGAGGCTTGATTTGGTTAAGTTTCTTTGCTTGTTTTGCGTGGCGAAGAATAAATACCATGCCGATGAAAGTAAATAATAACCATATTAAAATGCGGTATTCTATGCCTGAAAACAAGGGTAAGCCGACTATTTCCTGAGCAATGCCCAGCGTAAAGGGATTTAAGATGCAGCCTGCAAAGCCTAAACCCGCCGCAAGGAAGCAAAGAGATACTCCTGTGAGTTTATCGTAGCCCATAGCTAGGGATAAAGTTACCATAATAGGCACAAAAGCTATCGTTTCTTCGCTCATGCCGAACAAAGCACCGAATGCCGAAAACAAAATAATGATGCATGCCATTATAATGTTGTTTGCTCCCAGCCAACGGAACACCCGATGCCGCTCAAGCTTGCTTGCAGAACCGAGAAACTTGACAATACCCCAGTCTAACGCCTTTGAAGAATTGTAAATCCAGAATGCACCGCCGATAATCAGCAAAAAGACGATGATGTTTGCTGTTTTGGTGAAGCCGATACCAAAGCTTGTGAAAATTTGCCAGGAAACGGGCGTGGCATTAGGTACAATCCATGTGCTGATTGTTGCCAATAAAAGCAGAAAAGCAATGATGACGTAAGTATGAGGAAATTTCTTCATAATGATGTTTGTATTTATGTTGTTATTACTAAGGTTTATGCGGCAAAAATAATGAAAAGTTGTATCTTTGCAAATGAATATTAAAATGAAACACACAACTAATACATTTTTCTTATGAATAAAAGTCTTAAAGAATGCATTGCTGCCCGCCGAACTTACTATTCTATCAGTGATAATTCGTTATTGAAAGATGAAGAGATAGAACGCTTGGTTGAATTCGCCTTAAAAAATGTTCCGTCAGCCTTTAACTCTCAATCAACAAGGATTGTATTGCTATTAAACGAGCATCACAAAGCATTATGGCAAATAACAAAAGACGTATTGCGGGAAATAGTTTCCGAAAAAGCCTTTTCGGCGACCGAAAACAAGATAAACGGCTTTGCAAAAGGCTATGGCACGATACTATTCTTTGAAGACAATGATACGATAGAGCGTTTGCAGAAATCGTTCCCTTCTTATGCATCAGCATTCCCTAATTATTCCGAACACACATCGGGAATGCATCAATTCGCTCTTTGGATGCTTTTGGAAGATGCAGGTTTCGGTGCATCGTTGCAGCATTATAATCCTATTATTGACCAAAAGGTTAAAAGCAAATGGGACTTGCCCGCTTCATGGAGGCTGATTGCTCAAATGCCTTTTGGCATTCCTACCGCAGAACCTTCACAAAAATCTTGCGAACCGATAGAAAACAGAATGAAAGTCTTCAAATAGAGTAGCATAATCACGCATCTGTAAAATAATATCAAACTATGCCGACACCAAAAGAAAGAGGATTTTATTTTCCCGCCGAATGGCATAAACATAACAGCACTTGGTTGTCATATCCTCATAATGAAAATTCATTTCCTGCTAAAATCCATACGATTTTCCCTGCTTACAACCTGTTCATAAGAGAATTGGCGAAAAGCGAACGGGTTAATATTAACATTTTGGACGATGCGATGAGAATAAGGCTTGAAAAGGAGTTAAATGAAACAGGCGTTTATATGAATAATGTTTGCTTTCATTTTTTTGAAACCAACGATGCGTGGTGCCGAGATCACGGACCGGCGTTTTTAATCAATGGAAAGGGCGAACGAATCATTGTTGATTGGGATTATAACGCTTGGGGAGGGAAATATCCTGCTGAAAAAGATAATCTTATTCCTGAAAAAATCGCCGCCTATCTTGATTTGGAAGCCGTAAAACCAAATATCGTTATGGAGGGAGGCAGCATTGATGTAAATGGAAAGGGAACTCTGCTCACTACAACCTCATGTCTTTTGAACCAAAACCGCAATCCTCATCTTAATCAATCACAAATTGAGGATAAACTTTGCAATTATTATGGTGTAGAGAAGATTATTTGGCTTGAGGAGGGCATTGACGGCGATGATACCGACGGACATATTGACGATATGGCACGTTTTACGGATGAAAGCAGCATTGCAATAGCCGTTGAGACCAATAGACGGGATGAAAACTATGAATCGCTTCAACAAAACCTCAAACTGCTCAAACAATGTCGGCTTCAAGACGGCAAACAACCAACGATTATTGAATTGCCTATGCCTATGCCTGTCGTATGGCAAGAACAGAGGCTGCCGGCTTCTTATGCTAATTTTTACATATCAAATTCCGCTGTCATTGTTCCTACATATAGATGCGAGCAAGACAACAAAGCAATTTATATTTTAGAGGAATGTTTTAAGGAAAGGAAGGTTGTCGGTATTGATTCCACTGAAATAATTTGGGGATTAGGCTCTTTCCATTGCCTTTCTCAACAAGAACCGTCGGCATAGGCTGTTTCACATATACATTAACAACAAAAAACGCCTGTGATACTCACCTTATACGAAGATAACCCCAATCCGAAACAGATAGAGCAAATTGTACGGGTTTTAGAGCAAGGAGGCGTTATAATTTATCCGACAGATACGCTTTATGCCTTTGCTTGCGACATCAACAACGCCAAAGCCGCAAGACGATTGGCTGCTTTGAAAGGCAAGATGTTGGAAAAAAGTTATTTTTCCATTGTTTGCCGCAACATAAGTCAGGTTTCGCAATACGTAAAGCCCCTTTCCAACGAACAATTCAGGATTTTAAAAGCCAATTTGCCGGGTTCATTTACATTTGTGCTTAAAACATCACCGCTAACGCCCAGAATATTCCAAACAAAACGCCAAACAATAGGAATAAGAGTACCTAATAACGCCATCGCTCTTGCTATAGTTGAAATGTTTGGGCGTCCTGTTCTGACTTCATCGCTTTGCAGAGACGGGAAATGCACGGAGGATTACGCCGATGCAGGTCTTATTGAAGAGCAATACGGCAATAAAGTTGATTTGATAGTGGATGGCGGGCAGATAAGCAACATTCCATCAACTGTTGTGAGCCTTATAGATGACCAAACGGCGATTCTCCGCGAAGGATTGTGCTTACCACGTCTGTAAATCTTCCTTTTCCTGTTCGCAAACGTAGTCTATAGCCCTGTTTATGAAGTTTAGAAACGGCTTTGTAGCCTTTGCCTGTTCGCAAATGAAGTTTGCCAGCATTCCGTTCTCAATTACATCATTTTTTACGGCTGATTTTTTGCCTGCATTGAGGATTTCTTTTTCCTTAACCTGCTTTACGAGGCAGAAATCCTTCAATTTAAGATATTCATCAGCAATTCCGCTCTCAAAACCCGCAGGAAGTTTTTTTAATGTGTTATATCGGTCAAGCGAAAACGCAGAAGCCTGCTCCAAAACCTTTGAAAACGCCTGCCAATCATTGTAAATATCTTCTCTAATCACCTTTACATACTTTGATTCCAGCATATAAGTGCCTGAAGCCAGCAAATAATTCCCGTTATCCGCAGAACGGTTGAAATCCATCGGGAAACCATTTTCCTTATTGCCCGCAGAATACGGCTCAAAGTGGAAATAATAGCCCGCATAGCCTGATTTCTTGCCGCCTTTGGCTATAAAAATTCCCAGATATGCCTTATACGGCGACTTATCCTTGCTAAAACGAATATCGCGGTTGATTCTGTACAGACAATCCGCAGGTTGCAAGCCGCTAATGCTTGAATCCCATTGCGAGATGTTTGCAATAAGTTGAGCGGTCAGCGTTTCAATCTTTTTTTTCACCGCTTTGTACTCATTTCTGTTGGCATCAAACCATTCTTTGTTGTTATTGTCGCGCAATTGTCTGAAAAAATCAAGTATATCTTTCATAATATCAATATATTTATTGATTGCAAAGATACAAAATTTGCTTTTATTTCCATCAAACTTGCTTTGCCGAAAATGAAATCAGGTTTGGTTGAAATGAAATCAGATTTGGTTGAAATGAAATCAGGTTTGATAAAAATGAAATCAGGTTTTGCATAAATCAAACAAGGCATTTTTTTTATTATCTTTGCACGCCCGTAGCCAAAAGGGCTTTTTATAACGATATGTTCAAGAAAACAAGAAAGTTTTACGCATATATTGCCGTTATTGTGGCAATGTTTTTCTGGGGAATAAGCTTTGTCTGGACCAAGGAATTGCTTAACAATGGTTTTAACGTGATTTTTATCGTTACTACCAGACTTTTGATTGCGTTTCTGCTGTTGTATATCATTTTTAAGGCGAGCGGCAAGCTGGAAAGCATAAAACGAAAAGATGTTCCGAAGTTTCTGCTGCTGGCTTTTTGCGAACCTTTTATGTATTTCATAGGTGAGAATTACGGATTGAAGTTTGTGGATGCGAGTTTTGCAGCTATTTTCATTGCTATCATACCTGTGATGGTTCCTTTCGGATTACGGATTTTTTGTAAGCAGAAACTGCACGCTACAATCATAATCGGCGTTGTGATTTCAGTCATCGGTATTGCCGTAATGTCGTTGGGAAATGGTCTTTCTTTCAATGTCAGCCTTAAAGGCGTGTTGCTGTTGCTGCTTGCAGTGATTGCGGCTGTCGGATACAGCGTTATGCTTGACAAACTGCTGTCTTATAGTCCTGTAACAATAACTGTGGTTCAGAATATCATAGCTGTCGTTTATTATCTGCCGCTTTTTATTTTTGTTGAGCCGCCTCAGTTTGACGCTATGCAGTGGAATCCGCATACAATCTTTTCTCTGATTATGCTTGCTGTGTTTTGTTCGTCAATAGCCTTTCTTGGTTATTCTTATTCTGCGAAACATATCTCTGTTGCCAAAGCCGCAGTTTTTACGAACACTATTCCCGTTGTTACTATTGCGTTTGCGGTGTTGATAGGGCAAGAAACGTTGTCGTTAAACAAGGTAATAGGCGGACTAATCGTTATCGGGGGAGTATTTTTCAGCCAATTCGTGTTGAAAAAGAAGTAATGAAAATATTATTATTTTTATAGAATATCGTATCTTTGCAGACCTAAACTTTAAATGCAAATAATTTGTTGTCTAACCTACAAAAGGAAAAAACGATGCACGTTGCGATAGCCGGCAATATAGGTTGCGGAAAAACGACATTGACTTCCATATTGGCAAAACACTTTAAGTGGGAGCCGATTTATGAGGCGATGGAGTCCAATCCTTATATAGAATTGTTCTATGAGGATATGAGGCGGTGGGCTTTTAATTTACAGATATATTTTCTTAATACGCGCTTCCGCAGAGTTGTTGATGCAAGAAGTAAATACGATAAGATTATTCAGGATCGTACTCTGTTTGAAGACGCATGTATTTTCGCTCCGAACTTATATGAGATGGGGCTGATGACAACGCGTGATTTTGAAACATATAAGGCAATGTTTGAATTGTTGTCATCCTTCGTGCCGATACCAGACCTTGTTATTTACATGAAAGCATCAGAACCTACATTGATACGGCAGATTCTTAAACGGGGACGAGCCTATGAAGCATCCATAAGCCTTGAATACATAAAGACTCTTAATTTGAGATACGAGGAATGGATTAACAATTACACAGGACGGTATATTGTGATTGATATGGACGAGATGGATTTGGATATACCGGAAGACCTGAACAAGATAATTGAGAAAATCAATGCGGAAATAAATGGGCTTTTTTGAATATGAAGACTTTGGCAGTTATTCCCGCTCGTTATGGCAGCAGTCGCTTTGTCGGCAAGCCGTTGGCAAAGATTGCCGACAAGGAAATGATATTTTGGGTGTGCGAAGCCGTAAATAATTCCGCTCTTTTTACTAAAACAATTGTTGCAACGGACAATAGACAAATTTATGATTTGGTTTTAGGACATGGTTTTGAGGCAATGATGACTTCCGAAGCCCATACTAACGGCACACAACGCTGTGAGCAGGTGTTGAATGAGGAAGAAAAAGCGGGAAATTATTATGATGTGCTGGTGAATGTGCAGGGTGATGAGCCGATGATAAAGAAGGAGCAGTTGAAACTTGTTTTGCAGGCATTCGAAGAAGATAAGAATACTCAAATAGCAACATTGTGCAAACGTATTGATGATATTGATACGTTATTGTCTCCGAATGTTGTAAAGGTTGCAGCCAGTGGAGAAAATGCTCTTTGCTTTTCACGTTCTGTTATCCCCTTTGCACGAACTAAAACGCAGGAAGAAGGTATTGAAAGCGGCATTTACTACAAACATATTGGGCTTTACGCATACAAAACGGAGATTCTTCATAAATTAGTAGCCTTAAAACCAACTCCTTTGGAACAAATGGAGTCATTGGAGCAACTTCGGTGGCTGGAAAACGGCTATCGTATCAAAATAAAGCAAACAACAATAGATTCTTTTGGCATTGATACAAAAGAAGAACTTGATTTATTAAACTCGACCTTACTTTCCAACTACTAAAATCCCTCTTATAATTATGGATACAAAGTTTAGAATTTTTGATGACAATGCTCCGCTGTTTGATTCAATGATTGCGGATTTTCTTCAAGCCAAAAAATCTATATTTTTTGAGATATACCGCTTCGGACACGACGAAATGGGTGAAAGATTTGCTGATGTATTGATACAAAAAGCCAAACAGGGATTAGATGTCAGGCTTATAGCGGATGCTTGGGGGACAGGAGAAAATCAGCCTTTGATAGAAAAAATGCAAAAAGGCGGAGTGCAGGTGAGAATATACCATAAACTCATATTGGACAGAGGTTATTTGGCAAAAAATCATTGTCGTAATCATCGCAAGTTAATCATTATTGATGCTAATATCTCATATCTTGGCTCTTCAAACATCACTGCTTACTCGCTTTGTTGGAGAGAACTAAATCTAAGGATAGAAGACCCTTCGTTTGCGAGCAGTTTTACCCGCGCCTTCAAGGATAGCTATCGCACATACAACAAATATTCCATCCGAAAGAACAATACCAAACGGGATATGAAGATTGGCGACTGGCTTTTCATACAGGATTTGCCTACTCCTTATAGACAAAAGATTAAAGTGAGGTATGAGAAGATGATAAACAACGCAAAAAAGAGTATTGTGATAGAAACACCATATTTTTTGCCCGGATACGTATTACGAAAGGAACTTGCAGAGGCGGTAAGCAGGGGAGTAGATGTGCGAGTCATTACTCCGTTTCAATCTGATGTTCATGTCGTGGATATAATACGACGTCATTATTTGGGCTTATTGCATGAGAACGGAGTGCAGTTGATGTTTTATACTCCCGGAAACCTGCATGCGAAATGCCTGATGGTGGATGATAATATTTTTTCTATCAGTTCTGCCAATTTTGATTACAGATCTTTTCGTTATCAGAACGAAATTGCTCTCGTCGGCAAGGATAAGTATGTGCTTACGCTCTTACGCAACCATATAGACAAGACTTTGCAGAACTGTGAGGCGTTTGATTATCATAAATGGAAGAATCGTTCGCTGATAGAACGGTTTATAGAATATCTTTTGTTGCCTTTCCGACATCTGTTCTGATTGGGAATACTCTATTAGTATTGTTGCCGACTATTTCTCTCTTTATCTGCTTTTTGTAAAAGTTTATTATCTTTGCATACTTGAATTTGTAAATATAATACTTGACAATATGGAAAAATTAAATCAATTCATAGACCAGAACAAGCAAAGAATACTTGACGAACTTTTTAGTTTGCTGCGCATTCCTTCAATCTCATCGGATTCATCACACAAAGACGATATGATAAGGTGTGCCCAGAGATGGAAAGAACTGTTACTTGAAGCAGGTGTTGATAAATGCGAGATTATGCCGACAAAAGGCAATCCGGTTGTTTATGCAGAAAAAATTATTGACAAACAAAAGCCTACTGTTTTGGTGTATGGACATTATGATGTGATGCCTGTCGGCGAGAAAGAGTTGTGGCACAGCGAGCCTTTTGAGCCTGTGATTAAGGATAACATAATCTGGGGGCGCGGAGCAGACGATGACAAAGGACAATCGTTTATGCACGCTAAGGCTTTTGAGTTCATGGTTAAGGAAAATTGCCTGCCGTGCAATGTTAAGTTTATGTTGGAAGGCGAGGAAGAGATTGGTTCAACGAGTTTGTATGATTTTTGCAGTGAGAACAAAGCAATGTTGCAGGCGGATGTGATTTTAGTTTCCGATACCTCTATGATAGCGGCGGATATTCCGTCAATAACGACAGGGCTTAGGGGCTTAGGCTATGTTGAAGTGAAAGTAAAGGCTGCAAATAGAGATTTGCATTCGGGAATCTATGGTGGTGCAGTTGCAAACCCTATTAACGTTTTGTGTCAAATGATTAGTAAATTGACAGATGAGAATAACCACGTAACAGTTACCGATTTCTATAAGGAAGTTTTGAATGTGTCGGATGAAGAACGTAGTTTGATGGCACAGGCTCCGTTTTCATTAGACAAATATAAAAAAGAATTGGGTATTAACAATATTCATGGCGAATCAGGTTTCTCTACCATTGAACGTACGGGCATAAGACCATCGTTAGACGTTTGTGGAATTTGGGGAGGCTATCAAGGAGAAGGCTCTATGACGGTAATACCTTCTGAAGCCTTTGCCAAGATTTCGTTTCGCTTAGTTCCGGACCAAGATTTTAATGTAATAACCGAGCGTTTTGTCAAATACTTTAAATCTCTTGCGCCGGACAGCGTAGAGGTTGAGGTTAAGGAGCTGCATGGAGGCTATGCCTATGTATGTCCTATTGATTTGCCGGCTTATCGTGCGGCAGAAAAAGCGTATGAACAGGTTTATGGCAAACGACCCGTACCTACTCGTAGTGGAGGCTCTATTCCTATCATTGCAGGTTTTGAACGCATTTTGGGAATTAAGTCCGTGCTTATTGGATTTGGGCTTTCAACTGATGCAATTCACTCTCCAAATGAGAACTATCCGCTTACTCAATTATTTAACGGGATAAAGACGATTCCTTTGTTTTATCAGGAGTTCGCAAAAACAAGATAATAATATTTATATTAGATATTGTTTTTATTAAGTAATTTTTCGTAACTTTGCAGCCTAATTTTTAATTAATGATACAAATGAAGTTAATATTATTTTTAATAACAATTGCAGGTTTTAGCATTTTGTCGGCACATAATAGTATGGATACTATTCATATTGCAACGCCTGCCGACCTTGTTGCCTTGTCCGACAGTGTTGCGACAGGCAATAATTATCTGAATGACACTATTTATTTGGATAATGATATTGATATGGCGTCTGTTCCGAACTTTACTCCAATCGGATCTACTAATTCTTTCAAGGGTTGTTTCGATGGACAGGGACATACTATAAACAATCTTACTATTACAAGTAATAATGAAAAGTTAGGCTTGTTTGGGGATGTACGAACGACAGATACAACAAAATTTATCAGAAATCTAACTATTGACAATGCGGATATTATATCTACAAATGTAAATGCACTTGGTGTTGGCGGATTAATAGGCTATATTTATGGTGCAATTAAAATTGATAATTGTCATATAACAAACAGCAATATAAAAAGCATTAACAATACAGGCGGATTGATAGGAAACCTTAATGTTAGTGCAAATAATAAATATATCATAATACTAAATAGTTTTGTAAGGGGCTGCAACATTAAAGGGACTATTGTTGGGGGATTGATAGGGGTATCTAATAAATTATATTCTATAAATAATTCTTATGTATCAAGCACAAAAATGACAGGAATGTATTCTTCCAATAGTTCTGTCGGAGGGATGATTGGAGCCATATCAACGATTAATCCAATAGAGATTGATAATTGTTATGTAGCAGTTAGTATAGATTCCGCTATTTATGCTGGGGCTATTTGTGGAAATCCTTACAATTTAGCCTTAGTTCTTAACGTTGCCAACACATATTATAATGCCGACTGGCAAGGCTCTTTCATAAATCATACAACGCAAACCACAGCCGTATCAAAAACGAAAGAAGAAATGAAAGACTCTTCTTTTGTCGCATCTCTTAATACCGCAACTCCAAACCTTTTCAAGCAAGATATATGGTTAAACAACGGCTTTCCGATATTCGGCAATGAGATTTTTCCTAATCCTTTTGTCGTCAGAAACGGAACAACGATGACAATCCCTGCTGATTATAACGCCGCCATACCTGATAATATTTATATAGAATATGGTGGCTCGTTTATCAATAACAGCAACAAAAGTTATATAGCAACTCTTGAACGTCCTTTTTACAATATCAATTTCACCTTTGTTGGTGTGCCTTTTGCCTCTTGCGATTCGGTCAGGGCAGGGGATTATTTCGGCATCGTGGATACAACTTACAACAACGTGGAAGCAAATGAAAATTTTGACGGAATAACTTTGCTTAGATTTAATTATGATAATAACGATTGGATAAATGCTAATAACGAATACACTCTTCTTGGTTACAACAGCAAACTAAGTCTCGGCAACGGCTACATTGCTTACACGAGCGACAAACGTTCCAATAGCAATGACGATAGCCTTATCGCCGCAATAGAAAAAGAGATTATTGTTCAGCATTACCAAGATACTCTCTTTAACGGCGATTTCAATCTGTCGTTTAGCAATAACGGCACAGCCGATGTTCTTTATTACGCTCTGGCTAATCCTTATCCTGCCAACCTCTTTGCTAATAAATTTATCAATGCCAATTCGCAAAACATAGACCTTTATTCGCTGCTTCCCAATAGCACATGGGCGACTTTGCCACCTGATACCATAAAAGCCGGAGATGGTTTCCTTGTAGGCATACCTAATTCCTCGCAACCGCAATCATTTTCCTTTAACACGGATATGCTTTTGCCGACTTCAAATTCAAATAAGATTGCAGCCAATTCAGATTTAATCAGCATAGACGTTACTAACGGCAGGGGCTTGACAAAGGATATTTACCTTGCATACAACCAAGAGGCGAGCAATGGCTTTGATGGTTATGACAGAACGAAGTTATTCGGTTTCAACAGCGAGATTTGTGAGCCTTATTTCGCTTTTGACGACCATTATTTAGCCGTAAGCAGTTTCTCAAATCTGCCTTACGAATGCCCAATCAACATTATGTCTCGTTCAAACGGCGAAGAATCAATACAAATCACCTTTTCCAACGTTATAGATTCAGGTAACATTGCAACATACCTTATTGACGGGCAGCAGGAGTTAGAGATTGCTGACGGATTTGCCTATAATACCACGATAAGCAGCGGCAATAATGCCAATCGTTTCAGGATTAGAATCGGCGAAAAGTCGTCTCTCGCCGATATTATCAACGAAAATCCCGTTAATATGTGGTTTGCCGACAATGCCATCAACATCAACGGCAATAATCTGACCTATATAAATGTTTATAACACACTTGGACAAAAGGTTTTCGGCAAAAGAATCGGCGGAAACGAATACAAAGCCGACCTGAACCTCGTTTGCGGAATGTATTCCGCCAAAGCCACAAGCATAAACGGCTCTAAAACAATCAAATTCTTTGTTAGCAGGTAACATAACCTGATTTGAGTTTGCGGTACTATTGATTTAATGAAGTAAAAGCAAGATATGAAGAAATTTATAGCCTTGTCGCTTGTCCTGATTGCGAGTAGCCTGATATCATTGCAAGCACAGACGGCACTACCCGCCTTAGGCGAATTCAGAGAAGAGCCTCCGCCGACCACAGATGAAGCAGGGGAGGACGATAGCTTCAATTCACAAACACCAATCGGCACTTCAACCTTACTCTTATTGGGTTTGGGCGGAGCATTTGCTGTTTGCAAAGTCGGTTCGGATAAAAGAAGACAATAAACGCCCGTATCGGCATTGTGAATCCGCAATCCGTTTTCATAAAACCTTATTTAATTTTTTTAATATCAGCAACGGATAAAATAATGCTTGATAATCCGTTAGCGAAAGGCTGCTTGGTAAAAATATAATGTCAAATTAATCTCTGTGTGAGATACACCGACACGCACAAACCGCCTTTGATGAAAATTTATGTATATTTGCATTTCTTATTATAATATTTTAGGAGAATAAACGATTAAAATACAACACTAAAAAGTCATAAAACTATGAGTGAAGGAACAAAAAAATTGTTGGAAGAAGCAAAACAGACTATGAGTGGGGCTGTGGCTCATTTGGATAAGGAATTGCTTAAATTAAGAGCAGGTAAAGCCACTCCGTCTATGCTTTCCGGCGTGAAGGTTGATTATTACGGCACGCCGACACCTATTGAGAACATCGGCAACATTAGTACCCCCGACCCAAAACAAATAGTTATTCAGCCATGGGAAAAGAATATGCTGCCGATAATAGACAAGGCTATTCTGGCTGCTAATCTTGGCTTCACTCCAAAGGTGGATGCCGACGTGGTTCGCATCATTCTGCCTCCCGTAACGGAGGAACGCCGCAAGGAATTGGTAAAAAGAGCCAAGACAGAGGCGGAAGACGGCAAGATAGCCATAAGAAACATCCGCAGAAACATCAATGACAAGATTAAGAAACTGAAAGACGACGGCGTTTCGGAGGATGAGCTCAAGCAAGCCGAGAAAGAGTTGCAGGATGTAACCGATAAATACGTCAAAGAGTGCGATGCCGTAGTTGCGGAGAAGGAAAAAGAAATTATGGCTATATAATACTCGTATGAAGATACCTTTCTCGCCGCCCTTCATTGATAAAGACGTTATCAATGAGGTTGTGGATACTTTGGAAAGCGGTTGGATAACCACAGGACCAAAAGTTGCTGCATTGGAACGGGAAGTCGCTGAGTTCGTACATTGTTCCGCCGCTGTAGCAGTTAATTCCTGGACCAGCGGAGCAACTCTTGCTTTGCGCTGGTTTGGCATAGGCGAAGGCGATGAAGTCATTGTGCCGGCATATACCTATTGTGCTACCGCTATTGCAGTGATGGATTGCGGTGCAACGCCGATTATGGTTGATATAACGAAGAACCTGACCATTGATACGGCACAAGTGGAGAAGGCAATCACCGAAAGAACAAAAGCAATCTTGCCCGTAGATATCGGAGGCGTGCCTTGCGACTATCAAAGTCTGCGAACAATCATATCCAAACCTGAAATACGAAATCTGTTCCTTGCTAAGACGCAGCCGCAACTTGATTTGGGCAGAATATTGCTTGTTTCCGATTCGGCACATTCAATAGGCGCCAAATCGGAAGGCAGGAATATAGCCGAATTAGTTGATATCGCCGTGCTGTCTCTTCATGCCGTCAAAAACATCACTGCTGCCGAAGGCGGGATGATTTGTTTGAATATGCCGAAACCTTTTAACAATGCGGAATTGTCTGCTCTGCTGAAAATCTTATCCCTTAACGGACAGACCAAAGATGCTTTGACCAAATCCCAAGCGGGCGGTTGGCGTTATGATGTGATGCCCGGCGGAATGAAAATCAATATGCCCGATGTTAATGCGGCGATTGCGCTGGCTCAATTGAGGAAATACGACTACCTTCTGGCGGAACGTCAGCGTGTTCATAACAGATATTGTGCCGCATTGAGCAAATACGACTGGGCTATGCTGCCTGCGGGAAGCGATGCCTCATTTCAGTCTTCCTATCACCTGTTTCCGTTGCGCATAAAGGGCATCGGCGAGGAGCAACGCAACGAAATCATTTCTTATATGGCGGAACGGGGCATTGCGACCAACGTTCATTATATTCCTATGCCGCTTCTGACGCTGTTTAGGAACAAAGGCTACGATATTGCCGACTATCCTCAGTCTCTTGCCGCATATCAGCACGAGATAACCCTGCCTCTGTATCCGCAACTGACCGATGAGCAGATTGATTTCATATTAGACAATCTTCTTGCGGCATATAAAGCCATTGTTCTTAGCGAATGAAACGGGCTTTTGACGTCATAGCCTCCTTTTGCGGGCTTTTGGTGCTGTCGCCCCTGCTTTTGTTTCTGGCATTGTGGGTAGGATTGAGCAGCAAAGGCGGAATATTCTATTGTCAGCAGCGAGTAGGGCGGCATAACAAAGACTTCACCTTATATAAGTTCCGTTCAATGCGTTTAAATGCCGATAAACAAGGACTATTGACCGTAGGAGGCAGAGATAGCCGCATCACAAAAGCGGGTTACTTCATTCGCCGATACAAATTGGACGAATTGCCGCAGTTATTCAACGTTTTGCTGGGCGATATGAGCCTCGTGGGACCGCGACCCGAAGTAAGAAAGTACGTGAATATGTATTCGGAGGCACAGAAAGCCGTATTGAATGTGCGACCTGGCATCACAGACCCCGCATCCATTGCCTACCGCAACGAAAACGACATACTGGCATCTCAAAACGACCCCGAACGCTATTATATTGAGCAAATAATGCCTGCCAAACTTGCTATAAATCTGCAATATATTGCTTCCGCAACGTTCTTATCGGATATAAAAACCATTTTCCGCACAATCGTTTAGACAAAACGCTATTTGCCGCCAACATTCCTTACCAAGACCACCCTCTTTCTTTTAACCATTGCTTTGCCTTTTCATTTCCAAGCTGTGCGGCTTTCTGATAAAATTCTATTGCCTGTTCGTAACCACCTTTGCCTTCATAAGCCATTCCCATATCGTAGTATGCGTCCGCAGCATCGGGCTCTAATTCTATTACTTTCTTATAACATTCAATTGCTTTATCATATTGTTCGCCCCAATTCTTATAAGAAATTCCTATATTGAAGTATGCGTCCGCATAATCGGGCTCTAATTCTATTGCTTTCTTATAACATTCTATGGCTTTCTCATATTGTTCGTTCCAAACAACATAAGCATTTCCCATATTGTAGTATGCATCCGCAGCATCGGGCTCTAATTCTATTACTTTTTTATAACATTCTATTGCTTTCTCATATTGTCCGTCCCAATCGTGATAAGCAAGTCCCATATTGTTGTATGCGTCCGCCAAATCGGGCTTTAATTCAATTGCCTTCTCATAATATTCAATTGCTTTCTCATATTGTTCGTTCCAAGTACGATAAACGTTTCCCATATTGTAGTATGCGTCCGCATAATCAGGCTTATATTTTAGTGCTTCGTTGTAACATTCTATCGCTTTCTCATATTGTCCGTCCGAACCACTATAAGCATCTCCCATATTCTTGTATGCGTATGCGTTATATGGCTTTATGGCAATAACCTTTTCATAATAACCAATGGCGGCTTCAAAATCCCCTTTTATTTGAGCAGCATACGCTTTTATAAGGTATTCTTCGGCAGTTTTAGGATTTGTTATGATTTCACCAAAACTTCTTACTTCTTCCTTTAATTCAGGCGTTGCGTCTTTTGGTTGCACCTTCCGTATCTCTTCTATTAGGTTTTCATACTTTTGAGTATCTTCTTGTTCCTTTTCTTTCTCTCTTCGTTTGTCTTTTTTCCTCCAATACCAAGTTATAACAAAAGTAAGCACTCCTATAGCAAGACCTCCAAACAAGAAATTCAAAACTTGTTGCATCATTATCAGATAATTTAAGTCTGCAAACTTATTAAAAAACTTTTAAATCAAGCATTATCGCACTTTGGCACGATTATTGATATATGAAAGTTGAGAAAACCAAAACATTATGAGAACACAACAAAATATTATGAAGAAAAACCGCACCGAAACGCCGCAAAAGTCTATCGCAGACCAAATAGTGTGCTGTGAAAACAAAGTTGTATCTTCTGCGTACCTGATAACGGCGGCGTCTTTGTGCGTTATGTGCCTGCGGACGTAAGTCTCACGCCAACACAACCTCAACGCATCGGATTAAAATCAACGAAGGGCGGCTCTTAAACGGGCTTCCCTTCTTTTTTTGCCTTTTTTCGCCGCCACAGAATCAAATTACAGAATTCTATAATCAAGTTTCAGAACTCTGTAATCAAATTACAGAATTTTGTAATCAAGTTTCGTGATTCCGAAGTCAAATAATGTCCGTGCGACACGCACTCTCACGTTGATGGCATCAAATTCCTTGAAAATATGGTCAAAAAACACTCAAATAAACGCAAATTATGCAATGAATGGAATCAAATAATATAAAAATGAAGTCAAAAATCACCCGAATAAAAGCAGATTATAAAAGCGATAAAAGCAAATAATATAAAAATATTGTCAATTCGCCACGCACCGAAACCTAATTTTTGCGGCACATTCCTTACCACTAATATCCGTTTTCTTCTAACAATTGCTGTATATACTCATCTCCGAGTTCTTTGGCTTTCTTCAGGTAATCTTCTGCCTTCTTTTCATCTCCTATTCCCATATAATAAAGTCTCATAAGGATGTATGTACCTATATAATTGGGATTTACTTCTATTGCTTTTTGCCAACATTCAATTGCTTTCTCATGTTGTCCGTCCCAATCCATATAAACACTTCCCATAAAGCAGTATGCTTCCGCATAATCGGGCTTTAATTCTATCGCCTGCTCAAAACATTTTATTGCTTTCTTATATTCCTGATTATTAAATGCTATATAACCATCCAAAAACCACTCTTCGGCAACTTGATAGTTTGTATCAGATTCGTTGAAGTCAGGTTTTATTTCCTCTACTATATTATATTGTTCATTCAAGGTCTCATAAGCCAGTTTCATATTGTAGTATGCGTCCGCATAATTAGAGTTTAATTCGCTGGCTTTCTTATAACATTCTATCGCTTTCTCATATTGTTCGTTCCAATCAGCATAAGCGACTCCCATATTGAAGTATGCTTCCGCATAATCGGGCTTTAATTCTATGGCTTTCTGATAACATTCTATCGCTTTCTCGTAATCATTATTATTAAATGCTTTTAAACCTTTCAAATACCATCCTTCGGCAAGTTGAGAGTTAGTATCAGATTCTTTATGGTCAGTTGTTGTTGCCCCAGATATCCTAATTTGTCCGGTCAAAGCCTTATAAGCAAGTTTCTTATTTTGGTGTGCATCCGCAAAATCGGGCTTTAATTTTATTGCTTTCTCAAAATATTCTATCGCTTTCTTATATTGTCCGTTCCAATTGCAATAAGCGACTCCCATATTATTGTATGCTACTGCATTATCGGGCTTTAATTCTATTGCTTTCTCATAACATTCTATAGCCTTCTCATATTTTCCGTTCCAATTCTGATAAGCAACGCCCATATTGACGTATGCGTCCGCTAAATCGGGCTTATATTCTATTGCTTTCTTATAATATTCTACGGCTTTCTTATATTGTCCCTTCCATTTACTATAAACCAGTCCCATATTGAAGTATGCTTCCGCATCATCGGGATTTAATTCTATGGATTTCTTATAACATTCTATTGCTTTCTCATATTGTCCGTTCCAATCAGCATAAGCAAGTCCCATATCGTTATACGCTTCCGCCAAATCGGGCTTTAATTCTATTGCCTTCTGATAACATTCTATCGCTTTCTTATATTGTCCTTTCCAAGCATAATAAGCATTTCCCATATTGCCGTATGCATCTGCATAATTGGGCTTTAATTCTACGGCTTTCTGATAACATTCTATTGCTTTCTTATATTCCTTATTATTAAATGCTATAGAACCATCTAAAAACCATTCTTCGGCAGTTTGAGAGCTGGTATCAGGTTCGTTGAGGTTTGATATTATTTCCCCGTTGTCAGAAAATATTTTGTCAAAACCAAGCATTGTGTTTGTGTTCCCACATTGTGCTGCAACAAAAGCAAAGAGGGAGAAAACCAAAGCAAACATTCTAATAATATTGTGAAATTTCATAACTATTTATTTTTATTTAGACATTATTTAATTAGGTTGCAAAGTTATAAAAAATAATTAGAATATCAACAACGCTTACAAGAATTTTACGAAACGGCATTGTATTTTTACAAAAGGCTGTTTGTGCGTGTCGCACTGACATTACTTTTTAACAAAACGACGTTTTAGAAAAACGAAAGGCTGTTTTATTTTGATTAAAGGCTGTTTTATTTTGATTAAAGCAAATAATATAAAGATGAAGTCAAAAAAAATGTCCGTGCGACACGCACTGGGGGCGGCTATTCAAAGGTTAGGTTGATGTAAAAGACCTGTGAGCGGAACTTATCAATGACAGAGGTGTATATAGTGTTGTATGAATGGACTAAAACGTCATTGAGGGCGAACGAAGTCTTTAATTCTATGCCGAATTTGAAGTATTGGAGGTAGAAGTCAAAGCCGAAGCCCAACGTATAAAACATTTCGTGACTGTCTAACTTGATAGGAATGTTGAGATTGTCCGTTTTCTTGCGTTTTAATGAGGCAAGGTCGTAGGCATATTTGACTCCGCCAATCAGATAGGGGCGAAAATTTTGCCAACGTTTCGCCTGAATCTTCAATTCCAAAGGAGCCTCAAGCCAGATGGTCTCTATATCGCTTTTAACCGTGCTTTCGCTGTTCTTAAAGGAGGTATTGAAGATGGTTTTCCTGTTACAGAAGCTGATGGAAGGAGTGAGCCGCAGCCGCAAAAAAGATAATAATTTCAAATCACTTACTACCCCGATTGTGAAACCGCTTTGGTGTGGGGTATTAACATCAAGTATTGTGTCCTTATGAGGTTGCGGGTTGTGCAAAGATACATTCTCCCACGCCTGATTATATCCCAGAATGAAGCCAAAGTGTATTAGACGCGTGTCATAGTAAGGCAGATTGTAGGGATTTCCTTGTGAGAACGTATTAAGGGCTAAAAAAGAAAGCAAAGAGAGCATTATGAATTTAATCCTTGATGCTCTCTTGTTTATTATGTGCTTTGGAGTTGTTCTCACTTTGTTTTAGCGGGATATTGTTTGCCTTAGATGCGGTTAGTGAGGATTTCCCTAACCTTAGACGGCGTTATGTTGTGGCGTTCGCCTAATGCCCAACCTCTTTTTTCAAGTCTCTCCACAACGATATCAATGCATGATGCGTCGAGATTAACATCCGATAAATGAGTAGGGGCTCCCAGTGAGCGGAAAAAGCGTTCTATTGCCAATATTGCTTTGTCTGCGCGTTCTGTTCGTGAGCCTTCGTTGATGCCAAAGACACGTGAAGCCATTTGTGCGAGCTTATCCAGCTTGTCTTTCTTCATTACACGCAACACTCCCGGCAAAACAATTGACAGAGTTACGCCATGGTCTAATTCAAAGAAAGCCGTAAGTTCATGACCTATCATATGAGTGCTCCAATCTTCTGGTTGCCCGCAGGCAATTAAGCCATTAAGCCCCAGAGTCGCCGCCCACATAAGATTAGACTTGATATCATAGTCGGTAGGGTTCTTCATAACTTTGCCACCCTCCTCAAGCAGAGTTTGAAGTATGCTTTCGGCAAATCTATCGGATATTTGGTTGCGCACAGGGTAAGTACAGTATTGCTCAATGACGTGAACAAAAGTATCAACAATGCCATTAGTAATCTGACGCTTCGGAAGGCTGTAAGTAGTTTCAGGATCTAAAATGGAGAATTGAGGGAATACTTTGTCGGAATGAAAAGCCAGTTTTTCTTTTGTTTCGGATTTGGTTATCACAGCCCCCTTATTCATTTCCGAACCAGTGGCTGGCAAGGTTAAAACACTACCAAAAGGCATCGCTTGCTTTACTTCAACCTGTTTAGACAAAATATCCCAGCTGTCTTTTCCCTCATAAAGAGCCGCAGCCGCAATAAACTTTGTCGCATCTATCACACTGCCGCCGCCAACGGGCAAAAGGAAATCTATCTTCTTTTGTTTGATGATACTAACAGCGTCAAGGCAGGTTTCAAAATAAGGATTTGGCTCTACGCCTTCAAATTCCGTTACTTTTCTTTTGCCTAAGGCTTTAATTACTTGGTCATATACACCATTCTTTTTTATGCTTCCGCTGCCGTAAATCAACAATACTTTTGCCGTTTTGGGAACTAAAGCGTCTAATTGTGCTATTTCACCCTTTCCGAAGACTATTTTAGTCGGATTATAAAAAGAAAAATTGTTCATAAAATACCCTAAATTTGTTTTATTAATTCGTTATACAAAATGTTTTTATCAATTGGCGACACGCCAACCTTCTCACATACCAATCCTCCAGCAAGATTGCTTATTCTTGCAATGTCTGCCGCTTTTATTTTCAACGCCAAGCACAATGTAGCGACACTTATCACCGTGTCTCCCGCACCTGATACGTCCGCAATCTGCCTTAAATGTGCTTTAATATGGTAGGGAACTCTCATTTGCTCGCTATAATCCATCATAAACACACCTTTATCGCTCAAAGTGATGAATACTTTCTCTATATTGTGCTTTTTGTGCAATATATCGGCGGCTTGCATCAGTATATCCTCATTTACCTTGCTTATATCTTCAAAATTCAGGTTCAAGCCCTCTTTTAATTCTTTCAGATTGGGCTTAAACAAGGTTATATTATTATAATGATTGAAGTTTCGCTTCTTTGGGTCGGTTGAAGTAGGAATATTCATTTGCTTTGCTTTGTCTGCAACCTTTTTTATGACATTTTTGGTTATCGTTCCCTTGTCATAATCCTGAAAAACGATAGCATCTATGCGTTTTGCAGCCAATATGTCAAATATTCGCTTGATAAAATCTCTCTCTTCTTCCTTTGAAATCTCTCTGTCGGTCTCTTCATCAACACGAAGCAACTGCGAAGAGCCGCTTAGAAACCTTGTTTTGGATGTTGTTTGCCTTTGTGTTGATGTTATCATACCTTGTGTGGATAGATGCTCGTTTCGCATTAATGAAAGCAAGATTTCTCCGCTTATATCATTGCCAATAACCGAACAAAGTATAGGTTCGGCACCCATAGATGCGATATTCAAAGCGACATTCGCCGCTCCGCCGAGCCGATTCTCCTTTTTAACAACGGCACACACAGGAACAGGAGCCTCAGGTGAGATTCTATTAACCTGACCCCACATATAAGAATCTACCATTACGTCTCCGATGATTAGAATGTTGAGTTTAGAAAATCGTTTGAATATTTCCTTGTAATCCATGCTTATTGTTTTGTTATCTCACCTCGTAAGTTGGTGGTTAATAATTGTTTTATTTTTTCGTTATCTCTTTCGGTCGCTATCAAAAGCATTAATTTCGCAAGAGCAGCCTCTGTCGTTATGTCGTCTCCCGATATTACGCCCATACTCATTAGTTGTCGGCTTGTTTCATAATGTCCCATCACAACTTTGCCTGCTTTGCATTGCGTAACATTATAAACGATGATTCCCTTACTTATAGTATGTTGTATCAAATCAATAAACCATTTTTCAGTAGGGGCATTTCCGCTGCCGTAAGTCTCCAAAATCACTGCCCTTAGCCCGTCTGCCGCAAGTACTGCCTGCAAATATTTTTCTTTTAAGGCAGGATGGATTTTTATTATCACAATATCATCGCACAACTGCTTGTAAAATTTTGTTCTTCCTTGCGATTGCGGGCATATAAGGTGGTCTTTGTAAGTTATATTGATGCCTACTTTCGCCAAAGAGGGATAATTGCCCGAGTAAAACGCCTCAAAATACTCGGAATTAATCTTTGTCGTGCGGTTTCCCCTGTAAAGTTTGTTGTCAAAGAAGATACAAACTTCGGGAATGACGACTTCATTATTTGAAGCAATCTCTATGGCTGATATAATGTTCTCTCGTCCGTCGGTTCTAATCATTCCGAGCGGCAATTGGCTGCCTGTGAGTATTATTGGCTTGGAAAGATTTTCTATCATAAAGGAAAGCGCCGATGCTGTGTAGCTCATGGTGTCCGTTCCGTGCAAAACGACAAATCCGTCATAGTTATCGTAATTGCATTCAATGATTCCGACCAGCCTTATCCAGAAATCAATATTTACATTGGAGGAATCTATCACTGTTTCCAACGTTAGCGTTTCTATGATGCAGTCTAATTTTTTCAAAGTAGGGATTACCTCGCATATTTGTTCCAAATTAAATGGTCGTAATGCCCCAGTAACATTATCTTGCACCATTCCAATAGTTCCACCTGTGTAAATGACTAAAATTTTCTTCATAAGGAGGCAATTAAACGCTGCAAAATTACAACTTTTTTTCAACTTGTCCTTTTATTCCTTCGTTTGCTTGCCGTCCGACTGCCTTCTGTGCGGATAAAAGCCCGTATCCGCCCGACATTTCTTAACTCTGATTTCCTCTTGTCTTGCAATGTTTTGACAAAAGGCTGTTTCATTTTTACCAAACAAAGTTTCATTCGCACCAAAGGCTGTTTTAGAAAAATGAAACAGCCTTTGATTTTGTGCAAAGGCGAAATTGTCGTTGCGAAGCGTAGTTTTATCATAATATTAATTGCGTTTTGTATTTTATTTTGTACTTTTGCCCCACTAAATCAACAAAAAGTGAAAATAATTAAACGTTTTATCCTTGTCGTTTGCCTTTTGGGGACGGCGAGTAGCGGTTTTGCACAGCGCAAAGCCGATTTCTATCAAATGGAATATCCGAAATGGTTTTCGGATGCAAAACTCGGGATTTTTATTCATTATGGGCTTTACAGCGTACCTGCTTGGAGCGCCCCGGAACAGTATGCCGAGTGGTTTTATAAGGGTTTGATTTCGGGCGATACTGCAAGAATCAATTTCCAAAAGAGGGTTTATGGCGAGCAATTCAGGTATGAGGATTACAAACGCCTGTTCAAAGCCGAGTTATTCAACGCTGACCACTGGGCAAAGTTGTTTAAGCAGAGCGGAGCAAAGTATGTGATTTTTACTGCCAAGCATCACGATGGTTATTGTATGTATGACAGCCGTTATGCCGTGAATTGGAACAGCGTAACGACCGCTCCGCACAGGGACTTTTGCAAAGAATTAGCCGATGCGGTAAGAAAAGAGGAATTAAAGTTCGGTTTGTATTATTCTCTTTTGGAATGGAACAATCCATGGTTCAAATGGACGATAGATAGTGCGGGAATAGAGAAATATGTCAGCAATCACCTCAAACCACAGTTCAAAGAAATGGTCTCAAAGTTCAAACCGAGCATCGTTTTTGCTGATGGAGATTGGGATTTCGGCTATCAGACGCTCCAAAGCGACTATTTGGTGCAATATTACTATGATAAGGTGGGCGAGGAAGGCATTGTGAATAATCGTTGGGGCGTTGGATTTGATTATGGCTTCCTTACGCCGGAATATAGCAGCGGAATAAGGGAAACGAAACGACCTTGGGCTGAATGCAGAGGACTTTCGCGTTCGTTCGGACTTAATCGTAATGCCGATTTATCTTCATATATGACGAGCGAAGAACTGATTGAGCATTTTGTAACTTTGGTTTCTCAGGGCGGAGGCTTAACTCTGAATATTGCTCCTTCGGCTGACGGACTTATTCCTTTGTTGCAACAGGAACGATTGCTGGATTTGGGAAAATGGTTGGCTATAAACGGCGAGGCAATCTATGGTTCATCTCCGTACATCGTTCATAATATTGATACCATTTGCGGTTTTGAGACAACGGATTCCTGTTTGGATTACAATTGGGTGAGGAATTCGCCGCACAGAGAGATAACAGAAGACAATTTTACGATGTATGCCCAATGCGAAATGACACCTAAGGAGAGCGGAATCTGCAATTTCGTTGTTAAGGCGGACGATAAAGCCGTTATGACGATAAGCGAAATGACCGAAAGCGGCTTTGAGACTATTGTAGTGAAGGATTCGGCTGTTGAAGGCAAGACTTGTGAAATTTCTGCTTGGTTGCGAGCAGACAAAACCTACAAAATCGGCGTCAGATACGAGGAAAAAACTCACGATGCTTCGTTGTCGGTGAATATAATGAACAAAAACTCTCTTCAACCCTTCAAAGCGGATTGGAAAATAAGGTATGAATATCGCAAACCTTACGTCTATTTTACTCAAAAGGGCGATGATTTGTATCTTTTTGCAGATACGAAATTTTGTTCCGACATTTTGGAGGTTGATTTGGGGCATCCGTGCCAAAAGGGTTTGAAAATAACTTTGCTAAACGAGCCAAAAACAGCCATTCCTTACCTTTCGGAAAATCATAACCTGATTCTGGATATTTCAAACCTTAAATGCAATGCACAAAGCGGCGTTTCAAAGTCTGATATCATCGTTTTGAAATTGCAGAATTACCTAAGGGAATAATAAGGCTTTAATCCTCAATGATGACTCCGCTTCCCAAGCAGAGTTTTGCTTCTTTGTCGTAGATAACACCAAATTGTCCGGCGGCAATACCTTGTATCTTCTTCTCGGATTCAATTCTGTAAATATCGTTTATCTTCTTTAATTTGCCTCTTGTGAAGTCAGGCGTGTGGCGAATCTTAAAGAGTATATCTTTTTCGTCCTTAAAATCTCCCCAAACGTCCTCTGTGATAAATGCAAAGGCGGATAAATTTATTGTTGTGCCGTATTGAGTCTGCGGATCATAGCCCTGCGAGACGTAAAGCACGTTTTCGTCCATATCTTTCTTGACCACAAACCACGGACCTCCGCTTAGACCCAAACCTTTCCTCTGTCCTATGGTGTGAAACCAATATCCGTTATGTTCCCCTATGATTCTGCCCGTTTCAAGCTCCACAATCTTGCCCTTTTTCTCGCCAAGATAGCGACGGATGAAGTCATTATAATTTATTTTGCCCAGAAAACATATCCCTTGGCTGTCTTTGCGTTCGGCAGACGGCATATCGGATTGGCGGGCTATGCTTCTGACCTCGCTTTTCAGCAGATGACCGATGGGAAACATCAATCGCGAAACCTGAACGTAGTTTATCTGACCCAGAAAGTATGTTTGGTCTTTCGCTTTGTCGGCAGCGGTGGATAGAAATGTCTTTTCGCCGATTTGAGTCGTGGTACAATAATGACCTGTGGCTATTTTGTCAAACTGATGTCCCCATTTGCGTTCGAAACTTCCGAATTTGATAAGTTTATTGCACATCATATCGGGATTAGGCGTCAATCCGCGCCTCACAGCCTCAATAGTATAACTCACAACGCTCTCCCAATAATCCTCTTGTAAAGAAACAATTTCCAGTTTGCAGCCATACTTCCTCGCAATGTAGGTTGTAATCTCAATATCCTCCTGAGCAGGGCAGTCAATGTAGCCTTCGCTGTCCTCCATGCCGATTTTGATGTAAAAAATGGTCGGTTCATACCCCGCATCCTTCAACATCTTGACGCAAACGCTGCTATCAACGCCTCCGGATACTAATGCCGCTATGTTCATCTGCTGTTCTGTTGTTTTGTTATTTGCTTTAATAAATTACACTGCAAAGGTATGATTTTTTTAATCGTTATAAAAACAGCCTGTTCTTTGCGGTTAATTTGTTTTTCTTACCTTTGCATATCGTTTAATACCATTTAATAATGAAAATATCAAAATTCCATCTGCTGTTAGCTGCTTTGATTCTTACCTTTGTTGCATGTAAGCCGTCAAAACAATACAATGAGCAGACGACAGACTATTCCAAAACGGACATACCTCTTTTCAATGCCGACTCTGCTTATTCCTACGTTGCCGAACAATGTTCCTTCGGACCGAGAGTTCCTATGAGCGAGGCACATCGGCGTTGCGGCGAATACATCATTGACTTTATGAAACGGCATTGCGATACTGTTTATGAGCAACGCTTTAATACCGAACTCTATGATGGTACTGCCGTTACGGGAACAAACATCATCGCCGTCATCAATCCTTCGGCAACCGACAGAGTTCTTTTGGCGGCACACTGGGATAGTCGCGCGTGGGCGGATAACGATAAGGACACCGCCAACCATAATAAGCCGGTCATGGGAGCAAATGACGGGGCAAGCGGAGTTGGTATCCTGATGGAGATAGCAAGAATCATTAAAACCAAACCTTGCAATCAGGGCATAGATATTGTTTTCTTTGATTTGGAAGACCAGGGCGCTCCGTCATGGGCAGATTATCAGGCGGAAGACCAAAGAGACTGGTGTCTGGGGTCTCAATACTGGTCGCAGAATCTTCATTTGCCGTTTTACACTGCTAATTACGGCATTCTATTAGATATGGTCGGCTACTCATCTGCCCGTTTCACGAAAGAGTATCAGTCAATGGGCTATGCGGAATCAATCATGAACAAGGTATGGGATGTTGCTGCGAGTTTAGGATACGGGAACATTTTCCTCAATGAAAGAACCGCCGGCATAATGGATGACCATGTCTGGGTGAATCACTATGCCAAGATTCCGATGATTGACATTGTGCAGAACGATGCTCAAACCAACTTCTTTCCTCATTGGCATACGACCTCCGATGACTTAAAAGCGATTTCCAAAACCACACTTCAAGCCGTTGGAAAGGTATGTCTGACCACCATCTATTCCGTTCAGTAATTTTATCTTTGATATGAAACGGCTGTTGCTTACTTTTGCTTTTACGATTCTTGCTTTTGTCGGATGCAAAGATGACTTTGAGGATTTCGGATACGTTAATTTTTACGTAGAACCTGACAGCACGATGTATGCAAACCTGAATCTGGGCAGCAGAGGCTGGGAATATTTTGAGGGAGGTTACAGAGGCGTCATCGTTTGCCGCAATAACTACGACAACTTCAAGGCATACGAACGCAGTTGCACACTTGACGGTTGCCATGGCAGACTTGAAGTTGATGAAACCGACAATGTGACCATCGTTTGCTCAAAATGCGGTGCCGGATACTTATCCTATGACGGTTCTCCTTTAAGCGGCAGCGGTGCAAAGAGGTTTCTGTATATGTATTGCACGGTTTATGACGGGCAAAGGCTGTGGGTGAGTAACTGTCGCTGATTTTGACCCGATTATGAGCCTTTTCACGATTTTAATACTTGCTTTGGCTTTGCTGTTGCTTTGTTCCTACGGCATCATCACTTACATCCGCAACCTGATGTTTGATTGCGGCATACTGAAATCTCAAAAGCACGGCGTGAAAGTAATCATCGTGGGCAACTTACGAGTTGGCGGCACGGGCAAAACTCCTTTCGTGGAGATGTTGTTAAGGAATATGGCTGCCGAACATCGCATCGCCGTCATATCTCGCGGTTACGGCAGACGCACAAAAGGTTTCCGCATCATAAACGATGAAGATACGGCGGTGAGTGTTGGAGATGAGCCGCTGCAAATGCACAATAAATATTCAAAACTTGCTTTGTTTGCCGTGAGTGAAGACCGCAATCTCGCCATACGAAGCATCATAGCCGCCAACCCCGCTATTGACACCATAATCCTTGATGACGCATACCAGCATCGCTACGTTCGTGCCGACAAAACCTACCTTCTGACTGCTTATAACAAGCCTTACTTCCGCGATAAGGTGCTTCCGTTCGGGATGTTGCGGGAGTTCGCTATCGGCAAACGCCGTTCGGACGTGATAGTAGTAACGAAGTGTCCGCCCAATCTTTCCAACGATGAGCGGGAATACTTTATCCGCAAGATAAAACCTCAATACCGGCAGGTGCTCTTTGCATCCATTGACTACAAAACTCCTTACCGCTTTCGGAAACCCGACAAGGTGCTTATCGTTGCTCAAAAGCCCGACGTGATACTTCTTTCCGCCATCGCCGACAATCATTCCGTCATTTCCTACCTTCGCAACAAGGCTCAGTCTCTTCATATCATCGCCTTCAAAGACCATCACAACTTCACCCACCGAGACATTAAGAGAATAAAAGCCCGCATCATCGCCGTCAGACGCCCGAACACCATCATCATTACCACCGAAAAAGACGCTGCTCGCCTGCCTCACGACATCCAAATCAGATTATCAATGCAGGTTTATGTCCTTCCGATAGAGTGCCGCCTGCTTCCATAACCGCCTACCTTCCTTCCAACGCTCCAAAATCAAATAATGTCGGTGCAAAACTTCGTGCCAACGCCGAAAAAAGCCCTTTTATTCATCCAGAATTTGCTTTCATTCGTGCAGGATTTGCTTTCGTTCCCGTAGAATTTGATTTGGTTGGGTGAAACATACGATGTTTCTGCCCGAAACATACGATGTTTTGACCCGAAACATACGATGTTTTGCCCGAAAACATACGATGTTTCACCCAACCTTATTTGATTA
>JAISGN010000014.1 GCA_031263015.1 Bacteroidales bacterium
TTAGTCCGAAATCCTCCATAGAACAGTAAGCCGTCAAATAATCGTCCTCTCTCTCTATTTCATCTGCTCCGGCTTCTATTAGCATCATTTCTAATTCGTCAATATCACGACCATTGATAGGAATTTCAAACACTCCTTTGCGAGAAAAGATAAAATTCAAAGACCCATTTGTGCCTAGATTGCCTCCAAACTTGTTAAGAATGCTTCTGACGGATGCAACAGTCCGATTGTTATTATCGGTGAGGCATTCAACAAATACAGCCACGCCATGTGTAGCATAACACTCAAATGTCAATTCGGTAAGTGATGCGGTATTCTTGTCGGATGCTTTATTGATAGCACGCTGTAAGGTATCTTTTGGCATATTTGCTCCTTTGGCATTTGCTATTGCCAATCGCAGACGGGCATTTCCTTCCGGGTCGTTACCACCTTCTTTTACGGCAACAGTAATATCCTTTATAATTTTTGAAAATATCTTAGAGCGTTTGCTATCTAATGCTCCTTTTTTTCTTTTTATTGTTGTCCATTTATTGTGTCCTGACATAATAAAATCTTGGTTTGCTTTGTTATGAAATAATTCTTTGTTTGTTTTTCAGTGTTAAACCATAAACGGCTTTTAATATTCTTTCATCAACATCAGAAAACGTTAAATCACGTCGTTGATACATTCTCTTTGCAACTTCTATTGCTTTGTTAAAGTCATACAATTTTAATCCGCTCGTACCTCCCCATACAAAAGAAGGAATAAAGTTTCTCTGATAGCCGTGTCCGAAAACATTAGCACTAACTCCTACAACCGTACCGGTATTAAACATTGTATTGATACCGCATTTGGAATGGTCTGCCATAATCGTCCCACAGAATGTTTGTCCTGTTGGAATAAATGTATTTTGTGCAATGCTCCACAAACGAACCTCTTCATAAGTATTCTTTAAGTTTGAAGCATTAGTATCTGCCCCGATATTACACCATTCTCCTATTACGCTGTTTCCGATAAAGCCGTCATGAGCCTTATTGGAATGACCGAAAATCACAACATTTGCCAATTCACCACCAACTTTTGAGTAAGGACCGAGAGTTGTTGCACCATAAATTTTGGCACTTAGTTTTAAGACAGAATGTTCGCACATTGCAAAAGGACCTCTTACAACACTATTTTCCATTATCTCGGCATCCTTTCCGATGTATATAACTCCGGTTTTTGCGTTTAATGTTGCACATTCAATAATTGCTCCTTCCTCCACGAAGATGTTTTCAGGACAAATTACTTTATTTGTTTCGCTTATTTTTGCAGAAGTTCTACCTTTGGTAATCAAAGCAAAATCATCATTGATTGCCCGTTCGTTATTGACAAAAATATCCCAAGGATTCACTATTTGAATATAAGCCGATGTTCCTATTTCAATTCTTTCCGATACTTCTGCTTCGTCAGCGAGAAAACCCTCCTTTGTTTTGTACATAGCAATGATAACATCACCATCAACCAGCGTTTGATTTGGTTGCAATGCCGTTACCTTTTTAACAATGTCATCGGTAGGGCATATAGACCCGTTTATCAAAATCATAGAATCCGACAACTCTATAGGATACTTCTCGCTCAGGTAGTCTTCCGTAAGAGTAGATGTTTTGCAATTAAGATATTTTTCCCATTTTTCGCGTATGGTCAAAATACCTATTCTTATCTCGCAAACAGGACGAGTGTATGTCAAAGGCTTCAGACTTTCGCGAGTAGCATCATCAAAGATTATGTAATTCATCACTTACTTCGTTTGGTTTATTAAACTTCTAAACGTTAAACAACGGTATTTATTATATACAAAAAGAACAAAAAAAGCCCTATCTTATAATTGAGACAGGACTTTTTATTCTTCTGAACATATTCTTATAGCGAAGGTTTTTTCCTGTTCTTATATTTGCTCTCAAATTTATCCACACGACCTGCTGTATCCACCAATTTAACTTTACCGGTGAAGAAAGGGTGAGATGTATTAGAGATTTCCATTTTCACAAGAGGGTATTTAACTCCGTCAATTTCTATTTCATCTTTTGTATTTGCACAAGAACGCACAAAAAACGTTTCATCGTTAGATGTATCTTTGAATACACAAATACGATAATTTTTTGGGTGAATGTCTTTTTTCATTATTCTTAATTATTAGACGTTTAGCCGTTATCACCAAACGATTTTGTTAATATTAAAACTTATTTTCAGGTTGCAAAAGTACAACTTTTTTCTTGAATATCAAAACGCAACTCACATTTTCTTTGCCTTTTTCATCCCTACTATTTCATTACTTTATTTTTTGTAAATTCATATCACATTTTATGTTCGTTGCCAACTATGAATGGCAAAATTATATGTATATATTTTGCATTCGGAACATTCCATTCATAAAAAAGAACATTCTTTTTCCAACATAGAACATTCTTTTTTACGAATAGAATATTCTTTTTCTCAGATAGAACATTTTTTTTATGAGATAGAATACTAAATTTTGTGTTCGGAAATATATATTTTGAAACTATTACCCAAAAGGTATTGCAGAGAGACAAGATTGTCGGAATAGAGAAGTAGTTTATTTCGTGTCTTCCATCATTTTTACAATTTTTCCTGAATGTTTTCTCATAGAGAAGTAAAATATAAGAGTTAATATAGTCATTACTATTGAGAAAACCCAAAAAAATTGTGTCAAAGAAATTATCATCAATATCAAGAACAAGGTCATTGAAGTTCTTGACAGCGTATATTCTCTTGATAGCATTTTCATTTTATCAGGGAATTGCTTCTCTTTCTCATTGAATTTTTTGTAATCATCATCAAATGGAATTGCTTTTATCTTCTTTAGCAGGTTCTCCATAAGCGAACCAATTCTGTTAATGATAAAACCAATTTCATAAATAACAGCAAAAAAACTGATAGTTATTACTGTTTCCAGACCAACATTGATTTTTGATATTGATTTGAAAAATTCCGTATCAATAAAAGCAACAACTTGATGGCTGAATAATATAACGCAACAACCGGTAAAAATCAAACCGGTAAGAAACATATTAAGAAGATTATAAAAGGGAATTTTCGTTTCCATAATAAAGACTTATCTACAAATTTAAAGTGCCAATGTAATATCCATCTTTTCTATCATTTTTATTTCCTTTTTCATTACATAAAAAATTAACTGAATAATTTTCATTTGACACATAAATATGCACTTTGCTGTCTATACATTCAAAGATAATATCATCAGCACTATTTTGGGTTATAGTATTATAATCTTTATAATAATTAAGGTTGGTTGATGGTGCTTCTCCAATTATTATAATTTTAGGATTTAATTTTTTCAATACATCCGAAGGAACTTTGCCAGAATCTCTTCCATGATGTGGTGCGAACAAAATATCTATTTCACTCCAGACTATTTTATCTTTTATTTTCTCTAAAAAATCATGTTCTATATCACCCATCCACATAACACTTGCACCATTTTCTAAAGAATATATTATTATTGGAGATATGTTATTAGGACTTTTCCCGTCTTTAGCATCCTTTAATGCTGATTTATAGTCTTCATTGGAAGTAATGGGCCATAAGCAGTTTATTCCAGCACTACCTCTTTCCTCATCTGATACATTCATCCATTTTCTTGAACAATCTTTAGACAAATGAAAATGTTTATTACCATCACGAAGTTCGCAGTATTTTTTGAAATCATCTGTTTCATCTGATTTTGCTGCTTCGTTTTTTACACAATAAAAATTGTTAATTCCAATTTGATTATCGTATTCTTCTAATCCACCAATATGGTCATCGTCAGGATGAGTAGAAATGAAGCGGGTTATATTCTTCCCTTTGCTTTCCTCCTTTATTTCATCTAAATGGTCATTTAACAAATCCATATCAACTGTTCTACCAGTTGAATAATTACAACAATCTATTGTTGTAAAATTGTCAGAGTTGTGTTTGATATAAAACATATCACCGTCTCCTACTGAAAATGATTTAATCGTACTCATTATATTTTATAATTTTACATTTAATACAAATAATTTTTCAACACTAACGCACTCATAATATTTCAGTGATTACTTTATGCATTTTATTTGTTAGTGTATAATTTCTTTGCAAAACTACATTTTTTATTTGAATTGTATAAACAAAATGGTAGTCTGTCTGCCTAAACTGAAAGGCTGTTCGGTAAAAATTAAAACAAGGTTGATTCGGGCAAAAGGCTGAAAGATTTGCGATGATATGGGCTTATGCCGTACTGAGAGATTGCTTGGCGGTGTTCGGATGTAGGATAGCCTTTGTTTTTACGCCATTTGTATTGCGGGAAATCGGCATCTATTTTAGCCATATAGTCATCGCGATAGGTCTTAGCAAGGATTGACGCAGCGGCTATTGACATCATTTTAGCATCACCTTTCACTATGCACACAAAAGGAATGGTGAGCGTGGTACGAAAGCGATTGCCGTCTATAAGCAGCAGTTCGGGTCGCACATTAAGCCCTTTCACCGCCGTCTCCATTGCTTTGAAAGAAGCGTTAAGGATGTTTATGTCGTCTATTGTGCGGTTGTCAATGAAGGAAACGCCGTATGCTATTGCGTTTTGCTCAATCACAGGACGCAAATCAAGCCTTTGGCGTTCGGAAAGTTGCTTTGAATCGTTTAGAAGGTCGTTTCTAAAATCCGGTTTGAGGATTACAGCAGCAGCAACAACAGGTCCTGCCAAGCATCCCCTGCCTGCTTCATCGCATCCGCACTCTAATAAATCGGAACTCTTATAAAAAGGCTGCAACATGCCTTTTTAGCGTATGTTTTTGAGGATAGAATTAAATAAAACCAAGCCATCTGTGTTTGAAAGTTCGCTATCGCCGCAGCGTTCGGGGTGCGGCATCATTCCAAAGACATTTCGGCTTTCGTTTGTGATGCCTGCAATGTTTTCTATTGAGCCGTTAGGGTTTGCTTCCTCCGTTATATCGCCATATTCATTGCAATAGCGGAAGAGAACAAGGTCTTTGTCATTGAGATGCTTGATTGTGGCGGCATCAGCAAAGAATCTGCCCTCGCCATGTGCGATAGGAATATTTAGAGGCT
Source organism: Bacteroidales bacterium (assembly GCA_031263015.1). Classification (GTDB taxonomy): domain Bacteria; phylum Bacteroidota; class Bacteroidia; order Bacteroidales; family P3; genus JAISGN01. Next base: position 5,093 of record JAISGN010000014.1, read on the forward strand.
TACCTACAACGGCGTCTTTTGTGAAAATGGTGTTGTTGGTCTGCGGAGTAAGATATTGATTCTTGCAAACAAATTTCTGATTGTTGTTTGCAAGCAATGCACCGCTCAAAAGATGAGATTCACATAAGATTTGAAAACCGTTACACACCCCTAAAACGTAGCCGCCTCTTTGTGCGAAATCAATAACACTTGCCATTATGGGCGACAAACGGGCTATAGCACCGGAGCGAAGGTAGTCTCCGTAAGAGAAACCGCCCGGTAAAACAACCATATCGCAGTTTTGCAAATCCGTATCCTTATGCCAGAGTTGCACGACTTGCTGTCCGAGCAGTGTTTCCAACAAATAAATCATATCATGGTCGCAATTGGAACCGGGAAAGATAACTACACCGAATTTCATACTTATTTTATTATTTTTAAGGTTGCAAAAATACGAAATTTTAAAACAATCATCAAAATAAAACAGCCTTTGGTGAAAATATTCCTTGATTTCGTTAAAATGAAACAGCCTTTGGTGAAAATAAAACAGCACAATATGCTAATGGTTGTTGAGATATGCGTTTTGAAAAGCAATCCGTAATTACTAAAACAACAAAAAGGGCAGCCTTTACAAAAGCCGCCCTCCAAAAAATAAATATTATGAAAAAGTTTGTTTTAATACATTCCGCCCATGCCACCCATACCGGGAGCACCAGCAGGCATTGTTGGTGTTTCTTCTTTTATTTCCGAAAGCACACATTCGGTTGTTAAAATCATACTTGCAATTGATGCAGCGTTCTCAATAGCCACACGAGCAACCTTTGTAGGGTCTATAACACCTGCGTGTCTTAAATCTTCATATTGTTCTGTGCGGGCATTGAAACCATTATCGTCTTTAAGTTCCTTTACCTTATTTACAACAACAGAGCCTTCCAAACCTGCATTTTCTACGATTTGACGCAATGGTTCTTCCAATGAGCGGCGTATGATTTGGATTCCTGTTTCTTCATCTTCATTATCACCCTTTAATTTATCCAATGCTTTAATTGCTCTGATGTAAGCAACGCCTCCACCTGGGATAATACCTTCTTCCAATGCGGCACGAGTTGCGTGAAGTGCATCGTCAAAACGATCTTTCTTCTCCTTCATCTCTACTTCCGAAGCAGCACCTACATAAATCACTGCCACACCACCTGCTAACTTAGCAAGACGTTCCTGAAGCTTCTCTCTGTCATAGTCAGATGTGGTTTTATCTATCTGAGCCTTGATTTGGTTGATACGACCCTCTATGTTTGCCTTATCACCTGCACCTGACACGATAGTAGTATTATCTTTATCAACGGTAATCTTTGCTGCCGTTCCAAGCATTGAAAGGTCTGCATCTTCCAATTTAAAGCCTTTTTCTTCCGAAATAACCGTTCCTCCGGTCAAAACGGCGATATCTTCCAACATTTCTTTTCTTCTGTCTCCGAAACCCGGTGCTTTAACGGCTACAATCTTCAATACGCCTTTCAAACGATTGACAACTAATGTAGCAAGAGCCTCTCCCTCTATATCTTCTGCTATAATAAGTAAAGGACGTCCTGTTTGAACGGTTTTTTCCAAAACAGGAACGAATTCTTTCATATTTGAAATCTTCTTATCATATATTAAGATGTAAGGATTCTCATAAACGGCTTCCATTTTCTCGGTATCCGTAACAAAATATGTTGATAAATAGCCTCTGTCAAACTGCATGCCTTCAACAACCTTAACAGTCGTATCCAAACCTTTTGCTTCCTCTATTGTAATAACACCTTCTTTTTTAACCTTGTCCATAGCCTCGGCTATCATCTGACCGATGAATTTATCATTGTTTGCCGATATGGTTGCTACTTGTTCTATTTTTTCTTTTGCGTTGCCGATTTGTGTTGAACGTTTCTTCAAATCTTCCGTTACAACAGCAACTGCTTTATCTATACCTCGCTTTAAATCCATAGGATTAGCACCTGCTGTTACGTTTTTCAAACCCGTATTAACTATTGCCTGTGCCAAAACTGTTGCAGTTGTTGTTCCGTCTCCTGCTTGGTCTGCTGTTTTTGATGCAACTTCCTTTACCAGCTGTGCTCCCATATTTTGGATTGTGTCTTGCAACTCTATTTCTTTTGCAACCGACACTCCGTCTTTGGTAATTTGAGGAGCCCCGAATTTCTTATCAATAATAACATTTCTGCCTTTTGGTCCTAATGTTATCTTTACTGCATTTGCTAAAGCATCTACGCCTATACGTAATTGCTCACGTGCTTCCGTATTGAATTTTATATCTTTTGCCATAATTCTTAATTGTTTTAATAGGTTAAAATTAAATTATTGCGTAAATATCGCTCTCACGCATAATCAAATACTCTATTCCGTCAATATTTATCTCTGTTCCAGAATATTTTCCATAAAGAACGCTATCACCAATTTTAACATTCATCGGCTCGTCTTTCTTTCCTGTGCCAACGGCTACTACTTCACCCTTCATTGGTTTTTCTTTTGCTGTATCGGGAATAATAATTCCGGCAGCGGTCTTTTGTTCTACATCTGCAGGCTTTACTAAAACTCTGTCAGATAATGGTTTTACATTTACTTTTGCCATAATTCAATCTGTGTTTAATTGTGTTTATGTTTATAACTCTTTATTTTCTTTTATCAACCTATACCAACATTTATGCCATTGCAATTTCAACTGCCATTTTGACAGACAAGCAAAAAAGAAAAAGGTCATCCGAGATGACAACCTTTCTTTATTTTTAAATTAATTCTAACTATTATTGCAGCGGCGCAGGCTGTGCGGGAGTGGTTTGCTGAACAGGCTGCTGAGTAGGCACTGTTGTCTTTATTGCATTAGGATTCAAATCCGTTTTTGTATTATCTATCGTTGTTTGTTTAGGCACAAGAGCAGTTGCTGCCAAAGATAATACTAACAAAACAGCAGCTAATGTCCATGTTGCTTTTTCAAGAAAATCCGCAGTCTTCCTTACACCCATCACTTGTGTCTGTGCAGCGAAATTAGCCGCCAATCCGCCGCCTTTGCTGTTTTGAACCAATACCACTAAGGCTAATACTATCGCAACTACGATTGCTAATATTGTTACAAATACATACATAATTTTACTATTATTTTAATTTATAAATTAATTATCCTCTATTCTTTTTATTTGATTTGCAAAATAAATACTTTTTTCGGGATTATCTGCCATCAATTGTTTATAAATTTTGATTGCTTTGTCCTTATTTCCCTGTTTTAGGTAGATTTTAGCCATTGTTTCGGTTACAATCTTAAAATCATCATTGACACTATTTTTTACATTCTTATCTATGTCAAATGTATCGTTTGATTTATCTTTCACATTGGGCTTTATCCCTCCATCAGTGTTCAAAAACTTATCAACTAACTCATCTTTTGTCGCCGCCTCTTCTTTATTTACAGACTTATTATCAAGATTTTTTTCGTATTCCTGATTAATTACTGTTATATTAGCAAGCATTGAAACAATTTTCTCAACTTCCATTTTTAGCAATGGACGTTCCGGACAATAGATAGCAGATGTCCGTAATATATCTTCCCTATCCAAATGTTTAATCTTTGCGGAAATTTTTGCTTTATAAAGATGTAACAACGAAGAATAAGGGAATTTTTCATTCATTCTGCTTATTGTCAGCAGAGATTGCAGAGATAAATCTTTATCTTCCGTTTTTAACAAATTATTAAGCGTTGTTCTGTCCATCAATTACAAAAACATTTATTTAAGGGCTTGCAAAGGTACGAAAACTATCTTACTTGGCAAAACTTTATCAATAAATGCTTGTTTTATTCCCGGCTGTTGAAGTATTCATCCATTAATCGTTGTACATATTTTCCCAATACATCAAATTCAACATTGACAACAGAACCTATTTTTAGATTATGGAAATTAGTAATCTGCTGAGTAAAAGGAATAATAGAAACAGAGAACATCTCCTTCTCGCTATCCACAACGGTTAAACTTACTCCATTGACACTAATAGAGCCTTTGGGTACTGTGATTTGTGCATTATCTGCCGCCAAACGAAAGAAATATCGCCACGAACCTTGTTCATCAATAATCTTTTCGCACACTGCGGTTGTATCAACGTGTCCCTGCACTATATGACCGTCCAATCTGCCGTCCATAAGCATACTTCGCTCAACATTAACCTCTGTTCCTTCCTGCCATGTGCCGAGATTGGTTTTATCCATAGTCTCTTTCATCGCCGTAACAACGTATGTATTATTGTCTTTATTGATTTCAACCACAGTCAAGCAACATCCGTCATGAGCCATTGACTGGTCTATCTTCAATTCCTTTGCAAAATCTACTTCCAATGTGAAATGATAATTTGTTTGCTCGGTTTCAATTTTCACAACCCTTGCAGTCTTTTCTACAATCCCTGTAAACATATATTTATATTTGATTTCGTTTTATTCTTTGCAAAGATAATTATTTTATTTCAGTATATAAATATTATGTTACTTTGTCTTGTTTAAAAGCATTCTTCTAATACGGCATTATAAAGCCATTGCGTTGTTTTGTTCATTGCTCTTACCTGCTGCGGAACAATGCTCTGCGGACTCTGACCAGGTACGGTGTTTATTTCAAGAAAGAATAATCTGTCGTTATCCTCATTGTATATAAAATCAACACGACATACACCTCTACAACCAAGCCTTAAATAAATATCTTTTGCTATTGCCTGCACCCTTTGCCTTAATGTTTCATCAATATGAGCTGGTGTTATTTCCTTTGATAGTCCTTCGTATTTTGCTTGATAATCGAAGAAATCCCTATCGGGTTTTATCTCCGTAACAGGAAAAGCCATACCATTAAAAACACCACATGTCAGTTCTCTACCTTTGATAAATTGCTCCACAAGCACTTTGGAATCCACCTTACAGGCTTCCGCAACGGCATTCGCTAACTCCGCATCATTATTTACCTTAAATGTAGCCAAAGAAGAGCCTCCTTGTGATGGTTTAACAAAGACCGGATAGCCTATTGTATCCTTTACAGACGGCAAAGACCGAATATTTTTCTTAAATAACGTAATATTCTTGGCTACATCTACAATTTGAAAACTCCGAACTACCTCATTGCAGACCGCTTTATCAAAAGTAGTCGTCGAAACCAACGCTGAGCACCCCGTATAGGCGATACCCATCATATCAAAGTACCCCTGCAACAATCCGTTCTCGCCCGGCGTACCGTGAATTATGATAAAAGCAGCATCAAAATGTATCTTCCCATTTCCCAAATCAAGACTAAAATCGGTCTTATCAACTTCTATTGCAATATTGTCTGATTTGAACGTCCATTTACCTTGCTTAACGATGATAAGATAAACATTATATTTATCCTTATCCAAGTCCGCCATAACATTCTTTGCGGAGGCAATAGATATATCATATTCTCCGCTGTCGCCACCTGTCATTAATGCGATGTTTTTTTTCATTCTTATATGTTTTTCTCTTTATTTAATCATTATTCAGCCCTTGCTTTATATTAAGCAGCGTTTGCTTCAATTCGGTTAGTGTTTGCGTGATGTATGCCTTCTTTTCGGCGGTATCAAGTTTGCTTCCTGCAATATATTTCTTCACTCCGTCCAAAGTATATCCCTTCTGACGCGTAAGATAGACTATTGTCTGAATTATTTCTATTGTCTCCTTATTATAATACCTAACCCCACGCTTGTTTTTTATCGGTTTAATCTGCCTGAACTGCGTCTCCCAAAATCTTAATGTAGGATAAGTGAGATTAAACTCCTCCGCAACCTCTTTAATGGAATAACAAAACTTATCTTCCATCATATTATTTTGAGTCTTCGTTAATCATTTGCAACAAAATATCTATTGCCTTTTCCTGTTCAACGTTTGCAAAGGCTACCTTGCCCTTCCGATACAAATGAACCTTACCTTCCAACGAGCCTATGTAGCCATAATCCGCATCAAGCATTTCTCCCGGTCCATTAACGACACATCCCATCACGGCAATCTTAATTCCTTTTAAATTTCCGCACTTTTCTTTCACTTGTCTGACGGCTGACGAAATGTCATACTTGGTTCGTCCGCATGAAGGGCAGGAAACAATTTCGGCTTTGTACGTTCGGCAACCTGAGGCTTGCAATATGGATTTTGCAACAGGGATTTCGGCAAGTGGATCGCCTGTTAATGAAACGCGTATCGTGTCTCCTATTCCCAAACACAACAAAGAGCCTATGCCGACAGCCGATTTTATTGTGCCGTCCTCACCTTCGCCGGCTTCGGTAACACCTAAATGAATCGGATACTTATCACAGCCTTCGCTATCTATCATTCCGACAAGCAAACGGGTAGAAAGCGACATCGTTCGCACGTTTGACGACTTCATTGACAAGACTAATTGATTGTAATCAAAGCTTCGGCAAATTCTTACGAACTCCATAGCAGAATGAGCCATTGCAAGCGGAGTATTTCCATAGCGATTAATGATGCGTTGTGAGAGAGAACCCTGATTAGTGCCGATTCTAATTGCGGTCTTGTGTCGTTTGCATATCTCAATAAGAGGATAAAGCCGCTCACTTATTCGTTTTATCTCATCCGAAGTGTCCTTATCGGAAAACGAATGCCCGTTTGAATTTCTGTCTATATAGTTTCCGGGATTTATTCTGACCTTTTCAACAATGCCAGCTGCTATTTCGGCAGCCTTAGGATTGAAATGAATGTCGGCAATCAAAGGAATATCATAGCCATGCTTTGCAATCTCATTCTTAATCTCATAAAGATTTTCCGCACTTGTCGTATTGGAAGCGGTAATCCTCACAATCTCGCATCCCTCTTCCGCTAAGGCTATTGCCTGACGTGCTGTGGCTACCGTGTCCATTGTATCCGTATTGGTCATTGACTGAATGCGTATCGGATTATCCCCTCCTATACCGATAGTACCAACTTTTACCTCAACAGATTGTCGTTTTGTTATCGTGCTTTCCATAATTCCGCATTGATTTTGCAAAAGTAATAAAAATTAAAGTTCATTTGTGCGTGTGGTATTTAGATTATCTTTTCACAAGAGGTTGTTTGGTTAAAATGAAACAGCCTTTCATTCGCACGAAACAGCCTTTCGTTAAATTAAAACAGCCTTTCATTTTAACCAAACAGCCTCTAATAAAAAAATAAAGTCAGTGCGACACGCACAATCAGCCTTTCGTTTAAACATTAAGGCATAATGAGATAAAATTCCTTACTTTTGTAGTCCCAAAACAAAGAATATGGACACTATAATAATAAAAAACGCTACTCTTATCGGCGGACAAACTGCCGACATCCTGATTCGTGATAATAAATTCGCAGCAATAAAGCCGAATATCAACTTTCAAGCCGACAAAACAATAGATGCTACCGACAAAGCGGTGATTCCTGCCTTTTATAACGCCCATACGCATGCCGCAATGAGCCTTTTAAGGGGATACGGCGAAGGTTTAAATCTTGCGGACTGGCTTTCTGCGGTATGGAAGAAGGAGGCGACACTTTCAAATGAGGATTATTATAACGGAACTCGGCTTGCGGCATTGGAAATGATTAAATCGGGGACGGTTTTCTTTAATGATATGTATTTTAAATCGCCTTTGGTGCTGGCGGCAGTAAGAGATATGGGCATAAGAGCAAGAATAGGGATGACTTTTATGGACTCTATGAACAGCGAAACGTACAATGACAATATTGATTTCATAGAACATTTTGACCGAACGAATAACGAAATGATTGATATTGCTATTGCTCCTCACTCTATCTACACCTGTTCCAGCGAATTGTACTTAAAATGTTTCGAATTGGCACAAAAACATAATCTAACCTTGCATACTCATATTGCGGAGACGCAAAAAGAAGTTAATGATTGCTTAAAAGAACACCGAATGACGCCCGTACAATATTTATCTTCGTTAGGTATTCTTAATTCAAGGACAATAGCCGCACATTGCGTGCATTTAACACAGCAGGATGCGGAAATACTGGCGGCAAATAAAGTAACCGTTGTGCATAATCCGTGTTCAAATATGAAACTGGCGAGTGGAATTTTCCCTTACAAACTTCATAAAGCGGCAGGCACGCATATAGCGCTGGGAACTGATGGTTCTGCTTCCAACAACTCGCTATCAATGTTGGGGGAAATGAAAGCAGCATCTTTATTGGCGAAAGTATCTTCACAGGACGCTCAAGCCTTGCCGGCGGAGGAGGTCTTCAAATGGGCAACAAGCAACTCAGCGCAGGCATTCGGCATAAATGCGGGACGGATTGAAATCGGATATCTTGCGGATTGCCTGTTGATAGATTTGAACGGCGTGTCATTCGTTCCCGAGCACAACATCATTTCGTCTTTGGTTTATGCCTCCGACACGCAATGCATCAACAGCGTAATATGCAACGGAAAGATACTTATGGAAAATCACATCGTGCCGAAGGAACGGGAGATTATCGCCGCCGCAAAGAAATTCATCAAATAGCCATCCGACAACATCAACGCCAATGTTCAAATCATCCATACTCCATTTTATTTGTGTTTCGCTATGCGTCATTTGTTCCGCACAAAATAAATCTATTGACAAGGGCTTAAAAGACTCTGATTTTGTGCTTGTGGCAGGTGGCACGTTCCTTATGGGATGTGATGCGAGCGAAGAATGTTATCCCGACGAGCGTCCTCAACATGAAATTCGGGTGGATAGTTTTTATATTTACAAATATGAAATAACCACGGCGCAATATCGTTTATTTTGCGAGAAAACGAATAGAAAAATGCCGCCCGCACCATCATTCAAATGGCAGGATACCTATCCCATGGTCAATATTACATGGCAGGAAGCGGCGGCTTATGCAAAATGGGTCGGCGGACGCTTACCGACGGAGGCGGAATGGGAATACGCCGCACGCGGAGGCAGTGAAAGCGAGGGATTTACATATAGCGGCGGCAATAATTACGATGCGGTCGGCTGGTGTTATGAAAATAGCGGCGGCAGTCCTCAATCTGTGGGGCAAAAAAGACCTAACGAGCTTGGCATATATGATATGAGCGGCAATGTATGGGAGTGGTGCAGTGATAATTACGGAATATATTACTATGCCGAAAGTCCCGCCGACAATCCGAAAGGAGCCGCCTCGCCCGCATCGGGAAAAGTCAATCGCGGAGGAGGATTTAGTTTTGATTATTCCTTTATGAAAACCACCGCAAGAAGAGGCTCGGCGACCAAATCCACAGGCAGCGGCACAGGATTTCGTGTTGTGAGAGACGTATCAAGACGCTAATCCTCAGCATCTTCATCCGCCCAATATTTTTCTTCATAAATCCCACATAAATCTTCATACACGCAATATATTTAATGTCCCGAGTAACATTTTTGATGTCCCGAGTGAGAAAAAACATGTCCCGAGTCACATTTTTCATGTCCCGAGTGAGAAAAAACATGTCCCGAGTCACATTTTTGATGTCCCGAGTGAGAAAAAACATGTTCCGAGTAACATTTTTCATGTTCCGAGTGAAAAAAAACATGTTCCGAGTAACATTTTTCTTGTTCCGAGTAAGAAAAAACATGTTCCGAGTCACATTTTTCATGTTCCGAGTAAGAAAAAACATGTTCCGAGTAACATTTTTCTTCTTCCGAGTGAGAAAAAACATGTTCCGAGTCATATTTTTCATGTTCCGAGTGAAAAAAAACATGTTCCGAGTGAGAAATATCTTAAGAAATTTTCAAGAAAACAACTGCAATTATCAGGAAAACATCATCCCGTGAGAGTTTATCATATAAAATAAAAGCCGTTTCATTTATCGGAAACGGCGTATGATGATTTTTATTTTGTTTTTGTTGATTATTCGTCAAGCAGTTGTTGTAAGGTCTGCAATAATGCATCCCCCTTCAAATCTTTTCCTATCACCGCCCCATTTGCATCTATCAAAACATTGGCGGGTAATGATGCCACTTTGTATAATCTAACCACCGCACTCTGCCATCGTTGTAAATCGGAGACATTTTGCCATTTTCTGCTCTGGTTTGATATGCCTTGCTGCCATTTTGATTTATCGGTGTCAAGGGAAATGCTTATTATGTCAAAGCCTCGTTTGCCGAAAGCCCGGTATGCAGTTTGCAATGTCTGCGCATCAACCGCACAGGCAGGAATATCTGATGCCCAAAAGTCAATTAATATATAACGTTTGTTGCGTATGAAGTCGGAGAGTTTTACATCAGTGCCGCCGGTGTCCGCAAGTGTGAAATCAGGGACTTTTTCTCCTAAATCATTCGTTTGTTTCTGTTCGTCAATGTAATCTGTCAATAAAACATACTGGTACATAGTTTTCGCATCCCCGTCAAGTTTCCCGACCAATTCCGTTAATTCGTTGATGTTAAGATATGGCACAAGATAATTGCTGACAATGAGTGGAGCGTAAATTGTATTGGAATTTTCCAGAACTTCATTCATTAAACATTGGATAGGATTCTTTTGAACATTGCAGCGTGAAGCCAGAGCGGCAAATTCATCATTGGATTGCGAACCGGTAATTTTAATATCATCAATATGTTTTTTATCGCCGGTGATTTTAATATTGCTGTTTTCCAAGAAAAAAGAAATGTCGCCATCGTTTGAAGGTAAATGAATAAGAGCCATACACACACGCTCAACTATACCTTTAAAGACAAATTTCCCATGATTCACATCTGCGGAATAAGATTGTTTTTCGCCATCGGCAAGCAATAAATCCATTTTAACAACACCTTCCCGTATGCCTTCAATCTCTCCTTCTATAAGATAACCATGTTCGGACGTCAATTCTGCAAGTTTATTGATTAATTCTTCACCTCGCAAATTTCTTGCAATGATTGTGCCTTTTGAATCCAAGAGAACATTAGACGGAATAGAGTTTATCATATATAATTGTGCTGCTTCGTTCTTCCAAAACTTCAAATCGGAAACCTGCCGCCAAACAAGACTGTCGTCTTTTATTGCTTTTTCCCAAGCATTTTTGTCTTTGTCAAGCGAAACACCTAATATGTCAAAGCCCGATGCCTTATATTTATTATAGGCTGCAAGAACGTTAGGATTTTCATCTCTGCACGGCTTACACCATGAAGCCCAGAAATCAATCAAAAGATATTGCGTACCTTTCAAACAGGAATAGAGAGTGATGTTTTGTCCTTTTGTGTTAGCCATAGCAAAGTCCGGCGCCTTTGCTCCTATTTCTATTGTCTTCAATGCTTCGCTTCGCTCTCTTAAATGTATGTAAAAATATGTTTGTTGTGCATTTCGCTGCAATGTATTCAAAGTCCTGTTCAATTCTTTGTAGCCCCATTGAAACGAAAGGTATGTTGCAATCAAATCAGAGCAAAATATATCATCGGGATTGTTGAGTATCCAATTTTCCAATCTTTTAAGATGAACGCCGTAGTCCTCTTTATCACGAGGAGTGGTCAGTTCATACCATTTTGTTGTCAATTGAGAACCTTCAAACTTTGATTTTGCAAAAGAAGACGGGTCAATCTTCAATTTATACTGAGCATTCTCAATATAAAGTCTGTAAGTACGCTTGCCGTTTATCGTTAAAACGGCAGGAATAGGGTCTTTCACGTCACCACGAAAAACAAAGCGTCCTTTATTGTCAATAGTCGTTGAATCCACACGTTCATTGCCGTCTTTGAAATAAAGTCTCAATGTTGCCAATCCGCCATCCACGTCTTTGACCTGTGCATCTATCACGTAACCTTGTGCAAATCCTGCTATGGAAGCAAAGCAGGCAATAATCATTATTGCAAATCTTTTCATTTTATATTGTTTTAATATCTCATTAATCTATCCAAATCACGTTTATTATCTCTTTCCTTTATCGTCTCCCTCTTATCGTAAGCGTGTTTGCCCTTTGCGAGGGCTATTTCCAACTTTGCGAACCCTCTTTGGTCAATAAAAAGAAGTGTAGGGATGATAGTAAAACCTTTTTCGTTGCTTTTGGCTTTGAGTTTCCGCAATTCATTTCTGTTCAATAAGAGTTTGCGGGAACGCTTAACGTCATGGTTATAATAAGAGCCGAAACGATACTCTGCAATGTGCATCTGCTCCACCCAAAGTTCCTCATTATTAAACAGACAATAAGCATCGGAAAGATTAGCCTTGCCTTCACGAATGGCTTTTATCTCCGTGCCGTAAAGAACCAAACCCGCAGTAAAAGTTTGTACTAAAAAATATTCAAAAGTTGCCCTTTTGTTCTTAATATCTACCAAATGTTTCTCTTCTTTCACAATTGCAAAAATACGAATTTTTATTTACTTCCAATAATTTAACATAAAAATATCATATCTGCCTGTTATATCAAATTAAAGGCAACAAAAAATTTCACAAACACTCCTTATATATATAGGAATGTTTGCAAAATTATATTAAAATCAACATTCGCAATACGAATGTGAGGTTTTAGCCTTATTTTTTATCTTCCGAATTCGGCAAAACGCTGTATGCAATGGCTGTTTTCTCCACTTCAATGCGTACATCGTTAGCAACCTCAATTATTACGCTCGTTTCCTTAATCTCTCTCACCTTTCCGTGCAATCCACCGATTGTAATAATGTTCTGTCCCTTTTGAAGACTTTCTCTAAAATTCTTTTCCTCTTTCTGACGCTTGCGTTGCGGACGAATCATGAAGAAATAAAAAATCACAATGATAACAGCAATCATAAGAATGCCGCTATAACTGCCCCCACTTTGCGAACCGTTTGCTCCTGCTGTAAGTAATAAAGATGTTAAATTCATTTTTGTTTGTATTATTGGTTAATCTATAATTATAATGCTTAATGTACTGCTGCCAAAATGCGCAATTTTGTTACTGCGGGGTCGGTATTTGCAACCACGCTCACCTCTTTGACTATGCGTTCGCCCGAAAAACCTTTCGAATCGTATGTTACGGTTATCATTCCTTCCTCTCCCGGTTTCACGGGCTCTTTCGGATAATCGGCAACAGTGCATCCGCACGATGTTGTTACCTCACTAATAACCAAATCATACTTTCCGACATTGCGAAACTTGAAACTGCCGGTTACAATCTCCCCATTATTCAAATTTTTGAAGTCTATGACGTCGCGTTCGAACTTTATTATCGCCGAATTCTCCACAATAGAGGCAGTTAATTCGTCTTTGCTGCCTTTTTTGCAACTAACGGCAAGCAATAACCCCATAACGCAAAGGCATATACAAGCAATCTTACTTTTATTTCTCATTATTTTTGCTCCTTATTCCATTTTAGTTTTATCATCGTCAAATCCATCCAGCGTTTCCAGCCCCCTGCCAGATTTAACTATCAATCCCTTCACACGCAAATCAACCATAAGCCGGTCAAGCATACCATTAATAAATATATGGCTCTTATCGGTTGAAAAATCCTTTGATAACTCAACATATTCGTTGATTGTAGCCCTGACAGGTATCGTAGGACAAAAAACCAACTCTACCATAGCCATTTTAATCAGTATGGAATCAATAAAAGCCACCCTATTATTGTCATAATTCTCTACTCGCTTGGCAATCATCGCCCCATAATCATCATACATTGCGATTGTGTTGCGAAAAAGCGACCTTACAAATTCCTCATCGTCCTGTTCGTCCTGCGATTGCTTGTCCATAGGATGCATAAGCGGCTTTGTATTGTCATCGGTCTCCTTATAATCTTTCAGAAACCTCAAAAAGAACTCCTCAAAATAGCAATAATCGGATTCCAACTCCATTTCACGCTCGCAAATCATCTCTTTAAGGCGATTATCCTTCAGAATAAATCGGCGATAAACCTTTATAATGAAATTTTTAGCCGTTTTGTAAGAATCATCGTCCGACTTCATATAATTATTGTACGTTTCCGAAGACTTAATATCATCCAATATTTTTTTGAAAACAGCATCAAATTCCGCAAAACTTACTTTCAGGTCTTTGATTGCCTTATTCAATTCATCGTTTTGAGCCAATTGATTGATTAAAGCATTATTAACAAATCGCAGATTAGGATTTAAATCTTCTTCTGTGGGCAAAAATTTTCCCTTTGCCTTCTCTAATTCTTCCTCTTCCAAATCTCGCAACTCCACTATCACCGAAAGAAAACATATTTCCAAATAATAAACATTGTTGATGCTGATAAACATACGCTTCTCTGCCTTTGCGGCGTCATCTGATGCTGAAATATAGTAACTGTACAGGGTTTGCAGTGCTTTTGCTCTTAAAAAATGGCGAGTAATCATTAGTTGCTAATAATTTTTGTTTGCAAAGATACAATTTTTTGCGATAATACGGCTACCGATGCACCTTTTGTCCTAACCTTTCTTCGTTAAAAAATGGCTGAACGTAGTTCTGTTATTTACATATCATTTTAAAAAATTTACATAATAAGAAAGATTAAAATCTTATGGCTCAATATTTCAGCAAAAGGCTGTTTCATTTTTCCAAAACGCCGTTTGGTGCGAATGAAACGCCGTTTTATTTTCACCGAACAGCCTTTGGTTAAAATTTAATTAACTTTGCAGGCAAAACAATGGCTTATGTATGAATTTTTAGAGGGCAAACTTGACGTGATAACGCCTTCGTATTTAGTGATTGACTGCAACGGAGTGGGTTTTAGAGTTGAGATTTCGCTTTCGTCCTATTCCATTTTCAAGAATCTTGATAAGGCAAAGGTTTTGGTGCATTTCATCGTGCGGGAAGATGCTAATCTGCTGTTCGGATTTGCTTCCGAAGAAGAAAGAAGCTTGTTTCGGCTGCTTATTTCGGTGTCCGGTATCGGTGCGAACACGGCTCGGATGATGCTTTCTTCGTTAAGCAGCGATGAATTGATACAAGCAATTGCCAAAGAGGACATTGCGACCATTAAAGGAATAAAAGGCATCGGCTTAAAGACGGCTCAGCGGGTTATTATAGAGTTAAAAGATAGTCTTTCTAAGGTTGAAATTGCTCCTTCCTCCGTTTTGCAATCCAGAAATCAAAACAGAGAGGAAGCGTTGGCTGCTTTGCAAACGCTGGGCTTTAATAAAATTTTGGCAGAAAAGGCTTTGGATAAAATATTATCAAATGACCCTGCCGCAAATTGCGAGAATCTGATAAAACAAGCCCTTAAAATTCTCTAATAACAAACGATTAAAATGATAAATTACAATTCCATAACTCTCAAAAGCGGTTTGCGTGTCATAATAAATGAAGATAAATCCACGCCTCTTGTTGCCGTAAATATGTTGTATGATGTCGGTGCAAAGAATGAGAGCGAAAATCAGACCGGATTGGCACATTTATTCGAGCATTTGATGTTTAGCGGCAGCGAAAACTACCCTGATTACGATGATTTGGTTGAAAATATGAGCGGGGAGTCAAATGCTTTCACCAATAACGACATAACAAACTATTATCTTGTCGTTCCGTCCGAATATTTGCTCAATGCACTTAAATTGGAATCAGACAGGATGAGACATCTAACGCTGTTTGATAAAAATCTTTCTGTGCAAAAAAATGTCGTTATAGAGGAATTTAAGGAACGATACCTGAATCAACCTTATGGAGATTTGTGGCAAAAAATACGAGCCTTGACTTACGAGCATCATCCTTACAAATGGCAGACGATAGGCAAAGACATATCTCATATAGAGCAAGTAACATTGCCGATAGCCCGCAGTTTCTATGACCGATTCTATACTCCGCAAAATGCAATACTGGCAATCAGCGGAAATATCGACGATTTGAATGTTGCGGAATTAGATTCCATTTTTCCGAAATTTGATAATAATGTTGCGAAACAAGATTCTATAACGCCCGAACCGCTTTGGGCGGAGACAAAATCAATGACCATTACGGCAGATGTGCCTGTTAATGTAATTGTAATAGCGTTTCAAATGTGCAGCAGGACGGATAAAGATTATTATATTTACGATTTGATGTCGGATGTGCTGTCTAACGGCAAAAGTTCGCGGCTTTATAATTCGTTAGTGGCACAAAAAGGAATTTTTACCGAGATAAATGCCTTCATAAGCGGTGATGACGACAACGGATTGTTTATAATAATGGGAAAATATCAGGATGTATCCGTTGAAGAAGGCGAAAAAGCAATATGGAATGAGATTATGATTTTTGCAAATGAAGAGATATCCGATGAAGAGTTGCAAAAAGTGAAGAATAAGAATGAATCCGATATTGCCTTATCAAATTTGAAGGTGCTGGATAAGGCAATGAATCTTGCGTATTATGCTCATCTGGGCAATACGGCTTTGATTAATAATGAAATGGAGGCGTATAATGCCGTTACTCCTTCACAAATACATGCTCTTGCCAAGAAAACATTCCTCCAAAGCCCACATCGCACGCTTTATTACTTAAAAAAATAGATTAAATCTTCATTATAATTTGCCGATGTGCTGCTAAAACGCCGTTTTGTGCCGAATAAAAATAGCCTTCTGCTTTCGCAAAAGGCTATTCCTTTATATTATGTCAATAAAATGGTTATTTAATTCCCAATTTTGACTTCATAGCCGAAGTTAATGAGTTTTTATTAACCTGAATGTCTATTGTTTTGTAACGAACGAATGCTTCCGAAGCATAGAAGTAGCCTTCATAAATATTTTCTGTGTTCCAAGAATTTTTAACCTTGTAGAATTTGTTGCCATGCTGGTCTTTGTAAATTCCAACTATTAACATACCGTGGTCATCAGTCGTTTCAAAATTATCAAAGGCTTCCTGACGCATTTCCTGCGTGATTGCCTTTTCCTTAGCCGTGCCGTCAAAACTATAAGCAGCCGTTGCTTTTTCGGCAGGTGTGAGTTTCTCCCATTTATCTCTTTCCGTACCAGTCAAATCCGTCTTATCTGCATCAGGAATGATAGCAACGCCGTTTTTCCATGAGAATCCCTTCTCGCTAACGTCTGCTCCCCAACCTACACAGTAGCCTGCATTGATAGCATCGTCCATTATATTTATCAATTCGTCTAATTTAACGTTGTAAATCTCGCCATTGGTCCAGTTATCGGGGATTTCAATGATAAATTTCTCATAAAAAGGATGATGAGTGAAAGAACCGATTTCAACATAGTCGTCCCAATTCAAGCCAAGTGAAGCAGCAAAAGATTTAGGTGTGTATTCAACACCTTTGTAGTTGAATTTCTCCGGCATCTTTCCAAAGTATGAGTCAAGGATAGCATTGAAGGCTGTTTTCCATGAAGTACTCAATTTCTTGGATTCTGCTAATGGTTTAACAAATGCCGCCAATACTTTGTCAATTTCGGAATGGTCGTGTTTTTTCAAGCCATAGCTCAAGCCGGGATAAACTTCCTCAGGCACGATACCATATTTCTTAATCATAAGAGGAATATCCTGAAAAGCACCACCTGCTGCGAAAGTAGCGTTACCGTGCATACGTATATAGCGTTCTGCTTTCTCCATATAAGCATTGCGTACTATCCACATCTCAGAAAGATTGTATTCTCCCTTACCTATTCTGAGCAATTCGGATTCAACCATTCCTATGGCAGAAAAACTCCAGCACGTTCCGGAACGATATTGGTCTCCGACAGGAGTTGAAGGATTTTCCTTAACTTTTGTGAATTGGTAAGACTTCTTTTCTTCCTTCTTACCCTTTTGAGCCATTGCCACATTGGAAAACACCAATGCCAACAGCAATACATAAACTATTCGTTTCATTGTTCTGTTTGATTTTATTTTTGTTAATTTTATATTAGTCAATTAAATTTATAGGCATAAGAAGCATTAAAACATCTTCTTTATTGTCTGTTTTCTGTTCTTCATACGGCGTCATGACTCCCGCTCTGTTAGGTTGCGACATTTCCAGCAATACATTAGGCGTATCAAGTGTGGAAAGCATCTCTATTAAATAAGTCGCATTAAAACCTATCTCCATTTTATCACCTTCATAAGAGCAATTAATGGTATCCTTTGCCGCTTCATTGGAGCCCATATTAGCAGCAACAACAACCAACTGATTAGTGGTAAGAATCAAACGTATTTGCTTTGTAGAAGGATCGGCTAAAATTGCGGCACGCTTAATCCCCGAAAGGAACATTTGCCTATCTACTATTAATTTATTAGGATTATCCTTTGGTATTGCGGCGTCATAATTAGGGTATTGACCCTCTTTAAGACGCGAAAAGAAGACATAGTTGGCAAATTCAAAGCAAACATTACTGTAATTAAACCTTGTAACAATTTCAAGTTCCTCATTAAAGGACGAAATTATCTTACTGATAATTGTCAATGGCTTTTTAGGCAAAATAAAACTGAATTCGTCATCGGATTTGCTCTCCATATTGCGATAACGCACCATTTTGTGAGCATCGGTAGCCACAAAAGTAATATAATCGGCTGTTTGCTTACAAAAAACGCCCGTCATTTGAGGTCGCAAATCATCTGTGCTTGTCGCAAATGAAGTTTTCTCTATGGCATTCACTAATAATCTTGAAGTGAAAGTAGTCATTTGAGGCTCCTCTAATTCTTTTGGTTCGGGGAAACCTTCTATCGGCAAACCTGCAATCTTATATTTTCCTGTTCCTGCTACAATTTCTACGGTTAAATTAGCATCATCCACATTTATTGTCAAAGGAAAAGACGATAACTGGCTCAATAAATTGCCGAAAAGTTTGGCTTCAACCAGCACTTCATTGACATCACCGGCTTCAAAAGACTCTAATTCAAGTTTTACCTCAATCATCGTTTCAAGGTCAGTACCTCTTATCACAAGGAAATTATCTTTCAGTGCCAGCATATAGTTTTCTACCGCAGGCATAGCATTATTGGTTGAAACAATACTTGCTATGTGCTGAATAGATTCATTTAATTTTGCTCCGTTAATTATAAATTTCATATTTTTTGACTGTTTTAATTATCATTAATCACGTTTTACATTCACTTTATCACTTTTCGTTCCCTAGATTGGCTGCCTTGTCGTCATTATCAAAGTAATAACTTGCAGGATTTAAGATATTATCCATAACATAGAACTGCAAAAGCAGCGTATCCTTTATTCCATCAGCAACAGCGTACATTCTATTTACATCCATTATCGTATAAAAATCGCTTTGGTCGCTTTCCCTGACCCAAGTGTCGGGATTATTCAACTTAACGTATGTTCTCAATGAGCGGCTTTTGCCTTTGGTGTCGGTAAGTGTTATTATAAAATTAGGTTCTTTGGAAAAAATGGTATCCTTTTCAAGTTTGGATATATCTTTTGCGGCGGATTCGTAATTTAAATTCATAAAAGACGACAGCAAAGCCGTAACTTTCATCGTGTCAAAGTCCGTTAAATCATTTTCTTTGCCCAATAACTTAAAGTTAAACGTCTTATCGCTGCGGTAAAGCTCAAAAGACTCGTCTTTTAACTTCGGAATCTCAACCTTTATCTTGGCAATATCCACCGGTTTGCAATTAAAAATCGTATGACTCTTCCATACATCAATATAAGGCAGAAATCGCGTAACCAGATACCCGCGAAAATGCGGAATATACACGACAGCAGGCTCATTAGTTCCCTTTTCAAGCATATAAGTGCCCATATTATCCTGCGTTTCCGAGCCAACATAAATTGTTTTCGTCAATTTCTCCTTCTTAAACAAGTGAATGAACCAAAAATCTATTGCATAACGCTGCTGATACACCTGAATCTCGGTTCGTTCTGCGGAAAGACGTTTGAGAATGTTCTTATGAGCGGCTTTAGCCACAGGTTCCCTGATACGCATCTCTTTAAGAGTGAGCAGTAATGTGTTTATCTGATTATTATCCGCCGTATCGCTGTCGTTAATCGTCCAAAGGCTGTCCGCAACCTTGCGAAGCGTAATTTTATTGCCTGTTTTGTCGGACAGAATCATCTTTGTAATGGTCTCGACATCCGAGATGGTGAAATTTTGTTTAAGCGTTGAAGTTTTCCGTGTTGATAGCACGACAGCAACAGCAGCAATCATCACCACAAGAGCAGCAAGAATTATTATATTTCTTCGTTTGCGTTTATTAGACATAGCGTTTGCAAGAATTAAGACTGCAAAGATACAAAAAAAACGATAACTAATCATACGCAAATTTCCTTTAAACGAAATAAAACTTCGTCTTGCGGCGGCATCATTTTGTTTGACAAAAATCAAACGCCGTTTCCTTTTCACAGGGCTTGATTTTATTTTCCCGGAACTTGATTTCATTTTCACAAGGCTTGATTTCATTTTCATAAGGCAATACCCTTTGAAAACAAAACGGCTTTCGGCTGAAATGTTTCCTGATAATCTTAAAGGCAAACAAAGAAAAATTATATCAAAACAAAGAGACGGATTATGCAAATCAATAAAAAAGTTGTACTTTTGTCGCATTAAAAATACATTCTTTTAGTTTAATAAAATCTATTCCGATATGAAGAAAATATTATCACTCATCGTTTTAGCCATTGCTGCATTGAGTGCGGCAGGACAAAGTTTCTCCGAAACGATATATACGATTGACACCATAAACAATGATACGGTTTGGGGCGAAACGCTGTTTTTTAACGTTATTTCGCCCAATGAGGCGGAGCTAACAAGCAGTCCTAACGGTTATGGCGGCAATTTTGTCGTTCCTGCTTCAATTCTTCACGATGAAACGACTTATCTGATTACGGCTATCGGCAATAATGCCTTTATGTCTTGCCAATATCTTTATTCGGTAACGCTTAGCGACACTCTTGAGATGATTGGCGATATGGCTTTCGGCGATTGTCCGAACCTTACTGCGGTTGCGCTGCCTGTTAGCCTGCAAAGCATCGGCGATTACGCATTTAATGACTGCGGAGTGGTGTCTTTGGATATTCCTGCGGCACTTACTCACATCGGTTCTTTCGCTTTTTTGGATTGTACGGCGTTGGAGGCGGTTAATGTCAGCTCTTCCAATCAGAATTACAGCTCTGACGGCGGCGTTCTCTATGATAAATTAAAGGATACGCTGCTTTATTACCCTGTTGCAAAGGTTGCCGAGACTTATGCAATGCCCGACAACGTTGTAACCATCATTCAGAATGCTTTTAAGGGCAATACTTATCTCAAAAACCTGACTCTGTCCTCTAATCTGGCGTCAATAGGCGATTATGCTTTTAACGGCTGCAATAAACTGCTGTCCGTAAATATTCCTATGGGCGTTCAGAGAATCGGAACGGAGGCTTTTAAGGATTGTACGAAGCTTACGGCTGTCAATGTTGATGAAAACAATCAATATTACGCTGCATCAGGTGGCGTTTTGCACAATAAAGGAAAAGATAGTCTGATATATTGCCCGTGCGGCAAGGTTGGCAATTACGCAATCAGCGACAGCGTTGAACGGATTTTGGATTACGCTTTTTATAACTGCTCTTCATTAACGGGAATTACCATTCCGAATTCGGTAAATGACATCGGCGAGTACGCTTTCAGCGGATGCGGCAAAATAACAGCCGTAAGCATACCTTCTTCCGTTACAATAATAAAAGAAAGAACCTTTATGGATTGCATACGTTTGCAAAGCGTGTCATTAAACGAGGGATTAACAGAATTAGGCAGTTATGCATTTGCAAATTGTGCCGTTTCATCAATATCTTTCCCTTCAACAATGGAAGAAATCGGCAATTTTGCTTTTTCTTCGTGCGAAACGCTTGAATCAATCATATCATCGGCAGCCGCACCGCCTGTTTTATATCAATTTACCTTTAATATGATTGCCGATAACGCCAAAATATATGTGCCATGTCAATATGAGGCAAATTATATGGCTGCTGATTTTTGGCGAGACCTGACCTTCGGAGATTGTATCGGCAATTCATTAAGCGATATTGAGCAAAAAATATCTATAAACGTTTATCCTAATCCGACAAAAGATGTTTTAAATGTGGAAAGTGCAAGCAATATAACAACAATAGAACTCTTCAATATTTTAGGACAAAGAGTTTTTGTATCAAAACCTAATAATAAGGTAGCGATAATAAATGTGTCGGATTTTAAACAAGGAAACTACATTCTTAAATCCTATACCGAAAACGGCATATCTACAAAGAAAGTAGTTTTTCAGTAGGCTCTGTCTTTTTTTCCTTCGTAATAGTTGATGAAAGCAGTATTTACGACTTTGTTTCCGCCAGGTGTGGGATATTTTCCTGTGAAATACCAGTCTCCTGTATTGTCCGGACAGGCGCGATGCAGGTTTTCTATGGTTTGATAGACGATTTGTATCTCTGCATTGATACCTTTAGGCATTAAAAGCTCGGTTATTTTTGCCGAAATCTCTTCCTGAGAGAACGGAGCATAGATTTCACGAACGTAATTCACCATTTCTTCCTTCGGTAACGCTGCTTGAGCCTTGCATTTTGCATAAACATCATCAATAATCTTGCTCATGCCGTTATCTTTCAGCAGAGTGATAGCCGCATTGAAAGCAACAAAGTCGCCAAGCTTTGACATATCTATACCATAACAATCAGGATAGCGTATTTGTGGGGCAGAAGATGCGATTATTATTTTCTTTGGTCCGAGCCTGTCAAGTATCCGTATGATGGATTGCTTTAAAGTCGTACCGCGAACAATGCTGTCATCAATCACAACCAAGTTATCTTTATATTCTTTAATCTGTCCGTAGGTTACATCATAGACATGAGCCACCATATCGTCTCTATCTTCATCTTGAGTGATAAAAGTACGCATTTTAACGTCTTTTACGGCGATATATTCCCTGCGAGAATGAACGGAAAATATCTCTTTGAGTCTTTCTTGTGTGAGATTGTCTTTTTCTTTTAAGATTTGCTCTATATGCTTATCAGATGCGTAATCGGCAAAAGCCTCTGCCATTCCTTGAAAAGCAACTGATGCCGTATTGGGAATATAGGATATAACCGTGTTTTTAATATCTCCGTCAATTGCTTTAAGGATTTGCGGAAATATATAGCGACCGAGATTCTTGCGTTCCTGATAAATAATCTTGTCTGTGCCTCTTGAAAAATATATTCTCTCAAAAGAACATTTGGCAGGTGTCGCCGGCTTCTTACATTGCTCCACAGAAACACTGCCGTTCTTCCTTATAATTATGGCATGTCCCGGTTTCAATTCCTCAACATCCTCAATCATTGTATTGAAAGCCGTCATTATCACCGGGCGTTCAGATGTTACGACAACAATCTCATCATTCTTATAATAATAACAAGGTCTTATTCCATGCTCATCACGCAATACGAAAGCGTCTCCGCTGCCTACCAAGCCCGCCATCACATATCCTCCGTCCCAATGCTTGCATGCTGAAGACAAAACGCCTCTTATATCTATCTCATCAGCGACTTTTTCCGTTATAGCACGATTATCCTCGCCCATTGCCTTATATTTCCTAAACAAACGCTCAACATCATCATCCAAAAACTTGCCTATTTTTTCCAAAGCGATGGCTGTATCGGATATTTTCACGGGATGCTGACCCAAATCTATGAGTTTATCGAGCAGTTCGTCAATATTAGTGAGATTAAAGTTGCCAGCGAGCACAAGATTACGGGTTTTCCAATTATTCTCTCTAAGGAACGGATGGAGGTTTTCCATTTCGTTTCGTCCGAAAGTGCCGTAACGCAGATGCCCAAGGTACAATTGACCGCAGAATTTATCGCTTTCAAATGCTTTTGCGAAGACATCCTGAATGGGTTTTGAACTATTGCTTTTGGAGATGTTGATATACTTTTCACCGGGCGGCGTATTAAATTTTATACATGCCAAACCGGCGCCGTCTTGCCCACGATTGTGCTGCTTTTCCATCAGAAGATACATACGATTCAGCCCCCACAACTCACTACCGTACTTTTCCTTATAATAATCCAAGGGTTTCAACAACCTTAACAATGCAATACCACACTCGTGTTTTATTTGCTCGCTCATAATCCGCTGTTCATTTTACGCTTGCAAAGATACAATATTTTGTGTAATGAACAAAACGACATCAATTCTGCTTTTGTCGCAATGAAAGGCTGTTTTATCCGAATGAAACCGCGTTTTATTTTAATGAAACAGCCTTTCATTTCAGCCGAACAGCCTTTCATTTTAGCCAAAAGGCAAAAGCCTAAATCAGTTTAAGATAAAAGAACAGCGATATCGTTAAAAAATATGTGGAAATGGCGTCTTGCGGTTGCCGAAGCAAGGTTAGAACATCTGAAGTTTGACAAGCGAAGTATAAATGCCGTTTTTATCCGACAATTCTTTGTGATTGCCGTACTCAACAATCCTTCCGTTATCCAGAACTATGATATGGTCGGCATGAATGACGGTCGAAAGGCGATGAGCAATGATTAGCGTGGTGCGACCCTTCATTGCACGCTCCAGAGAGTTGCGAACAATGTACTCACTCTCGGTATCAAGAGCAGAAGTCGCCTCATCAAGCAAAAGGATATCAGGATTGGTTAAAACGGCTCTTGCTATGCATATTCTCTGACGCTGTCCGCCGGAAAGCATTAAGCCTCTGTCGCCGATATTCGTGTAATAGCCGTGTTCCAAATCGGATATAAATTCATCGGCATTTGCTATGCGGGCGGCGTTTTCAACTTCCGCCATCGTGGTATGCGGTCTGCCGAAAGCAATGTTTGCGAATATCGTGTCGTTAAAAAGAATGCTCTCCTGCGTAACAAGCCCTATGGCAGCACGAAGAGAGTTTATATTAAATTCTTTAATGTTTATGCCGTCTATTGTTATGTTTCCGTTCGTGCAATCTGCAAAACGCGGCAACAAATCAAGCAATGTCGTTTTTCCTGCCCCCGAATGTCCGACCAAGGCA
This sequence comes from Bacteroidales bacterium, assembly GCA_031263015.1. Taxonomy (GTDB): domain Bacteria; phylum Bacteroidota; class Bacteroidia; order Bacteroidales; family P3; genus JAISGN01. The sequence goes on from JAISGN010000014.1 coordinate 29,865, forward strand.
AGCGTTTCTCCTTTTGAAATCGTGATATTGATGTCGTGCAACACCGTTTTATTTTCATCGTATGAGAATCCAACATTTTCAAACACTATTTTGTCGGAGAATTTCGGCATTTGAATGGCATCATCCTTTTCATAAACAATTTCTTCGGCGTCTATAATTTCATAAACCCTGCTTGCGGCAGCTTCAGCCTTCTGAATGTTGTAGTAAGCGTTGCTTATGGATTGCAGAGGTGCGACAATACGGGCAAAAAGAATGGTAAAACCGATAAGGATAGAAGGATGTATTTCGCCTTTAATAACCATCATGCCGCCGAAAAGAGCAATGACCACAAGCGTAAGGATAGAAAAAATCTCCGTAACGGGCGCTGCGGCTTCTTTTCTGCGATATACTTTTGTCATAATGCGGGTAAAATAGGAGTTTTCTTTGTTATAATTGTCGTTTAAGAAGGTTTCGGCATTATAAGACTTGATAGTACGCAAAGCACCTAAGGCTTCTTCGGTTTTGGAAGTAAGCATACCCATTTGTTTCTGCCCTTTTATTGAATTGCGTTTAAGACTTGCCCCGACTTTGCTTATCAAAAACATCGCCAAAGGAAGAATGATAACAATGAAAAGAACTAATTTGGCACTCATCAGCAGCAAGGCGATAAGGAAAACAACAACCATTAGCGGGTCCTTTACTAACATTTGCAGACAACTAAGCACCGACCATTCTATATCAGCCAAGTCTGCCGTCATCCTTGATATCAAATCTCCTTTTCTTTGAGAAGAGAAAAATGAAAGCGGCAATATGGTTATTTTATGGTAGATATCATTGCGCAAATCCTTAATTACTCCGTTTCTAATTGGAGAAAGAAAATACATTCCCATATATCGGCACAGGGCAGACAGGAAAGTAAAAATCAGATACGCCGCACTAATATAAAGTAAGCAAGCAAAGATGCCCTTTTGTTCTTTGAATAAATTAAGATTATAGGATATGATGTCAATGATTGTTTGTTTGTCAAATGCAAAATCAGGACATACCTCCGGCGAAGGCAGCAAGCCGAACAGCACAGAAACAAACGGAATAATCATCACAAAGGAAAAGAGCGAGAAAAAGACATAAAGCAAATTGAAAACGATGTTTAACACCACCTCTTTCTTATAATTGAAGAGGTAACGCAAGATACGGAATACGTTTTTCATTCTTTAATTACTTCAAACCTATGTTACGGACTACGGATTCAAGTTGTATGAGTTGGTCTCGCTTGGATTTGCTCGGTGAATAGACAAATCCGTCAATCATAATAAGGTTTTTGCCGTCCTTTGTCTTAAAACAGTAATTCACAAACGCCCCTCCCATAAACGCTGTTATCTTTGCATCGGGCTCATACAGCAATCGCCACAATCCTCTTGTCTCTATGGCGTCTGTATTGCTCAAAACAACATTATGATGAGTTAATTCAAAACGCTGTTCCACCCCCATATAACTTCCGGATGAAGGTCCCGGAATATTTTCCTTCGTTATCTTGTCTCTAATGGCTATTATCTGCTGCTCATCGGGCATTTCACCCGTCCATTGTGTCTTATAAATCATCAGACCCAAAGAGACATCTTGCGTTTCCTTGCGAATCCAGATAAAATTCGGCTTTTTAACCGCAATATAAAAGTCTTCCGACACGACCAAATCAAATCCGAATCTCTCCTTTATTGCTTTGGTTGCCTCTATGTTCTCCAATTTTTTGAATGCTTTGCCGATTCGCTTGTATTCGTTCTCATAAAACTGCTTTGTAATCATATTTGCCGAGCGGCGAATCATAGAATAAAGGCTGTCTCTGCTGTTTGCACTGAACTCAAAGTATGTTTGCGGAGACGATTTGTAGTCATTATATTGATAAAGTTTGTTTTTATTGGTATCATTCAAACTAATGATTATCACATTGCGATGTTTCTGAAACATATCCGACTGATAGAAGCCGGCAGGATTAAGTTTCACCACATCAAAAAGCGGTTCCGCCTGATTCAAACCCTCACACGGCTTCTCAAAATAGTAATTCACCGTATCCTTCAATTCTCCTGCATAAACCTCATCAGGCACTATCAACAGGACTTCTAATGTCTTGCCGCCGGAAGAAGGTTTAGTCCCGCTGTTATCAGATTTCTTACTGCCGCAACCGCATATCAATACGACAATCGTTGCATACAAGATTATTTTTCTAAGCATAACAATCCGTTTTTTTGATTATATTGCCTGCAAAAGTATTAAAAAAAATTGCTATTCAAACATTTATTATTACTTTTGCAAGCATAAATTTAAAAAATGCACGAAATGAAAAAAAGAATCTTGTTATTATGTGTTGTTAGTGCAGCATTCATTTGCCTAAATCTTCAATCAAACACAGCAAAAGCCCAATCCAAATTTTATGTTGCTTACGGAGAAGTAAGTTTTCTTGAGCCTGACGACTACGGATACGAATATGAAGACGAGGATTTCATATCTAACGTCTTTGAAGTCAAATGTCCCACCACGCCTAACCTGGAAAAAAGTATTGAAACCCAGTTCAACAAGTATCTTAAGACGACTCCGTATCAGAAATTCGGCGATTGCAGAGTCCGATTCTTATATGCACGAGAGTTTAGCACAAGAGAACGGGCTGAAACCTTCCGTAAAAGACGCCTTATGTGGGAAGACGACATTATTACATTCTATGACTTTGATTTTAATTGCGCCAAATAAGGCATATTAAAGTTTTATACCTACAAAGCGGCGATTGACGACAATCATTGCCGCTTTTTGTTTTTCAATACCTTATATAAACATTCCCAAAGGCTACTTCGTCCGCACTAAAGGCTGTTTCATCCGAATGAAACGGCGTTTTATTTTAACCAAACAATGTTTCATAAAAAAATAAAGTCAGTGCGACACGCACAAAGGCTGTTTTATTTTCACAGGACAGCCTTTGAGAAAGATGTAAAGCAGGTAAGGCACGCACAAAATCAAAAAAAAATATACTTTTGCAGCAATTTAGTATGAAGAAACTTGATAAACTTATACTCAAATCTTATTTAGGACCGCTGGCTCTTACTTTCTCCATCTCCATGTTTGTTTTGCTGTTGCAGTTTCTTTGGCAGCAGATGGAGAAAATCATAGGAAAGGGATTGGAATGGACGATATGGTTCAAGATAATAGCCTATGCCTGTGCGACAGTCGTGCCAATGGCGCTGCCAATCACTGTTTTGCTGGCGTCAATTATGACTCTGGGCAATTTTGGTGAGCGTTACGAACTGGTAGCGATGAAATCATCGGGCGTAAGTCTGTGGAGAGTGCTGCGACCCTTGATTTTCCTGTCGTTAATACTTTCTTTCCTTGCCTTCTGGTTTTCTAATAATATTATGCCTCAGGCAACCGAGAGCCTTAAAGTCATAACCTACGAGGTCGGAATGAAGAAACCAACTCTTAATATCAGAGAAAACGAGTTTTATTCCGACATTAACAACTACGTAATCCGCATAGGAAAAAAAGATAACAAGGGAGAAAACCTCTCAAACATCATTATATACGACCATAGTAAGGATTTGGGCAATCTGAACGTTACAACGGCACAATCAGGTCAAATGCACAGCGAAGATAACGGCAATACACTGGTGTTTAATCTTCATAACGGCTTCACGGTTGAGGAAGATATTTCAGGGGAAAACTATTTCAACCGACCTTTTATGAGGGTTTATTTCAAGGAACACTTGGTTCGCATTGACGTATCGGACTTTGCGTTTGCCGAAACCGACAAAGACCGCTACAAAGGGCACTATAAAGCAATGAATCTCTTGCAACTAATCCGTCAGATTGACACTCTGCGGCAGCAAAACCTCAATTTCAACCGCTATACCTTGAAAACCCTGTCTCAAAGAGCCTTTATAGCCGCCGACAACAAGGCTTCGGCACAATCTTATCTGATTGACTCATCATACAACGCCCTTACAAAAGTTCAAAAGCAAAGAGTAGATAATTATATCAAGTCTTCGGTGATACAGATGCAAGCAGACGTGAAGTCTTACGGCTTTAAAAACGCCGATGACGAGCAACAAATAGTCTTACATAAGATGGAGATGCACCGCAAATTCACTTTGTCGGCGGCATGCCTCATTTTGTTTTTCATAGGTGCGCCTTTGGGGGCGTTGATTCGCAAAGGCGGGATAGGGATGCCGATTGTGGTGTCCATAATCGCCTTTTTGGTTTATTATTTAATCGGAATGCTGTGCGAAAAGTTGATAAAAGAGGGAACATTAAGTCCTTTTGTCGGAATGTGGTTAAGTTCCATGATATTTTTAGCAATAGGCATATTCCTGACAGCAAAAGCCACGAGCGAATCTCCTATCCTTAACTCCGAGCAATGGGCAAACAGAGCAACGAACCTTTGGAACAAACTTACTAAATCAAAAAAGAAACCAATTACAAGCAATGAAGATTTTACAGATATGCTATAAGCCGCCTCTGCCTGCAAAAGACGGCGGAGCCATGGGAATGAACGGCGTTACACAAGGGCTTTTGAATATCGGCGAACAGGTAAAGGTGCTGACTTTTTTCTCAAACAAACACCCGTTTAGCAAGCAGGATATGCCCCAAACCTACATTGACCGCACGGAAATAGAGGCTGTGTATGTGGATTTGAGCATTCATCCCGTTGATGCTTTTGTTTGCTGGCTCACGGGCGAGAGTTATCACGCCAAACGCTTTGTCAGCAACGCTATGGCGAAGAAACTGACCTCCATTCTCAAAGAAGACCCCAACTATGATGTCGTTCAAATGGAGAGCATCTTCCTTTCGCCATACATAAACATCGTTCGCAAATACTCCAAAGCAAAGATTGTGCTTCACGCACCAAATGTGGAGCATATAATATGGCAAAGGATAGCCGCAGCAACAAAGAACATCTTTAAGAAATCTTACTTAAAACATCTGGCACTTACCTTGCGGGTCTTTGAACTTGACAACATCAACCGCTATGACGCCATTTACACCGCCACAACCAACGATGCCGATTATTTTATCAAAAACGGCTGCCGCAAACCCTGCATTGCCGTCTCCATTGGCTTGCCTTATCCCGATTATGTGAGGGATGTGTTGCCGGTAAGCAACTCTCTGTTTCATATTGGCTCAATGGACTATGTTCCTAACAGGCAAGGCGTGGAATGGTTTCTCAAATCGGTATGGCAAAGCGTCATTTCGCTCTCCCCTAACGCCACTCTGCACCTCGCAGGTCGCAATATGCCGCAATGGATGCTGGATTACAAAGCCCCGAACGTGGAAATAATGGGCGAAGTCGCCGATAGCACGCTCTTTATGCAGCGATACGCAATCATGATTGTGCCTTTGCTGTCGGGAAGCGGCGTAAGGATAAAGATAATTGAGGCTATGGCGATGGGAAAGGTCGTTATCGCAACCGGCATTGCAGCAGAGGGCATCCCATACACCGACAACGTCAATATAATCATTGCCGATACGGCAGAGGAATTTGCTTCGGCGGTCAGGAAATGTCTTTCCGACATAGAATTTTGCCGTTCGGTGGGGCAGGAAGCAAAGAAACTTTTTTCACAAACCTATAACGAGGACACGATTGCAAGAGAACTCGTGGCTCTTTACAAAAAAGCGTAAATCAAAATGAAGATTCTGTTTCTGCTTTCCCGCTTTCCGTACCCGCTTACCAAAGGAGACAAACTCCGAGCTTACTTTCAGATGAAGCATCTCTCACAGGAACACGATATTTTCCTGTTCTGCCTCAACCAAACCTCAGAAGATTACTACGAAAGCCCTTTCCCGCCTCATAAAATGGGCGATGTGAAGGATTTTTGCAAATATATACAGGTGAGGAACTTCATAAGAACGGATGCAATCTTCGGAATGATTCGCTCCTTGTTTGCAAAAAAGCCGCTGCAAGTAGGTTACTTCACTCACAAACGCAATATCCGTGCCTTCAAAGACTATGTTGCGGAGGTGAAACCAGACATCGTTTTCGTGCAATTTGTTCGTATGGCGGAATATTGCCGCAACGTGCCCGTGAAATGCGTTCTTGACTTTCAGGATTGCCTTTCCATGAATATGTTACGGCGTTCGAAGGTCTGCAACCCTGCTTTGCGTCCTCTGTTTAGCCGTGAGGCGAGGCTGTTGCAAAAGTATGAGGCGGCGATGTTTGATTTGTTCGCCCTGACAACAATCATCACGGCAGCAGACCGAGATTCCATCGCCTCCGAACGCCGTTCGGAAATTCTGATATCTGCCAACGGAATAGACGAATCTTACTTTAACTATGAGCAAACGAGCGAAAAAAAGTATGATATAATGTTCTGCGGCAATATGTCTTACGCTCCCAACGCCGATGCGGCGGAATATCTGGTCAAAAGCATCATGCCGCTCATCTGGAGCAGGTTTCCCGATGCCAAAGTGCTGATTGCGGGTGCCGAACCTTCGTTTGCCGTTCGCAAACTGGCGTCTAAAAACGTGGAAATCAGCGGATACGTCAGGGATATGCGGCTTTGTTACGCCCAAAGCAGGGTTTTCGCCGCTCCTTTGAGAATCGGCAGCGGTCTTCAGAACAAACTGCTGGAGGCAATGGCGATTGGCACGCCCGTTGTTTGCTCTGCCCTTGCCAACAAGGCGTTACAGGCTGCCGAAAGCAAGGAAATCCTCATCGCAAACGAGCCTTCGCAATACGCAAATCAAATTCTGCGGCTGCTCAACGAGGATTCGCTGCGTCAAAACCTTGTTTCCAACGCAAGAACCTTTGTTTTAAACAATTACAACTGGACTTCAATCACTCAAAACCTCTCTTCGGCACTGCAAAAGTGCGTTTCGCAACGATAAAAGTGCGTATCGCACAGATAATACCTGCTTTGCTATTCGTTATGGTAGGGTTCGTTGTTCAGAATTGAGAAAGCACGATAGAGCTGTTCAACTATCAGCACCCTAATCATTTGATGCGAGAACGTCATCCTTGAAAACGCCAGTTTGGAATCTGCTTCGGCATACACGTCTTGCGAGAAGCCGTAAGCGCCACCAACGATGAGTATCAGTGTTTTAAGCGATTGATTCATCAAACCCTGAATCCGCTGAGCCAACTCCACACTTCGCAGCTGCAAACCCTGCTCATCGCACAGCACAACCCTCACTCCACCGCCTCCGGAGGTCTTTTCCTTCTCCAAAAACCTCATAATCAGTTCGCCTTCTTTTCGTTTGACGTCCTCCGGGCTTGACTTCGCACTCATCTTCGGCGGATTTATGACCGCCATCTCAAACTTCACGTAATGCGAAAGCCGCTTTGCATACTCCGCAACGCCCTCCTGCACAAACGAAACATCGGTTTTCCCGACCAAAATCAACTTTATATTCACTTTTCTTTGGTTTCAACGCCCTATTATTTGCAAATACCGCAACAATCTTTGCCTCCAACGCCCTATAATCAAATAATGTAGGTGCGATACGCACCTTCGCAGTTGCAAAAGTAGGGAAAAAATCAATAATATTTCTTTTCGCTACCCGTAAGCAAAGTTCCAAAATTACAGATTCCTATCACGGGCGGCTGAAACGAGACTTTTGAGAGGAATATGTAAGTTTCGCTTTAACACTTTTTTAACACAACACATCAAAAAGAGCCTTTAAAACCGCCTTATTTCGTGCCAACGCCCTAATATGAGGTTTCAGCCCAACAAAACGCCCTTCAAATGTTAAAATATTTAACAATACGACCCTGTTTTCAAAAAATACCGCCCCGAAACGAACTGCCAACGCCATCAAATCAAATAATGTCAGTGCGACACGCACTTCCAACGACCTAAAACTTGCTTTTATTCCCTCAGGACTTGCTTTCGTTCATCTGTAATTTGATTTGGATGAGCAAAACATCGTATGTTTCCGAGCAAAACATGCCATCTTTCCATTTAAAACATCGTATGTTTCCGTTTAAAAGATGGCATGTTTTGCCCAACCAAATCAAATTACAGATGAACGGAATTTGATTTTGGACGAACGAAACTTGATTTTAGACGAATAAAAGGGCGTTTTGAGATGGCGAAAGCAAAAAAAATGCCGTTTTTCGCTCTTTTTGGGGCGTTGGAACGAGATTTTGGAGAATTTATACAAAATTTCTTAACATTTGGATTTGATAAAAATGAGACGAATCTATAATTTAGGGCGTTGGAGGCAAATATTGTTGCCGTATTCGCAGATAATATTGCGGCGGAAGGTGCGTGTCGCACCGACATTATTTGATTTGATGGCGTTGGAGGCAAAGATTATTGCCGTATTTGCAAAGATTGTTGCGGTATTCGTTGATTGCAATGCGGTATTCGCAAATGTTGTTGCGGCGGAAGCAGATATTATTGCGGTATTCGCAAATCGTAGGGCGGGGAAACCTTATTGCAAGAGGTAGGAAAGGAGGTTGCGGACTGCCGAAAAGCGGTGTGAGATGGCGTTTTTCTCACTTAAAGTCATCTGTGAAAAGGTTTTGGCGTAGCCTTGCGGCATAAAAATCGGGTCATAGCCGAATCCGTCAGCGCCTTGTGGGCTTTGGGTGATGTGTCCCTTGCATTCGCCTTCAAAAAACCTCTCTTCGCCGCCCTCAATCAGGCAGATGACGGTGCGAAAGCGTGCCCGGCGGTCGTCAAAGGGCTTCATATTGAGCAGAAGTTTGCTTACGTTGTCGGCAAAGGTCGCATTCTCACCCGCATAGCGAGCGGAAAAAACGCCGGGAGCACCTTTGAGTGCCGCCACTTCAAGTCCCGTGTCGTCGGAAAAGCAATCCAGACCATATTTTGCGAAGATATAGCGGGCTTTTTGTTGCGCATTCTCCTCCAAAGTCAGAAAATCTTCCGGTATGATGTCGTTACAGCCGATTTCTTTCAAGCTTACCAGCCGCAAAGTGCCGTTGGCAAGGTCGGTAATCTCCTTTATCTTGTGTTGATTGTTGCTTGCAATGACCAGTTCTCTCATTTTGATTTTATGTTGTTTGATTTTAATGCTGTTGATGTGAGGTTTAAATGCGGCAAGGCTTCCATCCCTCATCGTAAATCATCACTTCCGAAAAGCCAAGCGTCTTTACAGCCTCACGAGTCTCGCAAAAAAGGCTGTCAATCTCGCTTACGTTGTGGCAATCGGTGGATATAGTGATGGGAATCCGCATTTGAGCGATGCGTTGCAGCCATTTGCGGGACGGAAACAGGTCTTCGCAGCGGTGTTTGTAGAGTCCGCGGCAATTAACCTCTATTATAATGCCGCCGGTCTTGCTTATGAGTTCCAGAGTGCTCATCATAAGGTCTTCATACCAGCGTTCGTCCTCGCTAAAGAAGCGATTGTGGTTGTGCATCTTGATTTTGTCCAGATGTCCTATGATATTGGGGCGGCATTTGCTAATCATGGCGTTGGTTTGTGAGAAAAACGCACCCACAGCCTTGCGAATATCGCCGCCGAATATCGTTTGGAGTTCGTTATCGTAGGTTTCCTGCTTGCCGCCATCAATAAACCACATCCTGTTGTCGCCTTTTAATTTCACCAAATGAACACAGCCGATGAAGTAATCAAGGTTTGCGGCGGCTGCTCTTTGATTTATGTCTTCTATAAGGTCGGTTATGTAGTCGTATTCCAAGCCTATGGCGAGTTTAATCTTGTTTTTGTATTTTTCTTTCAGCCTTCGGCATTCGTCAAGGTAGGTTTGGAGTTGTTCTTGCTTGACGGCAAAGGTGTTTTCAAAGGGAACGGGGGCGTGAGATGAGAATCCGAAGTGGGTTAAGCCCTTTTCAATGGCGGCAATGACCATTTCCTCAGGCGTATTCTTGCCATCGCAGAACGTATTGTGAGAATGGAATGTGAATTTGTCAGGCATCGCTGTATTATTGTAAGTTTTCGTAGAAACGAAGTGCAAAATTACAACTTTATTATTTGATTTGAGCGGGACGAAAACAGACTTTATTTTATTTTTTACTACTTTTGAAGCCGTATTAACAAGTTATGAAGATATGAAAAGCAAGAAAAAACTGCTCCTTATAGCCTTTTGCGGCGTTGGAACGATGTTTGCCTGCGGCGTAAGTTCGTGTTCGGACGTTGAATGCAACTGTCTGATGACCTATTCCATAGATGGTGAATTTGAAGACTCATATAAATATGAGGAAACCTTGTATGATGTTGATAGAACCAAATGTGAAAACGCCGACAAGAGCATTTACAGCAGCGAAATGAGCAAAAGAGACAGCGTTCTCTCATCTGACGGTATTGATGTGAGCGTTGATTGCTATCCTTGGTAGAAAACGATGAAGTATTACTTGATTGCAGGGGAATTAAGCGGGGATTTGCATGCCGCTTATCTGATAAGGGAGTTGGGCAAACTTGATAAGGATGCTGTTTTTAGGGGCTTTGGCGGCGACAAAATGGCAGAAGAGGGCTGCGAAATCAGAAAACACATCAGGGAAATGGCGTTTATGGGTTTTGTAGAGGTGATTGCCAACCTCAAAAGCGTGCTCGGCAACATCAAAGTCTGCAAAGAGGATATTCTTGCCTTCGCTCCCGATGTTGTGATAACGATTGACTACCCGGGATTCAACCTTCGCATTGCCGAATGGGCTAAAAAACATAATATAAAGGTCTTTCATTACATCTCTCCTACGGTTTGGGCGTGGAAAAAGGGGCGAATAAAGTCCATGAAGCGGATTTTGAGCGGGCTTTACGTCATTCTGCCCTTTGAGAAGCCTTTTTACGCCGCTCATAACTTTGATGTGAAGTATTTCGGCAGCCCTTTGCTTGATGAGATATCAGATTTCCGTGCGGCGAATGCTGATAAGGCGGCGGCGGAAGCAGACAATAAGGAATCCAAACCAATGATTGTGCTCATGCCGGGAAGTCGCAGTCAGGAGATACGAAAGATGCTGCCGCTGCAACTTGATTTGGCGGCGAAATATCCTCAATTCAGGTTCGTCATAGCAGGAGTTAATACTCACACTGAGGCGTTTTATAAAAATATTATCAGGGATGCCGATGTTGATGTGAGGTTTAACAGCACCTATTGCTTGCTTAACCAAGCCCAAGCCGCCGTTGTAACATCGGGAACGGCTACTTTGGAGGCGGCTTTGTTCGGTTTGCCGCAAGTGGTGTGCTATAAGGCTAATGCGTTGTCAATATTCATCGGACGCTTGGTTGTGAAGGTGAAGTATATTTCTTTGGTTAATCTCATCCTTAACAGACTTTCGGTTACCGAACTCATACAAGGCGACTGCAATAAGAGGAATTTGGAGCGGGAATTTGAGAGAATAGTTTTTGATAAGGAGAATATAAAGCGGATTAAAGCCGATTACGCCGAAATAAATGCTCTTTTGGGCAGTGCGGGAGCAAGTTCGGCAATAGCGGAAGATATTTTCAAAACATTAAAACCATAGTTTATGAAGCGGATTGTTGCACTCATTATTATATTATGCACTTTGAGCAGCCTGTCCTTTGGTCAGAAGATACGGATAAGGGTTTTCAGCGATATGAACGTTGATAAGGCGGAAATCAAAGCCCTTTTCGGCACCTACACTCTTTATTTCAACGACACGATACGGGTGAATATGAAGAGGAATGCAAGGATTGAGGTGGCGAACCGAAACAATAAGTTGCGGGTATCAATCAATGACAGCCTTATGGGAGATTACAATAAACTGAAACTTGCTTCCTTCGGGCTGAAATCTTTTTTCGCCCTCACGCCTTCGGATAATGAGAAACTCAAACGCAATTATGATGATGATTTAGTAGTAACTCCGAGCGGCAAAGCCTTACTTCTGATTAATGAAGTGGCGGAAGACAACTATATTGCAGCCGTTGTGCAGAGCGAAACTTGGGGAGCGACCACTAATGTGGAGTTTTTCAAGGTTCAAGCCTTATGTTGCCGCAACTATATGATGAAAAACCTCAACAAACACAAGAAAGACGGCTATAATCTTTGCGATTGCGTCCATTGTCAGGTGTATAAATCCCGTGCAAACAAGCCTGAGGTCATTGAAGCGGTGTATAAAACCAATAAAGAGGTGATTTGCGACACTAATGGCAACATTATAGAGACTCCTTTCCACTCTAATTCGGGCGGAACGACCGTTGCGGCTGTTGATGTTTGGGGAAAGGATGTGCCTTATCTGGTTTCGGTGGAAGATACCTTTTCTTTGGCGTCCAAAAACCTTAACTGGGAGAAACAGATTCGCATCAGGGAGTGGCTAAACTACTTTCGCGACAAGGGAATTGACATAAAAGATTCCGCAAACCGCATTGCGCTGCTCAATTTCAATCAATCAACAGGACGAAAGAAAGATATAATGGGCGTTTCTTTGGTTCAGATTCGCAAAGACTTCGGTTTGAAATCCACTTTCTTCAATGTGCAGGAATGGGGCAGCGATGTAAAACTCACAGGCAAGGGTTACGGACACGGAGTCGGGCTTTCGCAGGAAGGAGCCATCATTATGTGCGAACAAGGCTTTGAATACTGGGAAGTAATTGAGCATTACTTTCCGTCATGCAGGGTTATGAAGGAATCGGATTTGAAATCGGGGCTATAAATCGCCTTTACCGAAAATCAGTTTGCGGGAAAACAACGCCATAAGCACACTTCGCGCCGCCAGATACAAAAGAAAACCTATCCAAAGGGCGTTGTTGCCGATGTATTGCCTGAATAAAAAGAACACGGCAAAGTAAAGAGCGGTTGCAATGAAGATTGCGTTGCGCATAATAGCCGATTGAGTCATCCCTATCAGTATTCCGTCATAGAGAAACGCCACAAAACCGCACAGAGGTATCAAAAGCGTCCAGCCAAGATAGGTTTGAGCGGCATCAATCACGTTTTGCTGGTCGGTAAGCAAGTAAAGAATGTCGCCCGACCAAAGAGCATAAACGCCAACCACTATAAGGCTTAACACCAAACCCCATAATAATATGTATGAAACGCTCTTTCGCAGATTTTTTCTGTCCTTTGCACCCACGTATCGCCCGCAAAGACTCTCGGCAGCGTAAGCAAAACCATCCATAAAGTAAGAAAAAAGAGTGAAAAGCTGCATAAGAAGAGTATTAACCGCCAGAAGAGGATAAGGCATCTTTGAGGAGGCGATGGTGAAATAAGAGGATACGACAATCAGACAAAGAGTCCGCAGAAAGATATCCGAATTGACTTTAAAGAATTCAAGCATCTTGGTTTTGTTAAGGCTTTTGCGGAAATTGAAAAGAGGTAAGAGTTTGCCGTATTTTGCAAAGAAAAAAATGAAAGTAGCGATTAATCCGCCGTATTGAGCAATAACCGTTCCCCAAGCCACGCCTTCTATCTTCATACCCAAGCCGAGAACAAACCAAAGGCTGAAAACGATGTTAAGAATGTTGATAAAGATGGCGATAAACATAGGAGTATTTGAATCTTGCATACCAATAAACCATCCTTTAAGGGCATACATTCCAAGCGTTGCGGGCGCTGCCCAAATTCTAATGAAGAAATAGGTCAGCGCAAGGTCTAATACCGAGTTTTTGTTCTCAATCAATGACGCTGCAACCCACGAAATCGGCACCTGAAGCAGAATTAACGCCGCTGCTGCCGCAAAAGCAATGAAGCAAGCACGGGAAAGGATGTTCATTGCTTCGTTCATGTCCTTTGCTCCGAAGGCTTGAGCCGTGAAACCGCTGGTTCCCATTCGCAAAAAGCCGAAATTCCAATAGATAAACGTGAAAAGCATACTGCCGACCGCCACTCCGCCGATATAATCCATCGTTCCGCCGTCCGCATTCAAGTGTCCGACAATCGCAGTGTCTATCATACCGAGCAGAGGCACCGTTATATTGGTGATGATGTTAGGTATGGCTAATCGGAGAATTCGTTTATTCACTCTGTTTTCCCTTTTTGATGAAGAGTCTTTTGAAATAAGCGATATGCCACAGGATATGAATCAATCCGATTAGCGTCATAACGATGCCGAACCAGACATGGATTTTCAGAACCGAAGCATAAAAACCGCCATACCAGCCATAATTAAGTCCGAACACCAGATAAAGCCCGCCGATGCAAGAACCGATGAAGGCAATCAGCAAAACAACATTCCATATTCGGCGATGAGTGATTTTACGCATCACTTTGGCTCGGACAAGCAAAGCAGTAGCGGCATACAACGCCATAACAATGACGGCAATCGTGATAAGAGGATAGGGTTTTGAAGTTTTGGCGGGTTCGGGTGCGGCTTGCACGCTTTGAGGGGCGGCAACAATCTCTTCTTCCTTCGGTTGAGCATCTTCTTTGACCGAATCGCCGGCAGGAATTGCCGTTTGGCGAGCGGCATCCTTTGTTTTGGGTTTCGGCGATTTGGTTTGCGTCTTCTCAACTGCGGCAAGAGTGTCTTTTTGTGGGCTTTGAGCGGTATCTTCCACCAATCCGTGGTCGCAAAATCCGTCTTTGTTTTCGTCAATAAAGCGACCGCAGCCATGAACGCAGTTAATTTTCGTGCCATTGCCGAAAGGACACTGGGCAAAGAGCGTAAGACCGACAAAAAACGCCGATATAAATATTAGAAACCTTAATTTCATTTGCTATCTCCTTAAAAAACGAATGCAAAATTAAGCAAAAAAACTCTAAATCAATTTCCCGTCAAAATGAAACGGCGTTTGGTGAAAATGAAAGGCTGTTTCGTTTGAGCGAAAGGCTGTTTCATTTTAACCGAACAGCCTTTGAGAAAAAGGAAATAAAGTATTGTATGTGCGATATGTACATTTGGCGGGTTTAAATGCGGTTTTGAGGAAATATTGTTTGATATTAGAAATAAAAGTTGTACTTTTGCAGCAGTAAAAACTCATAAACAATATCTAAAACAGCAATACGTATGAAGAAACTGGCACTTTTTATTGCTTTAACGGCTTTAACATTCGGTATTAAGGCACAATCATTCCGTATAACAACAGCCGATGGAACGGAAATAGTAAATAACCACACTTTTATCCTCAATGCAGCCGACGGAGGCGTGCGAACAGAGTACATACACTTCACAAACATAACCTCAAACCCCATTTCGGTTAGAGTACAGATTGAGAAGATTTCATTAGGACCAGATGCCGATATTTTTATGTGCTTTGCCGGCACTTGCTTAACAGATACCCTTGCGCCCGAAGCAAACACGGCTACAATAGGAGCAGGAGAGGAATATACGGAATTTGATTTGCAATACACATACTCTACTATGAATATGTCGGAAGTAAAGGTTAATTTGTTGAATGCGGATGATTTGAGCCTAATACAAAGTTTTACGATTTTTTATGCTCAAACCAACGGCTTGAATGATGCTATTGAAACGGCGAAACAGGCTTCTTTCAACATTTATCCTAATCCTGCCGACAGCAAAGCAACGATTGCTTACAATCTTCCTTCGTCTTGCAGCAATGTAAGGCTGATTGTGAAAAATATGCTGGGCAAAGAGGTTGCAAATATCAAACTTGACGGCAGCCGGAGCGGCAAAACAAGCATCAATACCTCATCCCTGCCTGTCGGAATTTACTTCTGTTCAATTGTATGCAATGAAGATGCGATTGTAACGAAGAAGATGATTGTCAAACACTAAAATTAATATTTTTTTTCATAATAAGGCTGTTTCTTTCGTTGGAAATAGTCTTTTTTTATTACGTTATGAACGCATTATCTCAACTAACCATAGAACAAAAGAAGGTTTATTACGGCGAATTGGCTAAACTATGCACCGAAAACCGCATATCGCTTTTTGAGAACATAGTAAAGCAACGCACAAAGCACCTTACAATAGTTTTAGAGAACATTTACCAGCCGCATAATGCGAGTGCCGTGCTGCGAACCGCCGATTGCCTGGGATTAAACAGCGTTCATGTGATAGAAAACAGCAATAAGTATGAGATAAATCCTGATGTCGCTCTCGGTTCTTCAAAGTGGATTGATATTATACGCCACAATAAGGCTGATGAAAACACCAAACAATGTCTTCAAAGCCTGAAAGATGATGGTTATACCATAGTTGCCACCCTGCCAAGTGAGAAAAACGTGATGCTGGACGAGATAAACATAAATCAAAAGCTGGCAGTAGTCTTCGGAACGGAGCTAAAAGGGTTGTCGGATGTTGCGATTAGTGAAGCGGATGTTTATATGAAGATACCGATGTATGGTTTTACGGAGAGTTTTAATATATCCGTGTCGGCTGCAATCACGATGTATTCTCTCGGAAGCCGCTTACGCCGTTCGGATGTCAGGTGGCAGATGAGTGAAGAGGAACAATTGGATACTCTTATCAAATGGGTGAAGCATACAATAAGGTATAACGACCGTGTGGAGAAGGAAATATTGCACAGATTGGGCTATGAGTAAAATAAAACGACAAAAAATGAGTTTTATATGCGGTATAAATATATTATGAGTAAGAAAAAATATCTGCTTTCATTGTTTGCCGTTTTTATTATGGCTATTCCGTCTGCCGAAGCCCAGTTATTTCAGGGTATGGTCAGCAGTGGGATAAATCTTTCGCAGGTTGAGGGCGATGAAGTGTCGGGTTTCTATCATTTAGGCTTCACAGGAGGCATTGGAGTTATGATGCCGTTGCAACCAAGCAAACTTACAGGGCGTTGGAGAGCCTCTATGGAGTTGCTTTACAGCCGAAGAGGAGCGTATGAGAAAAAAGGCGTAGGCGTAAAAGCCCCTTTCGGATATTCTCTCACCCTTCAATACGTTGATATTCCCGTTATGATACATTATAAAGACCCAAAACTTGATTTGATGTTCGGTTTGGGATTGCAATATGGGCGTTTGTTTAAGGTAAATGAGCAATGGAGGCTACCGGAATCGCCTGGCGGAGATTGGGTACGTCCTTTGGATACGGCGAATGTACCTTCTTTCAACCGCAATGAACTTTCTATTGTTGCCGATGTTCGTTTCGGAATATGGAAAAGGCTCAAATGCAGTATCAGATGGCAGTATGGATTGACGGCAAGCAGAAAAGGTATGACTTATTCCAACTCTAAAGCACCCGGAACGACCGCTTTCTATCAATGGAATAATGATTACAAAAATCATTGGCTCACCTTGCGTCTTGTTTATGTCATTAACGAGCGTTCAACCAAACTAAAAGACCGCAATATTAACCGAAACCAATATTAAAGATGGATAGAATAGCATTGTTTCCAGGTTCCTTTGACCCAATAACAAAAGGGCATGAATCGGTTGTTCAAAGGGCGTTGCCGTTATTTGACAAAATCGTGGTGGCAATAGGTACTAACATCACAAAAGATTGTTTCTTCTCATTGGAACAGCGATTGCAGTGGGTTGAAAAGACGTTTGAATCTAATAAAAGCAAGATTGAAATCACTTCTTTTGACACTTTAACCATTGAATATTGCCGTTTAATCGGAGCAAAGTATATTTTGCGCGGACTAAGAAACCAAATAGATTTCCAATACGAAAGTAATATTGCACGCATCAATCAAGAACTCCATCCGGAAGTTGAAACTGTTTTCCTCTTAACAAAGCCCGAAGATGCCGTTATCAGTTCTTCTTTTGTCAAAGAGATATTAAATTTCGGCGGAGACGCAAGTCGTTTTGTTCCTACGGCAATTGCGGCGGATATAATCAAGAAATAAACAATATGAGTAAGATTCCATTCAAAGCAGGTACTATGTTGTATCCCCTACCCGCCGTTATGGTGAGTTGCGGGCAAACAATAGACGAATACAATATAATAACGGTGGCATGGGTCGGCACTTTGGCTTCCGAACCGCCTATGTGCTACGTATCAATCCGCAAAAGCCGACACTCTCATAAGATTATATCGCAATCAAAGTGCTTTGTAATCAATTTAACCACCGAATCGCTGGCACGGGAAACCGATTGGTGCGGCGTAAAGAGCGGAAGGCAGCACAATAAGTTCGTAGAAATGAACTTAACGCCCGTAAAAGCACCCCATATTCAAGCTCCGATGATAGATGAAAGCCCTTTGTGCATAGAATGTGAGGTTGTAGAGGTCAAAGAGTTGGGTTCGCACGATTGTTTCATTGCAAGAGTGGTCGGAATCAATGCCGAAGAGCGATATATTGACGCAAAAACGGGCGAATTTGACCTTGAAAAAGCGGGATTGCTTGCTTATGCTCACGGCAAATACTATTCGCTCGGCAGCAAATTAGGTTTCTTCGGCTTCTCGGTTCAAAAGAAAACAGCCAAAAGACAAAACAAGAAAAAGAATTAAGGTTTCATCGTCCCAAAGCGGCGTCTATCTCCTGCCGAAGTTGATTTGCACGCTCCTGATGCTGCTTATATTCAAGCGAATCAGCGTATAACGGGCGATGATTCAGCATTGCATACAATTTTTCGCACTTTCGGCACAAATCCTGTGTGCTTCGGTCAAAATAAGTTGCCGCAAACTTCTCCCAAATCACCGCAATAGCCAAATTATTAGGATGCAATAAATCTTCGGAATAAAACCTGTAATCACGCAACTGGTCAAAAACTATCTCATAAGCAGGGAAGTAATCCGCCGAAAGAGATTTCACCGCCTCATTAACTGCTAAATGCAGAGCGGACTTGCTTAACAGATTATCGCGATAGCCTTCCTTATGCCGCACAGGGCTAACGGTGAAAATTATCTCGCATTTGCATATCGTTTTCAGTTGTTTCACAGCATCGGAAAGGGCTTTAACAATTTCGGAAACAGACATCATACGGCGGGAGATAAGTTTTGAATCAATCTTATGGCAATTCGCCATCACCTTGCCAAGAGGCGTGTAAGTATAAAGCCAAGCCGTGCCGAGAGTGATAACGATTATCGTATTGTTATCAAGGAATTTGCGAGCATTATCACGTCTTAACGCCGCATTATCAAGCACCTCTTTTTTAGAATAGCCGAAAACATCGCCATGACAAGAGATTAGTTTAAAGATATCGCCGTTTTGTATCACGTCCTCTTCACAAAAATCTCTTAATCCGCTGATATATAGCAACGATTCGGCGATGGAATGCGGATTAAACATCGTTCCGAACGGATTAATCAACGTTTCAAAACCGCCGCAAGCCAGTTTCTCGCCGATATTCTGCGAAAAGCACGACCCAAGCAGCAGAAAGCGATTTTTATGACTAAGGTTCAACGCCGATTTCTCAACATTTACTTCCGTGATAAGTTTCATTATTTGTTTGTTTTTAGGTTTTACAAAAATAAACAATCTTTTTATTTTACTCAAAGTTCGCATCCGTAAAATGAAACGCTGTTTGGTTAAAATGAAACAGCCTTTTGTGCGAATGAAACAGCGTTTTATTTTTCTCAAACAGCCTTTCGTGGAAGCATTGAGCCGTAATTGAAAAAAAAATCTTACTTTTGTACCATAAAATCAGAATAAAATGAAAACGAAACTTTTGTTTGTTTTATCCTTCGTGCTAATGCAGTCAGCCTTTTCTCAAACCTTTGTCAGGGAAGCGGAAAACGGCGATGCGGATGCTCAATATCGGTTGGGCAAGATGTACGAAAGAGCCGACAGAATGTCCAAAGACATAAAAAGAGCGATATATTGGTATGAAAAAGCCGCTGTTCAAAATCAACCGGAGGCTATTATGGCGTTGGCAGAGCTTTATTACTACGGCACGGAAGTTGAGAAGAGCAACACCAAAGCCTTGAAATATTTTCGGCTTGCAGCGGAAAACCAAAATTATGAGGCGTATTATTGTCTCGGACAGATGTATTGCAGTGGCGTTGGCGTGAATCAGGATTTGAAACAGGGCTTTCAATACTATAAAACAGCAGCCGACAAAGGTATGTTGGCAAAAGCCCAGTTTATTGTAGGCAAAATGCTTTATGAAGGCGAAGGTGTGCCTAAGGATGTGGCGATGGGCATCAATTATATTAAGTTAGCGTTCTCCAATGGCTACCCTACGGCGATGGAATATTGGAAAAACAATAAATTATGGGAGTATGAAGAGTAGAATCTTTGCTTTGGTAGCAGTTTTGTGTCTTTCCCTTGCAGCGAATGCTCAAAATTATGAACGCAAAGCAAAAAGCGGAAATGTGCAAGCCCAGTTTGCGCTGGCAAATCAGTATTATAGCGGCATCGGAAGGCTGCAAGATTACAAGCAGGCTTTTGTTTGGTTTGAGAAAGCGGCAAAAGGCGGCAATGTTGATGCGATGTACAGCGTTGCAACAATGTATGAGGATGCCAAAGGCACAAAAGAAAATATTAGAGAGGCGTTTAATTATTATCTTAAAGCGGCTGAGCGCGGCAATCACTCCTCTCAATTAAAGGTAGCCAATATGTTTGAAAGCGGAAGGGGATGTGTGAAGAGCGATGCAAGGGCTTATCTCTGGTATAGGGTGTGTGCCGAACGCGGAGACTTGCTTTCCTGCCGCAAATTGGGCGATTACTATGCTCAAGGCAACGTTGTGGGCAAGGATCACGCCGAAGCAAAGTTTTGGTATGAGAAAACAATTGATGAATTTAAGGTTTTGATTCAAAGCAAACTTCCTTTGGATGAAGCCAATGCCGACAAGATTGCATCGGAAGCAATAAATGAAGTTATTATAGCAATGAATAATCTTGCCGAAATCTACACTGCCGACCAGGGAATAGCACCTGATGCCGACAAAGCCAAAGAACTAAAAGATGAAGCAAAGAAATTGCAGGACGCAAAAGGCAATGTATTAAAATTTATTCAAGAAACAAGAAAATCAAAGTAACGATTATGGCAACAATAGACCCTGCTGCTTTGGCGAATGCTCAAAAGTGGCTGTTGATGCATATAGACAGCGAAACGAAAGCCTATATTGAGAAACTCAAAGCAGATAATATTGACGAATTCAATGATTCCTTTTATCAGAGTCTTGAATTCGGCACCGGCGGATTAAGAGGCGTTATGGGCATAGGCACTAACAGAATGAACAAATATAATGTGGCGATGGCAACACAAGGTTTTGCCAACTACATACAGGCAAACAATGCAGGCAAACAATGCAAGGTCGTCATATCTTTTGATTGCCGCAACCATAGTCGTGAGTTTGCCGACATTACTGCCAAGGTTTTCGCCGCTAATGGCTTCAAAGTATATCTTTTTGCTTCACTTCGTCCCACTCCTGTGCTGTCTTTTGCGGTCAGAGAGTTGGGATGCGACGGCGGAGTGATGGTTACG
This sequence comes from Bacteroidales bacterium, assembly GCA_031263015.1. Lineage (GTDB taxonomy): Bacteria > Bacteroidota > Bacteroidia > Bacteroidales > P3 > JAISGN01. Next base: position 50,992 of record JAISGN010000014.1, read on the forward strand.
GCGTCTCATAATCCCAAAGAATACAACGGATATAAAGCATACTGGTCGGACGGAGGTCAATTGGTGGCGCCGCACGATACAAACGTTATAGCCGAAGTAAATAAGATTACCGACATATCGCAGGTTAAAACTCAGCAAACGAACGATAACATCACACTATTGCACGAAGACTTTGACGATATTTACTTACGGCACGTTATGGCTTTGAGTCTGTCGCCGCAAGCCATACAACAGCATCACGATTTGAAGATTGTCTATACTCCTTTGCACGGAACAGGCGGACAAATCATACCAAAGGCGTTGCGAATGTTCGGTTTCACTAACGTAAATCCCGTTCCGGAGCAATTAGAGCCTGACGGAAACTTCCCAACCACTGCTTCGCCCAATCCGGAGGAGCATTCGGCATTGGATTTAGGCTTAAAGATGGCAATGAAACTTGATGCCGACATATTATTAGCAACAGACCCCGACGCCGATAGAGAAGCCCTCGCCATAAAAGACCACAATAACCAGTGGATACTGCTTAACGGCAATCAGACTGCTTCTCTTATCACCTTCTATCTTCTTTCCCAATGGCAGAAACAAGGCAAAATCAACGGCAAACAATACATTGTTTCCACAGTCGTTTCTTCCGAATTGATTAAACGCATAGCAGCCGATTTTAAAGTCAAGTGTTACGAAGTTCTTACGGGCTTTAAATTTATTGCGGACAAGATTCATTCTCTTGAAGGCAAGGAAGAATACATCGGAGGCGGCGAAGAGAGTTACGGATACCTCATTAGCGATTTTGTAAGGGACAAAGACTCCGTTTCAGCCTGCTGTATAATCGCCGAAATTGCGGCTTGGGCGGCATCAAACGGCAAAACAATTTACGATATCCTCATTGAAATCTATCAAAACTACGGTTTCTTCCACGAAAGTCTGCTTTCCATCGTCAGAAAAGGCAAGTCAGGGCAGGAAGAGATTGCTTCCATAATGCGAAAGTTCAGAGAAAATCCGCCGACCCACCTTTTGGGACAACGAATTGTGAAAAGCGTGGATTATCTTAACTCTTCGGCAACAGGACTTCCCGTTTCAAACGTTTTACAGTGGTTTTTGGAAGACGGAACAAAGATTTCAATGCGACCAAGCGGCACAGAACCGAAAGTAAAGTTCTATTTCGGAGTGGCATCCGTCCTTTCGGACGCCCAAAGCCTGCATTGCGAGGAACAAAAAGCCGAAAGCAAAATCCAAGACATCCAAAAAGAATTATCTTTATAAGGGTTACATAATTTTTTTTTTAGTTTTTCATTTTTTTAAGCCCGTTTCGGCGGGCTTTTTTCTTATTCCCTACTTGCCGAACTCGGCATCAGAGTCGTCTTTCAGGCGATAAACATATTCTTTTACTGCCGCAGCCCATTGTTTGGGCGATTGCGTGTGGTCAAAAGTTTGATACGGGATAGCCTTGCCAACGACTATGTGAATGGTCTTTCCTCTCTGCAGAAACATCTCTCGCGGCAGGAGTATCAATTCAAGATTAAACTTCATAAACGCCTTTCTTATCTTGGCAAAACGATAGAAGAAATTAGTGTTTCTTGCATCTACGTAAATCGGAATCAGGTCTCGTCGGTACTCTATGCTCTTTTTGATAAACGTAGGCTTCCATTCCAAATCGCAAATGACCTTATTAGCCGATTTACGTGAGCACATACCGGCAGGAAAGTAGATTAGGGCGGCATCGGAGGCGAAAGCATCGTTGAGTTTGCCGTGATTGTCGCTGTTTTTGCCGTAAAGATTGACCGGAACGAAGACTTCCCTGAACTGAGGCAAAGCACAAAGGACATCATTGACGGGAAAGAGCACATCCTTACGCCGTTTGCCCACCTCACTGATAAGAGCCAGTCCGTCGGCACCTCCAAGCGGATGATTGGCAACAAGCAAGCAGCGACCCGAAGCAGGAATCCTCTCCTTGTTATCAACGATGATTGTCGCCTTAAACTCATCCTCTATCACCTTTGTTGCGAAAGCCGTCCCGCTAACGTCTCTGTATTTATATATAATGGCGTTTATCTCGTCCAAATGTATGAGCCGCTTAAACCATTTCATCACAAAACGGGGTATTAACCGCAAAGCATTCCTGTTTTTCGCCGCCAGAACCCTTTCAAGGCTTATAAACCTTTCCGTTATCACTTGTTTCTCTTTCACCTAACCTGCATTTATTTTTTCAAAAAGTGCTTATACGCTTACACTCTTTGCTTTTGAGCCTGCAAAAGTAAGAAAAAATACGCTCATACCTCATTTGCCGCCAACATTCCTTACTACCAATATCCGTTTTCTTTCAACCATTTCTTCGCATCTTTATCTCCAAGTTGTGCTGCTATCTTTATGTAATCTATCCCTTGCTTTTCATCTCCCTTTTTCCCATAAGCAACTCCCATATTAAAGTATGCTTCTGCCGAATTAGGATTTAATTCTACTACTTTTTGCCAACATTCTATCGTTTTCTCATATTGTTGCTTCATTTTACTATAAACCTCACCCATATTGAAGTATGCATCTGCGAAATCGGGCTTATATTCTACAGCTTTCTCAAAACATTCTATCGATTTCTCATATTGTTTCTTCAAATAATAATAAGCAACTCCCATATTGTAGTATGCGTCCGCCGAATCGGGCTTTAATTCTATTACTTTATTAAAGCGTTTTATTGCGAGCTTGTATTGTCCGCCCCAATTGTGATAAACAACCCCCATATTGAAGTATGCGTCCGCATAATCGGGCTTTAATTTTATTGCTTCCCTAAAACATTTTGCTGCTTTCTTATATTGTCCGTCCCAATCACTGTAAGCAATTCCCATATTGAAGTATGCTTCTGCCAAATCGGGCTTTAATTCTACAACTTTCTTATAACATTCTATTGCTTGCTCATATTGTCCGTTCCAATTGCGATAAGCAATTCCCATATTGAAGTATGCTTTTGCCGAATCGGGATTTAATTCTACAACTTTCTCAAAACATTCTATTGCCTTCAGATATTGTCCGTTCCAATTGCGATAAGCAATTCCCATATTGAAGTATGCGTCCGCATAATCGGGCTTTAATTCTATCGTTTTCTCAAAACATTCTATCGTTTTCTCATATTGTCCCTTCCAAACATAATAAGCAATCCCCATATTGAAGTATGCATCCGCATAATCGGGCTTTAATTTTACGGCTTTCTTATAACACTCTATCGCTTTATCATATTGTCCGTTCAATTTTTGATAAGCAATCCCCATTTTGAAGTATGCGTCCGCATAATCGGGATTTAATTTTATGGCTTTCTTAAAAGATTTAATTGCTTTCCCAAAACATTCTATTGCTGTCTTAAATCGTATCTTCCAAGCAATGTAAGCAATTCCCATATTGTAATATACGAATGCGTTATCAGGCTTATATTTTACGGATTCCTTGTAATGTTCTACTGCTTTCTTATATTGTCCCCTCCAAAACTCATTTAGACCCTCAAAAAAGCACTCTTGGGCTAATTGGTCGTTGGTTGGGTTGTTATTTTCCATTGTTTGAGCGTGTTGAAATCAGATAATTTAAGTCTGCAAACTTATTAAAAAATTTTTAAATTTGATATTATTGCACTTTGGCACGATTATTGATATATAGAATTTGAGAAAACCGAAACATTATGAGAACACAGCAAAATATTATGAAGAAAAACCGCACCGAAACGCCGCAAAAGTCTATCGCAGACCAAATATTGTGCATTAAATATAAAGTTATAAACTCTGCGTATCTGACAACGGCGGCGTCTTTGTGCGTTGTGTGCCTGCGGACGTAAGCCTCACGCCGAGATAACCTCAACGCATCGGATTAAAATCAACGAAGGGCGGCTCTCAAACGGGCTTCCCTTCTTTTTTTGCCTTTTTTCGCCTCTACAGAATCAAATCACAGAATTCTATAATCAAGTTTCAGAACTCTATAATCAAATTACAGAATTTTGTAATCAAGTTCTGTGATTCTGGAACTTGCTTTCGCTCCAACGAAGTCAAATTATACGAAAATGAAGTCAAATCTCACGTTGATGGCATCAAATTACACGAAAATAAAAGCAAATAATGCAAGTAATGAAATCAAATAATATAAAAATGAAGTCAAAAATCATTCAAATAAAAGCAGATTATGAAAGCGATTAAAGCAAATAATATAAGAATAAAGTCAGTTCGCCACGCACCGAAACCTAATTCTTATGGCACATTCCCTACCAAGACAACCAGTTTTTCTTTAACAATTTCTGTGCAAATTTATCTCCGAGTTTTGCGGCTTTCTTATGATATTCTATTGCCTGCTTTTCATCTCCTTTTACCCAATAAACAACCCCCATAAAGGTGTATGCTTCCGCATAGTCAGGCTTTAATTCTATTGCCTTCTTAAAACATTCCATTGCTTTCTCATATTGTTCGTTCCATTGCATATAAGCACGTCCCATACTGACGTATGCTTGTGCATAATTGGGCTCTAATTCTATTGCTTTCTTATAATATTCTACGGCTTTCTCATATTGTTTGTTCCAATCCTGATAAGCGTTGTCCATCTTGTTGTATGCATCCGCATAATCGGGCTTTAATTCTATTGCTTTTTCATATTGTCTGCCCAATTCAATATAAGCACTTCCCATAGCGAGGTATGCATCCACATAATCGGGCTTTAAGTCAATCGCTTTCTGATAATATTCAATTGCTTTCTCATATTGTCCATTCCAAGCATTATAAGCCATACCCATATTATAGTATGCGGTTGCGTCATCAGGATTTAATGCGATGGCTTTCTGGTAATATTCTATCACTTTCTCATCTTGTCCGTCCGAAAAGAAATGAGACATTATCATATCGTTGTATTCTCCTGCCAAATCGGGCTTTAATGCTATTGCTTTCTCAAAATATTCTATCGCTTTCTCATATTGTTCGCTCCAAGTAGCATAAGCCTTACCTATATTGACGTATGCGGTTGCGTCATTAGGATTTAATTCTATGGCTTTCTGATAAGATGCCATCTCTTTCTCAAATTCATCGTTCCGAAAGCCATCAAAAAGCCTTATTTTGTTGTATTCCCACTCCAAATCGGGCTCTAATTCTATTGCCTTCTCAAAATATTTTGTTGCCTCCTCATATTCTTGCATACCTATTTGATAAGCAAATCCCATAGCGAAGTATGCTTGTGCATAATCAGGCTTTAATTCTATCGCCTTCTTATAATATTCTATTGCTTTCTCATAATCTCCGTTCCGAAGCCCATAAGCAATTCCCATATTGAGGTATGCTTCCGCATAATCGGGCTTTAATTCTATTGCTTTCTGATAACATTCAATCGCTTTCTTATATTCCCCATTATTAAATGCCGTACCACCTTTCTCAAGCCACTCTTCGGCAGATTGAGAGTTGGTATCAGGTTCGTTGAGGTTTGATATTATTTCTCTGTTATCAGGAAATATTTTATCCAAATCAAGCATTGTTTTTGTGTTCTCGCACTCTGCTGCAACGAAAGCAAAGACAGAGAAAACCAAAGCAAACATTCTACTAATATTGTGAAGTCTCATAAACATTAAATTTTATTTAAACATTATATTATCCGGTTGCAAAGTTATAAAAAGTAATTAGAATATCATCAACTCTTACAATAATTTAGCGAAACGCTGCTTTATTTTTACGAAACGGCGTTTCATTCGCACAAAACAGCGTTTTATTTTTGTGAAAGCAAATAATGTCTGTGCGACACGCACTTTTATTTTGAGCAAAGCAGATAATATAACAATAAAGTCAGTTTTGCACGCATTGATGCGAGGCAATAATTGCAAGAAAACGGCGTTATAAGAAAAAGAAACTGCGTATGAAGAATTTTAAACCCGCTTTTCTGTTGATGATGCTTTGTTGTTGCGGCGTTAGTGCTTGGTCTCAATTCGTTATGGTGCCGTCTTCGCAAGCCGCAATGAAGGATGCCGACCGCACGACAAAGGACAACAATGCCGTTATGCTGCCTTTCGTTGATGACTTCTCGGACTATGTCGGCAATCCTTCGTCAAAACTCTGGCAAACAAGCGGAGGCTGCTTTATAAACAAATCTTATGGTGTTTTTACGCCGTCTGTGGGCGTTGCAACGCTGGATGCGATTGACGCTTGGGGCGTTCTGTACGACAAAACCTCATCGGCAACTTTTAATGCCGACACTCTGTGTTCCAAATCAATACGTCTGGACTCCGTTATGCTGCCCTATCCGAAGAAACTGACGCCTGCCGACTCTGTAATCTTATCTTTCTACTTCCAACCAGGCGGTGGCTACGGTCAAATGTGGCAACGGCTGGGCGTAACGCCCAATAAGGACGATAGTCTGGTGTTGGAATTTTATGATATGGCTCTCGACGCTTGGGAACAGGTGTGGCAAACGGACGGAATGCCGCTTGACAGCCTTTTTGCAAGCGATAGTGATTATGTTCGCTACGTTACGATTGTTATTACGGACGAAAAATACTTTAATGCCGACTTTCGCTTTCGTTTTCGCAACTTTGCAACCCTTGAACCGAGCACTAATGAAAATTTTATAGGCAATTGCGACCAATGGAACTTGGATTACGTGTATCTGGACGCCAATCGCTCGTTGCAAGACAGCACAAGGCAGGATTTAGCCTTTGTTGCCGCCGCTCCTTCCTTGCTCAAAGAGTATCAATCTATGCCTTGCCGTCAATACAGAGAAGAAGACCTGGCGGCAAACCTTGCAATAACCATCACCAATCTTGATTCTGTCGCCTCCGCAAGCCGTTATATGTACAGGATAGTTGATAACAATGGTGCGGAAACGGCTCTCTATGACGGCGGATTTGAGAATCTGTCGCCTTTTGTGCAGACTCATCAGTATCAAACCTACATTCCGCACTGCAATCCGCCCGTTGCACAGCAGCCTTTCGGCATTTTTGACACGGCAAACTGGAGTTCGTTTTCGGTAATTCATACAATAAAGCCGGGCGTTGGGCAAGACAGCCGTACGGAAAACGATACCATAAAATTCATACAGCGTTTTGAGAACTTCTTTGCTTATGACGACGGCACGGCAGAGCAAGGCATAGGCGTGGAAGCAAATGCCAATTCTCATTTTGCGGTGTTTTACAATCTAAAATGCAGCGATACGCTTACTGCTGTGGATATTTATTTCAATTCTACCGCAAGAGACGATGAGCAAGTGCCGTTTTATCTCTGCGTTTGGAACGATGAGAACGGCATTCCGAAGGATACGCTCTATCGTTCGGAGCAAATGACGCCGCATATTGAGGGTTTGAATAAATATTACCGCTATATGCTGCGGCAGCCTTTGATTCTGGACGGACGATTCTACGTTAGCCTCCAATCAAAGACTGGTTCGTTTCTCAATATCGGCTTTGATGAGAACAATGATGCGTCTTCAAAAATTTTAGGCTTCGTTGCCAATCGCTGGGAGGAGTGTTTCTTGCGCGGAGCGGCTATGATACGCCCCTATTTCGGCTCTAACGTGGTGGTAGGTCTTGATAATGTTGCCGCCGAACGCCCTTCGTATAAGATATATCCTAATCCTGCGACCGAATGGCTTCACATTGAAGGCTCGGAAGCAAACAAGATTAGCAGCGTTGAATTGTTTAATTCGCTCGGAAGGAAGGTTTATAGCGGCAGAACAGCAAAAAGTATTGACGTATCAGCCTTTTCAAGTGGTTTTTATGTGCTTTGCATTCGCGATGATGAGGGTTTGCTGTCGCAATATAAGGTTATAATAAAATAGTATCAAACAACAGCGAAGCCTTATCAGCATTTATGAGATGCTTGTTTGATTTGATAACTTTCTAACAGGCACTAACAAAGCAGAAGCGAGAGTTTGAAACATTAAATTCCCGCTTCTGCTTAATATTCTATTATTACAGAAAACATATATGAAGAAAAGAGACAACTATTGCTATCTCTTAGATGTATATATCGTCTAATTATTCGTCCTTTCTCTTATCTCTTATCCTTTTTGTAGCATATAGTGTAGCGAAACCAAGCAATAAAAGAGTTGCTGTCGGCAATGGGGACTTTGTTTCTTCGTGCGTGCCTGCTCCTCCGTCGCCCGGACGCGTCCCTGGTATGGGTTGAGCAGTGGCAACAAGGGAAAGAATAGTACAAAAACAAACTATAATAAATCTTTTTTTCATATTGTATTTATTTACTTTTATTCTGTTTATTTTTAAGAGTGCAAAGATACATCTTTTTTATTAAAAAGAACAACGCATATCAAAAAAAAATTTTATCAAATCTCATTCCGTAGTGATTAACTGCTGATTTACAGTGATATAATCATTATTCTTTATTATACAAATTGCATAAAAAAAATTAGAATAAGATAAGGCAAACCATATTATCCGATTTGCAAAACGTATTACTTTAAATAATTCTCATATTATTTGCTTATTTCTTCACCAAAGGCGATTATACAAAAATATATCAGTCTTTTAACTTTATATAACAAAATGCTGTCCGCATAAAAGTTTATTCTACAAAAATAAAACTTGATTCTGAATTAACAAAATCAAGTTTCGTAAAATTATTGCTTTGCCTTAATTGCCGCAAAGGCTGCAATATTGTTTTTTAAAAAAGTTCCGTTTGAATGATACCTTCTTGTGGTTGAGCGGAATCGGCATTGAACATATCCGATTGAGGTTCGGATGCGGGTTCTTCAAAAGGCAACGGCTCCAAAACCTCAATCTTTCTAATCGGATTGGAGGATAAGCGTTTTCCTTTGGCTTTATATTTCATCACTTCCACAAAATCGGCAAGCGAAACCTGTGCATCATCCGCAGGCTTCTTCATTTGGTTGTTGTCAAAGCAGATATTGACGAGCGGTTTCCAAGCAGTAAAAGCATAAAGCAAAGTAGCGTTCGGCTGTTCCTCCATAAAGCCGATTTTTTTGTCGGTTTGCTCAATCAGAAACCTCTTTACATAATGTTTTTTGCTCTCATTGTCAAGATAAATCACGCTCACAGGCTTATCAGAGTTGAATTTCTCAACACAAATCAAGTCATCATCAAAATGAGTTGCGATATCAAAGCCCGTCAAACGATAATGCCCCGATTTATAAAGGCTCAATATTTTATCCTTACCGCTGAATGACCCTAACAAAACGCCTCTTTCTTCGGTGTTTAACTTCCTTACGCTGTCGTCAAACCAGATTTTGCGCGGAGCAAGCGTGGATATGCCGTCTCCGGTCTTGACAACCTTGCGTACAGGGTTGCGATTGACGATGTTTCCTGCCGATTGACGCCCTTTGATTAAGACATCGGCAAAATTTATTTCGTATTGCAGGCGTTGAAGTTTGGGTTTGGCTTTCAGATACACCGTTATCATCTCGGCTTCTCCGTTAGGGTTGGCACTGAAATAAAGAACCGATGAGCCTTTTGTTCCTTTTGTCAGAACGTATTCCTTGTTTCGTATAACTCCAACGACATTAAATCTCTTTATAAAACTGCGTCCGAACACTCCGTCCTGATATACCATATTATATATTGTGCGTTCGTCGTTGCGTTTGAAGACTGCAATATGAATAATGCCCGTTCCGAAGAAATCTTTCTCGGCAACAGGCTTCACAACGAAAGTTCCGTCTTTACGAAAGGCTATAATATCATCCATAGACGAGCAATCACAAACATATTCGCCGTCTTTAAACTTATAACCTGCGAATCCGTTGGCATAATCGCAATAAAGCCTTTCGTTAGCCACTGCTACGGCAGCCTGTTCTATGTAATCAAAGGAACGAATCTCCGTTTTACGTTCGCGTCCCTTGCCATATTTATCTTTAATGCGGCGAAAATATGCAACGGCATAGTCAATGATATGTTCCAAATCATATTGCACCTGCTTCATATCATCTTCTATGGCAATCAAAGTATCATCTGCCTTGTCGCTATTGTATTTGGATATTCTGTCAATAGGTATCTTGCGCAGTTTATGAACATCCTCCATCGTAACTGCCCGTATCAGATTAGCCGTAAAAGGTTTCAAGCCGCTGAAAATAGTATCGTCTATATCCTTATCTGTTTTGCATGGCTTTATTTGCTCATAAATCTCGTTTTCTATGAAGATACGCTCCAACGAAATCCACTGCCATTTTTCTTTAAGTTCATTTAAGGCTATCTCTAACTCCATTTGCAACAAATCAACCGTGCGTTGAGTAGAGATTTTTAAGATTTCGCTCACGCCAATGAAGCGAGGCTTGTCGTTTTCTATCACACAAGCATTCGGAGCCAAAGAAAGCTCGCAATCGGTAAAGGCATACAGAGCATCAATCGTTTGATCGGGTGAAGTGTCATTAGGCAAGGTGATGACAATTTCAGCATTCCGTGCCGTATTGTCGTCTATGCGTTTTATCTTAATTTTTCCGCTTTCGCCGGCTTTTACTATTGAGTTGATTAAGTCTCCTGTGGTTGTGCCGAAAGGAATTTCCGTTATGGCGATAGTTCGTTTGTCTATCATCTTCATTCTTGCCCGCACTCGCACTCTTCCTCCCCGCAAGCCATCCTTATACTTTGAGACATCAATCATTCCTCCTGTTAGGAAATCAGGAAAGATTAAAAAAGGCTTCTCTTGCAATATGGCAATGGAAGCATCCATCAATTCATTGAAGTTATGAGGCAGAATCTTACAGGCAAGTCCTACTGCAATACCTTCAACTCCCTGTGCCAGCAAAAGAGGAAACTTTATCGGTAAAGTGTCGGGTTCGTCATTTCTTCCGTCATAAGAGGGATGCCAGGTGGTGGTTTGAGGATTGAAAACGACCTCCAAAGCAAACTTAGACAGCCTTGCCTCAATGTATCTCGGTGCAGCGGCGCCGTCTCCCGTCAATATGTTGCCCCAGTTTCCCTGAGTATCAATCAGAAGTTCCTTTTGACCCAACTGAACCAAAGCTCCACCGATAGAGGAATCTCCATGCGGATGATACTTCATTGTGTTGCCGACAATATTCGCAACTTTATTATACCTTCCATCGTCCAATTCTTTCATTGAATGAAGGATTCGTCGCTGCACGGGCTTCAATCCGTCATTTATATGCGGAACTGCCCGCTCCAAAATCACGTAAGAGGCGTAGTCAAGAAACCATTCCTCATACATTCCTCTTAATGTAGTGGTTTTATGTGATGTTTTAGGATTTTGTTCTTCCATTTTGCTGTTTAGAATTCTACTTTAGGAGCATTCTCCGCTCCTTTTGTTGCCTCAAAATAGGCTTTGCGTTCAAAACCAAAAAGATTTGCAATGATGTTTGTAGGAAAACGCCGTATGGAAGCATTGTATTCATTCACCACTTCCGAGAAACGCTGACGTTCAACGGCGATTCTGTTTTCCGTTCCCTCCAATTGACTTTGCAATTCCAAGAAATTCTGATTGGCTTTCAAGTCAGGATAACGCTCAACGACCACATTAAACTTTTGTAATGCGGAAGTAAGATTGTCTTGTGTTGATTGCAGTTCATTAAGACTTGTCTGTGTCAAATTATTCGGGTCAATCTTGACCTTCAAAGCCTGATTGCGAGCATTGATAACCTCAACAAAAGTCTGTTCTTCGTGCTTTGCATAGCCCTTAACGGTATTTACGAGATTCGGAATCAAATCCAGTCGCCGTTGATACTGACTTTCAACTATTGACCATTGCTTTGTACAATTCTCATCCTTCTTTACCAATCCGTTATATTTGGTTACAGACCACAAAACGGCTATTAACAATATACCGATTATTGCTATAAGATAGATTGTTTGTCTTTTCATACTTATTATACTTTATATTTGATGTGTAATTTGAGGCAAAAGTAGTAAAAAAATAAGAAAGGAACTCGCCTTTCTTTCTTATTCATCCGCAATTCCCAAGCCGTAAAGTGCAAAATCACCAAGACATGGGTCGGAAGGAAATATCCGTCTTAAATAATCAGTGATTTGATGAGCCGTTTTAAGATTAGCCGAGTTTGAATTGATAATTCCAAGATGCTTTGCCGTATTAAAAACGTGTGTATCCAAAGGTATTATCAACTCTTGCGGGGAAATAACGCTCCAAATCCCGAAATCAACAATACCGTCTTTGCGAACCATCCAGCGAAGAAACATACAAAGCCGTTTGCATGCTGATTTGGCATCTTTGGGAATACCTTTTACATTTTTAAAATTAAGAAAAAAGTAATTCAAAACGCCGTTAAAATCCAGCACTTTAAGCATTTTACGTACATCTTGCTCCATTGTGTCGCTACGAACGTATATAGCACGCAAACATTCGCACAATTGATAAAAATCTTCCTTGACATAAAAGCGATAAAGGTTATCCTTATTATTTTGAAATGAAGCATAATTACGATTAATGATAAATTCGGTCGGACTTAATTCAAACAAAATATGGATATTCTCCAACACTTTAAGGAATGCTTTGCGATTTCCATACGCCAACCACGCACTTATGAATGCTGAAATCTCTATATCTGTCTGCTTTTTGTAACGATGGGGAAATTGAATCGGGTCTTCCTCAATAAATTCTTTGACATTATACTGCTGAGAGGCTGTTTTAATTAAATGTTCTAAGGTTATATTCTGTCGTAAAGCCATTTTGGAGTAATTTTCATTATGAATGCGATTATAGCCCAGCGTTTGGTGATGTATGCAACCTGCTTTCTATGACTTATTGCTTTATAAATCCGGCGTGAAGCCTTATTTAAAGGAATTAAAAACATAAGATATTTATTTCCTTTGACCAAATCAGTATCTACAAAGCCCGGTCTTATGTCCGATATTCTAATTTTAGGATTCTGTTTCACTAAGCCGCGCATCGCTTCCAAGTAACTTTTGCCATAAGCCTTTGTTGCAAAGTAGGCAGGAGCCTCTTTTCTGCCACGAACTGCGGCAATAGAAGTAACAGCCGCCAAATGACCATATCCTTGCTTAATAAAAAATTTCACCGACCAATCTACAATGTTGGTAAAGCCCACAACATTAGTCATGATTGTTTGCTTCTCAATTTCAAAATCAAGTTCCATATTGACATTTCCAACACCGGAAGATATAAAAACAACATCTATAGTTCCCATTTCAGCAGCAAACGCATCCAAATTTTCAATTGCTGTCGGCAAATCAGTATTATCAAACGATTTAACAATATATCTATCTGGGTTTTCTTCCTTTAATTCTTTCAAAAGTGCCGTTCTTCTACCCGTAATCCCGACCTTATAGCCATCTTTCGCCATAAGACGGGCTACTTCTTTGCCAATCCCGGACGAAGCCCCTATAACTATCGCATTTTTCATTGAATCATTATTTTTATCTCTACTCTCGCATATAAATTTAGCCGAAACATTTACAATAATCCGCTATTTCCGAAAAGAATTATAGGCATCTATATTCGTATTCAAATGTTTGACTCGCAGGACAAAGTGTTTGGAGATTTTTTCACGAAGAAAATACAAAATAAAGCAATAGATTGCATAAACAATAAGAGCAATTATCGCAATAAAGCTTTGGTTTATTCCCGTAAAAGCAAGTGTTAAAATCGCAATAGCAGCAATCATTATAATAGGAGGAATTACAAATGCTATAATCACGGCTTTGATGCCCAAAGATTGCTCAATTTCTACGACAACATCTTCATCTATTTGAAAAGATGCAGCATTTGTGGTCGGGATTTTAAGATATTGGTCTTTCTTATCAAGACTTTGACAGGCATTTCTGGCACTGCATCCCACACAAGCTGCTTTCCTTTCTATCAAAACCTCAACTTCTTCGCTGCTAACAGCAATTATCCTCCCTTTTTCCTTTATATTTTTTGTTTCCATAAGAGTTCTTTTTGCAAATAAGACATATTAATCTTACAATGTCTCAGAAACCCGTTTTCTTATTTGCTATCTTTAATTTTTTGACCAGGTTACGCCGTCTTTTCCGTCTTTTATTGTAATACCAAGGCAAGAAAGCTTATCCCTAAGCAAATCACTCGTCTTCCAATCTTTGGCTTCACGGGCTTGTGAGCGCAAATCCAGAATCATCTCCATCAATCCATCAACCAAATGCTGCGAATTATCATTATATTGTGCCTTTATGCCGAGAATATCTTGCAGAATAGTAGTAAAATCTTCTTCCAAGCGCAGCAAATCATCTGCTTTTATCGATTCCATACCTTCCAAAAGAAGATTTATATGCCGTACTGCTTCAAATAAATGTGCTATAACAATCGGTGTATTGAAGTCATCGTTCATCGCCTCTATTGTTTGTTGCATTATTTTCGGAGAATATATTACTTTATCAGCAGATGGTTTTATTGATTTTATCTTTTCAAACGCCTTCATTAACTTCTTGATGCCTTTTTCTGCGGCTTGCAAGGCCTCATTAGAAAAATCCAACGTGGAGCGATAATGAGCCTGAAGAATAAAGAAGCGTATCGTCATCGGCGAATAAGGTTGTGCCAGCAAAGAATGAGTTCCGCCGAATATCTCTTCAAGAGTTATAAAATTACCAAGACTTTTACCCATTTTCTTACCATCAATTGTAATCATATTATTATGAATCCAATATTTTGCAGGGGGATGTCCGAAAGCGCAAACAGATTGTGCTATTTCGCTTTCGTGATGAGGAAACAACAAATCCAAGCCTCCTCCATGTATATCAAACTCCTCTCCGAGGTATTTGCGACTCATAGCCGTGCATTCCAAGTGCCAGCCGGGGAAACCCTCACTCCAAGGACTTGCCCATCGCATAATATGCTCCGGAGAGGCTTTCTTCCAAAGAGCAAAATCGGCAGCATTGCGTTTTTCCGCCTGTCCGTCCAATTCTCTTGTGCCCGCAATCATATCATCCAAAACTCGGTGGGAAAGAATGCCGTACATATTAGTGTCATGTTGGTATTTAGGGACATCAAAATAGACAGAACCATTGCTAATGTAAGCATAACCGGCATCCAATATTTTTTTAATCACCTCAATCTGCTCTATAATGTGTCCGGAGGCTGTCGGCTGAATATTCGGTCTTAATACATTCAACGCATCCATTGCATCCAAATAACGTTTTGTGTAATGCTGGGCAATTTCCATTGGTTCCAGCTGGTCTAAGCGGGCTTTCTTCTCAATTTTGTCCTCTCCGTCATCAGAATCGTTCTCAAGATGACCGACATCCGTGATATTCCTAACATATCTCACCTTATAACCAAGATAAGACAGGTATCGATAGATAATATCAAAGGTTATGGCAGGACGAGCGTGCCCAAGATGAGCATCACCATAGACCGTAGGTCCGCAAACGTACATTCCGACACGACCTTGTATTAAAGGCTCAAATACTTCCTTCTTTCGCGATAAAGTATTGTAGATTAAAAGTTGATTTTCCGACATATTAACGATTGTATTTCAGATTGCAAAAATACGACTTTTTAATTTATTCTTATCTTAATGCGTATCGTACAAGCAATATTTGATGTCCCAGAAATCAAAGGCTGTTTCATTTTAACGGAACAGCCTTTGGTAAAAATGAAACAGCCTTTCATTTTAAGCATATAAAGTATTGGTATTCACAAACAAACTTTCATTGAAATGAGAGAACGTATGCGGCTGTTTTAGTTTGATTTGAAACTATTTTTCGCACAAATCAAAAGCGTCTGTCAGCGAGTTATGATTGCGTTACAAGCAATATTTATTTTTTTTATTACTTTTGCCACCCCAAAATCGGATTTAATGACCACAAAAACAACTTTTAACCGATAGAAAGCGAGCAATATTTATATGAAATCGGAACTTCAAATCAAAAAAACAGGGCTTTATTTCGGCAGTTTCAACCCTATCCACAACGGACACTTGATTCTTGCCGAGCATATCTTACAAAATAGCGATTTAAGTCAGATTTGGTTTGTTGTTTCGCCTCAAAATCCATTAAAGAACAGGGCTTCATTGCTGGATAATCGCAATCGGTTGGCTATGGTCAGGCTTGCAATAGACGATAACGAAGGTTTTCTCGCATCGGACATTGAATTCTCTCTTCCACAGCCCTCTTACACAATAAATACGCTGGTTTATTTGAGCGAAAAGTACCCTTTGAGGGAATTTAGTTTGATTTTAGGGGAAGATAACCTTGAAAACTTTAATAAATGGCGTAATTACACTACAATATTAGAGTATTATAAATTGTATATATATCCTCGCAGAGCAGCGAAACCTTCTCCCCTTGCAGAGAATCGCAATGTTATTATGATAGATGCCCCTCAAATTGATATATCTTCATCTTTTATAAGAGAGAACATTAAGAGCGGCAAATCCATCCGCTATCTTGTGCCTGAGAAAGTAAGGTTGGAAATAGAGAAAGGCGGTTATTACAGATGAAAATCATATTGCGAAATGAAACATTTTGAAAAAAAATGCGTAAGAGTAAGCATTTTTAAGAATAAATAAGGACTAAAAAGTATAGAATGAGACAATTAAAGATTACAAAGCAACTTACCAACAGAGAAATAACTTCTTTGGACAAGTATTTGCAGGAAATTAGCCGTTTGGAATTGATTTCACCTGAGGATGAGGTGATTCTTGCACAACGTATTAAGCAGGGCGACCAGATAGCTCTTGAAAGATTGACCAAAGCTAATCTTCGTTTTGTTGTTTCTGTTGCAAAACAATATCAAAATCAAGGAATGAGTTTGCCTGATTTGATTAATGAAGGTAATGTCGGCTTAATAAAGGCTGCACAACGCTTTGACGAGACACGAGGCTTTAAGTTTATTTCCTATGCCGTATGGTGGATACGACAATCCATACTTCAAGCATTAGCAGAGCAGAGTCGTATTGTGCGATTGCCTCTTAACAAAATAGGAGCGATGAACAGAATTGGCAAAGCCTACTCAGAATTGGAGCAAAAGTTGGAACGCACACCTAATCCCGATGAAGTAGCAAGTCTTTTGGACATTCCTGATGATGAAGTGAAAGAAAGTTTGCGTAATTCGTCCAAACACTTGTCTATGGACGCACCATTAATTTCCGATGAGGACAATACAATGTATGATTTTATGAAAAACGATGAAGAAATCACACCCGAAACGGAATTACTTATGGAAAGCCTGCGACAGGAAATAAATTACGCTATCAAATGTTTGAGTGAAAAAGAAGCGGATATAGTTCAAATGTTTTATGGTCTGTCAGGCTATCCTCCAATGACGCTTGACGAAATAGGAGAAAAGTTTAATCTCACTCGGGAAAGAGTTCGCCAAATTAAGGAGAAGGCTGTAAGAAAATTAAAGCATACTTCACGAATAAATATCTTGCAATCATATTTGGGATAAGCCACTTTACAAATCTATAATTATAAAAAATCCCGACAAACGCTACATTTATCGGGATTTTTGTTGTTTAAAAGAATTTCATCATTGTTCTGTGGTAATTTTACGAAAGATTGCCTCAAGACTTTGCCCGGAAGCCAAATGTTTTGTATCATCATCGGCTACAACTCTGCCGCTATTAATTATTATGGCACGAGAACAAACCGCTTCAACCTCCTGCATAATGTGTGTAGATAACACAACCGTCTTTTCTTTTCCTATCTCCTTAATAAGAGAGCGAATTTCAGCTAATTGATTTGGGTCAAGACCTGTCGTAGGCTCATCAAGGATTAAGACTTTGGGGTTATGGATTAAGGCTTGAGCCAATCCGACACGTTGCCTGTAACCTTTGGACAATGCACCTATCTTTTTATTGACCTCTTTCTTCAATCCTGTGATTTCAATCATTTCTTCCACCCGAATTTTGCGGTCTTTTATTTTATACAAACCAGCTATAAACACAAGAAATTCCCGCACATACATATCCAAATAAAGCGGATTGTGTTCTGTGAGATAGCCTATACTTGCTCTAACAGCCATCGGGTCGTCAAAAATATCATTTCCACATACCTTAACAGTGCCTTCTGTTGGAGGGATAAAGCATGTAATTATTTTCATCAATGTAGATTTTCCTGCTCCGTTAGGTCCAAGAAGTCCTACTACCTCTTTATCATTTATTTCCAAAGAAACATTGTTCAAAGCCTTTTGATTGCCATAAATTTTTGTTATATTGCGTACAGAAATTGACATATAAAAATCCGTTTTTCTTATTTTCCTTATTGCAAAGGTACATTAATTTTTGTATTTGGGCATAATGATTATGTTTTTAGCAATTTTGTACATTTGCACCTCCAAATTAAATCATTTATGAAAAGAACAACGTTTTTAATTCTTATGTTTATAATTTCAAATCAAAGCATTATGGCTCAAAATCAAACAAATATAAAAGGTAATCCTTTAATTGAAGAGTGGCAAACGCCGTTCCAAACACCACCTTTCTCAAAAATTAACAATAAAGATTACAAACCAGCCATTGAATACGCCATAAAAGAAGCAGCAAAAGAAGTTTTGGCGATTGCAAACAACAAAGAAGAACCGTCTTTTGAGAATACAATCGTAGCATTGGAGCGTTCGGGACAATTATTGCACAAGATAACATCGCTTTTCTTCAATCTCAACGAGGCAAATACCAATGATACGATGCAGGAGTTGGCAGTAGAAATTTCTCCGTTGCTTACCAAACATTCAAACGATATTTATCTGAATCCGAAGTTATTTTCAAGAGTTAAAAATGTATATGAAAATTCGGATAACGTGCAAATGACGACTGAAGAGCAAATGTTGTTGCGACAAACTTACAAAGCCTTTGTGGCAAATGGAGCAATGATTGATGAAAAACATAAGGATGAATTTCGCAATGTAAGCAAGGAGTTATCCATATTAACGCTTCGCTTCAATCAAAACGTGTTAGCCGATAACAATACTTACTCTCTGGTTATTAAAGACAAGAAAGATTTGGACGGATTGCCGCAATATGCCGTTGAAGCAGCGTCTGAATTAGCCAAAAACCGCAAAACAAAAGGATGGATATTTACTTTGGATGCACCAAGTTATATTCCTTTTATAACCTATGCCGATAATCGTGAGTTAAGAGAGCAAATCTGGCGAGCATACAACAGCAAGGGCAATCACAATGATACTAATGACAATAAGGAAACTGTGATTAAAATCGTCAATCTGCGGTTAAGGCTTGCGCAACTTTTGGGTTATGAAAATTATGCGGCGTATAATTTGGATAATACAATGGCTAAAACTCAGCAAAACGTTAATGAATTTTTAGATGATTTGCTTTTGTCGGCTCTTCCTTTTGCAAAAAGAGATTTAAAGCAGGTTTCTGATTACGCAAAGAGTAAAGGATTTAATGAAAACATTGAACGCTGGGATTTTTCTTATTGGTCGGAGAAATTAAAGAATGAAAAATATGCTATAAATCCCGAACTGATTAAGCCGTATTTTCGTTTGGGAAATGTGATACGAGGTATTTTTGCATTGGCAGATACGCTTTACGGTTTGGAATTCAGAGAAAACAAAAATATAGACAAATATCATAACGATGTAAGCGTGTATGAGGTTTGGGATAAAAAGCAAAACAAATTTATGGCAGTGCTTTATATGGACTTTTTCCCAAGAGAATCAAAACGAGGCGGTGCATGGATGACAAATTTCAGAGAACAGTATCGACAAAATGAGGGTTCGGATGTACGACCTTTGATTCAAATGGTATGTAACTTCACAAAGCCTACCTCCAAATCCCCTTCCCTTTTAACCTTTGAAGAAGTTAATACAATGCTTCACGAGTTCGGTCATTGTCTTCACGGCATTCTTTCCGAATGTACCTATTCCAGCATTTCCGGAACAAACGTTTATCACGATTTTGTAGAACTTCCTTCCCAGTTAATGGAGAATTTCTCTACCGAAAGGGCATTTCTGGATATGTTTGCCGAACATTATAATACTCAAGAAAAGATTCCACAGGATTTAATTGACAAATTAGTGGCGGCAGATCAATATATGGCAGGATGGTTGTTTATTCGGCAGTTGTTCTTCGGCTTAATAGATATGAATTGGCACTCAATAACCGAGCCATACGCAGGTTCGGTTGAAGCAATGGAAGCAAAAGCATCACAAAGAGCCGAATTGTTACCGATAATAGAAGGTTGTATGATGACGACTCAGTTCGGGCATATTTTTGGAGGCGGTTATGCTGCCGGATATTATGGTTATAAATGGGCGGAAGTGCTGGATGCCGATGCCTTTTCGTTATTTAAGGAAAAGGGAGTATTTAATAAGAGTGTTTCTACATCGTTTCGGGAAAATATTCTCTCAAAAGGAGGCAGCAAAGACCCCATGTTGCTTTATAAAGCATTCAGAGGACACACTCCAAGCAAAGATGCGTTGCTCAGACGCTGCCGTTTTATAAAATAGATTTTGTATTTTTACGTTATAATGCACAATTATAATAAACAAATGAGAAAGTTAATTTTTATTTTGGCATTCTGCTTCATCGCAATAGGCTCTGCTGCTCAGGGAATCAAATTTACTGCTTCCGCTCCGAAGGTTGTAGGATTGAATCAGAGGTTTGAAGTGAGCTTTCGGATAAATACGGCAAATGTAAGCAACTTTAAATCTCCTACATTCAGAGGAATGCAGATTCTTTCAGGACCTCATCAGAGCCAAAGCACATCTATGATAAATATTAACGGCAGACAGCAAGGAGGAACCTACATTACATTCTCATATTACCTGCAACCAATAGCCTTAGGCACGATAAACATACCTCCGGCCAAGATAACAGCCGAAGGAAAAGAGTATTATTCCAATCAATTGACTATTCAAGTAGAAAAAAATGCGACAGCACAATCTACTTATGGCAATAACCGACAGCAAAATCAGCAATATGGTTCGCAATACGGGCAATCTGCTCCTACAATTGAGCTTGATGACCAAGCATTATTTCTTCGCGCAATAACGGACAAGACTTCTGTGGTAGAAGGTGAGCAAATAGTGCTGACATATAAACTTTATACTTTGTTGGGAATATCTCAATATCAGATTGAACGCTCACCTCTGAGCAAAGGATTTTGGCTTGAAGAATTGGATTCGCAGCAACAGCCGCAAATGTCGCAGGAAATTTATGACGGACGCAGATATAATGTTGCAACGATAAGGAAAGTTCTCGTTTATCCTCAACAAAGCGGGCGCTTAACAATAGAACCTTTTTCGATAGAGGTTACTGCTCACGTAAAGACTAAGGATAAGCGTAAGCAAAGCACAGGAGATCCGTTTTTTGACTCGTTTTTCAATGATCCGTTCTTCTCTTCAATGTTTGATATTGCCGATCAACCCGTGCAAAAAAAGATTTCATCCAATTCTGTTAGCATCAATGTAAAACAATTGCGCAATCAACCACAAAATTACATAGGAGCAGTAGGAAAATTCAACATTTCATCGGAAATAGACAAGACATCATACGCTGAAAATGAAGCAATAAATCTCAAATACACGATTTCAGGCTCTGGAAACCTTACTTTGATAGACCAATTGCCTATAAAATTGCCGTCAGACTTTGATATCTACGAACCAACCATTACCGATGACATAAAAAAAGACGAAAACGGCATAACAGGCAAAAGAACCTTTGAATATGTTGTCATTCCTCGTCAGGAAGGTCGCTTTTCAATCCCGCCATTGACCGTTTCTTACTATGATACCGAAACAAAAGATTTTAAGACTCTCTCTACAGATAATTATAATCTCACAATTACCAAATCAAAAGACTCAGAATCGGCTTCAAACCTGAGAAATGAGAGAGAGAAATATCGCAAAATGCCGATAAAGCCTCTCAAAAACATAAAAGTACTTCACAATTTCACATTAAACTCATATAATAATGTATGGTTTTGGCTTATTGCTGCGATAATTCTTGCTCTTACGACGGCATTCATTTGTATTTACAGGCAGATTCTTGAAAACAATAAAGATATAAAAGCAGTAAAATTGCGGAAAGCAAACAAAATTGCTCAAAAACGCCTGAAAACTGCATTCAAATACCTTCAAAATGGGGAAAATGAAGCCTTCATTGACGAAACATCCCGTTCTATTTGGACATATATTGAGAATCGTTTTTCAATTGACAGGTTTAATTTGACAAAAGACACGATATTTTCCGTACTAAATAGTTATAAAATAGATGATTCCCTGATAAATGACCTGCAAGCCTTATTAGAAAAATGCGAAATCATTCGTTTTTCACCTGAAAAGAGCGTTGAACAAAACGAAATCATTTATCATCAATCTATAACCTTGATTACTTCGCTCGAAACCGCATTAAAAAGCAGGCAAAAAGGCGAAATATTCCATGAAAACGATTAAAAAATATGAACATCAAAGCATTCCTCCTGTTAAACCTTCTTATTATTATCGGCTTTTGCGATAAATCTTTTGCAAACTCCGAAGACAATATGTTAAAACAAGCAGATTCTTTGTTCAAATCTCAAAACTACGAGCAATCTCTGCAGATTTATCTGTCCTTAGAAGAGAAATATTCGGATGATTGGCGGCTTTACTACAACATTGGCAACATGTATATGAAAATCTCCAACATTCCTTCTGCTATTCTTTACTATGAACGGGCTCTTCGCCTGAATCCCGCCGACAAACAACTGAAAGAAAACATTAAAATAGCCAATTCGCGACTAAAAGGTGAGATTATTCCGCTCTCCGATTTCTTTCTGTGGCGATGGATTAAAGACATATCGTCATTATTCTTCCCTACTATGTGGGCAATCATAGTTTTATGCTTACTATTGCTGAGTTGCGCGGTATTTTGCATCTATTATTTTTCAGAAAAGCACAAGATACCGACTTTTTACGTCTTTTTATTTTTATCAATTGCCACATTGGCGTCATTTTCGCTCGGATTGGTGCGCACAAACCTTATAAACCAAGATAATTATGCCATAATATTTGACGCTAACGGCATAATATCCGAACAAACCGCCACAACAAAATTAGGAAATCAAAAAAGATTGCGGCTTTTTAACGGAGAAAAAGTTGAAATCGTTGAAAGGAACGGTAACATACTCACAATACGTACATTGGACGGCAATAA
This sequence comes from Bacteroidales bacterium, assembly GCA_031263015.1. GTDB lineage: Bacteria > Bacteroidota > Bacteroidia > Bacteroidales > P3 > JAISGN01. The sequence continues at coordinate 73,996 of JAISGN010000014.1, forward strand.
AACCAAAGTAAAAGCAGATTGCCTGAAAATAATCTAAGGTTTAGCAACAACAATTAAAGATTTCCCTTCACTCATACTTCCATTTGTCAAAACAAAACGCTGTTTCATCCGCACGAAACAGCGTTTTATTTTTCTCAAACAGCCTTTCATTTTTCCGAAATAGCCTTTCGTTAGCGTATTAAGCCGTAATATTTTAGCCTTTGTTTATTTGGAAGTTCGCAAACGAAATATGATAAAAGCAAGTCCTCAAACCGATATGCTCATACAAGCCATCGGCAATTCGGAATATAGATTTGATATTGAGAGAGAAGGTAAATATTTTTTGTATCTTTGTAACCTCATTGTAATGCTAAGATGATATGAATTATAAAGCGAAACTGAACAACATAAAGGCGTTTGTGCTGGATTATGACGGCGTTTTGAGCGATGGAAACATCTGGGTAGCGGACGCAAACATTGTTATGAGAAGCGGAAACGTCAAAGACGGATATGCAATGCAGTATGCAATAAAAAAAGGTTATGATTTGGCTGTCATATCAGGCGGTAACGGACAAAGCATTGCTGCAAGGATGGAAATGTTAGGAATAAAGGATGTCTTTCTTGGCTCACATCGCAAAAAGGAAATCTTTCTTAATTATCTTCAATCAAAGAATCTGAAAGCCGAAGAGGTGTTGTATATGGGTGATGACATACCTGATTACGATGTAATGATTGAAGCAGGTGTCGCTACTTGCCCTGCCGATGCTGCAATTGAGATAAAGCAGGTCGCAGACTATATTTCGCATCTGCAAGGCGGGCAAGGATGCGTGCGGGATGTGATTGAGCAGGTTCTACGTTTGCAAGGACGATGGTTTCACGAAGACGGAAAAGCATGGTAAAAAGATTTGTTATAATGATTCTTGCTTTGGCTTGTGCCTTACCTGTATTTGCGCCGGAGAATAAAGCAAAAATGCAGATGTATGCTACGTATTATCATAACAGATTCTCAAATCGTCAAACCTCAACGGGCGAAATATTTTCCCAACGCAAATATACTGCCGCTCATAAGACATTACCGCTAAATACTCTCGTAAAAGTTACCAATAAAGCAAACTTACGTTCTGTCATAGTGAAGATTAACGACCGTTGTCCCAATCCTTACGTTATTGATTTATCATTGATTGCCGCCAAAAGGATTTTAATGCACAATATAGGCACGGCTGTTGTAAATGTAGAGAGATTAGACAGCACTTATACCACTATATGGGAACGTCAGGATGAGATGTACAGATGTTTTGACAGGGCAGAATTTAATTCTAAGCTCGCAACGCTGCAAGAAAATATGGCTTCACAAAAATTTAATGACACTTTCCTGTTTTTATATTACATTAAGATGTCTAATATCGGTGATGAGCAACGTGCCAAAGAAATAATAAGACAACTTTCGGAAACTTTACAACAAAAAAGCAGCATACGAAAAGAAAACAATCAATACTACATATATATAGGTGGCTTTTTGACGAGAGAGAAAGTCGTTTCGGCTATAATAGACTTACATTCAAGTTATTATTTGCCGTTAGAAGTAGTAAAAATGTAAAGCAATATATTTGTAAATAAAAATAAAGATTAATTATTTTTGAAAAAAAATTCATGAAAATTTCATCGTTGGATAATTTTTATTACTTTTGCACATCTGCTTTTTGCAAAAACAGATAAAAAAGATTGTTTGGAATAGAGGAATTATAGTCGGAATTAAAGAATATATGCATTTGAAACTATGTATGAACGATTAGAAAAACGATTAGGTAGAATACCATTATTACTTGTTGCTCTGGTAATAATGATACTTCCTTTGGGTAAAGTTTTTGCACAACAAGAACCTCATTTTACTCAATATATGTTTAATCGTCTTTTCTATAATCCTGCTTATGCCGGCAGTAATGGTTCTATTTGTTTAACAGGATTTTATCGTAATCAATGGATGGGGTTTGGAAGGCAAAATCCGACAAACGGGGAAACGGAATCTGCTCCAATAGAAAACATTAATGTAACGTTTGATATGCCTGTAAATTTTTTACATGGAGGAATAGGCGCAACAATCATAACAGATAAAATCGCTTCTTGGAATAACACTTATATTAAATTAGACTATGCTTATCGCATTCAACTTCCTAAAGGGACTTTATCTTTTGGTGCGGAAGTTCAACTTTTGAATCTTTCAAATGAAGCAACCTATTTGGGCAGTGATGATGGAACTAATTCTACATCCGATCCTGTTTTGCGAGATGCGGCTAACGCAAATGACTTTTTGTTTGATATAGGTTTTGGCGCATACTATTTGATTCCCGGCAAGTTTTATGCCGGATTCTCTTCTTCACGTATTTTACAATCGGAAAGTGAGAAATTATCATATACGAATAACAGAATTTACAATTTCACTGCTGGCTATGAATGGGTGCTTCCTATGTATCCCTCATTGAAAATTATGCCCTCTGCGTTATTTAGGCACGACTTTAAGTCCAGAGATTCGTGGCAGTTATACGGAAGCGTTTTAGTAGAATACGAAAATAAAGTCTGGGGAGGATTGGGAGCAAGAATGAACGATGCTGTATCGGTACTTGCAGGTTTTAACGTAAAAAACTTCAAAATAGGAGTAGCATACGATATTCCTACATCACGTTTAGCGGCAACTACGAATGGTTCTGTAGAGTTGATGTTAAGATATTGCTTCAAAATAGAAAACCCTCCTAAACCAAATACTATTTATGGTAATACACGATATTAATAAAATATTTAAGCAATAATGAAACATTTTATACGTTATTACGTAAAGATGTAATCAATAAACAGAAAAAAGTAAAATAAAAAAGAGCATAAAAACTTTAATTGATATGAAAAAAATGTTTTTGTTACTATCCGTTGCATTAGTCATGTTCGGATGTAGTTCATCCGATAACGGAGAGTTAGTTGGTGTACAAGACAGACCTGCAACAAGTGATGATATGCCGTATGGCATGGTATTCATCCCACAAGGGAACACAATGAGGGGTGTAGGAGATGAAGATATGTTATCTTCATACACATTTAGTCCAGGTAAGATTACTGCATCTTCATATTTTATGGATGAAACAGAGATTACCAATAACAAATATCGTCAATTTGTTTATTGGGTACGTGATTCAATAGCTCGCAAGTTACTTGGAGAAGTTAATAGCGAGAAATATTTAATAGAAACGGATCAATATGGCGAGGATTTAGATAATCCGTTAATCAATTGGAAAGCAAAATTAAATTGGGATAGTCCTGACGAAGAAGAACGTGAGGCTCTTAATCCAATGTTTATTCCAAGCGAAGAAAGATTTTATGGAAAAAAATGTCTTGATATACGAAAATTAAATTATGAATATTATTATCAAAATCTGGACCTTGCTGCTCAAAAAAACTTTAACAACGGTAGCGTTCCGGAAGAATACAAAGGAACTCCAATGGCTACACGTGCAAATGGCGATGGACGTAAATTCATAAAAAGAGAAGTAGTTAATGTTTATCCTGATACTTTGTCTTGGATTCATGACTATACATATTCATATAATGAACCTCTTGCAAAGATGTATTTTTCTGCTCCCGAATATGATGATTATCCTGTTGTAGGGGTTACATACAAACAAGCAAAAGCATTTTGCGTATGGAGAACAAACTATATGAACTCTTACTTAAACGAAAAAGGAATGACCGAAGTGCAGGATTTTCGTTTGCCGACAGAAGCGGAATGGGAATATGCAGCCAGAGGTGGTTCCATCAATTCTCCATACCCTTGGGGCGGACCTTATGTGATGAACGGACGAGGATGTTTTATTGCTAACTATAAGCCGCAGAGAGGTACTTATGACACGGATGGAGGTTTCACTCCTATTATTTGCGGACATTACGCACCTAATGATTTTGGTCTTTATGATATGGCTGGAAATGTATCCGAGTGGTGTGATGATTCTTTTAACAAAAGTGGATATAATATTACAAGTGATATGAATCCTTCACTGCGTTATAGCGTAACGGACACAGATGAATTACCTACTACTCGTAAAGTTGTAAGAGGTGGTTCTTGGAAAGATATGAAATATTATATTCAAGTAGGAACATCTAATTGGGAATACGCAGATACTGCAAAATGTTATATTGGATTCCGTTGTGTTCAATCTTTCAAGGGTAGAAAAATGGGGGATAATCCTAAAACATCTTCAAATGTATATAAACGCTAAATTATAAAAACCTTAATTATAAACATAAGAAATAAAATAAAGATACTATGAGTATAGATAGCATTGTAAGAAGTAAAGCATACAAGAACATATCGGCAAAGTTATACGGTATGGGAGCATCAGTGGTTATTGTCGGAGCATTATTCAAAATTCTCCACTTGACAGGAGCAAATGAAATGTTAATTCTTGGTATGAGTATAGAAGCATTGATTTTCTTCGTATCTGCTTTTGAACCTTTGCATGTTGAATTTGACTGGTCGTTAGTTTATCCTGAATTAGCCGGAATGAGTGAAGAGGACGAAAACAAAAAACATGCTAAAGACAAAAAGAAAGTTAGCAGTGGTAATGCCGTACAAGAATTAGATAAAATGCTCAATGATGCAAAGATTGGACCTGAATTAATAGAAAGTTTAGGCAAAGGGTTGAGAAATCTTTCAGATACGGCAGGTCAATTAGGTAGCGTTGCTAATGCAGCTGCTGTTTCCGAACAATTCACTAATAATATGTCGCAAGCCTCCGATGCTATTGGAGAAGTATCGGCTGCTTACAAAAGAACTGCCGAGAATCTTAATAAAGATTTACTCGTATCGGGTGATTACCTTAATGCTGTTCAGGATGCGACAAATGCAGTAGGAACATTAGCCAATATATATAAAGAAACTGCAAATGCTCTTTCAGCAGGCGATGTTACTTATTTGGACGAATTAAAAACAATGGCAACAAGTCTTTCTTCAATTAACGCTTTGTATGAAATGCAAATTCAAAACTCGTCTTCTCAATTGGAAGCAACTAAATTAGTACAGGAAAGAATTGACAATTTGGTTTCTAATTTTGCAGATACGGCAGAGAATGTTTTGCGTTACAAAGAACAAGTAAATGCTTTATCAAAAAAAGTAGGTGCGTTGAACGACATATATGGAAATATGTTAGCCGCAATGCAGGTAAAGGTATAATTTAACAAGCGATTAATTTCATATAATACTATATATAAAAGAAAGATAAACAGATATGGGTGCTACAAATTGTCCCGAAACGCCACGGCAACGAATGATTTCAATGATGTATTTAGTCTATACAGCAATGTTAGCACTAAATGTATCTGCAGAAATTTTGCAATCGTTTCAAACCGTAGGTGACAGTATAGAAGTAACTAATAATCTTTTGTTGCAAAAATCAGAAAGTTCTTATCAGGCTTTTGAAAATGCTTATAAGGCTAATCCTGATAAAGTAGCTGCTAATTGGAATAAAGCCCTTGAAGTTAAGAAAGCTACAAGAGAGATATTAAACTATATAGATAATATAAAATATGAACTCGTTGCTAAGGTTGATGGATTACAGGGAGGAGTTGCTGAAGCAAAAAATATCCTAACTAAACAAGGTTTTGGTGGAGTAGTCAGACAAGATAATTTTGATATTCCTACAAATTATTTTATAGGAATGGACGAAACTGGTAATTCAGGCAAAGCAACCGAACTTAAAAACAAAATAGATGCGTATCAATCCAAAATGCTGCAATACGTAGATAGCAGATATAGAGAACGTATTAAAAAAATACAAATTGATACCAAGACTAAATATCCCGGCAAAGGGGGCGGAGAACAGAATTGGCAGATGTACAACTTTTACCATTCTATTGTGCTTGCCGATTTGGTTATTCTAAATAAACTTAAATCGGAAATTCAAAACTCAGAATTGGATATGATTAATATCCTTTATTCCGCAATATCAGCAGATGACTTCAAATTTGATAATGTTAGTGCAAGAGTTATTCCTAAATCCACATACGTCATTCAGGGTAGTCCTTTTGAGGGGGATTTGCTTGTTGTCGCTTATGATTCCAAAACAAAATTAAGAGCAGAAATCAATGGCGGACAAACTTTAACGAGTAATGACAGCGGTATTGTTGCATTGAAATTACCTTCAACTCAATTAGGACCTCATAAGTATGGAGGAAAAGTCTATGTTAAAAAAGAACTTACAGAGGTTGAGTATCCGTTTTCAGGTGAGTATTTTGTAGCAGCTCCGACAGCAACCGTATCTCTTGACAATATGAATGTATTTTATATCGGTGTTGATAACCCTGTTTCAATATCGGTTCCAGGTGCGAATGCCGACCAAGTATTCCCTACAATAACAGGGACCGGCTCATCAATAACCAAAGTTGCACCGGGCAAATACAAAGTAAATGTCAAGACTCAAGGAAAAGTTCATATAATAATATCTGCAAATATCAATGGTAAGACAATGCAGATGGGAGATTGCGAATATCGTGTTAAACCTATTCCAAGACCTATGGCTGTGATAGGAAATCAATCCGGAGGCAGCATAAGTCGTGAAGAATTGGCAGCACAAGGAAGAATCAATATCAAAATGGATAATTTTGATTTCAATGTAAGATTTTCCGTTACATCCTTCAGAATGCAAATTGCAGCAGGTGGTGATAGCCAAATACCTATGGAATCAAACGGACCTAATTTCACTCCTGAAATGCTAAACAAAATCAATAAATTACGCAGAGGCAACAAAGTATTTATTGAAGAGATTAGAGCAGTTGGACCTGCCGGAGCAATTAAACCTTCAAATGAAAGTATCGTACTCACTATTAAATAAAAATGAAAGGGAAAATAATGAAAAAAGTAACATTAGCATTAGTAATTTTATTTTGCTTAGGCTTAACAAATGCAGGTTTCGCACAAGTTATGGAAGAAGACAGCGAAAGCGGACAATGGAATAGTTTCTATGAAGAAGTACATAAAGGAGCATTTAAGGCTTTTGATTTTCCTCCTGTGAGAGAGGCGGACATAGTATTGAGTACCCGTATATGGAGAACTATTGATTTCAGAGAAAAACAAAATCAGATATTCTATTATCCTTTAGTTCCTACACAGGGTCGCGTTAGTTTGTACTACGTATTAGATAAGGCTGCTCTTGACGGCTTAATCAGGGTATATGAGGACGATGATTGTACAAAGGAAATAGATTGGGCAAAAGTTAAGGCTTCTCTGGGAACAACCAAAACCATAACGACATATGTATATGATTCTATTGACGAAATGGATAAAGAAGTAAACCAAGAGATAACAAATTCTATTAAAGCGGATGACGTAATTAGATTGCGAGTAAAAGAAGATTGGTTTATAGATAAGCAACGTTCTGTCCGTGATGTTCGTATTATCAGTTTTGCTTTGGTCCTTAGTCAAGAAGGAGGTAAAGGCGATTTACCATTGTTTTATGTACATTATGACGACCCTGAGGTGCGTCAGCTGTTAGCAAATACACAAGTTTTCAACCCAAAAAATGATGCGCAAAGACTTTCCTATGACGATTTATTTACAAAGCGTCTGTTTTCAAGTTACATCATTCAGCAGTCCGATACACAAGCCCGTAACATTCAATCCTATTTAACAGGAGAAGATCAATTGTTGGAATCGGACAGAATAGAGAACGAGTTATTTGAAATGGACGAAGATATGTGGGAATATTAAGCATTATTCATACATTTAAGATATTAATGCTATCAAGTTAATTCTTGATAGCATTTTTTGTTGTTTAAAATGAGGATTAGATGTTTTATAGGTAATAAACGCTTGTATGCAAACGGGCTTGTATTGTTTCAAAAGGACAAAACCTCAAAAGATTTTCGTCAGATAGCATTATTCGCATTTGAAGCGATTGTTTGTCCGGTGAATATGGCGGTTGAATGTAATTATTGGGCAAAAGGACAAAACCGAGACGCTCATAAAATCTTATTCTTCTTTGTTGTAAAGGCTCAAAAGGCTGTTCTACTTCCAATACAATAGGTTTGGAATACATATTTTTAAGGTTTTCTATGATTGATGAGCCTATTCCTTGATTGCGAGCTTGTTCGGATACGGCTAAATGCTCAATATACAAAAATTGATTCAAATCCCATAAAGCCAAAATGGCTATTGGCTGCTGTTCTTTCTCAATAATATAAAAATGATTGTTGATTTTATTGTAAATAAGCGGTATTTGCGAAAAATCTCTCCTCTCATCAGCATCAAAAGCCAATGTATAAAGATTTTCGGCAAATGATTGATGAGATGATTTGCTTATCTCAACAAAACGAATCACGATAAAAGGTCTGTATTACTTTCTTTAATGATGTTGTGAAGGAAGAGTTTGGCTCTGTAAAGTTTGATTTTTACGGTGTTCATCGGCATAGACATTACTCTTGCTATCTCTTCGTAACTTAATTCTTGGAAATATCTTAAATCTATCACTTTGCGGTAAGTTGGTTTGAGCTTTTTAATAACTTCCTGCATAGTTTTGATAGTTTGTTTCTCAATAATTATTTCTTCCGGGTCGGGTTCCGAACCTGCAATGCTGAGTTGTGAATCCCGCACTGAGTTTGTATAATATTTATCAATGGAAACCATCTCTACTTTTCGCTTTCGTATGTAGTCTATGCAATTATTGGTGGCAATGGTGAAGAGCCATGTAGAGAAAGCATAAGTCGGTGTGTATTGAGCAAGATTTCTAAATGCTTTTCCGAAGGCTTCCAAAGTCAAGTCGTCGGCATCGGCATTGCTATTAGTCATTTTGAGTATCATATAGTAAAGAGGCTCACGATAATTGTCCATAAGGTCTGCGTAAGCCTTTTGATCACCACTATCCAAAGCACGTTTGACAAGTTCGTAATCACGAATACCTCTTTCCGTAAGGTTTGTTGTTAGTCCCATCTGTCTTTTTTAGAAAATAAAACGTTAAAACCTATTATTGTATTGAATATTAGAAAGAATATTTCAAACAATGGGGCAAAAATACACAATTTATTTTTCATCAATACACTCGAACCCTTAAAGAAGAACAAACTATGCACTATGAATTTGAGCAATACCGCTCCTAAAATCCACTCCCATGGCATCCCTAATATAAATAACAATACCAAAGCCGCATAAAACAAAAATGATGTCAATGGCAGTATGGATACAAGCAACTTATCGGAAAATTTATAATGATAAGCCGTTTTTATTTTGCGTTTTTTCTGTCTGCGCCAAGCGGAAAATGATTGTGGTGCTTGGGTTCTCACAAATGCGTCCTCATCTAAAACGACTGATGTGTCCTTTTTCTTTGCTGTACGATTAACATACAATTCCATATCGCCGCAAGAAATGTTGTAAAGAGGAATAAATCCGCCCGTATCAAAGAACTGCTTGCGTGAAATGATAAGATTGTCCCCCGTAGCCTTATAAGGATTGCCCAAAAGAGCCATTCCTTCATAATTTAATGCGTTGTTGAGAGAATCATATTGTATAAAATTATTCAGAAGAGTCTTTTTCCTTTCATAGAGATTGAATCCCAGAACAGTAGTCTTCTTTTGCGTCAATCCTTCTACCATATTGTTAATCCACAAATAACTATTCGGTATGCAATTAGCATTGGTGAGCAGAATATAATCGTTTTTAGCGGACTTAATACCAAGAGACAGAGGGTATTTCTTGCCTTGAAATTTATTCGGTGCTTCGGTATATAGATTTACAACTTTGAGATGAGGGTACATACTCCTCATAAATTTCAGCATATACTCAGTATCATCACACGAAGCATTATTTACCACCACTACTTCAAAGTTCGGATATTGTTGTTCCATAATCATAGGCAAACGGTCTTTGAGATTATCCTGCTCATCTTTGGTTACAAGCACAACGGATATGGAAGGCAACAGAGAAGGGTCGGTTTTTTTGCGTTTCTTGGCTATTGTCTTGTAGCGAAACACCGAACCATAAACAAGAATGTAATAAAGCCACTGCAAAAGCAATATACCGCCGGCGGCAATTGCCAAATATAATGTTAGAGGAGTGAATTGATATAACAAAAAGTCCATAATTTCTCTTTTTTCCTTCTTTTTCTAATGTTTTTTCAGTAAAATACGGGCAAAAGTACTCATAATTGATTATTTAGAGTTATTTTTGCCGAAATTTTTTTTAACTTTTTGATTATGACATTCTCAATTGCCGCAATTTCAAACAACAGCAATGCTCGTGCGGGCTCACTTACTACATCTCACGGCACAATTCACACACCTATCTTTATGCCTGTCGGAACTGTCGGCTCGGTTAAAGCCGTCCATTCACCGGAACTAATCAATGACATCAAGGCTCAGATTATTCTTGGCAACACTTATCATCTTTATCTGCGACCCGGACTGGATGTTATCAAGCAAGCCGGCGGCATTCAGAAGTTTAATGCGTGGAATAAGCCAATGCTCACAGATAGTGGCGGCTATCAGGTTTATTCTTTGGGCGACCGGCGGAAAATTACGGAGGAAGGCGTCATTTTTCGCTCACATATTGACGGCTCTCGCCACGAATTTACTCCCGAAAAGGTAATGGATATTGAGCGAACGATTGGTGCCGATATTATTATGGCTTTTGATGAATGCACCCCCTACCCTTGCGAATATGATTATGCGAAAAAAAGCCTCCATCTCACTCATAAATGGCTGGAACGCTGCTATAAACGCATATCAGAGACTGATTCCGTCTATGGTTATGACCAATCATTGTTCCCTATCGTGCAAGGCAGTGTTTATAGCGACTTACGGCGGCAAAGTTGTGAGACAATAGCCTCATACGACTGCGATGGGAATGCGATAGGCGGCTTATCTGTCGGAGAACCTATTGAAAAAATGTATGAATTGACCGAATTATGCTGCTCAATCTTGCCAAAGGACAAACCGCGTTACCTTATGGGAGTAGGAACGCCTGCAAACATTTTGGAATGCATTGATTTAGGAATAGATATGTTTGATTGCGTGATGCCGACCCGCAACGGACGCAACGGAATGCTCTTTACATCCGAAGGGATTATAAACATAAAAAATGAGAAATTTAAGACGGATTTTTCGTTGCTTGATTTGAATGGGACAAGTTTCGTGGATAAAACATACACAAAGGCATATCTGCGTCATCTGTTCAATTCCCACGAGATTCTTGCCTTGCAAATTGCCTCCATACACAATCTTGCTTTTTATCTGTGGCTGGTTGGCGAAGCACGGAGGCACATTATTGAAGGGGATTTCAAAGTTTGGAAGACGGCAATGGTCAAAAAAGTTACCACCCGCCTGTAATATTATTAACTTCTACTTAAAGCCATATTTTTGTTCTCGCTTTTCAAATGCTTCTTTTCCTCCTTCCAATATCTCACAAACATGTTCTCTAATTCCTTGTGATTCAAGAACTATTTTATTTTTATTATCTTTTTGTTTGGTGTTTTCCAAGCTGCCATTGATATATTGAAATTTTATATCATCTTTATTTAAACTGTTTTTCCCATTTTGATTCGCTACAATTACATTTTCGGCATCAGCACTCACAACCACATTAGGATTGTGAGTTACAAGAATAATTTGTCGCTCTTTCTTCTTTGCACGCAAGTACTGAACTAATTCCTTATAAATTGCACGATTATCTAAACTGTCTTCTGGTTGGTCTATTAAAATAGGACATTTTTTTGTGCTAAATTCCAACAATAATTTTAAAATTACAAATGCTTGTTTTCCTTGAGACATTTCAGAAAACACATCGTTTTGATACTTTAATTTATAATTCAGAGAATACCAATTCCTTGTAAAAAAATCATTTACAACATTTTGATTATTGTTATAGTTTTTGTATTCAATTTCGTCGTTTAATGCTTTAGATAGGAAGTTTTTTAATTGTTTTTCTGTATCTGTATCGTAATTTTCAATGAGAGTATTGATAAAATCTTGCCTTTCGTATCCTCTTTGATTTAATCTATTTTCAATAAATTCTTTTAGTTCGTTCTTTTTGAAAGAAATATTTAGAGTTATTTGCAATTCGTCGTATTCAATTTGCAAATCAGATACCACTTTCTCCGTTTCTTGTTTATATTTTATATGTTCTAAAACAATATTGTTTAATGTCGCCTTTTTTTGATTTGTTAATTCAATTATTTGCTTTTCTAATGTTTCAATATTTTGAAGTTTAATTTTTTCATCGCTTAATTTCTTCTGAATATCGCTTAATTCTTTGTTGTCGGAATAATACTTTACGCCTTTTTTATATATTTCTGATTGTTCTATGTCGGTAATAGATTTCTTTGATGTTTCTATATTCTGATTTGTCGAAGATATGATACTATCTATTTGTTTATTCCAAACGGCATCAACTTTGTTTTTTAACTCTTGAAATTTAGTTGTAATTTCAGATTTACTTGCATCTGATAATTGGTATAATTCATATAAATAATTCTCACTAATGATTGACTTATTTTTTAATGAACTGAAAATCTGCAAATCATTTTCATATTGAGAAATATTCTGATTATTATTCTGTATCGTTTGCGATGAATTATTAAAGGCATCTATATCTGTTTGTTGAATTGTACAATGCTTATTCAATTCTGTTAATTTTTCTTCCAATCTTATTATTTCTGCTTCAACGCCTTTTTTATCTCCACTTTCTTTTAATTGAATTCGCAAAGACATGCATTTAGTATTCGTTTCAAAAAGTTCTAATATCCATGTTGTTATATTGCGTTTAATATTTTCGTTTTCCGTTTGTAGTGAAGATAATATTTTGTTTTTATCTGTATCTTTAATAATGCCTTGAATTAGATTATTTGTTTTTTCTTTGTCTTTTGCAATATCGTGCATATAACTTTGAGGGAAAAAGTCAATATCTCGGCTTGCTGTTTCTTCCCCATCCTTCCATTTAACCGTAATACCACTTAAATGGTCTGCTATAAAATTTTCATCTGATATTTTCTCATCAATTTTTCTTGCTATTGATTTTAATAGTGTTGATTTTCCTGTTGAACGTCCGCCGATGATTGTATTTAAATTTTCATTAAAATATATTTTCTTTTTCCAAAAAATATCTTCGTTTAGCTCAACGCAATCAATAACTTGATAACCTATTTTTTCATCGGGTTTTGTTTTTTGTATTCTTACTCGTTCTTCCGGTTCATAAAGAATTTGCTTTAAACCCTCAAAAGTTGTGTCGGCTTTAATCCAAGTAAAACAATTTCCAATTCTATCTTTGTCTTGACTATTTTTATTATTGTGAGAATCACTACAATCAAGCAATAAACTATTTACATTGCTATCAATAAGTTTAGTCTTTGCTTTGTTAAAATTATCAATACTTTCAGAAGCAGTAAAAACAATATCAGCCGAATTTATAATGGTTTTCTTTTCTGCAATACTGCTATCATTCCAATTTAATGCATCCCATTCTGTTTTACCAATACAAGTAAGATATTTGCCTTTAAAGTATTGTTCCGCATTTTCTAATACCTCTAAAATGTCAGATATTTCTAAATTCAGATTATTAAAACCCTCTTTTAAGTCAGTATCATATTTGTCTAATTCTTTTTCTGGAACGGTTTGTTTTATTGCTTTTCCTAATTTTTCTAAATTTTCTTTTGTAATTACCCCACCCCAATTTGTTTGACCGCTATTTGCATCTAACTTATATTTTGTAGATAGCCCATTTAGAAATTGTGCTTGGATAATATCGGCTGAAACTTCATTTGAGAATATAATGTGATAATTTATCCTTTTAAATTGGTCATGACCACAAAATTTTGCCAATCTAAACTCAACAACGGGAAGAATTAAATCTATATTTTGTAATCTGCCTTTTTCCTTGTATTCTAATACTTTTTTATAACCATCAATAAAAAGATAGTCATTTATACCAATTACCTTTATTTCGGCAGGCATGGATTCCAAATCTGATATAAATGTTTCCCATACATCGTTCCCATTTGCACTTTTGTAGTTATGGCACAACGATTCTGGAGTATGTACATGTAAATCCCACTTACGCCATTCTGAACCTCTCTTATTTTTTATTTCCATTAGATTAAATTTTTCCGTGCAAAGGTATAAAAATTATTTTTCAGCAATTTTATTTGTGATTTAAATAATTTAATTATCTTTGCAATCTCTTAAAGAGAGAAAACAAGACATTATAATAACTATTTAATGCATAAGGAAACAGATACAATAATAGCAAGATACCATATCATCGCTGCTGACATTTTGTCAGTGTGTGGGGGGGGGGGGGGTAAAAGCCTTACTTTCAATACATTATAACTCTATGGATATGGAGTTAAGGCTTGCAAATATCTGTTTTTACACTACCAAAAATAACATTTTTTCATCAGACGGAAACTTTTTTTCCACGGACGAGAACTTTTTTTCTTTGGACGGGAACTTTTCTTCCACGGACGGGAACTTTTCTTCCACAGATGAGAACTTTTCTTCTATGGACGGGAACTTTTCTTCCATAGACGAGAACTTTTCTTCCATGGACGGGAAGTTTTCTTCCATGGACGGGAACTTTTCTTCCACGGACGAGAACTTCTCTTCCATAGACGAGAACTTCTCTTCCCAAGAAAAAAAGTTCTATTCACAGGATTTTAATCATAAATCATATAAACGACAAAAATAATATGGCGACGACAAAAAATAGTTTCAATGCTACGGATGCGAATTACAACAATTTTCAGTCAAAATTGTTTGCGTATCTGTTTGATGCAAAGCAATTAGCATTTACTCCGACTGCGGACGAAAAGACCGAAGGGGCAAAGTTGCAAAAGGCGTGGATTGAGGGTTATGCGTTGGTGGTAAATCCTTCCACGAAAACGACGGTAAGTGTTAAGAATAAGGACGATGCGAGGAAAGAATACACGAAATTCCTTCGCAGCATGGTCAATAAATATATTTTCGGCAATGACAACATAAGTGACAGTACCAGAGTTGATTTGGGCTTGACGGTGAAGGATACGACCCCGACGCCTGTGGAGCCGCCGAAGGATATTCCGTTTCTTGCGATAGA
>JAISGN010000011.1 GCA_031263015.1 Bacteroidales bacterium
TTACGAGTGGTTCGTGATATTTGGAAGAAATACGGCAAATTTGATGAAATTCACGTAGAACTTGGGCGTGAAATGAAAAATACGGCTGAAGACCGTGCCAAAATCACTAATCAAGTTACCGAGAACGAAAATACAAATCTTCGCATTAAGACGATGTTAATGGAGTTTGCCAATGATGATGATTTTAAGAATCAAAAAGATTATACAGTATTTAAGAAAGAAGGAGAAGATAATTTCTTTTATCAAAAAGGGAATAATCCGGTAAGACCCTACTCTCAAACTCAACACGATATTCTGAAAATTTTTGAAGAATATGTTTTAAACGATGTTTCCAAAGATGAACTTGAAAAAGAAACAGGACTAACTGAAACAAAAGATGGGAAAACGAAAAAGATTACATATAAGGATATTTCCCAAAAATCTTCACCTTCAAATAAAGAAGTAGAAAAATACAAGTTGTGGCTTGAGCAAAAATATCGCTCACCTTATACGGGACAAATGATTCCATTGTCCAAATTATTCACGCCTGAATACCAAATTGAGCATATTATACCCAAATCACGCTATTTTGACGATAGCCTGAACAATAAAGTAATTTGCGAGACTGCCGTAAATCAACTAAAAGACAAACAACTCGGATTGGAATTCATCAAAAATCATAAAAGACAAAAAGTTGACTGTGGAATGGGAAAAACCGTTGAAATATTTACTGAAGAAGCATACACCAAGTTCATCAATGAGCATTATGCAAAAAACAATGCCAAACGCCGCAATTTGCTGTTGGAAGATATTCCCGACAAAATGATTGCTCGCCAAATGAATGATACGCGCTATATCAGCAAGTTCATTTCAAATCTTTTGTCAAATATTGTGCGTGAAGAAACTAATGATGACGGCATAAATTCAAAAAATCTTATTCCCGGAAACGGAAAAATCACCACCACATTAAAGCAAGATTGGGGATTGAATGAAGTGTGGAACTCGCTGATTCTACCACGCTTTGAAAGAATGAACGAACTGACCCAAACAGATAAATTCACGGCAAAAAATTCAGAAGGGCATACCATTCCTGCAATTCCGTTGGAACTATCCAAAGGATTTCAGAAAAAACGTATTGACCACCGCCATCATGCAATGGATGCTTTGGTTATTGCCTGTGCTACTCGCAACCATGTGAACCTTTTGAACAACCAACACGCATTAGCAAAAGACGACAAAGAACGTAAAAAGAATGGCGAAGTTTCGAGATACGATTTGCAAAATAAGTTACGCAACCAAGAAAAGTGGATAGACAAAGATGGCAAAAAACGGGATAAATTTACCTCTTTCAAAATGCCATGGGATAATTTTACTGTTGATGCAAAAAATGAATTAGGAAAGATTGTTGTCAGTTTTAAACAAAACTTGCGTGTAATAAACAAAGCCACCAATAAATACGAGAAAATCAAAAACGGTAAGAAAGAAAAAGAAACACAGAAAGGCACAAATTGGGCAATACGAAAACCTTTGCATAAAGAATTTGTGTATGCTAAAGTAGATTTACCGAATGTAAAACTCCCCAAGGGCAAGATAATTACTGCCATTCGCAGAAATTTGGATGATACGATTGATATAAACAAAATTACAGATACCGGTATTCAAAAAATACTTACAAAATATCTTGAAAGCCATGGGAATGATAAGGAATTGGCATTTTCACCAGAAGGTATTGAAGATATGAATAAAAACATTGCTAAATACAATAATGGAAAGCCACACCAACCAATTTACAAAGTTCGCACGTATGAAGTAGGTAGTGGTAGATTTACACTCGGAGACAAAGGAAATAAAAAAACAAAATTTGTAGAAGCAGCAAAAGGAACAAACCTTTTCTTTGCCATCTATGCAGACAAAAACGGCAATCGAAATTTTGAAACTATTCCTTTGAATATCGTTATAGAACGCTTAAAGCAAGGATTGACGGAGGTGCCGGAAACCAATGAAAAAGGTCATAAGTTGTTATTCCATTTATCGCCTAACGACTTGGTGTACGTGCCAACAGAAGATGAAAAGGAAAATATCAATGGGATTGATTTTGGAAATTTGAGTAAGGAGCAAAAGAAAAGACTCTTTAATGTAAACGATTTTTCTTCAACTTGCTATTTTGCACCAAATCGTATAGCTAAAGCAATTGCTGCAAAAGAAGTTGATATGAGTTTTGATGAAAAGAAAAACAAGGTTACGGGCTCATTCGATACAAAAACTGCAAGTTTTGAAGGTGTACAAATAAAAGACGTTTGTATAAAACTAAAAATAGACAGTTTAGGTAATATTAAACCATGTCAAAACCCGCATTAACAAAAGAACTTCAGAGAATAATAATAATATAGAGATAGAATATGAACACAGAAAAAGTAATAAATTTTTGATTTATGCCAAAAATTAGCAGAAGAAAATTAAACTACCTGAAAAAAAGCAAAGAAATAAGAGCAATAACACTTATGTACTACAAACCTCATTTTACGACTTTAGCTGGTGTGTGGCGTAAATATATCAAAAATAAATACTTTATAGAATACCAGCAATATCTTAACATACTAAACGAAACTAATTTAACTGAAAGAATAGAACTATTAGAAAAGCAGATAGAAGAACGTGATGGACGACAATTGCGAATATTTGATGATTAAAGGAGGCGAAAGCCTCCTTTTTTTGTGTTTAAACGGAAATTAAACAGGATTTAAATGGCATTTAAAAGCCGTGTGTGTTCGTCAAATTTTGTACTTTTCGTTTTGTCCAAAATGTACTTTTCGTTTGTCCGTTTATAGATGTAGTTTAAATGGAATTGAAAATATTGTCAAAGTCCGAGTAAATCATATCGGACAAATTGTTAAGGAAGGGGAAGATTAAATAATACCAATAATTTAAGACTTGATAATAATGTTTTTAAGAATGTTTGTATCCTTGAATTGCTGATATTTCTCTGCAAAGTGGCTGTTTATTTTGCCTAAAACATCTGTTTTTATAAGCATTAACTCTTGTCGTAGTGTAGGAGAAGATACGCAGATATAGAGCGTTTGTTGTGATACATACACTTTGCGTGTCATTTGTTTGATAAGATTACCTGTTATTTTTGTCCAAACTTCCTGTATCTCGTATTCAAATGGGTTGTAATCGATATTAAAATCGTGTATGAATTTAGAAAAAGCCTCTTTTATTGAAGTTTCTTTCATCTCTGCCGAGAATCTTTTCCTGTATGGTTTATCATAATTCATTATTCCAAAAGCAAGATTTGCATTTTTTTATTAATGTCTTGTGAAAGCGAACCTTCAGAATGAGCGAATGCTTCCTCAATACGATTTAGATGAGTGTCGGTTATAAAAATCTGACCAAAGTCTTCGCAGCTTATTAAGTTCAAAAGTTGGCATACACGGCGGAAATCAAATTTATCAAATATATCATCCAACAGCAGTATTGGCTTTCTGCCGTTTTGTTGGCGGCATATATAGTCAAATTGGGCTAATTTAAGAGATAGAAGGTATGACTTCTGTTGTCCTTGCGAACCAAAATTACGCACATTCTTGCCGTTAATAGTGAAAATCAGTTTATCCTTATGAACACCTGCGGTTGTGTAACCAATAGACAAATCTCTGGAAAGATTAGTCTGCAAAATCGGCAACATATCATCTGCTTCAAAAGTCTCATATTTCAAATCAGCTGTCTCCATATTGGAAGACAAAATTTCATAATAATGTTTAACGCTTTGGCTTAATTCATCGCATAACTCATGACGCTTCTTTCGAATTTTATTGCCGTAAAGAGCCATCAAGTAATCAATGCCGTCAAGTTGGTTATTGTCTAATGTGCGTTCATATTGTGCATTTTTGAGAATCTTGTTTCTTATCTCAAGCGTCTTGGTATAATCTTTCACAGCCTCTAAGTACTCCTTGTCGCACTGAGAAAGTGTGTAGTTAATAAAAGTACGTTGATTGTCTCCGCCTCCGCTTATTATGACATGGTCAGAAGGAGATACGACTACGATAGGCATTATGCCGATATGCTCGGAAAGCCTTGAATAAGGGGTATCATTACTGCGGAATCTCTTTTTTTCTCCTGATTTGAGAGAACAGGAAAATTTGTTAAAGCCCGCTTCATCCGAGCCATAATGACCGTGTATGGCAAAGAAATTCTCCTCAAAGCGAATGTTATCCTCTTCGTAATTATGATAAAAATAAGGTTTGCACATCGCAAGATAATGAATCGCTTCCAGTATATTAGTTTTCCCAACGCCATTCCTGCCAACAAAACAATTTATTTGCGAAAATTGAGCCTCAAAATTATCAAAGTTTTTGAAGTTTATAAGTTGTATCTCTCTTAAATAGTCGGTCATTGCAAGAGGATTATATTGCTCTTCTCTGACGCCTTATTGCACCGATGTTATTCTTGGCAACACGTATCAAATCCAGCAAAGGCTGCCCGGCAGGGCAAGTAAAAAGACAACAACCGCACTCTATACAATCCATAGCGTATTCATTCTCGGCATCTTCCCAACGTTGATGTTTGGAAAGGTTGGCAATCTGCACCGGTTCTAAACCCATAGGGCAGGCATCTATGCATTTGCCGCATCGCAAGCAATTAGTTTCGGTTTTTCTATGCGATTCATTGTTGCTCATCACTAAAATGCTGGATGTAGTCTTTACACTCGGAGCCTCTAATATGCTTATGGCTTTGCCCATCATTGGTCCGCCGCTAATTAACTTGCCATAATCATCAGGCAATCCCCCGCAATAATCCATAACCTCGCTAAGCATAGTGCCGACTCTTACCTGAATGTTTATTTGCTTGGCAAGCGACTTGCCGGTTATGGTTAGAACATTATCAATGAGCGGACGATTTTTCTGAACTGCGTTATAAACGGCAACGGCTGTTGCTATATTATTCACAACGCACCCTACATCAATAGGAAGTTTGCCGCTTGGCACTTGCCGTTTGGTTATAGCATAAATAAGTTGCTTTTCCGCACCCTGAGGGTATTTCGTCTGCAACGGAACTATCTCTATGCCGTCATATTGAGCAGCGATGTCGGTCATATTCTTTATTGCATCGGGCTTATTGTTTTCTATACCGATTTTTGCCACCGATACGTCTAACGCCTTCTTCATTATCTGTATTCCGATGCAAGCCTGATGAGCCTCTTCCAGCATAAGACGATTGTCGGACGTAAGATAAGGCTCGCATTCCACCGCATTGATGATAAGAAAGTCTGCTTTCTTGCCTTCGGGCAGCATATATTTAATATGTGTAGGGAAAGCAGCACCGCCAAGTCCCACAATACCCCTGTCTTTTATTCTTTCAATTATTTGCTGTGAAGAAAGGCTAATATCTTTTATCAAATCCTCACTCCTGTCTATCTCTTCACACCATTCATCGCCCTCCACATCAATATAAAACGCCGTTTTTTTATAACCGTTAATATCGTTTGCCAAATCAATTTTTGATATTGTGCCGCTAAAAGGAGAATGCGTATTGGCACAGATAAAGGATTCGGCTTTGGCAAGCAAGGTTCCGACTTTCACTTTTTGACCTTTCTCTGCCACAATAGTCGCCGGCGCTCCTAAATGTTGAGAAGCAAAAACTACGGCTTGTTTCGGCAATGGCATTATCTCAATCGGACAATCTTTTGCCAACTTATTTTCTTGCGGATGCACGCCTCCGAGTTTGAATGTCTTCATTACGCTTATGATTTTAAGGTTTTAACTTGCCGCTACTTCGTTTTTAGATTCTTTTTTAGGCGGAAAATTCACACAATGTATTGCTCCGGTCGGGCATTCCTCTATACATTTGCGGCAAAGTTTGCATTTGTTAAAGTCAATGTAGGCAAGATTGTCGTTAATGCTTATAGCCTCAAAAGCACATACCTTTGCACACTTGCCGCATCCGATACAGGCAACGCCGCAATTCTTTTTGGCAACCGCACCCTTTTCATTATTGATACAACTCACGAATATACGCCTGTTTTTAGTGCCTTTGTTTCTCATCTCTATCACTTTGCGGGGACAAGTCTTTGCACAAGCCTCGCAAGCCACGCATTTATTCTCATCAACCTCAGGCAATCCGCTTTCTTTGTTGATAGCAATGGCGTCAAACCGGCAAACGCTCACACAACTGCCCAATCCCAAGCACCCATTAGGGCATCCGCCTTCACTGCTAAGCACCATAGAGGCATTAAGGCAATCAATAGCACCTTCATAATTTACTTTGGCGGTTGTATTCGCCTTTGAGCCGTTGCATCTTACCACAGCAATTTTCGGAAGGCTCGTTTCGGCTTTAATACCCAGCACTTCGCCGACTTCATTCATCACATCCGCACCGCCGACAGGGCAATTTAATCCTTCCAGACTTTCTTTCTTCACAATAGCCTCTGCCAACGCTTTGCAGCCTGCAAATCCGCAGCCGCCGCAATTTGCTCCCGGCAGTTTTTCGGCAACAATCGCCACTCTCGGGTCCTCATAGACGTAAAACTTTTTTGTTACAAGAAACAAGATAAGAGCCAATACGGCAGCCGTAATGCCCAATACGGCTATTGAATAAAAGATAACCGACGTCATAATTGCTTATATTTTGGTAAAGCGGAGAGTGGGAGATTCGAACTCCCGATAGCCTTTTGGACTATACACACTTTCCAGGCGTGCTTCTTAAACCACTCGAACAACTCTCCGTTTCGGCGTTTTGAATTTGCAAAGGTAATATATTTTTTCAAACATCGCCGCAATCAATCCCTTAAAATCTTCCAGCCAAACGCTGTTTTATTTTTATAAAACGCTGTTTCATTTTGACCAAAGGCTGTTTTAATTTAATGAAACAGCCTTTGATAAAAACATAATGTCAGTGCGACACGCACACACGCCCTTTGATTGCCGCCAATCATTGTATCAGTGTGTCGGAAAAAAGTTGTAATTTTGCAATCCGTTGTATGGATACAATATTATGAAGGATAATAATAACATTATAAACGAAGTAGCCAATAATGAGGACAAAAGTGGTTTTGTAAGCAATATTGATACCGATTTTATTGAAAAAGGCTTGAATGAAGAGGTCATCCGTAAGATTTCGGCAAAGAAAAACGAACCGCAATGGCTGTTGGATTTTCGGCTTACGGCATATCGCAAGTGGCTTACAATGAAACAACCTTCTTGGGCTTGCCTTAAAGTGCCTGAGATTGACTTTCAGGATATTATTTATTACGCTGCTCCCAAGCAGAAGATGAATGATGAGATTAAAACGACATTTGACAAACTCGGAGTGAAGATTGATGAAAATGAATCAGCCTTTGCAGTTGATGCAGTCATTGACAGCGCCTCGGTAAAGACCACTTTCAGCGAACAACTCGCCGCATTAGGGATAATATTCTGTTCTTTCGGAGAAGCGGTTGAGCGTTATCCCGAATTGGTTCGCCGATATTTGTCATCTGTTGTGCCGATTGGTGATAATTTTTTCGCAGCTCTTAATTCTGCTGTCTTCTCTGACGGCACTTTTTGCTACATCCCCAAAGGTGTTCGTTGCCCTATGGATGTTTCTACTTACTTTCGTATCAATGCTGCAGGCACCGGGCAGTTTGAACGCACGCTTATCGTTGCCGATGAAGGCTCTTATGTGTCGTATTTGGAAGGATGCACGGCGCCAAAGCGTGATAAAAATCAATTACACGCCGCAATAGTTGAAATAGTTGTTCTTAAGGATGCGGAGGTTAAGTATTCTACTGTTCAGAATTGGTATTCCGGTGATAAGGAAGGCAAGGGTGGTATTTTTAATTTCGTAACTAAACGCGGCATTTGCAAGGGACATAACGCCAAACTCTCATGGACGCAGGTTGAAACGGGCTCTGCTATCACTTGGAAGTACCCAAGCTGCATTCTTCAGGGCGATAATTCGGTCGGAGAGTTCTATTCGGTCGCCGTAACCAACAATAAACAGCAGGCAGACACGGGAACAAAAATGATACATCTCGGAAAAAATTCCCATTCCACCATTATAAGTAAAGGGATATCAGGAGGGGAGAGTTGCAATTCATATCGCGGATTGGTAAGAGTAGCAAAGAATGCGACAAACTGCCGTAATTATTCTCAATGTGATTCTTTGCTGCTGACCGAACGCTGTGGTGCAAATACGTTTCCTTATATTGAAGTCGGCAATCAGTCTTCCATTGTGGAGCATGAAGCAACGACATCAAAGATATCAGAAGACCAACTTTTCTATGCCCGTCAGCGAGGTATAAGTCAAGAAGCCGCCATCGGCTTAATTGTTAATGGTTACGCCAAAGACGTTTTGAGTAAATTGCCAATGGAGTTCGCTGTTGAGGCACAAAAGCTCCTTAGCATAAGTCTTGAAGGCAGCGTAGGATAATCAAGCCTTAAAAAAATTAAATCAAGAAATATTATAACGAAATCAAATGGAAGCAGACCCCAAGCCTGACCCGAAAAGTACAAAATCAAAGATACTGATAATAAGATTTAGTTCCATTGGAGACATTGTGCTTACTACGCCCATTATAAGGGCATTAAAAAATCAGATTCCCAACGTTGAGGTTCATTTTCTGACCAAAGAACGCAATGCAATCATAGTTGCAAACAATGCTTATTTGGAAAAAATCCATACCTTTAAGACTTCGCCGTCCGAAATCCTCACAGAATTGAGACAAGAGCATTTTTCGCACGTTGTGGATTTGCAAAAAAATCTGCGTTCGCTCACTTTGGCATTGCGATTACGGCGTCCCTATTCAACATTCCCAAAGATTAACATTCGCAAATGGCTTTTGACGACTTTCAAACTTGATTTTATGCCGCCCATTCACGTTGTTGATAGATATTTTCGTGCTGTTAGGAATTTGAATGTAAGCAATGACGGGATGGGATTAGACTATCATTTGAGCGATGACGACTTTGATTCCGTTAATAACCTGCCTCAAAATTTTGATACGGGCTTTGTTGCCGTTGCATGCGGCTCTCAACACGCTACAAAGCAGTTACCGACCGATATGTTAGTCAATCTGTGCAGCGAAATCAAGTATCCGATAGTGCTTTTGGGCGATAAAAACGACAGAAACAAAGCAATAGAGATAGAAAATCAAATAGGAGCGAAGATATTCAATGCTTGCGGAGTTTTTAATCTAAGTCAGACGGCGGCTATCGTATCAAAGGCGGATTTAATCCTAACGGGCGACACGGGCTTAATGCATATCGCAGCCGCTTTACATACGAATATCGTAGCCGTATGGGGAAATACCACGCCGAAATTCGGAATGAGTGCCTTGAAACCCGACAACACCGACTTTGAGGTTTGCAATTTTGAGGTGGAGGGCTTGAAATGCCGCCCGTGCAGCAAGCTTGGTTACAGCAAATGCCCCAAAAACCACTTCAAATGTATGAAAGAACAAAATATAACATTGATTGCTCAAACCATAAATCGGATAATAAGCCGATGAAATCAGATAACAAACTGATGAAATCAAATAATAAATCAACGAAATCAGATAATAAAATCAATGAAATCAGATAATAATAAAGCGGAAGCCCTGCTGGCATTTGAGAAACTTCTTAATATAATGGAGGAATTAAGAGAAAAATGCCCCTGGGACAAGAAACAAACCATTGAATCTTTAAAAACCAATACTATTGAGGAGGTTTATGAACTTGCAACGGCTATTGACGAGAACGATATGAGCGAAATAAAAAAGGAATTGGGCGATATCTTGCTGCATATAGTGTTTTATTCTCAGATAGCAAGCGAAACCGACACTTTTAGCATAAAAGACGTTATCCAAACCTTGTGTGATAAACTCATAAGGCGGCATCCGCACATTTATGGTCAGGTAAAAGTGCAGTCGGATAAAGATGTAAAAGATAATTGGGAAAGAATAAAGATGACGGAAGGACGTAAGTCTGCATTGAGTGGTGTTCCTGCCGCATTGCCAGCCCTTATTAAGGCATACAGAGTGCAGGAAAAGGCAAGCGGAGTGGGCTTTGATTGGGATAATCCGCAGCAAGTATGGGACAAAGTGGAGGAAGAAATCGGCGAAATGAAGTATGAGATTGAGCAAGGCAACAAAGAAAAAACTTTTACCGAGTTTGGAGATGTTTTTTTTGCCTTAATAAATTACGCACGTCTGATAAACGTAAATCCCGAGAATGCTTTGGAGCACACAAACCGCAAATTCATACGCCGTTTTCAGTATCTGGAACAGCAAGTTGCCGAAAGAGGAAAAGATTTAAGCCAAATGACGCTTGCAGAGATGGATTTGATTTGGGAAGAAGCCAAAAGAGGCGAATAAAATCAAGTAATATTTTTTTAATCCTTTGTTCCGTCAGCCCAAAGCAAGAATTCAGGCAAATCGGTTAAAGGAATAAAATCCGTATTCTTTATATCGGCGGGCAGAGAGCATAATTCAAAATAATCAATCATCGTTCCACATTCGTATTCCCCGGCAATAGCCTCCACAAGCGAATAAACAGCGATATATTGCTCCTCTTCATCCTGCTCATAGTTGCTTATACCCACGCGAATGCCCACTCCATCCTCTTCATTGTCGCTTTCCAACGGCACGAAATAAAGTTCTTTTGCCTTGTAATGATACTTCCCGTATCTTATAACGGCTTTCTCGCCTTGCGGTTGGCGTAAAGGAATAATTTCCCAGAAGTCTAAAATCGGCGCTTGCTCACATAAATCAAACACATCCTCAAAATAATCTGCGTTTCCGCCCGTTGTGAGTAGCAAAGTGCGACCTTTCTGCGTCAAATCGCCGAGTTCAAAGTCTATTCCTTCACTATATTGCTTCAAAACCTCATCAAATTCCAGCAAAACAGCCTCTGCCGCCTCTTCATCCAAAGCATCAATATCCATTAACGTGTCTTTATGCTCCGAAAACCACATCCAAACGCGGGCAAGCCTGATTTCGTTTTTATCTTCCATAGTTTTAATCGTTTATTGTTTTGTTTGCTTAACGCCAAAGGCTGTAATCATATTATATGAGCCTCTATCTGCAAATCCACATCAAACTTTGTCTTCACATCATCTCTTATCGCAGCGGCAAGAGCAAGAATGTCTTCGCCCTTAGCAGGTTCTATAGCCACCATAACAAGAGACTGCTTTTCGTGCATTGCTACCGTGCCGAGTTTCTTTGCTTTCCAGCCGCTTTTCTCAATCAACCACGCCGCCGATAGTTTTTCCATCGCCCTGTTGTCTGCTTTGAAATGAACGATATCAGGATATAACGCCTGCAAATCGGCAAACTGCTGTTGTGAAATCAAAGGATTCTTGAAGAAAGAGCCGACATTGGGCAGCAAAGCAGGGTCAGGCAACTTTGAATTGCGGATTTCGGTTACCAAATCGCACATATCGGTCGGCGAAACGTCCTTATATCCCTTTGATTCAAAGGCTCGGCGGATTGCATCATAGGAAAGATTGGGCGAGAACTGCTTTTGCAACCTTAATCGCACCTTCCATATTATTTTATCCTTGTTCCCATACTTGAATACCGAGTAACGATAAGCAAAATCGCAGTCCTGATTGCTGAAAGTGAGCCATTGCTTTGCGGAAACGTCATAAGCCAGAACGGAAACAATGAAATCTTTCACCTCAACGCCGTAAGCACCGATGTTTTGCACGGGAGCAGCGCCCACAGAGCCGTAAATAGCCGCCAGATTCTCTATTCCGCTCCAATGATTCTTCGCACAATGCAGCACAAACTTCGCCCAGTTTTCTCCAGCCGCCGCTTCCACAATCACACTCTTCGCATCCTCATCCACAACCTTTATTCCCCTGTTCTCAATCCTCACAACGGGCTGTTCAATAATCGTTTTGGTGAAAAGAGTGTTGCTTCCGCCGCCCAGAACTATCATATCCTTACCGCAGGGCAAAGTTTCCAAATCCTCTTCGCTGCTAATATGAATCAGAGTCTTCGCAACGGCGTCAAGAGCGAAAGTATTATAGGGACGAAGGTTGATATTATGCTCGGTCATCGTCCTAATAAATTTTGCAAACAGCGGGTGTCCAGTTCAAAAGGAAGCTTACGACTTCTTTTTCGCTGTATCCGTCCCCTTTTTCCAGATATGACGAATTTTGAGTGTGAATCCGCTGTCCGTTTTCGTCCAAAATCACCAGCACAGGGAAGCCGAAACGCTGCGGATTGCCCATTCGTTTCATTGCTGCTTCGTTTTTGTTTTTGGGAGAGAAGTTCAGATGCACGAAAACGAAGTTATCTTTAAGGATTTTGCTGGTTTTGTCGTTCGTTGTTATGAATTCGTTAAACCGCAAGCACCATTTGCACCAGTTACCGCCTACTTGCACCATCACAAACTTGCTTTCCTTTTTTGCTTGTGCGATAGCATCGTCCAGTTGTTTGCATCCGTCCGCTTCTTCGTTGTAAAGGCTTTGTGCAAAGCCTGTTGCGGCGAAGCAAAAAGCCATAAGAGCCAAAAATATCTTCCTCATATTCTTTTAAATTGAAGTAACAAAGGTACAAAAACAAAGATAAATCCCGCCAAACCTGCTTTCATTCTCCCCAAACGAGGTTTCAATTTAGCCTTATTTGATTACAACTTCATCAAACTTGATTATAACTTAGCCTTATTTGATTATAAATTTGCCAAACTTGATTATAACTTCATAGAACTTGCTTTTATCTTAAAAAGATATATACCTAATTTTCGTTTGGTATATACTAAAAATAAATTAGGTATATATCAAAAATCAGTTTGGTATATACTAAAAGTAAATTTGCTATATACTAAAAATAAATTAGGTATATACCAAAAGAAAATTAGATATATACCAAACTAATTTTTGATATATACCAAACTGAAATAAAAGCAAGTTCTATGAAGTTATAATCAAGTTTGGCGAAGTTATAATCAAATCCTATGAAGTTGAAAGCAAGTTTGGGGAAAATGAAACCTCGTTTTGCGAAAATAAAACCAAGCAACAGGGCGGCGAATGCAGAGTTTTGTCTATCTTTGCAGCCTATAGTGAAAATATACCAATCATTCAAACCGATGAAAAGAAGATTTACAACATTATTGCTTGCGTTGGCAGCCGTATTTGCAGCCAACAGCCAAACCTATCGTGCTGGTATTGCGTTGGATGCTAATCTCACGCCGACAGAAGCAAAGTATATGAAATTTTTATATGATTATATGCCGCTGAGCGACCTTTCCGATTATACGCAAGGCTTCTTTCTGCGGCAGGTAAGGGCGACTTTGGAGGCTAAAACCTTCTTTCATTGGGGCAAAACGATACCCGATGAGGTTTTTATGCACTTTGTGTTGCCTCTTCGGGTGAATAATGAGAACCTTGACACGGCTCGGATAGTTTTCTTTGAGGAATTGAAGGAGCGGATTAAAGGTTTAACGATGTATGAAGCAATAAAGGAGGTTAATCATTGGTGTCATGAGAAAGTTAATTACAGAGCTTCGGACGGCAGAACTTCATCTCCGCTCGCTACTGTGAGGACTTCTTGGGGCAGATGCGGAGAAGAAAGCACTTTTACCGTCTCTGCCTTGCGTGCTGTGGGCATTCCAGCCCGCCAATGCTACACTCCGCGTTGGGCTCACACGGATGATAATCACGCATGGGTGGAAGCGTGGGCTGATGGCAAATGGTATTATTTCGGAGCCTGCGAACCTGACGTTGAACTCAACAGCGGCTGGTTTGATTCCCCAGTTAAGCGGGCTATGATGGTGCATACGACCGTTTTTGGCAAGTATGACGGCAGCGAACAGAAGAATTATGAAACCAATCTCTACTCCCGCATCAATCTTCTCTCAAATTATACCGCCGTAAAGACCTTAAAAGTCATCGTAACCGACCCTTCGGGCAAACCGATTAAAGATGCGGAAGTGGATTTCGGGCTTTACAACTATGCAGAGTATTATCCGTTGTCGCGAAACAGGACAAATGCGGATGGAGAAGCCGTATTAAACACCGGATTGGGCGATTTGATGATAAGCGTTACTGATGGCACGAGATTTAAACTTCAAAAGGCGGCAGCGGAAGATACTCTCTGCAAAATAGTCCTTGCTTCTGCCGACTGCAAACCTTATTATCACGAATTTATATTGACACCTCCCGTTGAGAAAATAGTAAAAGCGAAGAGCGATGAGGCGGTTGCGGCAAATGCAAAGAGGCTTGCATACGAGGATTCTTTGAGAGAAGCCTACATACACACCTTTCCGCAATACACAGACCCCAAAAGGCTGCAACCAAACTACATTCCGACTCATGCAGACAGCCTTACAGACAAATCATGGGGCAATTACGATGTAATAAAGTCTGTTTTGAATGCCGACCTTTCGCAGAAAAACGGCAACCAAAAGCCGATTGACTGCAATCCTTTCAAGCTTGCTCTCCTTGATGTGATATATGACAAAGACCTTAGGGACATTGAGATGAATGTTATCAACGACCACGTCTTTTCTTTCTCATCCGGCAAGCCGCCATTGAAGGGATATGACGAGGAAACAATCAATAAATACATCTTAAACCCACGAATACAACTTGAAAAGCTCACTCCATGGCGTCTTGACCTGCAATCGACTTTCGGTAAGCAAGCCACTGCATTCAGAAACGACCCTCAACGGATTGCAAAGTGGATAAACGAAAACATAAGCCTCAGTTCCGAAAATTATTACGGGCAACCAATCTCGCCCAAAGGAGTTTTGAAGACCATGGAAGCAGACAATCTTTCACGGGATATTCTTTTCGTTGCGATTTGTCGCTCGTTAGGCATCGCTGCTCGCTACGAATGGGCAACGCAAAAGGCACAGTATCGTATGCCGAAAGGCTCCTGGACCTATGCAGCCCTGTCCGAAGACGATAAAGCAAAGGATGAGAATGTTGAAATGACGAAAGTAATCGTTAAAAGCAGCGAAAGCAACATCAAAAAGCCCGAATACTATTCGCATTTCACGCTTTCCAAACTCATAAACGGGCGTTTCCACACGCTGGACTATGAATACGACCCGCATTTTGCCGATTTCCCCGACACATTGAGCCTTTCCAACGGCTATTATCGTCTTTTGAGCGGCACGAGAGCAGATGACGGCAGCGTGAAAGTAAGAGAAGAATTTTTTAACCTTGATGGCAATGACACAACTCTTTATATCACGCTTCCCAAAGCAGATTTTGAGCCGAAGATTCTTGCAAAAATCTCTTTGGAACAAACTTCTGTTGCCGTAAATTCAAAATCCACGACCCTTAAAAGCCTTTGTGGCGAGGATGGATTGCTGATTGCGTTCGTGAAGCCTTCAAATGAGCCGACCAAACACCTGATTGCCGATTTTGCGACCTTGAAAAATGAGTTTGAAACCTCACAAATCGGTATCATTACGGCGATTTGCGATGATAATGTTTCGGAAAAAATGATGCAAACGCTGAAAAGCAGTCTGCCAAATCAAACAATATTTGAACAAAACGAAGCAAAAAAAATATTAAACGCTGTTTTAGCAGCAATAAAGTATGATTTCGGTAACAATTTCCCTCTTCTTATTTTCATAAATCCAAATGGGGAAGTTGTTTTTCTCAGCGAAGGCTATCGCATTGCTTCGCCTGACGCTGTTTTGAAGACGATTCGCGTGAGCCGACACAAGCAATAACATTTAAATCAGAGCATCGGTTTGTCCCATACGGCGATTGACCGATATGACCTTTGATTTCATTTCCACCAAAAGGCATTCGGATAAAACCAAGTGCCTTTTTATTTATTTATTATGCTATCTCGCTACGTTAAACTTTTTGCTTATTGCAGTTTTATCTGTATGGATTTTCGCAATAGCACTACTGGTTTCCTTTTATTTTCAGTATTTCCGAATAATCGTTTAATTCCTTTATTCTATAAATCTTTTTATCGGGCGAAATAAGGAAGTATTGAGGCAGAGAATAAAGGTCAAAATATTTCTCTATTGCTTTGCTTAGATAAATATCTTTATCCATAGAATATTGAGCACAAAAGCGAGTAATATGATTAATGTTTTCGCTATAAGGATTTATCATCATAATCTTAATGCCTTCTTTTTCTAACAATGTTTGCCCATATTTTTGACGCTCATCTTTCATTTTTACAAACGTCTCCAAACAAGGCTTACAACCAATAAACCAAAAATCAACAAGAATCCATCCTTTTTCCTCTCCAATGGTTGTGGTATCACCATTAAGGTTTATTATCGGAGCATTAAGCATTTCATTTGTCATAACCATAAAAGAATCTAATTTATGAATAGGTGCTGTTGTATCTATTTCATCACTTTCATCAAAAAAAGTTTGATATAGTCTATTAAAATTAGTATATTCTTTATTATTGAAATCAAATACAGAATCAATCAAACCTTTTTTGTCGTCAAATGAAATATCCGAAATGTAATATGTTACATTATTTATTGTATCTTCAGGATATTTGCATTCTATTCTCTTACTTTCTATTTTTTCAATTATTTTAGAAGAATCATTAACATATAGTTTTACCATATATGGGATAGGATATAGATTGCCTTCCTTATCATAACTGCTGAGCGTTCTGTTTTCAAATGATATGATTTTATACTTGGAATCCTCCTTATCATTATTTATCTTTAAGTTTTTGTAGTATTTTATTTGGTTCAAGCCTGATTTCGGAAATAGATACAGATTAACATATTCTGCTTGTCCGAAAAAACTAAAATATAAGGTGTTGTAAAAGGCAAAAGAATCTTCAGCATTCATATTTTCTTTCTTTATTATCAATGATAGTTTATCCATAGATAAACTAATGTACTTTATGCTGTCAGGATAGAAAATAGTTTTGCTAAAATCTACTTGATTAAAACCCCAAACAGAGTCTTTCCTATTGGCATAATAAACATATTTTTGGCTCAATAAAGGCATTATTTCATCTACGCTGAAACTGATTTGCTCTTTTTTGTCTATTTTGCTAACTACTTGCTCCAGATATTTAGTTGCTTTGTGAGAATTGGAGCATGATAATAAAGAAAGACTTACTAATGTTAATAAAATTACTTTTTTCATTTGTTTTAATTTCTGTGTTAATAAAATCATTATTAAAAAGGGATTATGAAACTTTTACATTTCATAATCCCAACCAATTATTTAATTGTTCCTACAATGTAAAATCTATTTAAATCTACGTCGGTATCAGTAATTACTCTAATAGGACTTTTTACATTTCCATTTACTAATCCTGTTGAGTTAAAACTGCAATAAATAGTATCGGTTTTTCCTGCAAGTATGCTATCTCCTTCATTTAAGTATAAAGCGGTACAACTACAATCAATAAGTATTCTCTTGTATTTAATTGTATTTAATGTGTTGTTTGCAACAATAAAATATCCGTTAACAACAGTATCTGATGTTACATCCCCCATATCAAATGTACCTTTTACTATATTAAGTGAAGTTATAGTCTTTTCTACTTTACTGCAAGAGAAAAGTAAAAAACTTGACAGTATCATCAAATAAATTTTACTCATAGCGGTCCTTGAATAGCAGATAAATCAGTTTGCTTTGATCTAACGCTGCAAGTACCCTTATCAGATGGTAGTTTGCATTTACAAGAATATGTTTTGTATTTTGTTGTTTGAGGCGGATGACATTCCGTACAATTTTCTTTCGCTTCACAACCTATCCAAATTGTAGGACCTGCGACTTTGTTTGGATTATTAGTAGAGTGATAGTATCTTATAATACCATTATCTATTGCCTTGATTATTTTACCCAATGCAAATGTAACATAAGTTTTTTTCTCTAAATCATAGATATTCAAAACAAGTGAAGCATTAGAAGTTAATGATGTTGGTGCATCGTCGTATATATCTATAACCCTTAATTGCTGTCCTTTATTTTTTGTATTAAAGGCAGATATTACTTTATCCTGAGAGAACTCTAATTGAATTTCTCCTTTATCATTAACAAATGCTATTTCTTTGGCATTATTAGGAATTTGAGTGTTAGGATTTGTATTTTCTTCATCGTCCGAACAACCAACCATTGCAACACTTATTGTTGCTGCAAACATTATTGCTAATGTCTTGCTTAAAAGTCTTTTTAATAGTATCTCTTTCATCTTTAAAAAATTTTAATAGATATTTGCGATTTCTTTTTATAATTATATTCCGCCGTCCGTCTTTGAGAAATCTTCATCGTACAAAACAACAAAAATGTACGGCGTTTGTCTTATCTGTTAATCTCTGTTACTATAACTCCATCAACAAATCTCGTTTCGTGAATATAAAGAGACGCAAGTCTTCTCTTTTTTAATACGCTGCAAATACATTACTCTATTCATATATTCGCAGAAATTTCCTCTCATTCATTATGAAAAACGATGCTGATATAGGAAGATTAGAATATCTTTTTCTGTTTTTCGTATTGATGAGTATAATATTAAGATTATCGGGATAGGAGAGTTGTTGCAGTATGTATGTATGTATGTATGTATGTATGTATGTATGTATGTATGTATGTATGTATGTATGTATGTATGTATGTATGTATGTATGTATGTATGTATGTATTTTCAAGCAGTTACATAAGGCAAGAGTAATAAATGACAAATACTTTGCCACTTTTTTACTTGTGTATTTGCTTATAGAATACATCGGTTTCATGTAAATAATATGTATTTAATGCTGCAAACTTACAACTAAAAATTTAATCTGCAAAACTTTTTGGATAAAAAGAAGATAAAAATCTATTTTCATCCAAATGAAAAGTACAACTTTTTTGCTGCACATGCCAATTTTTTTGAATATATTTGCAAAATAAAAAAATGTGATAAGGATTCATATTTTTATAACTATTTAGTGTTTATATTATGGTTAAGAAGACATTGTATTTTGGAAATCCTGCATACTTATCTCT
Organism: Bacteroidales bacterium; assembly: GCA_031263015.1. Taxonomy (GTDB): domain Bacteria; phylum Bacteroidota; class Bacteroidia; order Bacteroidales; family P3; genus JAISGN01. Next base: position 18,880 of record JAISGN010000011.1, read on the forward strand.
TAAAAACAATCAATTGGTAATCAAATTACCCGGTGTGGAAGAGAATGATACATTGCCGGATAGTTTTAAACAAAGTAGCATAATTACAAAGCCGATAGAGGATATTGGTTATGTGATTTTGGATAACAAGCAAATTACTATTACTCATTCTGTTCTAACAGCCCTTATTGAAAATAATGTTGCTATTATTCAATGTAATGACAAGCATTTGCCTGCTGGGATGATGATGAATTTGAACGGACATTCGTTGCAGTGTGCAAGATTTAAGAGTCAGATAGAGGCAAGTGAGCCGCTTAAAAAGCAACTTTGGCAACAAACGGTTGAGGCAAAGATAGAGAACCAAATTGCAGTTTTGAAATCCGAAGATATAGAAGATAAGCGGCTTAATTGGTTGCTAAATAATGTGAAATCGGGAGATTCGGATAATGCAGAGGGACAAGCGGCGGCTATTTACTGGAGAAATATCTTTTCAAATTATATTTCCGATTTCAAACGTGGGCGAGAAGAGCAACCACCTAATAATCTTTTAAATTATGGCTATTCATTGCTTCGTGCTGCGATGGCACGATCTTTAACAGGGTCAGGGTTGTTGCCCGTTGTCGGTATTTTTCACCATAATCAGTATAATTCTTTACCTCTTTCCGATGATATTATGGAGCCATATCGTCCGTTTATTGATAAAATTGTATTAGAAATTTTGAAGGAGAATGAATCTGTTTCGGAACTTACAACTAAAATCAAAATACGATTTTTGTCTTCTTTGGAACAAGATGTTTTTATCAACAAAGAAAGAAGTCCGTTAATGGTTGCTATGACGACAACAACTGCTTCTCTGCAGAAATGTTTTGATGGAAATAGACGTAGAATATTATATCCCAAATTAATACAAGAGTAATGAATCGTTTAAGTGAATACAGAATTATGTGGGTTTTTACAATGTTTGATTTGCCGACTGAAACAAAGAAAGAGCGTAAGGCGTATGCGGAGTTTCGTAAAAAACTCTTGAAAGATGGCTTTAATATGTTTCAGTTTTCTACCTATATTCGTCATTGTGCAAGTGCAGAAAATGCACAAGCACATATCAATCGTGTTAAAAAAAGTTTACCGGAATATGGACAAGTAGGAATTTTACGCATTACGGACAAACAATTTGGAGAAATGGAGATTTTTTCTTGTAAAAAGCCAATTGAGAAATCCATAGCAAGCACACAATTAGAACTTTTCTAAATGAAAGAAAACAGGTATAGAAAGCAAAAAGTCCGTCTTGCAAGCGGACTTTTTTTGAAATACAGCATTTTATCTATTTCTAATCTTTGTTATAATATTCTTAAATACAGATGTTTGAATGTGGGTATGTTGTATTTCAAAGAACAAAGATACACTTTTGAAAGCAATTCACAACTAAAACGCCCTGCAAGTCAGTTTAACCGGTGTTGTATTTCAAAGAACAAAGATACACTTTTGAAAGCAATTCACAACATTAGGGTCTATATAAGCCTTAACACCTCTGTTGTATTTCAAAGAACAAAGATACACTTTTGAAAGCAATTCACAACGGCAAGTCGCAAGTCCGGTTAAATTTCTCGGTTGTATTTCAAAGAACAAAGATACACTTTTGAAAGCAATTCACAACGAAAAGACGCTTCTTCCAGTAATCTTTGACGTTGTATTTCAAAGAACAAAGATACACTTTTGAAAGCAATTCACAACCAATAGAGGCTATTCTACTTATAGCAATGTGTTGTATTTCAAAGAACAAAGATACACTTTTGAAAGCAATTCACAACTATCTGTTCGCCGCTATCGTCCGTGATTTGGTTGTATTTCAAAGAACAAAGATACACTTTTGAAAGCAATTCACAACTAAATAAATCTATTATCTTTATTCTTTTCCGTTGTATTTCAAAGAACAAAGATACACTTTTGAAAGCAATTCACAACAGGTCCGCCTGCCATTTCTGGACAACGGCAGTTGTATTTCAAAGAACAAAGATACACTTTTGAAAGCAATTCACAACAATTGCTATGCGTTATAAACACATTAGCCCGTTGTATTTCAAAGAACAAAGATACACTTTTGAAAGCAATTCACAACTGTAACCGAGCACCGGACAACGGAAGGCTGGTTGTATTTCAAAGAACAAAGATACACTTTTGAAAGCAATTCACAACGAAGCCGAAGACTTTTGCAAATTCCACAAGGTTGTATTTCAAAGAACAAAGATACACTTTTGAAAGCAATTCACAGCATATTTTAATTCTATTTACTTCTAACTCTCTTAAAGTTCTCTCTTATCATTTTGGGTACTTGGCTAAATTTTATGCCATTTGCAGCCATACCAAAGCGTGCCATTAAAAATAACCCAACAATAAGAATCAGCAGTCCAACAGCATATTGCCAGAGAGATATTAAATTTCCTTGTATTAAATAATATAAGGTGAATGTGCTTAGCGAAAACTGACACACGGCGGTTATCATTCCCGGAGTATACTTTCTATTAAGTTTGAAAATCTTGATAGACATAGTATGCGAAAACCCTTCAATTAAACCTAAATAGACGATTGGAAGAATCAACCATATTTGAGTGTGAAAAAAATATGGTATGAATGTTAAAGTAATAAGTAATATGTAAACATACATTCTTGCTCCTCGCAATTTGTCGCCGGAAGGAACAGGCTTTAAATTCATAATCTCGCCGAACATCATATCAAAAAAACCGCCCGGATAGTTGTTCTCTTCCCATTCGTGCAAAAGGAAAACAAGAGCATAGGTGAGCGTCAGCTTTTGTGTGATATCAGGAATAACAAATATTGCGGACAATGAGATTAGTAGAAGCGTGATAACTGTGTAAATCTCATGATTGTAGTTTCTTATGAATTTCATAATAGCATTATTAATTAAATAAATATAAAGATGCAAAGATACACTTTTGAAAGCAATTCACAACGGTCATGGATTAAAAGAAAGAGCAAGATATAATAGAGCACAAATTTAGACCTAAAAGAGTCTAAATATATCTATGATAAACTTAATTCCCATTGCTATAAGAGTAATAAAAGCAACGACAAAAGCAGTAACAATTGCTTTGTGATAAAGAGCAATAGCAATAATAATAACACCGACTAAAAGAATATATCTACATTTCATAGTGTAAAGATAATAAAAAAGAAAAGATAACTACTGGGTCGAGACACAGGCACTACAAGCCAGGCTGTCCAACAGTTATCCTTTCAGGTTGCAAATATACAAAAAATATTAAACACAATTAAATTCAAATTAAATTGCACCGGAAGAGTTCAGAGATTTGTATTAGGTACATTTCCCGCTTTTTGTCCGCAAGTGATTTCTAATATCATAAAAAAGAACATTCTTTTCCTAAGATAGAACATTCTTTTTTCAAGATAGAATATTCTTTTCCTAAGATAGAACATTCTTTTTTCAAGATAGAATATTCTTTTTCTAAGATAGAACATTCTTTTTTCAAGATAGAATATTCTTTTTCAAGGATAGAATATTCTTTTTCAAGGATAGAATATTCTTTTTAGTGTTAATATTTTATATTCTTGCCTCAAATCTTATTCTTATTTGCTTCATTAAAAAGTGCAGTATGCACTTTGGTAATCGGATACTGTGCTGTTATGAAAATGAGAGTGCAAGTATATGATTTTTAATGGGCAAAAAAAGAAGCGTCCTTTATGAACGCTCCTCTAAAAAGAAACTGCTTTAACGCAAAGTCTCAAATATAATTATTATGGTTATCCCATGAACGGATATTTGAAGTCGGTAGCAGGCAATAATGTTTCCTTTATGCAACGAGTGCTAACCCAACGATATAGATTTAATTCCGAACCTGCCTTATCGTTAGTTCCCGATGCTCTTGCTCCGCCAAATGGCTGATTTCCTACTACTGCACCGGTCGGTTTGTCGTTTATATAGAAGTTTCCTGCTGCATAGCGGAGTTTTTTCATTGCTTTCTTGGTTGCAAAGATGTCATGCGAGAAGATAGAGCCTGTCAGAGCATAAGGAGATGTGCTGTCGCAAAGTTGCAAAGTCTCTTCATAAGCCTCATCATCATAAAGATAAATCGTCATCACAGGACCAAAAAGTTCTGTCTCCATTGTAGCGTAATGAGGGTTGGTTGTAAGGATGATAGTCGGCTCAATAAAGTAACCTTTTGACTTATCTCCGTTGCCACCCAATACAATCTTGGCATCACTTGCATTTTTAGCAGCATCAACATACTTCATAATATCGTTATATGCCTTTTCATCAATCACAGCATTGACATAATTGGACATTTCTCTTACACAGCCCATTTTAACCTCTTTCATCATTTGCTGGATGTACTCAAAAGTTTTATCCCATAGTCCCTTAGGAATATATGCTCTTGAAGCAGCCGAACATTTCTGTCCCTGATACTCAAAAGAGCCTCTTACAATAGCCACAGCCAATTCCTTAGGGCAGGCAGACTTGTGAGCAACGATGAAGTCCTTGCCTCCGGTTTCGCCGACTATCTTCGGATAAGTATTATAGTTGCTTATATTGTCCCCAATCTGCTTCCAGAAGTTGTTAAATGTTCCTGTTGAGCCTGTGAAGTGAATACCTGCCAAATCTTTTGAAGCAAAGCAAGTGTCGGAAATAACACTGCCGCTGCCCGGAATAAAGTTTATTACTCCGTCAGGTATTCCTGCTTCCTTGAAGACTTTCATAAGATAATAGTTGGAAAGGATTGCAGTCGTAGCAGGCTTCCATATCGTAACGTTACCCATCAATACGGGTGATATATTCAAGTTGCAGGCAATGGCTGTGAAGTTAAACGGAGATATTGCATACACAAAGCCTTCCAAAGGACGATATTCCAAGCGGTTTATCGCAGTATTGTCGCTCATTGGTTGATTTGTATAGATTTTTGAGGCGTAATATGCGTTGAAACGCAAGAAATCAATAGCCTCACATGCGGAATCAATTTCTGCTTGATAAGGATTCTTACCCTGTCCGAGCATTGTAGCCGCATTTAACACATAACGATACTTTTTAGATATGAGTTCGGCAGCACGTTGCATTATAGAGCAGCGGTCAATCCAATCAATTTTTTCCCATTTCTTTCTTGCATCCATAGCAGATGCGATAGCCTGTTCAACAACTTCCTTTGTAGCCTTGTGATATGTAGCAAGAACGTGTCCGTGTTCGGTTGGCATAGTTACTTTTCCCATATCGCCGGTTTTAACCTCTTGTCCGTTGATGATTAATGGGATTTCAATACATTGATTGTATTGTCTGTTTAACTCTTTCTCCAATTCTATTCTCTCGGGAGAGTTAGGAGCATACCCTAAAACAGGTTCATTTTTAGGTTCTCTGAATGAAAATGTTGCATTATTCATAATGATTCAATTTGTATTAAGTTTGAGAGTGCAAAGATACATAATATTCCATTGTTATCAAAATTTAGTATTTTTGCCGCAAGAAAACCATAAAATCAACAAACAAATAAACTTATGACTAATATTGTCGCTATCGTGGGAAGACCTAACGTAGGAAAATCAACTCTTTTCAACCGCTTAACCAATACTCGCAACGCTATAATACACGAACAGGAGGGCGTAACAAGAGACAGGCATTACGGACACTCTAATTGGAACGGCAAAGATTTTAGTGTAATTGACACAGGCGGCTATATAGTCGGCAGCGATGATACTTTTGAGTCGGAAATTCGCAAACAAGTGCAATTAGCCATTGATGAGGCGGACGTGATTCTTTTTCTTGTTGATGTGAAAGACGGTTTGACGGCGATGGACGAAAATGTTGCCGATATGTTGCGAAGGAATGCGAAAAAGAAAGTTCTTGTGGTGGCTAACAAATCAGACAATACCGCACGGGCAAATGATCATATTGAATTCTATTCTCTTGGGCTGGGCGAGGTTTATCCTATCTCGTCAATAAACGGAAGTGGTACGGGAGAATTGCTTGATGTCCTGGTTGCGGATTTTGATAACAATAAGATAGAAGAGGCTAAGGACGATTTACCAAAAATAGCCGTTATCGGCAGACCTAATGTCGGCAAATCATCTCTTATCAATGCGCTCATAGGAGAGGAAAGGAATATTGTAACAGATATTTCCGGCACGACAAGAGATTCAATCAATACTCGCTATAACTTGTTTGGCTTTGATTTTATGATAATTGATACTGCCGGAATAAGAAAAAAGGGCAAGGTAACCGAAGATGTAGAGTTCTATTCGGTGATGAGGTCAATACGAAGCATTGAAACGGCAGACGTTTGCATACTTATGGTGGATGCAAAGGACGGATTGGAATCGCAGGACATCAATCTGTTCTCATTAGCGCAACGAAACCATAAGGGAGTCGTGATAGTAGTCAATAAATGGGACTTAATAGAGAAGCAAACCAACACTCACAAAGACTTTGAACGAAGGATAAGAGAAAAGACTGCTCCTTTCACCGACATACCTATTGTTTTTACTTCCGTTCTTAACAAGCAACGCATCTTTAAGGTTTTGGAAACGGCAAAGCAAGTCTTCGAAGCACGCCGCCAACAGATACCTACGTCAAAGCTTAACGAACTTCTGCTGCCTATTGTCAAGGAACAAAATCCTCCTCCCGCATATAAGGGCAAGTATGTCAAGATTAAATACGTTATGCAACTGAAAACGGCGTATCCTCAGTTCGTTTGCTACTGCAATCTGCCGCAATACGTGCGTGAAGACTACAAACGCTTTGTGGAAAACAAGTTACGCGAACTCTTTGACTTCTCAGGCGTGCCGGTAACCGTCTATTTCAGAGACAAGAATTAGCATTTAATTTATGGAAGAGGGCGTTCGTATAGACAAATTCTTATGGGCGGTGCGGCTTTACAAGACTCGTTCGCTTGCTGCTGAGGCTTGTCGTCTTGGAAAGGTGAAATGCGGCGATACGGCAGTCAAACCATCGCGTGAGGTGAAGATTGGCGATGTTTATAGCCTGAATGTGGAGCAGTTTCACAAGCAAATAAAAGTCAAAGGGCTGTTGCACGGGCGTGTTTCGGCAAAAGCGGTTGAGGAATTCATAGAAGACCTGACGCCAAAGAGCGATTATGAAATGCAAACCTTAATTCGCCGCTATGCCTTTGAGAAACGCGACCGGGGAACTGGAAGACCGACCAAGAAAGAGAGGCGTGATATAGACAAAATGAAGGATTAACGCACGGAAATCAGAAATAAATTTCATAAAGTTTGGTAGTATGTGAAAAAAAGCGTACCTTTGCACTCTCAAAACAAGATGCGGGATGGAGCAGAGGCAGCTCGTCGGGCTCATAACCCGAAGGTCGTAGGTTCGAATCCTGCTCCCGCTACACGGATAAGCGATTGGTTGCAATAATCAGTCGCTTTTTATTTATGTAATATGAATATAGTTTTAGGATTAGGCACAAACATGGGCGAAAGGGAAGAAAACCTGCGTCAAGCCTGCCTTTTGTTGTCGCAAAGGCTCGGAAAGATTACAGCCCAATCAGCAATCATTGAAACCAAACCAATGGGTTTTGACGCCGATACTGATTTCCTCAACGCCGCAATAGTCATCCGAACCGACAAAACGCCCTTAGAAGCATTGGCAATCTGCCTTGACGTTGAGCAGGCATTGGGACGCATCCGCACAAAGCCGCATTACGAATCGCGAACGATAGATATTGACATCCTTTTTTGCGATGACCTCATCATTAACACGCCTCAACTCTGCCTTCCACACCCTCGCATCGCCGAACGCTCATTTGTCCTCATTCCATTGAAGCAAATCATCCCCGACTTCATACATCCCGTCCTTCAAATCCCAATCAAAGACCTTTAATACCCCTTTCCCGCCAACATTCCTTACCAAGACACCTTGTTTCCTTTTAACCATTGCCTTGCAACCTCATCTCCAAGTCGTGCTGCTTGCTTTAAAAAGTCTATTGCCTGCTTATCATCTCCTTTTAGCCCATAAGCTGCTCCCATAACGGCGTATGCTCTCGCAAAATCGGGCTTTACTTCAATTGCCTTCTTATAATATTCAATTGCTTTCCCATATTGCCCCTTCCAAACACTATAATCAACTCCTATATTGTTGTCTGCGTCTGCGTAATCAGGCTTTAATTCTATTGCCTTCTCAAAACATTCTATCGCTTTCTCATATTGTCCGCCCCAATCAGCATAAGCAGCGCCCATATTGTTGTATGCTTCCGCGTAATTGGGCTTTAATTCTATTGCCTTCTGATAACATTCTATTGCTTTCTCATATTGTCCGTTCCAATTGCTATAAGCCTCTCCCATATTGACGTATGCGTCCGCATAATCGGGCTTTAATTCAATTGCTTTTTGCCAACATTCTATTGCTTTATCATATTGTCTTTTCCAAGTAGCATAAGCACTTCCCATATTGGCGTATGCTTCCGCATAATCTTTCTTTAATTCTATTGCCTCCTCATAATATTCAATTGCTTTCTTATATTGTCCGTTCCAATCACTATAAGCATTTGCCATATTGAAGTAAGCATTTGCCAAATTAGGCTTTAATTTTATTGCTTTCTGGTAACATTCTATCGCTTTCTCATATTGTCCGTTCCAATCACTATAAGCAATTCCCATATTGCAGTATGTTTCCGCATAATTAGGCTTTAATTTTATTGCCTTCTGATAACATTCAATTGCTTTCTTATATTGTCCGTTCCAATCACCATAAGCAACTCCCATATTGTAGTATGAGTCCGCCAAATCGGGTTTTAATTCAATTGCTTTCTTATAACATTCAATTGCTTTCTTATATTGTCCATTCCAAGAATAATAAGCAATTCCCATATTGCAGTATGCATTTGCCAAATTAGGCTTTAGTTTTATTGCCTTCTTATAACATTTTATTGCTTGCTCATACTGTCCGTCCCAATCTTTATAAGCATTTCCCATATAGAGGTATGCTTCTGCAAAATCGGGCTTTAATTTTATTGCTTTCTGAAAACATTCTATCACTTTCTCATATTGCTTCTTAGAATAAGCATTGAAAGCTTTATTAAAAGACTTTTGAGCTAATTGTTCATTGGTTTGATTGTTATTTTCCATCGTTTGAGCGGTGTTAAAATCAGATAATTTAAGTTTGCAAACTTATTAAAAAACTTTTAAATTTGATATTATCGCAGTTTGGCACGATTATTGATATATAAAAGTTGAGAAAACCACAACATTATGAGAACACAACAAAATATTATGAAGAAAAACCGCACCGAAACGCCGCAAAAGTCTATCGCAAACCAAGCATTGAGCAATGAAAACAAAGTTACAAACTCTGCGTATTTGATAACGGCGGCGTCTTTGTGCGTTATGTGCCTGCGGACGTAAGCCTCACGCCGACACAATCTAAACGCATCGGATTAAAATCAACGAAGGGCGACTCTTAAACGAGTTTCCCTTCTTTTTCTGCCTTTTTTCGTCTCCACAGAATCAAATTACAGAATTCTATAATCAAGTTTCAGAACTCTGTAATCAAATCACAGAATTTTGTAATCAAGTTCTGTGATTCCGAAGCTTGCTTTCGCTCCAATGAAAGCAAATTCCGCTCCAGCCAAAGCAAGTTTTACGAAAATGAAAGCAAATCTCGCTCCAACAAAGTCAAGTTTCAGCGTAATGAAGTCAAATTTGATGGAAATAAGGTCAAATTATACGAAAATAAAAGCAAATTATGCAAGGAATGAAATCAAATCCTATAAAAATGAAGTCAAAAATCATTCAAATAAAAGCAGATTATAAAAGCGATTAAAGCAAATAATATAAAAATATTGTCAGTTTGCCACGCACCCAAACGCACTTTGCCGCCAACATTCCTTACTACTCAAATTCTTTTTCTAATAGCCGTCTCTTTGAATCATCTCTTTGAATTTCTCTTGCTTTCTTCATGCACTCTTCTGACTTCTTTAAATTTCCTCTTTCCACATAAGCAAATGCCATGCTCATATATGCCATAATATAATCGGGATTTAATTCTATTGCCTTCTCATAATATTTTATTGCCTTCTTACATTGTTTTCTCCAACCAAAATAAGCCTCTCCCATATTGAAGTATGCTTGTGCTAAATCGGGCTTTAATGCTATTGCCTTCTCAAAACATTCTATTGCTTTTTTATATTGTTTTTTCCAACGCATATAAGCACGTCCCATATTGACGTATGCTTCCGCATAATCGGGCTTTAATTCAATGGCTTTATTATAACATTCTATTGCTTTCTCATACTCTTCCTTCCAATACCCATAAGCAATTCCCATATTGGCGTATGCTTCCGCATAATCGGGCTTTAATTCTATGGCTTTCTTAAAATATTCTATCGCTGTATCTTCTTTTTCCCACCATCTCTTATAAGCAAACCCTATACAGAAGTATGCGTCTGCATAATCGGGCTTTAATTCAATCGCTTTCCGATAATATTCTATTGCTTTCCCTTTATCATTATTCTCATACGCCGCAACGCCTTTCTTAAACCATTCTTCGGCAGATTGAAAGTTGGTATCAGGTTCGTTAAGGTTTGATATTATTTCCCTGTTATCAGGAAATATTTTGTCAAAAGCAAGCATTGTTTTTGTGTTCTCGCATTCTGCTGCAACAAAAGCAAAGACAGAGAAAACCAAAGCAAACATTCTAATGATATTGTGAAATCTCATAAACATTAAATTTTATTTAAACATTAAATTATTTGGTTGCAAAGTTATGAAAGATTATTAGAATATCACCAAGTCTTACAAGAATTTAACGAAACAGCGTTTGATGAGAATGAAAGGCTGTTTGAGAAAAATAAAACGCCATTTCATTTTAGCGAAACGGCGTTTAGTAAAAATAAAGTCAGTGCGGCACGCACCGAAACGCACTTTGCTGATGGCATTCCTTACCAAGATTCCCCTATTTCCTCTAATTCTTCCTGTGCAGGCTCATATCCTAATTGTGCTGCTTGCTTCCAAGATGTAATAGCCGAATTTCCATAACCTTTATCCCGATAAGCGTTGCCCAGATAGTAATATGCTGATGCAAAATCAGGCTCTAATTCTATTGCCTTCTTATAACATTCTATGGCTTTCTCATATTGTCCGTTCCAATCAGCATAAGCCAGTCCCATATTGCCGTATGCGTATGCATAATCGGGCTTTAATTCTATTGCTTTCTTATAACATTCTATCGCTTTCTCATATTGTCCCTTCCAATTCTTATAAGCAACTCCCATATTATTATATGCATATACGTAATTAGGATATAATGTCAGGGCTTTCTCAAAACATTCTATCGCTTTCTCATATTGCCCGTTCCAATCAGCATAAGCACTTCCCATATTGTTGTATGCTTCCGCATAATTAGGATTTGCTGCCACCGCTTTCTTATAACACTCTATCGCTTTTTCGTATTCTCTCTTCCAATTATAATAAGCGTTGCCCATATAATAATATGCTGCGGCGCTATTAGGATTTGCTGCCACCGCTTTCTGATAAGCCGCCAGTGCTTTCTCATAATCTTCCTTCCAATTAACATAAACCCGTCCCATATTGATATATGCCGCCGTGTAATCAGGATTTGCTGCCACTGCTTTCTCATAACATGCTATGGCTTTCTCATATTCTCTCTTCCAATCATAATAAGCGTTGCCCATATAATAATATGCTGGTGCGCTATTAGGATTTGCAGCCACCGCCTTCTCATAAGCCGCCAGTGCTTTCTCATATTGTTCGTTCCAATTAGCATAAGCCCGCCCCATATTGATATATGCCGCCGTGTAATCAGGGTTTGCTGCCACCGCTTTCTCCTAACACGCTATTGCTTTTTCATATTCTTGCTTCCAATCATAATAAGCGTTGCCCATATAATAATATGCTGGTGCGCTATTAGGATTTGCAGCCACCGCTTTCTCATAATACTCTATCGCTTTCTCATAATCTTCCTTCCCATTAGCATAAGCCCGCCCCATATTGATATATGCGTATGCGTAATTAGGATATAATGTCAGTGCTTTCTCAAAACATTCTATTGCTTTCTCATATTGTCCGTTCCAATCCATATAAGAATTGCCCATATTGTTGTATGCTTCCGCATAATCGGGATTTGCTACCACCGCTTTCTTATAACACGCTATGGCTTTTTCATGTTCTCTCTTCCAATTAGCATAAGCCATTCCCATATTGTTATATGCGTATGCGTAATTAGGATATAGTGTCAAGGCTTTCTCAAAACATTCAATTGCTTTCTCATATTGTCCGTTCCAATCAACATAAGCACTGCCCATATTGTTGTATGCTTCCGCATAATCGGGATTTGCTGCCACTGCTTTCTTATAACATTCTATCGCTTTTTCATATTCTCTCTTCCAATCATAATAAGCGTTGCCCATATTATAATATGCTGTGGCGCTATTAGGATTTACTGCCACCGCCTTCTTATAACACGCCAGTGCTTTCTCATAATCTTCCTTCCCATTAGCATAAGCCCGCCCCATATTGATATATGCCGCCGTGTAATCAGGTTTTACTTCCAACGCTTTCTCATAATATTCTATTGCTTTCTCATATTGTTCGTTCCAATTAGCATAAGCCACTCCTATATTGTAATATGCGTCTGCCAAATACGTTTTTGCCGACGGCATTTTCTCATAATATTCCGCCGCCTTCTCATAAGCCGCCACCGCTTTATCATATTTTCCGCCCATATCAGCATAAGCGTTGCCCATATTATAATATGCTTGCGCGAAATCAGGTTTTGCCGCCACGACTTTCTCAAAAGCCGCCGCCGCCTTAGCATATTCTCTCGTCGTATTGTTGTATGCCAACCCCATATTGAAATATGCTGCCGCCAAGTTATCTTTTTCCGATGGGATTTCCTCATAAATTGCCGCCGCCTTCTCAAAAAACTCCAGCGCCTTCTCATAATTTTCCATTCCATTGCCATAAGCCAGCGCCATATTCAAGTATGCGTCCGCCAAATCCTTCTTTGCTGACGGCATCTTCTCATAAATTGCCACCGCCTTCTCAAAAGCCGCTACCGCCTTCTCATATTGTCCGCTTAACTTACGATAAGCGTTGCCCATATTGTAATATGATTCCGCCAAATAGGTTTTTGCCGACGGCATCTTCTCATACGCCGCTGCCGCCTTCTCATACACCGCTGCCGCCTTAGCATAATCTCCCATTTGTTCAGCATAAATCAGCGCCATATTGAAATATGCGTCCGCCAAATCAGGATTTGCTGCCGCCGCCTTCTCATAAGCTGCCACCGCTTTCTCAGATTTTCCGCTCAACTTACGATAAGCGTTGCCCATATTATAATATGCTGCAGCGTAATCAGGTTTTACTGCCACCGCCTTCTCATAAAATGCCACCGCCTTCTCATATTGCCTATTCCAAACATAATAAATATTGCCCATATCTACATATGCTTGCGCCAAAACCTCCTTTGCCACTGTGTCTTTCTCATAAATTGCCACCGCCTTCTCATAATATTCTATCGCTTTCTCATAATCGCCTTTCCCATCAGCATAAATCATTCCTATATTATAATATGCGTCCGCCAAATTAGGATTTGCCGCCACCGCTTTCTTATAACACGCTAAGGCTTTCTCAAAATCTTGCTTCCCATTAGCATAAACCAGTCCCATATTGAAATATGCTATCGCCAAATTAGTATTTGCTGTTGTGTCTTTCTCAAAATACGCCGCCGCCTTCTCATAATATTCAATTGCTTTCTCATATTGTCCGTTCCAATTCATATAAGCAAGTCCCATAGCTAAGTATGCATCTGCAAAATCGGGCTTTAATTCTATCGCTTTTTGCCAACATTCTGACGCTTTCTCATATTGTCCGTTCCAATCATAATAAGCAATTCCCATAACGTAGTAGACTTCCGCATAATCGGGCTTTAATTCAATTGCTTTCTTGTAGCATTCAATTGCTTTCTCATATTGTCCATTCCAAGCATAATAAGTGCTGCCCATATTCCAATATGTGTCCGCCAAAGCCGGATTTGATGCTGTGTCTTTCTCATAATATGTCAAGGCTTTCTTATAATATTCTATCGCTTTCTCATATTGCTCTTTTCTAAAACCATAAACTCCGCCCATATTATAATATGCGTTTGCATAATCAGGATTTGCAGCCACCGCTTTCTCATAATACTCTAACGCTTTCTCATATTGTTCGTTCCAATCACTATAAGAGTTGCCTATCTTATTGTATGCTTCCGCATAATCGGGCTTTAATTCTATCGCTTTCCGATAACATTCAATTGATTTCTCATATTCTTTATTATCATACGCCGCAACACCTTTCTCTAACCACTCTTTGGCAAGTTGAGAGTTGGTATCGGGTTCGTTGAGGTTTGATATTATTTCCCTGTTATCAGGAAATATTTTGTCAAAAGCAAGCATTGTTTTTGTGTTCTCGCATTGTGCTGCAACAAAAGCAAAGACAGAGAATACCAAAGCAAACATTCTGCTAATATTGTGAAATTTCATAAACATTAAATTTTATTTAAACATTATATTATCAGGTTGCAAAGTTATAAAAAGTAATTAGAATATCCTCAACTCTTACAATAATTTAGCGAAACGCCGTTTGGGCGGAACGAAAGGCTGTTTGAGAAAAATAAAACGCCGTCTCGCTAAAATGAAACGGCGTCTGGTATAAATAAAGTCAGTGCGACACGCACCGAAACGCACAAAGGACTTATTGCAACATTGGTTTGAGGTCTTTGCTGATAAGTAGTGTTGCGGCGGTTGCTGCTTGCACCTGCTCCACACTAAACTCGGGATGAATCTCCACAAGCATTATGCCCTCAGGAGTTATATCCATAACGCCCATCTCTGTTATTATCCTATCCACTTCGCCCTTTGCCGTGAGCGGAAGCGAACATTGCTTGACTATTTTGGGCGTTCCCTTTGCCGTATGCTCCATTGCCAGCACCACTCTCTTGGCTCCGATGAGCAAATCCATCGCTCCGCCCATTCCTGACACCTTTCGTCCCGGTACCATCCAGTTTGCCAAATCTCCTTTCTCATCTACCTCCATCGCTCCCAAGATTGTAACATCCACATGCCCGCCTCGTATCAAACCAAATGAGGTTGCAGAGCAGAAAGTCGCCGCTCCGCTGATTTTAGTGATGTGTCCGCCGCCGGCATTGGTCAGTTCGGTGTCAATCTCTCCTTCTTTGGCGTCGGCATCCATTCCTATCAGCCCGTTCTCACTTTGTAACAATACCTTTACTCCGGGTCTTAAATAGTTTGGAATCAAGGTCGGTATGCCTATTCCGAGATTTACCACATCTCCATCGTGCAATTCGTATGCTCCACGTCTTGCAATAATTTCACGTATCTGGTTTTTGTCCATATTATAATTGTTTTTATTTTTTGATTATTTGTTTTCGTGCTGTTGTTCTGCCGTTTTGCACAATCGTAACGATGTATGAAGACGGCGAAAGCGAGCTTATGTCGCATTGAGTTGAGGTTCCGCTGATGTTTTTGGACATCACAGTTCTGCCTAACAGGTCAAGGATGACAACCTTTGCTCCTTTCATATCGTTGTTGTCAATGTTGATAAAAATGGTTTGAGAGGCAGGATTAGGGAAGACTGCTATTGCGTTGTCGGAAATGACGTCCGAAAGAGCGTTTTCGGCGGAAAATACCGGGAAACCATAATTTACGTTGTGTATATCTTGACCCCAAAACACGGTTTCTTCATCAACGCTTTGCAGAATGGAAACAAAAGAAGATTCTTTCATTGCTTCATCGGTCATTATCGTTCCTTTCATAGAATAAAGTCCCGGTTCCACGCTATCGGTTGCCTGCCATGTGTCAATGAAATAGCATTCACTCATAGTGGAATCAATTGTTGAATATCCGCAAAAGCCACCATAGTACGTTGAATTGGTGGTTGTGGCTACCGAAGCAGTGGAATAGGCATTTAGAATCAAACAATCCGTGCCGTTATTGCCCAGAAAGCCGCCGCAAAAGTCCGTACCGGTAACGTTAGTGCCCGTTACATAGCAACCAGCCACAAATGAGTTTGAATAAGTCGCTCCTATCAGTCCTCCGACATAAAGGAATGTGCCGTTGATAGTGCAGTTGCGTGCAAAGCATTCAATAACCATTCCCCTTGAATTGAGAATTCCGCATATCGAACCGACACTTCCGCCGCCCGAAATCTCCGCATCCTGTATTCCGAATCTTCCTATAATTGCTCCCCATGTGCTTCCGAACAAGCCAACGTAATTAACGCCGCTGTACTTTATTCGTAAGCCGAAAATGGAATAGCCATTGCCGTTGAAGAGACCTTGAAACAGCCTGTAATCACTTGGTGTTACCGAATCCTTACGTCCTCCTATGGGTATGAAGTTTGATTCCGCTACTCCATCTCCATCAAAATCGTATATCAGGTCTGCTTCCGTGAAACGGATATCATTAGTCATTATAAAATTCTTTCCTTGTGTGTTGGTGGAATAGTCTTCCGCCGTCATGACATAAGCAGACAGAGTTCGCAAGTCGGCAACGCTTGAAATCTTATAAGGGTTTCCGGTAGTGCCATCTCCTTGCAAACTTTCCAAAGTTGATTGTGCCTTTATGTTGTTTGCAAACATCGTTGCAAAAAGGCTAATGGTTAAAATAATACTTCTTCTCATAGTAAATTTTATTTGTTTTTATTTTTTAATTATTTGTTTTCGTGCTGTTGTTCTGCCGTTTTGTACGAGCGTAACGATGTATGAAGACGGCGAAAGCGTGCTTATGTCGCATTGAGTTGATGTTCCGCTGATGTTTTTCGTCATTACAGTTCTGCCTAACAGGTCAAGGATGACAACCTTTGCTCCTTTCATATCGTTGTTGTCAATGTTGATGAAAATGCTTTGAGAGGCAGGATTAGGGAAGACTGCTATGGTGTTGTCGGAAATGACGTCCGAAAGAGCAACTTCGTAGAAAAATACCGGGAAACCATAATTTACGTTGTGTATGTCCTCAGACCAACTTGTTCCTCCTTCCCAACCGTTTCGCAGAAGGTAAACAAAATCATCTCCTTTCATCGTATCAGCAGTCATCACTGTTCCTTTCATTGAGTAAAGTCCCGGTTCTGCCCCATCGGTTGCCTTCCATGTGTCAATGAAATAGCATTTTCTAATAGTAGAATCCCTAGTTGAATATCCGCAAAAGCCTCCATAGTACGTTGAATTAGTGGTTGTGGCTACCGAAGCAGTGGAATAAGCGTTTAGAACCAAACAATCCGTGCCGTTATTGCCCAGAAAGCCGCCGCAAAAGTCCGTGCCGGTAACATTAGAGCCCGTTACATAGCAATCATGTACAGTTGAGTTTGAATAAGTCGCCCCTATCAGTCCGCCGACATAAAGGAATGTGCCGTTTATTGTGCAGTTGCGTGCAAAGCATTCAATAACCAATCCCTCAGAATTGAGTATTCCGCATAGTGAACCGACACTTCCGCCGCCCGAAATCTCCGCATCCTGTATTCCGAGACATGTTATGCCAGCTCCCCATGTGCTTCCGAACAAGCCAACGTAATTAACGCCGCTGTATTTTATTCGTAAGCCGAAAATGGAATAGCCGTTGCCGTTGAAGTGACCTTGAAACAGCCTGTAATCACTAGGTGTTACCGAATCCATACGTCCTCCTATTGGAATGAAGTTTGATTCCGCTACTCCATCTCCATCAAAATCGTATATCAGGTCTGCTTCCGTGAAACGGATATCATTAGTCATCATAAAATTCTTTCCTTGTGTGTTGGTGGAATAGTCTTCCGCTGTCATAACATAAGCAGACAGTGTTCGCAAATCGGCAACGCTTGAAATTCTATAAGGGTCGTCGGGACTACCATCTCCTTGCAAACTTTCCAAAGTTGATTGTGCCTTTATGTTGCTTGCAAACAGCATAGCAAAAAGGCTAATGGTTAAAATAATACTTCTTTTCATAGTAATTTTATTTTGTTATAGATTATTAATACTTACAATTTCTCACTCAAAACTTCGGCAAAACGGGTTATAAGCCGCACTCCGTAGCCTGTGGCACCCAATCCGCGATACTCATTCTTCTTATTGCTCATGGCAACGCCCGCTATATCCAAATGAATGAATGGATAGTTGGTGAAATAAGCCAGAAACTTGCCGGCGGTTATCATTCCGGCGCCGTCGGATGAGTTTTTGATGTCGGCAATGTCGCTTTTAATCATATTGTCATACTCATTCCAGAACGGGAATTCGGCGATTCGTTCATATACATCTTCACCGCAGAGTTTCAAAGTCTCAATATAGTTATCGGCATCCTTCTCAATAGCAGCTATGCCGTAAGGTCCCAGCGTGCGGGAAGCAGAACCGGTCAGAGTAGCAGCATCAATGGTGAGCATAGGAGCAAACTTCTTCGCATAGGAAAGAGCATCTGCCAAAATTATTCGCCCTTCCGCATCGGTGTTTATGACCTCTACGTTGGTTCCATCGTACATATTAATTATGTCTCCGCTCGCATAAGCGTTGCCGTTCGGGCGATTGTCGGTGGCAGGGAAGAGTCCGACAACATAAATCGGCAGATTGAGCCGCGCAATGGCGTAAAGAGCGGTCGCCATCGTTGCTGCCCCTGCCATATCTTCTTTCATGTCGTTCATATAATCACCGGGCTTGAGATTTAAACCTCCTGTGTCATACACAAGACCTTTTCCCACCAGCACCAAAGGCTGTTTGTTTTTAGCGTTATGAGGTTTGTAGGTCATAATGGTAAAGGTCGGCGTGTCGATGCTTCCTTTATTGACCGCCAAAAGCCCTCCCATTTTATTCTTCTCTATTTCGTCTCTCATCCAAACCTCAACCTGTATCCCCGCTTCATTGGATAAATCTACGAAAGCAGCCGCTAACGCTTCCGCATTCAAGGTACAGACAGGTTCATTGACCAAATCACGGCATTTTTCCATTGACTGAAAGACTACAAGCAGGCGTTCAATGTCGGCAGTCGCTATTTGGTCGTGATGGATTAAGAGATGGTCAAACGGATGTATCAATCGCTTCGGGTCGGTCTTGTAATTGTCAAAGGTATAGCTGTTAATCATCATTCCTTCGGTCAAAGCAATAATTTTTTCCTTGCTTACGGCAGACACAACCTGCATTTCGGTGATGTATTCGCTGTCACAGAAATCAAGAACCTTGCCTCCGAGTTTGCGAAACTCCTCTATGGTTTCGTGATTGGTCTTTCGGTCGCTCACGATTGCTGCTACAATCCAATGAGACAGCATATTGAAAGCAAAAAACTTCTTTTCATTCTGCTTAAACTGCGTTGCGATATAGCCTTCCTGCTCTTTGGTCAGCAGATGGCTTGCAATATTTTCCTTTTCGCCGAAAACAATCAGCGTGGATACCATTTCCTTTGGCGACAATATCTTTTCAATGCTAATCATGTTGATTCTGTTTTTATGAGTTAATGTTTTGCGTTAGTGAATGCAAAAATACGTAAATTTTTAGTTTGTAACGATTTTACCGAATTTGATTTCATTTTTCTCAAACAGCCTTTCATTCGCACGAAACAGCGTTTTATTTTTACCAAACAGCGTTTTATTTTGTTGCTCTCTGCTATTGCGACCACAAAGCCAACGTTGAGGAAAATCAAAAGAGAAAACATAGCCATAAAAGCCTAATTCTAAAAAATATATTACCTTTGCATATAAATAAAAACATAAACGATATAAAAAATACAAACGATGACAAACATAAATTGGAAAGAGCTCCCATTCGGTTACTATAAGACCGATTACAATGTTCGTTGCTATTTTCGCAATGGCAAATGGGGTGAATTGGAAGTAACCGATTCGGAAACCATAACAATGCATATGGCGGCTACATGCCTGCATTATGGTCAGGAAGCCTTTGAAGGAATGAAGGCTTTCAGAGGAGTGGATGGCAAGATACGCTTGTTTCGTCCCGATGAGAACGCTAAACGCCTTATACGCTCCGCTAATGGAGTTATGATGGCTCCTGTGCCTGAGGATTTATTCATTAAGGCTTGTGTTGAGGCGGTTAAAAGAAATGAACGTTTTGTTCCTCCTGCCGGTAGCGGAGCTTCGCTTTATCTACGCCCGTTGCTGATTGGTACTGGTGCGGAAGTCGGCGTTAAACCTGCAAATGAATACTTGTTTTTAGTATTTGCAGGTCCTGTTGGACCATATTTTAAGGAGGGTTTCAAGCCTGTAAGAATGCAAATCGTTGAAGATGCCGACCGTGCTGCTCCATTGGGAACCGGTACTTTCAAAGTCGGCGGTAACTATGCGGCTTCTTTGGCTTCGGGGCAGAGGGCTCACGACGAAGGCTTCTCTAATTGTATTTATCTTGACGCTAAAGAAAAGAAATACATAGATGAGGCGGGTGCTGCAAACTTCTTCGGCATCAAAGACAATACTTATGTTACTCCTAAGTCATCTTCAATCCTGCCTTCAATCACTAATCTTTCTCTAAGAGAGTTGGCAAAGGATTTTGGCTTAAAGGTTGAAGAGCGTCACATACCTGTTGAAGAGTTGGCAACGTTTGAAGAAGTTGCGGCTTGCGGAACGGCTGCTGTTGTTTCACCTATATGTCAGATTGTGGATAGAGGTACCGGTAAGGCTTACAATTTCAGCAATGAAGCAGGACCTGTATGCACTAAACTCTATCATACTCTTAAAGGAATACAGGAAGGCGAGATTGAAGACAAACACAATTGGAATCTTGTAGTAGAGTAGAATAATTATTTTTCTTTTTCATATTATTATTATGCGTTGTCTTCACCGGAGACAACGCTTTTTTGTTGGCATTTTTGCTATTCAAATGCTATTTTGTCTTTTGAGGATGTGTTTTTGCGTTTTTTGCGGAATATATCTGAGAATTTGCGATATTGACGGCGGTATTGCAACCCTATTCCTTGCGTATATGGTGCAAATGCAGCCTTTTCAAAGTCGTCTTTGTTTGATTTGTTGTAGCCATGCAGCACAAAATTATCTGTAATGTGGTATTCCACGCTGCCTTCAAACGTTCCAAGAGAACTGACATTTGCATTTTCGGTTTGTTTGCTATCGGTCATAAAACTGGAACTAAGGTTTATTGACCACTTTCCGAAGTCTTTTGATATTCCTGCGTTGATACTGTTTCCCATATTCTCATCATTGCCCATTTCTACGCCAGCTTTGAAATCCACATTCAATATATCCGAAACTTTACTATTGACTTGTGAGAACAAAGCGTCAAAAGCCGAGTTGCCTAAGTAAGATTCATTGAAATTAGTCGCGATATTGCCGCCGTCTTGATAGAAACTGTTGCTAATCATTAAGTATGCTACCTGCATAAACATTGATTCGCTATTGTTTTTATCTAAATTCAGGGCGTTGAAAAGTTGATCGGTTGTTTGTTGGTCTGTATTTGGTAATTGTATATCAAAAGTAGGATTAGGGTCTGTGAGGCTTCCGCTTAATTTTACAATACAATCCACATCCGTTTTGCGATTGTATCCGTCTCCAAGCAAAGCCAATGAAGATTTTGTTTTATATATAGCCTGCACATCAAGCTGTGCGTCGGTCGGACTGCCACCTGTGAATTGTATGTAACTGCCTTTCTGCAATACAAAGTTACGTTCTACCGCCGAGAGCAAGCCCATTTTGAAGTTTCCATTATCAATGGAGACGTTTCCGAACATTCTGATGTTCCCATTGTCATCGAGATCTATCTTTAAGTCTCCATCAGGTGTGGCAGAGAGGTTTCCTGTGATTTCTTTGAAGTTCATAGGCACGCTTATCATAGCATCCGGCGTTACATTCAAGTCCATAGTTATGTTTGTCTTCATAGATTTTTCCCGAACATTCTTTTCGCTGCTTACGCTGTCAATAGATGTGTGTGATACGAACTGAATGAAGTCGTTTTCTTTTGCTGACATCTTGCTACTCACAGGAACGGTTAATGTAGTGCCTTTTTCTGTTTTGGCTTTAATGTCTATGTCCAACATATCTAAGTTTCCGTCCAATTTTATAGCCGCTGAAGCAAATGCAGTCCCATAATATTTGGTATTAACGGAGGCTTTGGTGTTTAATATCTTTATTTTATCAGCCAGAGCGTTCAGATGAATGTCGTAATCCTTAAATTCCTTATGACTAATCGCTCCATTGAGGACAATATTGTTCTTTTGCTCGTCTTTGAATATAAAATTGTTAAAATTAAATGTGTTATTATTGAGATGAATGGTGTCATTGAAAAAATATGTTGTATTTAGGATATCAATTTTCACCACTCCGTCTTTCACAAACAAATTTCCGCTTATATCAGGCTGCTTTATCGTGCCGCCGATATGGATATTGTCTGCAAATAACTTGCCTCCGAACCGAGAAGAGAAAGTAGAAAGATAATTTTGTACAAAACCGATATTCAAATCTTTGAATGCAAGATTCATATCGAGTAGAATATTTGTCTCTTTTTTGTTTCTGACAGGAGTAATATTGCCTTTGAGCGAAAGAGGAAGGTTTTGCGTTGAATTTTGTTTTAATATTTTTATGTCGGCATAAAATCCCTCCGCATTATAACTGTTCTTAATGTTCAGCCAAGCATATCCTAATTCCGTATTATTTAGTTTCAGGCTATCTATTCTTAGATTGGAGGTGAAGACAGGCTTATCCAATAACGCCTTTACAGATAACGAATCATTGAGACAGCCTTCCAATGTAGTATTAGCTCCTTTTAGAAAAATATTAACAAGAGATATATCAACGTTATCAAACTTTATATTTAATACATCAGACAATGATTTTGATATATCGCCGCTTAGTTTTATTGTCTCCTTATCATTAAAGAATAAAAGATTCATTAATGATATTTTTTCGCCGTTGTATGCTATTAGATTGTTGTTGTTGATATTTATTTTGCGGTTTAGAATATTGAAATAAGAGTTTGCAAACGAGCCATGCATACTTTGCCCATCCACTAAGATGTTAAAATTAATAGCTCCGTCTATTTCGTTATTATTATCGTTGGTATCGGTAAATTGTAAAGCCAAATCAATTCTGTCTTTCGCTATTTTGATGTTTGCTTTGGGCGAAGGCATATAAAGACTGTCGCTAAGAAAACAACAGGATGAGGTAAGATTTATATCTAATCTTCCTTTTGTTTCATTGCAATCAAGAGATATGTTTTTTAAAGCAATATTAGATAAAGCCAATTGGTCGGTTGTAAAATTAAATTGCAGTTTATCTTTTTCGTTAAGCACTCCCGATAGTTCTGCTTTATCGGATAATGATATTATAGGCACAAATAAATTCAGCAAAGGCGTAACATCTTTAAATTTTGCATTGAAAACCACGTCTGATTGAATGATTGGCGGAGCGCTTTCTTCGGAATGTTTTTGTTTTATCTCATTATCTTCTTTGAATTGTGGCAAATATTGCAGTATTGCATACGAAAAATCTTTTCCTATCTCACTTAAATTAAACGAGCCCTTCATATTAAAATTCATAACATCCGATTGAATACGCAATTCGTTGCTTACGCTGTCAATGGGAGACATATCAATAAACAGATTGCTTAATGCAAAATCATTTTCCGTGTTTCTAACCTTAAAATTAGTTATATCCACAGACGCATCAAGATGTTTTAGGTCAATGTTTCGCACATCCGCTTCAATGTTTGCAGAGACTATGGCATTGCTGTCTGCAAACCGAAAGAAATTTATTTGTGCCAAATCGGCGTTATCAATATTCGCTTTTATATTAGCCCTTATGTTTTTGCTATTGCTTAAATCCGCAAAAGCCGTTGCCGCCAAAACAATATCTTTATCATCAATACGTATTTCCGCATTAGCCTTTCCGCTATTCAAATTGCCGTTTAAACTTATGGAATTATAGACATTGTTGTTTATATCAAGGTAATTGAAATTTACAACCGCATTAGCCTTCATATTTTTCTTGAAATCCGTACCGCTAAGTGTTACTTTGGCACTCATATCGGTTGTTCCGATTATATCATTGTTCAAAATATCACCGACATTGACTGCAATAGCATTGACATCCGCCGCATAGATTGTTTGTTCGGTCGTTTTATCATATTGTCCCATTGCTATCAGGTCAAAAGACCCTGCTTCGGTAGCCAAAAGAGCCTTCGCATTGAATTCTTTCAGCCCTCCATTGACTTTGCCTTGCAGCACAAATGCTCCGATGTTTGATAACATTGGCGGTAAATCAATCCTTTTGCCGATTTCTCCCAAATTAAAACTTTTGAAATCGGCATAAGACGAAGATATATTGTCAATTTGCAAGTCGAAAATAGTGCTGTCAATATAAGGTAAGCCCTTTATATGCCCTGTGGCTGCAATATGAGTGTTATGTTTCTTTATATCCAAATCATCAATCTGCATATCGGCAACCGTTCCCTTGACTTTGCCGCTGACAAAGAAACTTTCGGTGAATCCCTTCATTGATTCCGCCCAATACGTTGCGTCTTTTCCGCCGAGCAATGTCTGCTTCTTCAACACTACATCCATCTTTACGCTATCCACATAGTGCGAATATGTTTTCCAATCAGTGGTATATAGTTTGCAATCAGCGTAAAGTTTGGTGTGAGGAGTGATTAGAGTCATATCTTGCACCGAAATAACTGATTTGGACGCCGTAACCTTGCCTTTTAAGTTTGTTAGCACAAATCCCGAATGCTCTTTTGCCTCAAAATTCTCAATATCGCAGAGAATGCTATCCTTTATGACTTTGATATTGCTTATTTCCGCATTTATATTAGTGTATTTCTGTTTTCTCGGATTAACTCTCTGTGCAAACAATCCTTCGTTTTCCGTATCTACATCAAGCAAAAAATTCACGTTTTGCATACTTAAATGCCCGACATTGATGATAAAAGGCTTTTTTTCCGTTGTATCCTTGGGTTTATTGCTCTTAAAATAATCAATGATGAAGCGAAAATTAAGCGTATCGCCCTTTTTGCTTAAATTAAACGTTACATCTTTCAGACTGACGCTGCTAACATTAAGACCATTGTTAAGAGGGAAAAAATCAAAAGCCACTCTGATGGAATTTGCAGCAAGGATAGTGTCTTTATGTTGGTCTTCCAGATAAATATCATGTATCTTTACGCCTCTGAAAATATCAATCGATAGGGCAGAGATACGCATTTTTGTTTTCCATTGTTGAGAAAAAAATTCGGAAGCCACATTTGCCACCACTGTTTGGAACAAAGAAGTGTTTAATAAAGCCGTAAGCAGATAAATGAACACCACAAGAGTGAGCAAAGTCTTGCTTAGAATTCTCACAAACTTTTTCTTAAAGAAACCATTGCTAAGATTAAATCTTTGTTTCATAGTGCAAAAATACAAATTTTTCACAATAACAGCCCTTTACCTTCTTATATTGATATGAAACGGCGTATTGGGCAGACACTGTTTCTTTTCGTTTTCACAAAAGGCTGTTCGGTAAAAATAAAACGCTGTTTCGTGCGACTGAAACGGCGTTTTAGAAAAATGAAAGGCTGTTTCATTTCGGCAGAAAGAGCGATGCTTGCCCGATGACGACCTTTGATTGGAATAAAAAGTGATTGCTGTCGGATGATGCTTTGCTATGCGGGAATTAAACTTCTGAAACACATAGCCAAATCCGCTTATGTGAAAATATTTGTTGCCGAAATTTTGTGATTACGGGAAAATGTTGTACTTTTGCACCCTCTAAACGGGCGACTAATTAGCTCAGCAGGTAGAGCACATCCCTTTTAAGGATGGGGTCCTGGGTTCGAGTCCCAGATTAGTCACAATAAAAAAATAAGGTTGTCTTAAAAACAGACAACCTTTTGTTTTATGGCGGTATAATGCCGTAATAATTAGTTAAAACCTTGTTATGTATTATTTAAATGCAGCCTCGTATCTCCGAAATATGAGATAAATTGTGCCTGTCAAGATATTGTGCCAGCCCTTCAACGATTTCCTTGCATACAAAAGGATTTATGAAATTTGCTGTGCCAATCTGTATGGCTGTTGCACCGACAAGTATAAATTCTATCGCATCTGCAGCGTTGTAAATCCCACCTAAGCCCACTATTGGAATATTTACTGCTTTTGAGGCTTGCCATACGCATCGTAAAGCAACAGGTTTGACGGCTGCTCCCGACAATCCGCCGGTTATTGTAGAGAGTAATGGCTTTCGTTTCTCACTATCTACCGCCATTCCAAGCAATGTGTTTATCAAAGACAGACTATCCGCCCCTCCTTCTTCGGCTGCTTTGGCTATTTCGGCGATTGATGTAACGTTTGGCGTCAATTTAACCATCAAATGCTTATTATAAACCTTGCGAACAGCACTTACAACCTCATTAGCCGCTGTCGGATTAGTGCCAAAGCCCATTCCGCCTTTTTTAACGTTAGGACAAGAAATATTTAACTCAATAGCAGGAATATTATCCAAAGCATTAATTTTTTGAGACACCTCTACATATTCATCTATTGAGGAACCGCTGACATTAACAATGATATTAGTATCTATATCCTTGATTCTCGGATAGATTTGTGAGCAAAAAACATCCACACCTTTGTTTTGCAGCCCCACAGCGTTGAGCATACCGCTCGGAGTCTCAGCCATACGGGGCGAAAGATTGCCTTCACGTTTTTCACCTGTTGTTCCCTTTACCACAAAGCCTCCAAGAATGGAAATATCATAGAAATCCATAAATTCTTCGCCGTATCCGAAAGTTCCGGACGCTGTCATAACAGGATTTTTCAGCGTTATATTTCCTAATTTCACCTCTAATCTTTTGTCCATACCTATTATTATATAATTAAAAGTCCGTTAAATCAGCCGCATTGAACACCGTACCATCCGTACATGTGCATTTATGCCCTTCATTCGTCATCACAACGCAACACAAACAAGCTCCAATGCCGCAAGCCATACGTTCCTCCAAAGATACCCAACAAGGAATATTATGTTGCTTTGCTTTATCGGCGACAACCTTCATCATAGGCGTAGGACCGCAAGAATAAATTCTGTCAAACTTCGTATTAAAAATCGGATGTGCCGTAACAAATCCCTTAGTTCCCATACTGCCGTCTTCCGTTGTGATATGCAACTCGGCATACGGCTTAAACTCATCAAGCAACAAAAGATGCTTGTCGGTTCTTGCCCCAATAAGCACGTCAGGCTTTATACCATTATTATGATACGCCTTTGCAAGATGAAGAAAGGGTGCAATACCGACTCCTCCTCCAACAAACAGCACCTTATCGCCCGCAATATCAAAACCATTTCCCAAAGGATAAATCATATTGACCCTTTCGCCGATTTCAACTCTGCTTAAAGTTCTCGTGCCTTCCCCTATGATTTGAATAAGGAGATATATTATGTTGTTTTTTTCGCAGATATCATTGATGGAAATGGGCAATCGCAAGTTGTTTCCGTTGTTTTCTGTGGTTAAAACCTGAACAAATTGCCCCGGAATGATGGATGGCAATTTGCTTTTGCTTTTTAAGGCAAGGCGAAAGAAGTTATTTTCCAGCATAACCTTATCTGCCACCACAAAATCACTGCAATATTTCATATAAATATTATTTGGTTGTTATCTAACTTGCAAAGGTAGTAAAAAAAGCAGTTTTCCTCCTTTTAATAGAAGTTCTCCCTGACTTCATTCATTATTTGATAAATCTCTTCGTAAGACATAGCCGTTACAAGCTTTATTCTATAAGGTTTGAAGTTTGACATCCCGTAAAAATATCCCGAATAAAATTTTCTCATCTCAACTAAGGCATATCTTTCTCCCCGCCATTGTCGCAACCCTTCAAGATGTTGCAGGCATACATCAACACGTTCCCGAACCGAAATCAACGAAGGCGACTTGCCTTCCAAAGCCTCCTGCGAATGAAGAAAGATAAAAGGATTGCCGATTGCCGCTCTGCCTATCAGAATGCCATCAACGCCATAACGATTCTTGTATTCCACAACCTTTTGTGCAGAATCTATGTCGCCATTGCCAAATATCGGGATGTGCATACGAGGATTTGCTTTTGTCTTACCTATCAAGGTCCAGTCGGCTTGCCCTTTATACATCTGCGAACGCGTTCTGCCGTGAATGCTTATTGCTTCTATGCCCACGTCTTGCAGTGCTTCGGCTACGGAAACAACAGGCATATCGCTCTCATCATATCCCAATCGCGTTTTAACAGTAACCGGCAGCGGCGAATGCTCAACAACCGCTTGCGTAAGCCGTATCATTTTAGGGATATCATTCAAAATTCCCGAGCCACAGCCTTTGCCTGCAATCTTCCTTACAGGGCAGCCCCAGTTAATATCTATAAAATCGGGCTTATGCTCTGCGGCTATTTCGGTTGCAGCAATCAGGCTCTGCTCATTATTTCCGAATATCTGGATGCCAACAGGGCGTTCGTCCTCATCAAAGAACAACTTCTTCTTGCTTGCTTCCACTTCCCTCATAAGAGCATCGGATGAAATGAATTCAGTTATCATCACATCAGCACCATAGTTCTTGCAAATTTTGCGAAAAGGCGGATTGGTAATCGCTTCCATTGGGGAAAGGATAAGCGAAAAGGATTTTAGTTTATCTCGTAACAATGTGATTTTTTGCGGCAAAAATAATAAAATACTTACATTTGCATTATTAAAACGATAAAAGAACGAGATATGATAAAGACTTTAACCATTGAATATGAAGAGATAGACAATCTAACCAAACTTTCGGCGGAAGATCATAAACTCGTATTGGAGGCGCGCAAAGCCTTGCCGAAATCATACAGCCCTTACTCAGAATTTAAGGTCGCTTCGGCGGTGCGTTTTGAAGACGGAGAGATAATAATCGGCACAAATCAGGAGAACGTTGCCTATCCGAGCGGCTTGTGTGGCGAAAGGGTTGCATTGTTTGCAGCAGGCAGCGATGCAAGACGCCGTAGGGTGGCGGCGATTGCAGTTGTCGCTTTTCACAATGGTCAATATGTGGCGGCGAAACCTTGTGGTGCGTGCCTGCAAGTAATGTTGGAGACGGAGAAAAGGGCTTCCCGTCCGCTCATCGTTATCTTCGCTCTGGGCAATGAAAGATTCGCCAAAATAAAAGGGGTGAAAAATCTGATGCCTTTTGCTTTTTCTGAATTTTAATGCCGAATTAAACCGACAATACTTTCTTCCGTTTTTATAAAAGCCTGTTTGGTGAAAATGAAAGGCTGCTTTATTCGCACCAAACAGCCTTTCGCCAACATATTGTTGCATAAGGCAGATGTCTTGATTGATAATATAAGATTGTGAGTTGATTTTGTGATTTTGAAATCTGCTTTTGCATTCAAAAAAAGGGCATTCCCGTTAAGGAATGCCCATAAATTAAACATCAAAATCAACTTTTAAGCCGACAAAATATATTATACGTCTGCTATTTGCCAGAAAAATACTCGCAAGCCTTGCTGAGGTGCCGAGTTATCAACGCCACGCAACATCTTTTTCAGCAATGGTGCTATTGCATCTTCTATCACGCAAAATGTTGCCATATTTTTTGAGGGCCAGGCGTGCGACCCAAGATGCGGTTCGCCGTTTATTGAGCCTCTTCCCTGAACATCCGTCCAGCGAGTGTAGCCACGTATCGCCAATTGGTTCAATACGCGCTCTACTTCTTCTATGTGTGCTTGGTTATACGTTATTAATGCTGCTTTCATACTATTCTAAATTAGTGTTTCTACGAGTTAATTTACCCTTACCTTCTTTGTGATATTTTCTTACGGAGATTGATGCAAATGCAGTGTAGATTACGGGCATAAAAAGCAAGGTTATCATTGTTGAAATGGTCAATCCGCCCACTATAACGACACCCATAGGTTGCCAAAGGGCAGAACCTTCGCCTATTTTAAACGCCATAGGTAACATACCAAGGATTGTGGTGAGTGTTGTCATCAATACAGGTCGCAAACGTGATTTTCCGCCCATTATAACGGCTGCTTTTATTCCTATTCCGCGCTCTCGGTTGAGGTTTATGTAATCCACGAGCACTATTCCGTTCTTTACCACAATTCCTATCAGCATCACCATACCGATTGCAGACATCATATTGATTGTTATGCCTGTTAAGAATAGCGAAAGGAAGACCCCAATCAATGCAAAAGGAATTGAGAACATTATAATGAACGGATAGAGCAATGATTCAAATTGTGCCGCCATCACTATATAGACAAGCATTATGATAAGCAATGATAGCATAATCATATCAGAGAAAGTGTCCTGTTGATCAACGATTGTTCCTGCTATGTCAATGTTTATGTTGGATGGCTTTTCAAGTTTGTCCAATTGTGCTTGCAATTCTTTTGTTGCAACGTCAAGCGATACGCCGTAAAGATTGGCTGATACTTTTACAATACGTTCTCTGTCCTGCCTTTGAATGCTTGGCGGCGCAAAACGCTCAACAACATTTGCTACTTCGCTAACTCTGACTGCTTTTCCCGCACTATTATAAATCAAAATGTTCTCTATATCTTCTACGGAATGACGTGAAGACCGGTCATAGCGGACTTTTATCTTGTATTCGTCTCCATCTTCTCTGAATAAGGAGCAAGTAAGTCCGTTCATACGATTTCTGACAAATGATGAGGCAGTGCCTAATGTTAAGCCGTTCAATGCTAATTTTTCTCTGTCAAACTCTATTTGGTATTGAGGCTGATAATCTTCCCGACTAACGACTATATTGGTGAAACCTTTGATGTTTCCCATTATGCCTTTAATCTTTTGAGCTAAATCTTCCGTTACTTTGAAGTCAAAGCCGTAAATTTCCGCATCAACAGTAGAACCTCCGCCGAAACCTCCGTTTTGACCACCGGCTATAATATTGTATTTGGCAACTTCGGTGTAGCTTGCCGCTATTTGCCTCAAACGCTCGGTGATTTCAAACATATCTTTCTTTCTTTCTCTGTAATCCGTAAGTTTAACACGTATTGATATGTAGTTATTCCCCGATGTTTGCAACATAGCCCACGAGTTGTCATCGTCATCGCTCGGCTGTCCTATTGTTGTGGTTATTGTTTTTACTTCATTAGGGAATTCTTTTCTGACATCATTCTCAAATCTTAGTGCTATTTCTCTTGACCTATCCACATTTGCACCGATAGGTAATTGAATGTTACCAGTAATCTGTCCGTTATCAGACATAGGTATAAATTCGGAGCCTATGCTTTTGGATAACATCATTGAGCCGATGAATGCAGCAATAATGATTATGGTTGTTATTAGTTTATGACCTAAAACCCAGCGAAGGAGTCTTTCGTATTGTACATCCAATTTGTCAAATCCTTTTTTAATAGGTCTGTATAGTTTATTGAAGAAACCACTTTGTTTTGTATCTTTACGCATCAATTGAGAGCAAAGCATAGGCGTAAGACTTAATGCACAAGCCAAAGAGATAATCATAACAATACAAATCATCCAGCCGAGTTGCTTGAACATCAAACCGGCCAATCCACTCATCATAGTGAAAGGGAAGAAGACCGCAAGCAAAGTAAGCGTTGCAGCGATAACGGCAACAGCAACTTCATTCGTTCCATAGATAGCGGCTTCTCTTGGTTTGGACCCTCGTTCTATATGTGTTGTTATATTTTCCAATACCACAATAGCATCATCCACAACCATACCTATCGCTATGGATATTGCCGAAAGAGAAATAATATTGAGTGAATTACCAGATGCATATAAATATATAAAGGATGCAATGAGCGAGACGGGTATTGTCATCAGGATAATGATTGTTGCTCTCCATTTCCCCAAGAAGAACAACACAACAATGATGACAAACAGGCAAGCAAGAATAATGGTTTCCATCAAGGAATTAATAGAATTTTTTATATTGTCGGTTGTATTCATTACCTCCTGCAATTTAATATCACGAGGCAAATCTTTCATTATATCAGGCAGGGCTTTATTGATACGATTCATAACATCAACCGAATTAGCGCCAGATTGTTTTTGTATAACGACCGTAGCACCCTTTGCTCCATTTACATAGTTCTCTTGTGCCTTCTCCTGAACTGTATCACTGACACGGGCAACATCTTTAAGGAAGATAGTTTTTCCACCATAGTTGGCAACAACCACATTATTCAATAACTCGCTTTCTTTTAGCTCACCTTCTATACGCAGAGAATAAGTTTCGCTTCCTATATCCATACTTCCGCTTGGGGTATTGATATTGTCTTGTGCAATAGCCGAACCTATTTGCTCAACTGTAAGGTTGTAAGCCTCCATTTGTTTAGGATCTACATTGACTATAATTTCTCTTTTAGGCACACCTGAAATAGATACCGAACCTACACCGCTGACTCTTGCTAAAGGATTTGCCAGACCATCATCTAAAATTTTATATAATGCCGAAGAACTTTCCTTAGCCGTTGCCGAATAAATAGTAACAGGCATCATATCGGTGCTTATCTTTATTATCATAGGATTGGAGCAGCCGTCAGGTAAGGATTGCTTTATCATTTCCAACCTGTCCCGCATATCATTGACGGCATTGTCCAAATCGGTACCCCAATTCAATTCAATCTGAATAATAGCGACATTATCCTTAGATGTAGATGATATTTTCTTTAAGTCGCTTATTGTACTTAATGTACTTTCAAGCAATTTGGTAACGTTGTTTTCAACATCCTCCGCACTTGCTCCTGAATACGTGCAGAGAACAACTGCTTGATTCATGTCAAATTCAGGGAACAAATCAACCGATAGTTTGCTCCATGAAAAAATACCTAATACTACAACCGTAAGAAATATCAGTATGGTCGTAATAGGTTTTTTTACCGAACTTTCGTATAAACTCATTTCTTTTTCCCTTTAATTTATTTTATAACCTCTACCTTCATGCCGTCCAATAAGCGGGTTTGACCCGTAACAACTACATTCTCTCCTTCGTTTATACCCTTTAAAATTTCGTATTGATTACCAAGTCTGCGTCCAAGTTCAACTAACCGATATTCTACAACACCATTTCTTTCTACATAAACGTATTTGTCGTTTGTTCCCGACTGTTTTATAATTGCTTTGTCGGAAATAAGAACAGTATTGGCACGTCCGAGATTCAATTCAACTCTTCCGAACATTCCGGGTTTAAGTTTGTTGTTGGCATTAGCCACATTTATTTCGCAGGTAAATGTTCTTGTAGCGGGATCAATGGTCGGATAAATCAAACTTATGCGTCCGTCAAATTCTTCCGTACCATAAATATCGGTAGTAGCCTTAACATTCATTCCTAACTTAACTCTTGTGTAGAAAGATTCGGATACATTGATTTTTAACTTGACAGGATTGACTTGCATAACCTGTAAAATAGGTGATGAGCCGCTTACATCTCCATCGTCAAAGTTTCTCATTGTTACAACGCCACTAATCGGAGATGTTAAGACTATATTCTCTTTCAAGTTATCAACATTTTTCTTTGCTACATCATATTGTAACTGTAATTGGTCTAATTGTTGTTTTGAAGCACCACCGCTTTGATACAAAGCTTTTGTTCGGTTCAACTCAATAGATAAATTGTCCAATTGACTCTGACTTGTAAGCAGGGAAGTATTTTCCATAGTAACAAGTTTCTGCCCTTTGGCAACTCTGTCTCCTACTTCTACCCAAATACGTGCTATTCTCGTGCCGCCGGCTGAAGAAATATAGTTTTTAACCTTTGCATCAACGGTTGATGTAAAGGTATAAATCTGGTCTATTTCTTTTTTCTGTGCTGCTTCAATAGTAACCTTTGGAGTTTGATTGTCTTCTGCTCCTTTGTTGCTTGTCTTATCTTTTCCACAACCAATAAATAGAATTGGCAATACTGCTGCAATATATGCTAATCGTTTCATATTTTTCATTATTTTTATACCTAATTTATGTTATTTGCTTTACTCTTTTCCCATCACCTTATCCAAATTGCTTTGTGCCGTAAGGAAATTATAGAGGGATTGTTGATAATTTAATTTTGCCTGTGTAAGCGAAAGTTCCGAATCATTTAATTCAAGAATCGTTCCCGAACCTGTTTGATAACGCACTTTGGCTATGTCATAACCCCGTGCCGCCTGAGCAATAGCATCTTTATTGGCTATCAGTTGCTCATTTGCCGCTTTCATATTATCTATTGCCGAACGGATATTTAAATCCATTCCATCGATAACGTATTGTTTTTGTAATTCTAATTCTTTAATGGCTATTTTTGCCTGCTTTGACTGATTTACAACAGTCAATCCCGAAAATACTGGTATGCTTAACTGCAATCCTACCTGAGCAGATTTCACCCAATTATAATCATTAAATTTGAAATCATCGGCTTGAGTTTGTACTGTGTAAGAAGCAAATGCGGAAAGAGAAGGTAGATGTTGCGTATTTATCGTTTTTAATTTGCTTTGCAGGCTTTTAATGTTTAGGTCTATTTGTTTAATTTCCGTATTGTTGTCTAAATTCGCATCCTTCTGCATCATATCCAGCAAAGATATGTTTGTGGCGAAACTTTCCAGCGTTTCCGTCATTTCTATCTTTTGATTGGCAGGCAGAGACAAAATCATCTTCAACTGCAATGTTGCAAGCTCCAGACTATTCTTTGCAGAAATATATGTAGGGTTTAAGTTATTGACCTGAACCTGTGCCCTGATGTAATCATATTCGGAAACAACTCCCTGTTCGTAAGCAGCCTTCGTACTTTCCAGCGTTTCCTTCGCATTATTGATGCTTTGCTCCAAAACATCCAAAGAAGCCTTTGCCAACAATACCGCATAATAAGCATCCTTCACCTGTTTAGCCATATCAATCTTTGATGCACGACATTGTTCTATTATTAAATCCATATCATACTGCTTTGCATTTATGCTTTCCCAAAGACTGAAATTAACAAGAGGCAAAGCCGCCGAAGCACTTAGTTGATACGAATTCGCAGAACCTATTTCCATATAATCCTTGCCTCCTCCTATTAATTCCATACCTTGAGGCAGGAACATAACAGGCTTTTTTAGATTATTCACATATTGTCCGCTTATGGAGATATTAGGCAACAACGCACCGAGAGTTTCTTTCTTGCTGTAATTCGTTCGTTCTATTTCCAGATTAGCAATCTTTATTGTCGGATTGTGGTCGTTTGCGATAGTTAATGCGGTGTTTAAATTCATGTGAAGCACACTATCGTTTTGCCGATTATCGTTCTGCGACAACGAGACGCCCGCTGATAAAGTTAATACGCTATATAATATTATTTTTAGTTTCATATAGATTTATGTTTTTTTGTTTGCTG
This sequence comes from Bacteroidales bacterium, assembly GCA_031263015.1. GTDB lineage: Bacteria > Bacteroidota > Bacteroidia > Bacteroidales > P3 > JAISGN01. Next base: position 54,131 of record JAISGN010000011.1, read on the forward strand.
AATATTTAACCTAATATTTTCTTTCATAAACTTCACAATAGCCTTATAACCTTTCGGTTTGGCAATAGGAAACACTATTAACGCAATACATCTCTTTAATATTGTGCAGGGAGATTAAAATTTATTGCATCCATCGCAACGACTGTACGATTCTTCCGCCGTAATTCCTGTTCATCTCTTCAATTGCCTGATTTAGTGTGTCTTTTTATTCTGAAAATAGTAGAAATCCACCGATTTTGGGCTGACAAAAGTACAACAAGTTTTTGAATTAGATTTAGCATCTTTGGTTTTATTTCAATAAAAAGCCGTTTTATTTTCACCAAAGGCTGTTTTACTTTATAAGGGTATATATAAAATTTAAGTTTGATATATACCAAAAATTACTTAGGTATATACCAAAATTAAATTTAGTATATACCAAACAAAAATTAGGTATATACCAAACCGAAATTTGATATATACCAAAGCAAAATATTCCTTCGCTTGGTTAAAATGAAAAGGCGTTTGCAGAATCTAAGGCTTGTATCGGATAAAATAATAGCGGCATACACTTTATCGGAATAATTGATTACTTTTGCCAAAAGAAAAAACAAAACATTATGACAACAAATAAATTGAATATTGTGGCATTGGGAACGTTTGTTATAGCGTTTTTGGTTGCCGTTAGTGCGTATTCTCAGCCTGTTACGGCAGAACAAATTCCTAATCCCAAGAAACAATGCAATGATTGCTATGTTGCCGACCCCAATCACTTATTGTCAGCAAATACTATAAGCGAAATAAATGATAAACTCTCCGATTTGGAACGCCGAACAACGGCTCAGGTTGCTGTTGTGGTCGTTAAGGGCGACAAAACGACAGATGCACGCCAGCTTTCAATGGAATTGTTTGATTTATGGAGGGTCGGCAGAGGTGAAAGGGACAACGGTCTGATTGTTTTGCTGGCTGTGGATGCCCGTTATTGCTTCATTCGCACCGGATACGGACTTGAAGGTGCTGTTACCGACGCTAAAGCTACCGGAATAGTCAATGAAATTATGGCTCCGAGCTTTAAAAAAGGTGATTGGGCAAAAGGTTTGAACGATGGCATAAATGTGTTGAGCAATTTGATACAAAAAGAATATGAAACCAACGGCTTTCAAACGCATGTCAAACGTCAGGCGGATATAAACCTGATGCCGTACATTATAATCTATTTGGCAATTTCGCTAATCCTGTTTCTGTTTTCCGTAAGCAGGATTTCAAAGTCTGTAAGGGTCTTTTCCAACAACCAGAAAGAAGAAAAACTGCGGTTATTGAATGCAAAAATTCCGCTTTACATCGCTTTGAATTTTGTTTTCATCCCTTCGCTGCTGTTTTTGCTGATATGGATTTACGGCTATTTGCAACGCAGGATACGAAACTCGGTTGTAATCTGTAATTGCGGCAGTCGGATGAGACTTTTGAGCGAAAAACAGGAAGATAACTACCTTAACGAAGCACAGCAGTTGGAAGAAAATTTGCATTCCAAAGATTACGATGTATGGTTGTGCGATGCGTGCGGCACAAAGGCTATTTACTCATACAATAAGGCTATTACATCCTATTCTGTCTGCCCTTTCTGCGGTGCAAAGACCTTCTCACAGGAATCAAACGAAGTCATAACGAAGGCAACCTCTGTTTCGGACGGCTTAGGTCGCAAAGTATTCAGATGTAAGCACTGCGGCAAGAGCCAAATCAATGATTACCGCATACCAAAGACCGCATCAGGCGTATTTATCGGCGGTATAGGCGGCGGAAGCGGCTCATCGGGTTTCGGAGGTGGCTTCGGAGGAGGATTTGGCGGCGGATTCTCGGGCGGAGGCGGTGGTGGCGGACGCTTCTAAAACACTTTAAAAGAATGAAACGGGGATTTACTTTACTTTTACTTCTAAACATTTCAACTATATGCCTTTACGGGCAGGTAAAACATTCAAATCATAAAAGCAAAGAGCATTTTGTTAATGCCCAAATCAAGAAAATGACCCTCAAAGAGAAGGTTGGGCAACTTATTATCACCGCTTGTGATAGCGATACCTCCAAAGGTAATGTGCAAAGGGCTTTGCGGCAGATTGATTCTTGCAATGTGGGCGGTATTTGCTTCTTCGGAGGCACACAAAACGCTGTTTGGCAACTGCAAAATGTCTTTTCGCAACGCTCAAAGCTGCCTTTATTTTTCGCAATTGACGGAGAATGGGGATTAGGTATGCGTTTGAGGGACGGATACTTCTTTCCGCGGGCATTAGCCTTGGGTGCATTGGATTATAAGGACACATTGCTGTTGTATGAGATGGGAAAAAATATCGCAAAGCAATGCTTGTCGCTCGGAATCAATATAAACTTTGCACCTGTGTTGGATATAAATCTCAATTACCTTAATCCGATTATCAATTCCCGCTCTTTCGGAGAAGATAAACAAAGAGTCGCCGTTCTATCTTCTTATTATATTAAAGGTTTGCAAAGTGAGGGCGTGATGGCAGTTGCAAAGCATTTTCCGGGACACGGAGATACCGAAACCGATTCGCATTTGGATTTGCCGATAGTAACTCATAGCCGTGCTTTTATTGATTCGGTTGATGTTTTTCCTTTCAAATACAATATCAAAAAGGGACTTGGCGGCATTATGGTGGCACATCTTGCAATTCCTGCTTTGAGTTCGGAGACTGTTAGCAGCGATAGCATTTTGCCTTCTTCGCTTAATGGCGATGTAATCAAGAATTATCTTGTCAAAAGCCTGAAATATGAAGGTTTAATCTTTACCGACGGGCTAAATATGAAAGGAATAACAAAATATTACGGCAGTGGGCAGGCGGCAGTCTTGGCTTTGGAAGCGGGAGCGGACGTTTTGCTGATGCCGAACGACTGTTATGCGGCTCGGGACAGCATTCTGGCGGCGGTGAAGCAGGGAAGATTGACCGAAAACGACATAAATGCGAAATGCAGTAAGATTTTAAAATGGAAATATGAAGCAGGACTTTTCCGAAAGCAAGCATCATCAGCAACCGTTCAGCCTTTCGCAATGAGCAAATCGCTTTTGGCTCGGGCAAGAGCAATAGATGATTCGCTGTCTTATCATTTGCTCACGCTTTTGCGAAATGATGACGAAATTTTGCCTTTGAAAACCGACACAAAACCCAATATCTTTTTCATACCTTGCGACAGCACCAAATACGATACTCTTCTTGATGAATTGAAACGCTGTTATAATGTGATAATATCAGACAGTACGACAACCATCGCTGATAATGATATCGTCTTGCTTGCTGTCGGAGGAAAGGTTGCTCAATCGGCGGCTACAAACTATGGAGTAGGGAAGGGGATAGCAGCAAAAGCCGACAGCCTTGCGAGGCTTTACAAAAACAATGTCTTGCTTCTGTTTGCCAATCCTTACGTTCTACGCTCATTTAACGACACCTGCTTTCACGCAATCCTTGTTGCATATCAGACAAATGCCTCTTTGCAACGGGCAGTCGGCAGAGCATTGTTTGAGAAGCAGACTTACACCGCATCATTGCCCGTTACGGCAAGCGATAACTATGTATTAGGCGACAGATATGAGCCAAAGCCGCCGCAATATGACTATTCCGCTGTTGCAAAAGCAGGATTGGATGTAGAGAAGTTTCGTTTAATTGACTCCATTGCAAGCGATGGCATCAAGCAAAGGGCGTATCCCGGATGTCAAATAGCGGTTTGGAAAGACGGAACAGAGGTTTTCAATCGTAATTACGGCTTTCAGACTTACGATTCTCTGCATCCGATAACCGATAACAGCGTTTTTGATTTGGCATCTCTCACAAAGGTTTTGGCAACTACTCTTTCCGTTATGAAATTGTATGAAAACGGCGAAATAGACCTTGACAAGAGGCTATCCGATTACTTGCCTTATTTGAAGAAAACCAACAAAAAGAAGATTACTATCAAGGAAGTGATGTCTCATTGTGCGAGATTGAAGGCTTATTATCCTTTTTACAGGGAGCAAATCAAAGCACCGGATTCTTTAAAGCATCTTTACAACCGCGATTACGTCATTAGCAAGATTGCAGATAGCGATTTGGGCGAAAAACATAAGTATTTATACAGCGATTTGGGCTTTATATTGCTTGGAGACCTGATAGAAAAGGTGTCGGGTAAGCCTTTGGACGAATTTGTCGGCGATAATTTTTACATACCTATGGGTTTGGAGCGGACGATGTTTAATCCTAAGGGGACGATAGCCGATTCCATTCTTGTGCCTACCGAAAACGATACATTATGGCGAAAGAAAATTGTGCGGGGAGAGGTTCATGACCAGACGGCTTGCCTTATGGGCGGAGTAGGAGGGCATGCCGGCTTGTTTTCTACTGCAAAGGAAGTAACGGCTCTTTGTCAGGTGCTGCTAAACGGCAGTTTCGGCGGCAAACAATACCTTAATCCGACAACAATATCAACTTTTAATCATCGCTATTTCACAAAATATAACAACCGACGTGCATTAGGTTTTGATAAACCCTTCATTAAAGACGTTTCTACACACTGTTCCAAGTATGCATCGCAGGAAAGTTTCGGTCATAGCGGCTTTACGGGGACTTATCTCTGGATTGACCCTGCCAAAAACCTGATTTATGTTTTTCTTTCCAACAGAGTTTATCCTCAAAGCAGCAATAATCGCCTTGCAACAATGAATATTCGCACCGACATCAACGATTTGATTTACGAATCCTTGCCCGAATGATGTTATTGGCTGTTGCAGTGCGTCTTGGATAGATATGATTGCCGTATTATCTGCTTTCATAAATTATATGTCTGATATGAGCAAAACAAAACGCCGTTTCATTTTCACAAAAGGCTGTTTTAGAAAAATAAAAGCAAGTTTCATTTAAATGAAACTTGCTTTCGTTTTATTGAAATTAGGATTGGATTTTATTTAATCAATCTCCGCATTGATACTGCTATGACTGTTGATGTCTATTCTGCCATTGTCGTTCATATTTGAAACGTTTGATTGCAGCGAATAACGTTGTGAATTGTCGAAGCCTTCAATTTGATGATTTTTATCAAGCATCTGATTTACTTCATCTAATGATAAGTTTTTGTATTCCTCATATCCTTTCTGCGAAGACAGGTATTTGTTTATTAATCTCATTCTTTGTGCCGAATTTTTTATGCGTTCTTCCAGCGTTTCCTGCTGTGAATATGGCTTAACAGCATAAGGTTTGTCTGTGAAATATTCGGTATCTTTTATTACGGGCTCCAAAGTGTTTGTTACGAGTTCCGTTTCCTTTTTAACAGGAGATTGTAATGCCGGATTCTCATCAAATGCATCTCTGGCATTAGTTCCGAATTCTATTGTAGTTTCCTGTTGAGATATAGTTGTATCAGGTGTGAATTCTGTTTCTTCTTCAATTATTATATCTGTGTCAGGAGTAGTTGTTTGGTTGTTTGTATTTTCCGGAATGTCAATAGGTATTGTTCTTTCAGGCTCAGGTTGAATAGGAATCTCATTTATGACTTTTGTTGTGTTACTAAATCCTGCTATAACTATGGCGACTTTAAGATTATCCCCTAACGATTCGTCCCTGCCGCTGCTTTGTATTAATTCAACGTTAGGATTAGTCATAGTTTCTCTTATGTATTGCATAATAATCTTTCTCTCGGATACTTTTGCCATTGCATTTGATGAATAGGATATAGATAACAATACACTCTTGGCATCATGATAGAGTTGATTATTTAATAACTCGGATGAGGTTGCTTTAAGTATTGCATCCATAGCACGATTCTCACCATTTGCTTCTCCAACCCCCATAAGAGCAACACCGGAGTTTTTAAGGACTTTCTTGACATCGTTAAAATCAGCACGTACTCTTGCTTCAGATGTCATCATATCGTAAATGCACTTAACAGATGTAACAAGAATATTATCTATTTTTGTAAATGCGTCATCTAAATCCATGTCTTCCAAACCCTCTAATTTATTGTTATCTATGACAATAGTAGTGTCTGCAACTTCTCTTAGTTTGGCAATACCTTCAGTTGCCCGTTTCACAAATTGCGGTCCTTCGTCTTCCATAGGAGATGTAACTATAGCAACAATCAAAATATCTTCTCCTATTTCGGCTTCTATTTCTCTTGCGATTTTTGCAATAACATGAGAGGCTCCCGTTCCTGTTCCTTTTCCCATGCCGGCTGTGATAAATAGCATTCTTACATCATTACCGATAGCCTCTTTAATTTCATCTTTTTGTTTTTCTGCGGCTTCTTCGGCTATCTTGGGGTCAGTACCTGCTCCAAGACCACTTATTCCCAATTGAATTTTGTTTGCGATAGGACTTCCTTTCAAAGCGACTTTATCCGTATTGCAAGCAATGAAATCAATCTTTGTTGAATCTAAAGAAAACAAATGATTAGCAGTATTTGTGCCGCAACCTCCAACGCCAATAACTTTTATATATGACGATTTCTGCTTTTCCGCGTCTAAAATTAAGTAATTATCCATAAGATTTATTTGCTATTTGTAATGCAAAGTTACTTCTAAATACTACTATATAAATATGTACCAAAAAGAAGTTATCAACATCTAATGTTAATAACTCTCCATGTATTGTTAGTTATCGGAAAATGGTTTAAATGTCAGCCAATCTTTTATTCGTTGTAAGAATGTTGTTGTTTCTGATTCCGTATCGTTATTATCTGAATTATTTTCTTTGTTATCTGAACTATCTTGCTGTTCCATTTCTTTAAGCAATTCATCTTGCTGTTCCATTTCTTCATCTTCTTCTTTGAATGCGGCAATTACCAACCCTAAACCTGTCGCATATATAGGTTGCTTCAAATTATCGGGTAGATTATCAAAGTATTCTTCGTTAATTGGAGCAATATTAGTGGCTAAATCAGGTATATGATATTCGGATAATTGTTTGATATTCCTTGTTTGTGAGCCGCCACCTGTCATAATTATGACTTGCAGATTATGTAAAAAATTTGTATTGTGTAATTCAACTAATATAAAATCAAGAATTTCTTCAACTCTACTTTTAACTACTCCAGCTAAATGTTTGAGTGGAATTTCTTTTGCTTTGCTGCCTTTATATCCTGGTATTGTAACAACTAAATCTTGTTGTTTTAAAGCTTCTGGAAGGCATGTTCCATATTTTATTTTGATGTCTTCTGCGTTTTTCGGTGTTAGATTATATGCTCTTTCAATATCAAGCGTAATATGATTGCCTGCTGAGGGGAAACTTTTGATATATCTCACAACACCTTTATTGAATATTGCTATATCTGTTGTTCCGCCGCCAATATCAACAAGGCATACTCCTACCGATTTATCTTCGGCAGAGAGTACAGCCTCTGCTGAAGCAATAGATTGAAGTATCAATCCTTTTAATTTATATCCGGCAGCCCTGACGCTATTTTCTATCCTTCTTAGACAAGATGTAGAGCCCAAGACAATATTATATTCTCCTACAAGGCTACTACCTTCCATGCCAATGACATCTTTGGGTTCGCATTCCTGATCATCAACGCGATATTTTTGTTCCATAATATCAATAATATCCATTCCTTCAGGTCTATTGATAGATAGTTGCTTTTTTCGCAATTCCAACACTTCTTCTTTTGTGATAAAAACATCATGTTTATCCCTTATTGTGCTGCATGCAACTTTCCTATCCTGCAGATGAAATCCTGCAACGCCTACATATACTTCTTCTACTTTGACATCTGCTTCACATTCTGCTTGTTCAAGTGCAATTTTTATGCTCTCTGCCGCTTGACCTGGATTAGTAACTACTCCTGCTTCCACCCCGATTGATTCGGTCGTTCCAAATCCGATGATTTTAATTTTCCCTTCCTCATTCTTTTTAGCAATGAATGCTTTTATTGCCGTAGTGCCTATATCTAAGCTTGTAATTATTCTATTCGTATTCATATTGCTTTATTTTTTTATTAATATTTCTTGTTTATTCTTTTTCTACAATACATATATCATCAAAAGTGAAATCAGTAGTTTTGGCTTTCTTAATATCATCATGGGATATATTGCTTTCTGTTATGAAACCCTTTAAGCGTTTAAGTTTATTGTCAATATTTTCAATTGTACCCAAATTAATTATTAAGTTTTCTTTGAGTACTAAAATAAATGTTTTATTTTTTTTTACGAAAATCTGATCTATGGTTTTACTAAGCAGAGAGTCATTAAATATCTTTTTACTAAGTAAGAAAATATCCCCAATACTATCTGAAATAGAGCCGTTAATTATCATTACATCTGCAGCTTTGCCATTTATATCCACACAATATTTGCCTTTATCGTTAAGGTATAATGGCTGCTTTTTGTTTGGAAAAAACAATTTAGCAATAGGTATTGATTGTATTAGTTTAATTTCTAATTTTCCAAGTATTCCTATATTTACTTTCGCTTCCTCTACAAAGTTCATCTTATATAAATAATCCTCTATCTCTTTTGTGTTAATTGCTTTGCGTTTTAGTCCGACAAATTTGCCGAAATGTGAAATGAGATTCCTTTCAACATAATCAGGTGTCAGCATTTTGGCATTACTTTTGTACTCAATATTTATTTCAACCTGCTTAACATTGATATTTCCAGCCGTAATATTGGCGGCAATCACAAGAGAAATAATCAAAACAATAACCAAACCGAAGATGATAAGCCTTTTTTTCATTTTCTATTCTTGTTTTAATATATTGGTAATAGGTTCAATTAATTTATCTATATCTCCCGCACCGATAGACACTAATATTTCGGGTTGCAAAGCAGGTAATAATTCCAAAAGTTGTTCTTTTGTCAGATAGTATTTATTCATTTTATTAATCTTCCTAAATAAAACGCCGCTATCAACACCTTTTATGGGATTTTCACGAGCAGGATATATATCAAGAAGCAGAATCTCATCGGCAAGTTCTAATGATAAGGCAAAATTATCAAGAAAGTCTCTGGTACGAGTAAATAAATGCGGTTGAAAGATACAGGTTATTTTCTTATTAGGATAAAATTCTTTAACAGATTGCAGGAATGCCGCAATCTCTTCGGGATGGTGAGCATAGTCATCTATATATATTGTGTCGTTTGTACGGCAAACCACATCAAAACGCCGTTTAATGCCATTAAAACTTTCTAAACCCTTACGAATATCCTCTTCCTTCACACCACAAGCTAAGCATACGGCAAGGGCAACAAGAGAATTTTCAATGTTGTGCCGTCCCGGATAAGTCAAAGCCATATCAAAATAAACCTTTTCAGGAGTGTGAAAGTCAAAATAATACTTCTGATTATACAACCGTACATTCCAAGCGTAATAATCAGCTTCTAAATTATCTAAAGCATAAGTCCTTACCTCACAATTAGGATTAGGCTCAATAGGAAGCCCGTATTTCATAAAGAGGCAGCCATTCTTATTAGTTTTCTCTGCAAATTCCTCAAATGATTTCAGAAGATTTGATTTTGTACCATAGATATCCAAATGGTCTTCCGAAGTTGCTGATATTATTGAGAAGAATGGTGAAAGTTGAAGGAAAGAACGGTCAAATTCATCGGCTTCTGCCACCATAAACTCAGGCTCTCGGTCATCAATAACGACATTAGAATTAAAATTTTTACTGATTCCTCCTAAAAAAGCCTGACAACCGACATCGGAAACAGCCAAAATATGGGCTATCATACCAGAAATGGTTGTTTTTCCGTGCGTTCCCGCAACAGCAATCGTTTTATATTTCCCGCATATCATTCCTAATATCTCCGAACGCTTAAAGAGAGGGACTTTTTTGCTGATTGCCTGTGTTAAAAGCAGATTATCTTTCGGTATTGCGGGCGTATAGATAACCACATCATTATCCGTAACTGCAAATCCCTGCTCATCATAAGTTATTTGCACACCTTCCCGAGATAGAGTGTCGGTTAATTCCGTTCTTGTCCTGTCATATCCCCGTACATTGCAGCCTTTGTGTAATAAATAGCGAGCAATGGCACTCATACCTATGCCTCCGATACCTAAAAACAAGATATCCTTACCTTTAATCAAAGAATCAAAACCAATATTCTTATTTCCGTCAGTCATTAATACTTTATTATTTAACAATCCTTTCTATCTGTTCAACAATCTTTTCATCGGCGTTACCGATACCAAGTTTGCTGATATTGCAACTCATCTTTATGCATAAGTTTTTGTCGTTTCGCAAGGCTTCTATCTTGTCTGCTAATTTTTCTTTGCAGTCTGCGTCATCTATTAGCTCGGCTGCCGTCAGGTCGGCAAGCGTTTTGGCATTTTTCCATTGATGATTAGCCGTCACATTGGGAGAAGGAATAAAGATAACGGGCTTTCCCACAATTTCTAGCTCGGATACTGCCAATGCACCCGCTCTTGATATTATTAAATCGGCTTTTTGATATTCGCTTGCCATATCTTCTATAAATTCTTTGACATCTACGTTGGCGTAAGCATTGTCTTCAACGATTGTTACGGCTTTCCTGTAAAACCATTTGCCCGTTTGCCAGACTAATTGTATGTTTCGGTTGCGGAAATAAGGAAGATTAGCCGCTATTGCTTCATTTATTGATAATGCACCCAGACTTCCGCCAACCACAAGGATGTTTCCTATTTCCGTATCCTCATTAGGTTTGGCGTAAATGCCATTTACGATTTCTTTTCTCACAGGATTGCCGCAGTAAGCGGTCTTTTGTTCCGCAAACCACTTGTTTAAGCCTTCGTAAGCAGTGCATACGACTTTTACTCGCTTACCGAGAATTTTGTTTGTGAGACCCGGATACGAGTTTTGCTCCTGTATCAAAGTCGGTATTTGAAGATTGCAGGCTGTCCATAGCGTTACGAACGACACATAGCCGCCTACGCCAACCACTGCATCGGGTTGAAACTCTTTTAATATGTTTCGGCACTTTCTTAACGCTTTTAACAGCAACAAAGGCAGATTTGCATTTTTCAGAAGTTGCTTTCGGTTAAATCCTTTAATGTCTAATCCGATTATACGATAGCCTGCGGCGGGTATTCTTTGCATTTCCATTCTGTTAGCCGCACCTATAAACAATATTTCGCAGGAAGGATACTTCTCTTTGACCCTTGCAGCAATTGCAAGTGCGGGAAAAATATGTCCTCCTGTGCCTCCACCGCTAATAACAAGTCTTTTAATCATTTATCATCTGCTTTAATTAGAATTATTTGAGGTTTGCCCAATACCGAACCTGCATCGGTCATTTCCATAACTACTGCAAAATTACATTTTTTTGACAAATGAGGCATCTTCCATCAATTTATCTTATTTATTTCTGCTTTCATTCCTGCAAAACCTGCTTTGGTTCGCCCGAAATCAAGTTCTGCGTGAATGAAATCAAGTTGTATGCGAATTAAATCAAGTTCTATTTGAATGAAATCAGGTAATAATCCGATATTATTTGCGGTGTATGCAACGGATTGCGGTAAGATTAAATCAAAACGCCGTTTCATTTTAGCGAAACGGCGTTTTGGTGGTTTGAAACAGCGATGTGTTTCATCCTTATGAAGAAAGGTTGCGATGAATTTTTATTTCACTATCTTCATTTCGTCAATCAGATTCTTAGCACCTGCAAACTTATCAATAATGAAAAGAACGTAGCGGATATCTACTGATATGCATCTCTGCAAATCAGGGTCGAAGGCAATATTACCGCTCATCGCCTCCCAGTTTCCGTCAAAAGCGATGCCCACAAGCTCACCTTTGCCGTTTATGGTAGGCGACCCTGAATTTCCTCCCGTGATATCAAGATTGGAAATGAAGGCTACGGGTACTGTTCCGTTCTCTGCGTATTGTCCGAAGTCCTTTGCCTTGTACAAATCCTGCAATTTTTGCGGTACATTGAACTCCCATGACGTTGTATCCTTCTTTGCTATCACTCCATCAAGCGTTGTATAATATTTATACGTAACTCCATCCTTCGGGTCGTAAGATTTAACCTGTCCATAGGTGTATCTGATGGTCAGATTGGCGTCAGGAGCAAAGTTTTTGTTGCTTTCCATCTCCATAACCGCCTTTACAAACAAACGTTCCGCACGATTCAAATCGTTTCTTTCATCTTTTGCCAGCCCCATCTTTGCTCTGTAATTATTCAACAACTGCATCGTCAGAATATAAGCAGGATCCTTTTCAATCTTATCTTTGTTCGGTTCGTCCAAAAGAGCATTTAATTTTTCCAAACTTACGAATTGCGAAGTCTTAAAGATGTTTGCCGCTATTGAATTAAAGTCATAATGGTTTTTAAAGGCGTTATCAAGAAATTCTTGGCTTTGTTGCTCTATCGGAACGTTGCGAAAATATACGTCAAGTCCTGCTGCAAGAAGTTTTTGTTCGGTTTCGGTGTTGCAATCCTTGAAAGTATCGGCGAAAATGCCCTTTAATTTTTCTGTTATCTTCTTTACGTCGTCGCTTTTGCTGTTTTCATTCAATTCATCTAATAATGCGTTCATATAAAGTGCCACATCAAAGACGGCAGCCCCGCGAAAGATTGCTTCATTGGTGAAAACACGCAAATAATCGTACTTATTGATGACGGAATATGCCTTTTGCAAATCATCAAGCACCGTTCCGTATTCGGCTTTTCTCTTTGGGTCTTTTTCAATCCAGGCAGCAAGACGATTTTCCAAGTCTTTCTTCTCACCATATACGTTAAGGTCTTTCAGACACTTTGTTTGCCCGATATAATACTTCCAATAATTGGAAAGCTGAGCAAATTTGGTTGCATATTGAATGCGAACTCGTGCATCTGCTTTCATATCTGCGTCCATCACATTGCGTAATGCCGTGCGCGCTGTAACGACTGACGGATTATAAACATCAATTGCTTGCTCTACTCCTTCGGAAGTCATAAATCTATCGGTCGTTCCGGGGAAGCCCATCACCATTACAAAGTCGTTAGGCTTCAATCCCTTCAAAGAAATAGGCAAATAATGCTTAGGTTTCAAAGGAACATTGTCTTTGGAGTACTTTGCAGGTTTGCCATCCTTGTCAGCATAAACACGAAACACCGAAAAATCGCAAGTATGACGAGGCCACATCCAATTGTCAGTATCAGAGCCGAACTTGCCTATTGAAGACGGCGGCGCCCCTACAAGTCTTACGTCCTCATAAACCTGATACACGAACAGAATATACTGATTGCCGTTGAACATCGTTGATATTTCATACACGTAATCCGAATTCTCCGAAAGTTTAGTGCGTAAGGCGGTGCTGTTTTCCTTAACTTTTGCACTGCGGTCTGCTTCGGTCATATCATTAGTAACTCCTGCCAAAATCTTATCTGATACATCTTCCATCTTGACAAGGAATTTTGCAGTCAAACCTGGATTAGGCAATTCCTGGTCTTTACTATATGCCCAGAAACCATTGCTTAAATAATCGTGATCAACGCTTGAATGCTGTTGAATCTGCGGATAGCCGCAATGATGATTGGTTAGAACCAGCCCTTGGTCTGAAACAATTTCGCCTGTGCAGCCCCTACCGAATTGAATTATGGCATCCTTCAAACAAGCGTTGTTAATATCGTAAATTTGTTTGGATGTCAGTTTAAGCCCTTTTGCTTTCATATCCTTGTACGTTTGTTTGTCAAGGTACATCAAAAGCCACATTCCTTCGTCTGCTCTTGCCAGCGGACTGAATGCAAAAATGCCGACAAGCAGCAATAGAAATATTTTCTTCATTTCCTGTTATTTTTTATTATTACTTTGATTTATTTATTCTTTAAGATGCAAAGTTACAATTTTTAGTGAGAATAATGAGCATTAAGCCGACTTTCTTTGTATTTTATGAGTTTTAATTCCTCTCTGTCTGCCTTTCAAAAGATGGTTTCTGCATAATATTTTTATAAGAGCCTGTTTGGTGAAAATGAAACAGCCTTTCATCAGAATATTCCTTGATTTCATTAAAACCAAACAGCCTCTGATAAAAATATTACTTCGGTGCAAAACGCACAAACGCTGTAATAGGGTGATATTGCGGCGTTACCAGCCGAAGAATGAATGATTTGGGAAATTGTTGTTAAAGAATGGCGAGCCGAAACCTTGCAAGCCGTCTGTGAAATAAGGATTGAAGAAATTGTAAGGGTTGTCCGACTGCATAAAAGTTACGTTCAGATTAAGGAAAGAGCCTTCGGAAAGTTTGTAAGTAAGGTCGGCATTGATTCCTGTGGTGTTTAAGCGATTTGTTTTCAGCAATCGTTCGGTCGGACTAAGGCTTATGTTGTCATAAAACGCCGTTATAGATAATTGTAATCGGTCATTAGGCTGATAATCCACCCCTATGGCAGCGGATTGTCTGTTGTTGGGATTGCGATATGGCGTTTTGTTGCGATAGTTGCCTAATAGTTCGGAATTGAAACTGCCTGTGGCAACTCCGAAACGAAGATTGAGTTTGTCGTTTAGCCGATGTGAAACGCCGCCGCTAAGATATGCCGATGTGAAACGCTCGCCTAACCATCCCGTTCCGCCGCTTAATCCTGTTGAAAAGGTGAAATGCGTTCTTGAAGTATCGTTTTGTTCCTGTTGAGCAAAGCTCCAGTGAGCCAAAAGCAAGAAACAGATTATTAATATTAGGTTTCGTTTCATGGAAATACTAACGCAGAAAGGTTATGCTTTATTGTTTTACCACCGAATGGCTTTTGAGGTTTTCAAATTGTCAAAATAGTAAGATATATTGATGCTTATGACTTGGTGATGAGGCGATGAAGGTTTTTTAACGTCCAAATATTGGAATGCATCTCTGATTCCGTTTATTCCTTTCTCCTCATAGCGGTATGTATAGTCGGTATTGTAGTTGTATAACGGCGTAAGACTTAATTGATACTGTATCATAAATTGAAAACTCCTCCATTCAAATCCAAGACCGAACTGAAGACCGGCATCAAACCTCCAAGTACCTTCCGGAATGAAGGTATCATCTTTGTCTTTCCAATAAAGATGAGAGCCATGCACGGTAGGATCAACGGCAACCATAACAATATCGTCAATTATTGAGTTATAACCGGGACGATTGACCTGATAATGATTTTGACGAGGCACTGTATCCTCTCCATAGTGGTCTTCAAAGTCAGTATATCCGAAAGCACCGACACCGACAAAGGCACCGGCTTGTGCAATCAGCCTAAAATTGTCTGAAAGTTCGTATTTGTAAAGAAAATCTATCGGAAGCTGAAAATAATAAGCCCCCGCATCTATGTCAAGATTGTATTCGCGGTAATTTTCCGTGTATTTGGTTGCAACCTTATAGCCTTTGCTCATAAACAAAAGAGATGGTTGCCAGAAGAAATGGTCGTTTATTTTAACCTGAGCAGTTAAACCTAAATTGAAACCATATTTAAATGGCTTTGTATCTTTAATTCCTACGTATTTAAGGTCTTCATTATAAAATGCAAGCCCATTCCATACATCCAAACCGTTGGTTGAGGTCAAATCACTCATATTAAATCCTGCTCTTACGCCAAAACGAATTAATGGAGCTTTGTTTCTTCTCTGTGCATTAAGGTTTGTAGTTATGCAAAAAGCCGTAACAAAAATAATAAAGGCTAAAAAGTATTTTTTATTATTCATAATAGAACGAGATTACTTGAATTAATGCTTGCAAAAGTAAGAAATTCTTTTTAATTATTTGAAACGGATTGCTTTTGTCTTAGTTCTATTAAAGTTTTACGTCCTAAAATAACGGTTAAAATAACGGTTAAACCATCTGCAATAGGAGTACAAAGTTCTATTCCCAACACTCCCCATAGCGGAACGATGGTATATAGCAACGGAATAAGGAAAAGTCCCTGCCGAGATAAGGCTAAAATATTTGCGGGCATTGATTTGCCGATTGTTTGCAGCAACATATTCATCACGATTATCCATGCGGAAAAAGGAAGAATGATACACTGAAAACGAAGAGCGTGAGAACCGACATCAATCACCGTTTTGTCGTTATGACCAAAGAGACTGATGAGATTAGGTGCGAAAACAGCACCGCAAATCGCCGCAATAAACAGGAAAATAGTTGCAAAGCGCAATGTGAACCAAAATCCCGACAAAACCCTATGGTACAATTTTGCCCCGTAATTAAAGCCGCATACCGGTTGAAAGCCCTGTCCGACCCCCAATACGATGGATGACGCTATCATAACAATACGTCCGACAATTGAAATGGCGGCTATGACCGATTCTCCGTAATTTGCAGCGGCGTTATTGAGCAAAATCGTAGATAAACTCAACAAAGCCTGCCTGAAAAGCGAAGGAGAACCGTTGGCAATGATGTCTTTATAAACCGCAGGCTTGAATACAAAGTTGCGAACCTTTATTCTGACGGTGCTTTTATGGCAATTGCCGATAACAAAAAGAAGTACCGCACTGACAATCTGGCTTATCATCGTAGCCAAAGCAGCTCCGGTCATTCCCATATCAAAGGTAAAAATAAATAAAGGGGTCAATCCCATATTTAAAACAGTGCCTGCCACAATGCCTATCAACGCTAAATTTGCCGCTCCCTGAAATCGCAGCAGATTATTGAGCATAAAAGATATTACCATAAAGGGTGCGGCGAGGATGATGAACCTTAAATAATCTACTGCATAAGGAAGTATGCTGCTTGTGGCACCTAAGGCTCGCGCAAAGTCGGTTAAATTTAATAAGGTTATGATTGTGAGCAATGCACTCAGGAAAAACGCCGAGAAAAAGGCGGTTGCCGACATTTTTTCCGCATCCTGATGATTTTTTGCCCCCAAAGCCCGCGATACATAGTTGCCTGCTCCTTGCCCAAAGAAGAATCCTATCGCCTGAACTATTGCCTGCATCGGGAAAATGACACCTATGGCTGCCACTGCATTCGTTCCCAAGTAGCTTACAAAGTAAGATGCGGTCAGATTATAGATTGCCGTTACCAACATAATGATTACGCTCGGTAAGGCTAAGGTCAGAACCAATTTTTTAACGGGTTGCTCCGTCAGCATCTTAAATTTAGAGTTGTCCAACTTGTTTTTATGTTTATTGAATCAGACTGCAAATTTACTTAATTTTGAATCAAAGCATCAAAAGGCTGTTTTATTTTTACCAAACAGCCTTTTGTAAAAATGAAACAGCGTTTTATTTTCTTAGGACTAAGTAATGTCAGTCCGACACGGCGTTTGGTGAGCGTATTGTGCTGCAATAAAATAAGAAAAGCAAGCTATAACTATATTTTATAATGTTGAAATAATTTTTTTTAATAACTTTGCACGATAAAAATACGTTATTATGCATTGGATATTGGTTTTTTTGATTTCTATGGCTATTGTCGCCCTGTTAATGCCTATGTTCATACGGCTAATGGAGAAATACAAATTTCTGGATGAGGCAGGAGGACGCAAAATTCACGAAGGATATACGGCTCATATGGGAGGAATTGTCATTTTTCTCGGTTTTGTTTTGGCATTCGGCTTTTCATTTTTCTCTATTAAGTATCTGGTAAGCGGATTTGAGGTAAGCTCGTTTTTTATCTTGCTTGCCTTTATCACGATTCTTGGAATAAGGGACGATATGAATAGTTTGTCGCCGCAAACCAAACTTATATTTGAAGTAATCGTGGGATTGTGTTTGTGCGGCTTGGGTGTGCGGATTACAGGCTTTGGAGGATTTCTCGGAATCCACACCTTGCCGGTTTGGATTAGTTATCTGCTGACGATTTTCTTCTTTATAGTTGTCTCTAACGCCTTTAACCTCATTGATGGCATTGATGGACAAGCGGGATTGCAGGCAGTAGCAGTGTTTGGCTTTGTATGCCTTTTTCTTTGGTGGATGTTGCCGTCGTCTATTTACGATAAATTGGTCGGATTGCAGAATCCGTATCTATGGTTGATGATAACGGCGTCAATTCTTGGTGCTGTGGCTGGTTTTTTGTTTTACAACTGGCAAAAGGCACGCATATTCATGGGAGACACAGGCAGTCTTTTTGTAGGCTTCCTTATTGGTATAATTATAATCGTTTGTATGAATCTCAACAACAAGTATCCCGGACGGATTTTTGGCTGTGAGATGAAAAGCAGGCTTGGTGTGATATTGACGTTCTTTTTCCTCCCGCTTGCCGATACGCTAAGAGTCTTTATTCAAAGGATAAAAAAGGGCAAGAGTCCTTTCTTTCCCGATAAAACTCACATACATCATATTTTGCTAAGGGTATGGGGTTTTAATCATGCGCAATGTGCAGTTACTACATTCGCCATTCAGGTTTTTGTATCTTCTCTTTTCCTCTTTCTTTCACTGTTTTTCAACGATAATATACTGGCTATACTTATTTTTGTGGTATGGCTGCTGTATGTTTTCTTATTGCGTTTTTTGGCGGAGAGGAAAATGAAGCATAATAAAGTAATAAATTCATAACAAATCAAATAATATCATAATAAAATGGCAGAACCTCAATATGTAATAAGACTTGAAAACGCTACAATAGCATACGAAAAAACTCTTCTCTCCAATGTCAATCTCCAAATCAGAAAAGGCGAATTTGCTTATTTAATCGGCAAAACGGGTTCGGGCAAAAGTTCGCTGTTGAGGACGATTTATGCCGATATTCCTTTGAAAGAGGGTGCTGCTGAGGTATGCGGATTTAATATTACCAAGATTAAGAAACGTAATATCGCAATGTTGAGGCGTCATTTGGGCATTGTCTTTCAGGATTTCCAACTATTGCAGGACAGAACGGTGGCATACAATGTGGCTTTTGTGCTTCGGGCTACGGGATGGAAGAATAAAAAGACAATTTATGAGCGAACAATGCGGGTTTTGCAAGATGTATCGTTGGCAGACAAAGCAGACGAAAAGATATTTCGGCTTAGTGAGGGCGAGAGACAGCGAGTCGGCATAGCAAGAGCATTGGCTAACGAACCGGAACTAATCATTGCCGATGAGCCTACGGGCAATCTTGACCCCATAACAAGCGAACAGATTGTCAAATTGCTGATGGATATTTGCGAAAAGAAGGGTACAACTGTTTTTATCTCAACTCACGACTATATTATGATAAAAAAATTCCCTGCAAGGACCATTGCAATAGAGGACGGCAAGATTGTGGAATAGCAATTCTCCATTTGTATCAGCATAATAGCCTCCCGCACTAATAATCCTTCGTTTGGCAAAAATGAAACAGCCTTTCGCTCGCACGAAACGCCGTTTCATAAAAATAAAAGGCTGTTTCCTTTTTACGAAACAGCCTTTGTCGTAGATGTTGTTAGTGTCTTAATGAACGATAACGAATTTAATGGTTTTGGAAGCCTTCTTGCTTGTTGTCTTAGCGGTGTAAGTTCCGTCAGGAATACCAAGCATATCGGAGAAAGCATTACCTGAAATATTCTTGCTATATACCACCTGCCCGAGAGCATTGTATATGACCACATCTTTAAGGTTCTCGCCGTTAATGTTAAGTCGGTCTTCGGTAATCCACATACTTATGTCATTAGATGCTACATCGTTTAGCGCATTACCTTTGATACGAATCTTAAACCTGTTGTCGTTGCTGCCGGCATCAATCTCTGTGTTGTAAGAATAGCCGTTATAAACTTTTGTTTCAAGTCCGTTGTCTATTAGAAAGACGTCTAACCCTTCGGGAATGTCTGCGAATTTTATTTCAATCCTGTTGTCCTTGTATGCATTGATGTTAAGCGGACATTCATACGGGATAGTAGCGATAGAATTGAATGCAGCAGCATTGTCATCTATGATAAAGTACGGTTCGCATATATCATAATTCCAACCTAAAATCTTATAAGCATCATATTGGTCAAATCCGTTTTGAGCATTCTGGTTGATGAACATCGTAGCGTTGGCATTGTTTCCGTTAGCAATGACGTTGATGCTTATTTTTGAGTCAATGACTGATGACTTCTTAGCAGGATGAACGGTATGCGAGTTTTTGAAAGCGAAGGAGTGCGTTCTGCTATTTACACCGTCCTTACCGCTGACGAAGAATCCCTCACCCATTTTTATACTGTCGGAAGCATTTGCTCCGAGCGGTTGCCATGTTTGGTCTGGTTTGAAACGATATATGTATTG
>JAISGN010000023.1 GCA_031263015.1 Bacteroidales bacterium
TTTCAATTTATTTCATTTCATACATTCTCTTCCCGGAAGTCTTTTGACGACAATGTACGTCACCCGAAGTCTTCCCACAGGTTATTTGAGACCTTCGAGTAACACATGAAGTCTTCCCACAAGTATTTTGAGACCTTCGTGTAAGACATGAAGTCTTCCCACAACTGTTTTGAGACCTTTGTGTAACACATGAAGTCTTCCCACAAGTGTTTTGAGACCTTCGTGTAACACCTGAAGTCTTCCCACAAGTTATTTGAGACCTTCGTGTAAGACATGAAGTCTTCCCACAAGTTATTTGAGACCTTCGAGTAACACCTGAAGTCTTCCCACAAGTTATTTGAGACCTTTGTGTAACACATGAAGTCTTCCCACAGGTGTTTTGAGACCTTCGAGTAACACCTGAAGTCTTCCCACAGGTGTTTTGAGACTTTTGTATTTAGTTTATAGAGTTCGGAATGAAATATAATAAAAACAAAACGGCGTCTTATAAAGATAAAACGCCGTAAGATTGTTGTATGATTGGAAAAGTTTTTTTGTCTGTACGTTTTTATGTGGCATTATGTATTAATAAGTAAAAGATTTCTTGGCGGTTTTGTAAATTCAAAGAAATTTTTATATCTTTGCAGGCTCATAAATGTAGGTTTTGCGTCAATTTTATCCATAAACGCTGCATTTAATTAATTGTTTATCATTGCATTGGTTGATGGCTTCCGCCCGTTGCCCGAAGCCTGTGAATGATTAATGGTTTATAAATTTTTGAAGTAATAAAAACAAAAAATGAGTACTTTAAGTTACAAGACAGTATCTGTCAATAAAGAAAATTCTAAGAAAGAATGGTTGCTTGTAGATGCTGAAAATATGGTTGTAGGTCGTTTGGCAACAAGGGTAGCGAACCTTTTAAGAGGTAAGCATAAGCCTTGCTTTACTCCTCATTCGGATTGCGGAGATAATGTTGTCATTATTAATGCCGATAAGATACGTTTTACAGGTAATAAATTGACGGATAAGGTTTATACTCGCCATACAGGCTATCCCGGAGGACAACGATTCACAACACCGAGAGACGTATTGGCGAAACATCCTATAAGAATAGTGGAGCACGCCGTTAAAGGAATGTTGCCTAAGAATCGTTTGGGAAGAGAGCTATATAGAAATTTGTATGTATATGCCGGTGCTGAACATGAACAGCAGGCACAACAACCAAGGAAGATTAATATTAATTCAATTAGATAGATAAAATGGAAGGAGTTATCAATACTTTAGGCAGAAGAAAATGTGCAGTGGCACGTGTCTATATGAAGCCCGGTAATGGTGTTATCATTGTTAACGGACGTGATTACAAAGAGTATTTTCCTACTGCCCCATTGCAGTATGTTTGTCGTCAGGCTTTGGAAACAGTTGGAGCGGAAGATAAGTTTGATATTAAGGCAAATCTTGACGGAGGCGGTATTTCCGGACAGGCTGAAGCACTTCGTATGGGTATTGCCCGTGCTTTGTGTGAGGTGAATGGTGAAGACCGTACTGCATTAAAATCAAAAGGATTGTTACGTAGAGACAGCCGTATGGTTGAACGTAAGAAGCCCGGTCAGAAAAAGGCTCGTAAGCGTTTTCAATTCAGCAAACGTTAAGATATACGAATGGATATTGTTTAGTATCCAAACTTGCAAGATGTACATATTATATGTGCCTACTTGCAGGTTGATTTAGTTAATAGGAATGTAAACAAAACAAAAAAACAAAACAATGTTAGATTTTGAACAAATGATTGAGGCAGGTGTTCATTTTGGACACCTGAAAAGAAAGTGGAATCCTAAAATGGCTCCTTATATTTTTAAGGAACATAATGGTATTCATATCATTGATTTAAACAAAACAGCAGAAATGGCTGAGAAAGCTGCTGCTGCACTAAAACAAATAGCAAAATCGGATAAGAATATCTTATTCGTTGCTACAAAAAAACAGGCAAAGGATATTGTTGCACAAGAAGTAAAGCGCATCAATATGCCTTATGTTACCGAGCGTTGGCCTGGTGGAATGCTTACGAACTTCGTTACTATTCGTAAAGCGATTAGGAAGATGTATCATTTGGATAAGCTTATAAATGATAAGAATTCAACAGAGATATCAAAACGAGAGCGTTTGCAGTTGTCGCGAGAAAAGGCTAAACTGGAGAAAAATCTTGGCTCTATTGCAGATTTGAACAGACTTCCATCCGCTATTTTTATCATTGATATAAATAAGGAACATATTGCTGTATCTGAGGCTCGTAGATTAAATATAACTACATTTGCTACCGTTGATACTAACTGCGATCCGGAATTAATTGATTTTCCTATCCCTGCAAATGATGATGCATCAAAGGCAATTGAACTTATATTGAAATATGTTTGTGATGCCATAGAGGAAGGACTTCGCGAAAAGAAAGCAAATAAAGAGGCTCGCAAGAGTGCCGAAAATACAGAAGAGGTGTCTGATACAAAAGCAGAACCTTTGGATGAAGAAGCAGAGGCTTCGGAAGGCAGACGTAGAAGAAGTCATGAAGGCGGTGAAAGAAAGCCTACCGGTAGAAGACCTGCAACAAGAGTAAATAAAGAACAAACAAAAAAGGAGAATTAATTATGGCTGAAATAACAGCAAAACTTGTTAATGAACTAAGACAACGTACAGGTGTCGGAATGATGGATTGCAAAAAAGCCTTAGTTGAAAATGATGGAGATATAGATAAGGCTATAGATTATCTTAGAGAGAAAGGGCAGAAATTAGCAACAAAGCGTGCAGACAGAGATGCAAATGAAGGTGTGGTCTTGGCAAGTGTCAGCAGTGATAAGTCGTTTGCAGCAATTATTATGATGAACTGCGAAACGGACTTCGTAGCAAAAAATGAGGCATTCGTCGCTTTTACGAAGAGTGTGCTTGATGCCGCAATTGCCGCAAAGGCTAAAACAAAAGAAGACGTATTGGCGTTGAATATCGGAGGCATTAGCGTTGAGACAATGATTGTTGAACAGGTTGCTAAGATTGGAGAAAAGATAACATTAAGCCATTACGGCAGTGTTGAGGCTCCTGTTACTTATGCATACATTCATCAGGGAAATGGTTTGGCGAGTATATTGGGCTTTACCAAGGCAGGTTTTGATGTACAGGGCAAAGAAATTGCTATGCAAATAGCTGCAATGGCTCCTGTGGCATTAAATAGAGATACTGTACCTGCTGATGTTATTGAAAAGGAATTAGAAATTTATCGCATACAAATCCGTGAAGAAGGAAAGCCTGAAAATATGATTGAGAAGATTGCAGAAGGTAAATTAAACAAATTCTTTAAGGATAGCACTTTGTTAAGCCAAGAGTTTATCAGAGATAATAAGAAGAATGTCGGCGATTATTTGAAAGAATACGACAAAGATTTAACTGTAACGGCATTTAGACGTCTTAAATTAGGCGAATAAATATTTGATTTTTCATTGTTTAAGGCGGGGAATTTAATTAATTCTTCGCCTTTTTTGTTTGTGATTATTTTGGTGAAATTACAATATGACCAAAGGCTGTTCGGTAATTATTAAACAGCCTTTCGTCATATTTAAACACCCTTTGGTGAAAATGAAACGAAGGAATATTTGCACTATTCTTACTCAAAAACAATCAATAATACATACTGCTGTGCCGAAGTGCATAAAAAAAGTGTTTTCTCGTTAAAGAAAACACTTGTATGTTGTTTATGAAGATTAAATGCTTTATTTTTTCTTACCGAATAGGTTAAATTTGTACTTCTTCTTTGGTTTCTCTTCATTATCAAAGTAACCATAGCCGTATCCGTAACCATAGCCATAACCATACCCGTATCCGCTACCGTAAGATTTGCCATAGCCATAGCCATATCTCTGCATATTATATTCAATGCCGTTGATAATGAAATTAACCTTGTGTTTTTGTTGAGCCAACTCGCTGAGAGTAACGTTAAGAACGCTACGATGTGTTTCTCCCGAACGTATAACGTAAATATTGACATCTGTCCATTTCATAAGCGTTGAAGCGTCGGCAATTAAAGAAGCAGGCGGTGTGTCGAGAATAATGTAGTCATACATATTTTGCATCTTTTGCAACAATTCCCTGTTGTTTTCGCTATCGATAAGTTCGGATGGATTCGGAGGAACAGGTCCGGCAACAACGATATCAAGATTAGCAAATTCGGTATGCTGAATGATGTCTTCCAAAGAGTCTTTGCCTATCAAATATGTAGAGATTCCTCGTGTTCTTGACACGTTTTTAAATATGTTATGTAAGTTCGGCTTGCGTAAATCATAACCCATAATCAATGTTTTCTTTCCCGAATATGATAAAACAGACGCGAGATTGAGCGAAATGAATGATTTACCTTCGCTTGGTGTTGATGAGGTAATCAAAATGATTTGTCCTTTGTCAGCAACATCTTTTGTTATATATTTAATGTTTGTTCTGATGGCACGGAAACTTTCGGCAACTTGTGATTTAGGCTTGTCAAGAACTACCATCTTGTTTGCATCCTCAGGAAGCAAAGGTATATAACCGAGAATGGTAGGGTCGGCAACCAGTTTTTCAAGATCGTCTTTACTATCTATTGTTGTGCGCAGACTTAAACGCAGGAACAGATAAAGTGCAGGCAGTAAGACAGCAAGTAATATTGCAATAAGAAAGTTGATAGATGTTTTAGGAAATACTTTTACGGCACTTCTTGCCTTATCTATGATTTTATGGTCGGGCATAGCGGACTTTTCGGCAATTTGAGCGTCCGTTCGTTTCTGGTATAAGTAAGTATAGATAGCATCGGTAAAAGTAAATTTACGTTCGATGTTTATCAATTGTCTTTGTGAGCGAGGTAATCTGTTGGCTTGCGTCTGGAAATTGTTCTCTTGCTTGCGAATATTGTCCATTGTTATATCCGCAACCTGTTTAAGATTTTTAACATTTTCACGTATCTGCCCTATAAGGTTGTCAATTGCCACATCCATTTTTTTAATCGGCGAACTTTTGCGAGAAGACTGTACTAACTGTTGCTGACGTTGCCCGTTTAATTTCACTAATTCCTTTATGAGCTCATTTAATATATGTTCGTCAATACCAATAGTTGCCGGAACGACTATGGAATCCAAATCTGATTTGTTTAAGTATCTAAGCAAATTATCATAGTAACGCTGACTTAATGATATTTGCACTTTTTGCATATCCAATTCGTTTAACCGTTGATAAATAATCTTAGAATTTTCTTCGAAGTTTATACTACCGGTTTGTTCTTGAAAGGATTCTCTGGTTGTTTCCGAATTTCTTAATGAGTCTCCTATACCTATTAATTCGTTATCAACAAAAGCGACGGTCGTTCTATTAACCTGATTTTTTTCTCTGAAACTTTCTTCAATGTAAATATTGCATAGAGTATTAATGAAGTCTATTGCTTTTTCAGGGTTTTGGTATCTGAACTTTATCTTTATGATAGTAGATTCTTTATTGAGCATCTCTATTTGAGTACCCATAAAAGCACGTGCTTCGGCGTCCAAATCATTTATGACAAAACTATATGATATTTTTGACAATGCGGGATAATAATTTTCTTTTAATTTCAAACGAAATTTCATCCCGTCTGCCATATACCATTGTCCGTATCTTAAAAGCTTATTGCTTGTCCCGCTAACTGATATCGGTTGGTCTAAAGCACAATCGCTTGCGGTATCATAAGCATAAACTACAACATTTTCCCTATGAGGGTAAGAAATGACGTATGTATTATCATCTCTAAGTTTGACATCAATAGGTATGCCTGTCGCTTGCGGTTGGCTTTTATCTATTTCTACCTCAAAAGGAGCTCGTTTATAAATATCAAGATTTTTTAGTCCAATGGTTTGATAGCATGTTGTATATAAACCTAAGTGTTTTATGGCATCCTTAACAATACTGAATGATTGGAGAATACCGATTTCATTTTGGAATGACTGATCGGACAGAATCTTTTGAGTCATTAACATATTGGATAGGGCAGACATTTTGTCTTCACTTGCCTTTATCAATAATGTTGCTTGACTTTCGTATTGAGGTGTGGAATATTTGGTTATTGCGAAGGCTACAATCAATGCGATGAAGATACATATAACGAATAATCTCCAATGTTGCAGTATATTAAAAATTAATTCGGCAAAATTTATACCTGAATTGCTTTCCTGTTGCTCGTGATTTGGCTTATAGTTATTGTTTTCCATATTATTATTTGTCTTTTAATTGTAAAACAAGAAGGATAACCGTTATGGCAGTAGATATTATAGATAACGAACTTGCAATAGTACTCATTGGAATATTAAAGTTGGAGAAGTTTTTCGTTGCTTTGTTAGGTTCTACAAATATAATATCACCGGATTTCAAAAAATAGTTCGGATTTTGTAAAATGTCAGCATTATTGACATTGAGAGTGTATATAATATCCTTGTTATTTTCTTTTCTTACAATCTTTACGGCTGTTCGTTTTGCGTGATAGGTGAGGTCTCCGGCGGTTGCAATGGCAGTAAAAATGCTAACCTTGTCCTGATAAAAGTTATACCTGCCGGGTCTATTAACTTCACCGAGTATATCAACTCTAAAATTAACCAGTTTGCAAATAACAATAGCATTCAAATCATATTCCCGTGCTTTTTCCTCCAATGTTTGCCTTGCTTCTTCTATTGTCATTCCTTTGAGATACACGGGACCGACAGCAGGAAACGTAATATAACCTTTATCATCTATTTTGTAACTGTTCATATAAATAGATGTTTCATTAGCCCCATAATTGATAGAACTTACAGCCCCAAACATTTTTTGGTTTCTTTCATCGTCAGTTACAACATTAATGTATAGTTCATCATTAGATGTTAATCTATAAGGTTCAACAAATTCCGATTTATCTTTTGGATATATATAACTATATACACTATCTTTAGGCGTGTCGCTTTGAAAATATATCAGTTTTTTTTGAGGAGTACAAGCCCCAAATGCTATTATAAGCAATATTAAAAATGAGAATTTTACTAATTTTTGTTTCATATGGTTCTTATCTTATTTCATTGGACAATTTCAACAGATATTCTAATTGCAAATAAACAGCATTCATACCTTCGGTGTCTTTTGTGGGAAGATACGTCTTTGAATATTCCGCATAATATTGCTCGTCTTCACCGACTTTACCTTGTTCAACAATACAGTTCGCAGCATCCAAGCAATTGATCCATACTTTACTTATATCGGAAGATACATCTTTGGAAATTGTTATTTGAGTAAGGTCTATTTTTATTCTTGTTTCTGACCCTTTTTGGTCTGTCCAAACATAGGAAAAATAGCCATCTCCCGACAAAGAAAACGAATGATACTGTTTATTTAATATTTGATTGCTTATAATATCGCAACTCTCTTCAATAGATTGAGCATTAGTCCGAATAGTACCAAAACACCCCACCGCAAAAATAACGCCTATAATTATTCTTCTAAACATTTGTTCTGCATTTTAGAGTGCAAAGGTAATAAAAATCCGTTAAATACATTAATTAATCTCAAAAATAACCTATTATATCATTTATTTCTGTTAGAATCTCTTCTCTGCCGTCTTTGTTGATAGAAGAAGAAACGAAAATCTTTGGTAATTCCGCCCAGTTACGCAATAATTCTTGTTTAAATCTTGCAATATTCTTACTCGTTTGATTTGTGCTCTGTTTGTCAGACTTAGTGAATATAATGGAAAAGGGTTTATTGTTCGTGCCTAAAAAGTTTATGAACTCAATATCCGATTTCTGTACTTCAATCCTTGAATCTATCAACACGAAAGTGCTGATTAAATTTTCTCTATTCAAAATATATTGCTCTATCATCTTAGACCATTTTTGCCTATTGGTTTGAGATGTGCGGGCATAGCCATATCCGGGCAAATCTACCAAATACCATTGATTATTAACAATAAAATGATTTATTAATTGGGTTTTTCCCGGTTGCGAACTGGTCTTTGCCAGATTCTTTCTGCCCATAAGCATATTGATTAACGATGATTTGCCGACATTAGACCTGCCTATGAAAGCAAATTCAGGCAGATTAGCTTGCGGACATTTGCGATAATCGCTGTTGCTAATGACAAAATCTACATTTTTTATAACCATATTTATAGGTATCGGGCTTTTTTATCTTCATAAATATCGGCTATTGTAACCAAAATACCTGTCTCTTCCACATTACTGAAATGTGTATTAACGGATGTGCCGAACGATTTCATAGTTGAAGACAAGTTCATATAGGCATTAACCAACGGCGGAATGTTTTCCCCTAATGCTCGGACATTATGAACTAATATTTGATAGTCTTCCTTATAATTTTTCCCGTTAAACAGCTTTACCAATTCATTAAAGTCGCTTTCTATCTGCACTTTCTTACGTGGGAAAACCAAGCCCTCATTATCGGGGAAATGTTTCTTATAAAAATACAATATATAGTCTCTTGCCTTTATGTTTAGCGAAGGATACATAGTTATTTTGCCAAAGAAATACCGCACATCCCTGTAAAGAGATGTCAAACCGCCTAATCCGTCCCACAGATTGTCCAAAGAATACATTCCTCGCCTGATACTGCTTGTCGGTTGGTAGTCCGGACGCACAAAAGACCTGCCTAATTCAATAGTATGGTTGAGATATCGTTGTTTGAACTCATCTGTGAATAAAAAAAGGTCGGCTGTGGCACTTAATAACTCACCTTGTTCATCGGTCTTAATGTCTTTTCCGACCAAAAACCTGTATCCGCCGACAATTTCTTCGTCCTGCGGGTCATAAACAAACAATTGCTTATAACAATGAGGCTCTTCAAGCGTGTCATACTTGTCTATATCGCAAGGAGAGCCGCTTCCGCCACCCTGAGAGCCGAAACTTATTTCTCGCAATCGCCCTATTTCTCTCATAATGTTAGGAGATTTGTGAGCAGTCGTTATGTATATTTCCCTATTGCCGCTTCTGGTTTTCCTGAAGAATATTCCTGCGTCAAGTTCTGCCCGTATCAATTGCTTATCAACTGCTTCTATGACGTAGGAAGTATCTAATCCTTTTTCACTCATAACTATTGTTAAAATTAATATTGCAAAGATAAACAAAAAAGCACATAACGCTTGGAAAATAGCATCTTTTTCGGCAAGGTGTCTTTGTTTAGCCGTAACCAAAGGCTGTTTGGTGAAAATGAAACAGCCTTTGGTGCGAACGAAACAGCGTTTTATTTTTCCCAAAGGCTGTTTCATTTCAGCCGATTGAGAAGTGATGCTAATCAAATACTTATTCGTGCCTAAATATTGAAGGGTTGGTCGTTGGAGAAGTCGGGCTGATAGACGGAAGCAGAGTTTAGTTCCTGCGTAAATATCTTTGAAAATCCCAAGTCAAGGGCATAATCCGTAATCTCATCGTATTCATCTTGCGAAAGGCTGTTATTTAATTCCGCAAAGGGCATTGGAAACGGCGGAAAGTATTGTGATAAAAGGGAAATCTGCACATTGGGTGATATTTCTTCGGCTATCAGTCTTAGAATTTGCTTTGTGTGCGCATTCATCAGCGGCAGGCACAGGATTCTTATGATTAAACCGCTTTCTATGTTGTTATCAACGTCCGTTAGCAACGAAGAACCTTTCTGACGATACATTTCTTTCAGCGCAGAGACTGCTTTGGCAGGATAATCTTTGGCATTAGAAAATTTTTCCGCCAGATGGCTGTCGGCATACCGCATATCGGCAAGATAAACATTGACCACATTTTCCAAAGTCTTCAATGTATCAACATCATCGTATGAATTGGTATTATAAACAATGGCAGGATTAAGTCCTTTGTTGCGCAAAGCCTTTATGATTGCCTGCATCTGCACGATATGGCTTGATGGCGAAACAAAACCGACAACATTGCTGCTGTCCTTTAATACATTGGTGATTTGCATAACAACATCGTCAAGTTCCATATAAGCAGGCGGGGTGTTGTTGTGGCTGATTTGATGGTTCTGACAATAGATGCATTGCAGATTGCAGTGAGAAAAAAATATATTACAAATTCCCTTGTCGTTACTAAGCACAGGCTCTTCACCCTTATGAAGACAGATTGACGCCACAGCAATACGGCTGTCTGTTTTACAAAACCCTAATTGTTTGTTAAGTCTATCGGCGTTGCATTTTCTTGGGCATAGATTGCAGTTGCTTAGTATGGTTTGTTCTTTATGGGTATAAATCATTATTGTTGCTAATAAATAACTGCTTTTCTTTGAAATGACAGAGCCACAAAAGTACTAAATTTCCATATTTTGCTAAAAAATATTATTTTTGCGAGGTCTAAAACAGAGAATTATGTACAAAAACATACGATTTTCATCTTTATTATTGATTTTTGCTTTGTATGGCGGCATTATGTCGGCACAAAACTATGATGAAGGCTTTGCAAAACCGATTCTTACAGAGCAAGGTAAATATTTTTATAACGAATTGCCTCCTATACAGACGTCTGTCGGAGTGCTTGTCTTTCTTGACCGCAATCTTGGTGCGATATCGTCCGATTATACGACGAGTGATTCATGGGGAGATTTGTATCAGTGGGGCAGAATAGCCGATGGGCATCAAAAACGCACTGCCGACACAACTTATACTTTGTCAAAAACGTATGAAGCCCCTGATGACTTGTTTATAGTGGATGAAAAAAAGGCTAATGATTGGATTATGTTTCCCGATTATGAACTTTGGCAGGATGAAAACGGGCGAAACAATCCGTGTCCCTGTGGTTATCGGTTGCCAACCTCTGATGAATGGAGGGCATTGCTGGCATTGGGTTATCAGGTTAAGAAAACATCTAACGGATATTATTATTTGGATATAGGCAATGGACAATTGATGTTGCCAGCTGCAGGTCTTCGTAATGGTTACAACGGCATTTTTCAGCATATAGGCACTCGTGGTTATTACTGGTCTGCGGATGCGATGAGTAAAGGCACGAGCGGTTGTTTGGATTTCAACAAAGACGATATTACTACAAACATTACAATTTACGGATACAGGGTTTTCGGCAGGTCTGTACGCTGTATGAAATTGTTAAAGTAGTATTATATATACGGCAGCACTATTGGATTAGTGAAGATAGTGCTTAAAAAATCTGTTTCCCTGTTTCACTGAACTAAAACGGCGTTTTATTTTAATAGAACGCTGTTTTAATTTAATAAGGTTAGGTTTGAGAAAAATAAAATCTTATTTAAATCTTTTCAAAGATAGATTGTCAAAAGCCTTATTCTGTTATAAACTCAAGAAACCTATTAATGTTACGATAGTATCTTGTAACTGTACTTTGTTAGGCTACAATACATATTCCGAGTTAGGACAAAAAAAGGAGTAACCAAATATGATTACTCCTTTTCTGTATGAAATTTAATCTTTTACTTAATTATATTAATTGTACCTGTTTTGTCAAATGTTCTTGTAGCACCTTGCATCTTGTATTGCAATCTATATACATACGTTCCTTTAACAGGCTCATTGTTTCCTCTCACTTTGCCGTCCCATCCCAAGACATTTTCCATATTAGTCATTGTATTAGGGTCTAATTCTGCTGCCGAGTAAGCATAAACGACCGTTCCCCAACGATTATACACTTTGAAATCGACGTCATATAAGGTTGTAGAGGCTTTAAAGAAGAATTTATCATTTGTTCCGTCCCCATCAGGAGTAAATGCGGAAGGCACCCAAACGGCAAACACATCAACAGGAATATGTATTAAGGTATCTGCATTACATTGCAATGAATTGTAACTAATCAATTGTACCCATACCGAATCAACACTTACGTCCGTAAAATTGTATGTAAGACTGCGTGCCGTTGAAACTCCTCCATCGGAAAATGACCAGCGGGATGAAACACCCGAAGGCGAGTTATCGGTGAATGATATTGAAGGAGAAGACATATCAACGTAAGTAGGAGTGTATCCGATTGTAGGAATAGGTATAGGAATAACTGTGATGGTTTTATATCTGTCTGCATAACATCCGTTTGAACCATAGCCTCTCATCGTATAAGTAACGGTTGCTTCCGGTGCAATCTGAATTGTTTCTGCTGTAACAGAGTCGGCAGGATTTGTTGAAGGTATCCATGTGTAAGTAACCGCATTTGTTCCATATAATATAACCGTATCTTGCGGACAAATCACAGTGTCGCTGATATGAAGTACAGGATCAACGACCGAAATCTTAACACTGTCCCATGTTACGCAGCCTTGTGAAGTTTGAGCCATTAGATAAACTACAGTATCTCTGTTAGGATAGAAATCAGGTAGGCGTGGATTGGTAGTAAAGCCGTTCATATCGTATGGTTCGGAAGGACGAACATAAACCCATTTCATTCCGGTTACACTACCCGACAAGTCTTCCGCTGATATATTCGTATGCTCTCCCAGGCACACTATTGTGTCGCCATTTATTTTGATTTGAGAAAAATCTTGTACTGATACAACCAAAGTATCCTTGATATAAAGAGGAGAGCCGAAAGGATCCGCATCTTTAATCGTTATGTATAATGTGTCTCCTGCGTTATACGTATTTGTGTATTCAGAAGTTATTCTGCCGTCGATAAGATTATCTATCTTCAATGTATCTGCAATCTTCAAAGTATCTACTCCTATTGTAGTATCTCTTTCGTTATGTGTCCAGATTATTGTTGGTTTTGTCATATCTGAGGCATTGCTGCAAGTAGCATAAGAAGTGTATTCATTACCTACACAGATTAAGGTGTCGGGCATAACACTAAGACAAGGAATAATAATTGTATTATTAACAATATGAGAACAGTCTTCGATACCCTCTGTTCCGTAGTTAATGGCTTCAAGTATCACTCGTTTTGTGCCGCAGGATGCAAAAAGATTAGAAGGCGATTTATAAGTGGTATCACTGGTTGTAGCGTTATAAGTAATGGTATCAACGACGCCGTTAATAGTATCAATGATTTTCCATATATATTCTTCAGGTATTCTTGAGGCTTTTTGTTCATCCGTTATGTTGTTGAACTTTATGTTAAGTGTTCCATCATTTGACGGAATAAAACCTGCACTCGGCTTTGTATCTACTAATTTAGCCTTAAGATAACTTTCGCAGGCAGGACGTGTTGATTGAGTTCTTGGGGAAGTTATTTTGCATATTATATTTAATTCCTCTAATCCATTCATTATTCCGCTCGCTTGTGTTACGGCAAAAGTTCTATTGGTTTCTCCGGTTAATAGATTATTCGGATCTAAAATAGCTACCTCAGGCGACGACACATTGTTAGGATTTTTATACCATTGATATTCGGCAAAACCATCAGGGGCAGTGGCAATAGAAATAGTATCTCCGGCAGAACAACCATTAACTGTTATTTCGGGATGGCTTGCTTCTCCGACAAAATAGCCATAGGCTCCATGAGCTGAGTATGAACAATCTGCCATACGTATTCTTACGCACACATTTGATCCAATGTAATCCAGCAGATTAACAGCTATTCTTTGCCAACTGCTCCACGCCCAAGATTCATAACCACCATTTAAATTATGCCAAGATGTATCACCACTCTCTACTAAATCTATATTTTGTTCAAAAAATACACACTCATCAACTAAAACGGAATCTCCTTCATCATATCTTCCTGTTCCGGATACAACATCTATTTGGAAAGTAGGATTATTATACACCTCTCCACTATGAGGTTGCTGAATGACCATTGCATAATAAAAAGTAAGTAATGCGTTTTCAGATGTTACTTTAAACATGTATCTTAACTGTGTAGCATCAGTACCTCCTGATGGAGAACCTATTCTTGCCGAATAACGACTGCCGGGACGTACCTTTTTTAGAAGATTACCGGTATTGGGATCCGTAGCATTTACATCTCTCTCTATCTTAAAGTATGGTTCACTACCACTATAATGATCAAGGACTGTCACCGGATCTACGTCATAACCCCAATTGGCTTGACCGAATCTCGGAGAAGTGGTAATGCCAATGTATGTAGCTGTATCCATAAACCAGCGGTAAGCCCATCCTGTCGAATCGGGAGCAACAGCAACAGTATTCCATCCGTTTTCAAAATTAAAATTTGGGCAGCCAAGAGAGTCTTGTCCAAAAGAAGAGTTTGCCAAGCCTAATACTGCAATGGCTAACATAATTGCCTTTAATCTTTTAACTAAATTCATATTTGTATGTGTTTATTTATTATTTCGTTTTTATGTTATTATGACACATTTTGTCGCTTCTTCGTTTCATTGATGCTAATAAAGTTTTACTACCGTTATTCCTTCGCCTCCCGACTCCAAAGCCGCAGGACGGAATGCCTCTACCGCAGAATTGTTCTTCAAAAACTCCCTTATAACGCTTTTAAGTATGCCATCACCCTTCCCATGCAAGACAGCAAACTGCCGTTCGCCCAATAGCCTCGCCTCATCCACCTGTTTGGAAACAATTTCCAAAGCTTGGTCGGCTTTTTCTCCCCTTACGTCAATCTGATATTTGAAAACAGCCCGCTTTTTGTTGATATCATCCATAATAGAGTTGAAACTGCGTTTTTCGGAGGTCGTTTTCTTGCTCTTATACCTTTGATAACTTTTTTTATCTACCTTTTTCACATCACTCAAAGGAAGGCTCATCGCTATATTACCGAATATCACTTCAACCTTATCCCTCTTCAAACGCAAAACCTGTGCAAATGTTACGCCGTCAGAAAGCAAAACATTATCCCCTTCAACAATCGGCGAAGAATCAAAGCGTATGGTTACGTTGTGTATTTGTTTCTGCGGCTCGGTATGAGATTGGGCAGAATTATTCTTTGATTTCCCGCTGCTTAAATCAGCATCTATTTTAACGATATCTTGTTTTATTTTCTCACGAGCAGCATTCGTTAATTCCTTTTGAGCGTTTGCAGTACGAATATCGGCAATTGTTTTCTCTATTCTTTGATTAGCACCTTCAAGAATCTGCTTTGCTTCGTGTTTTGCCTTGTTTATAATCTCCGATTTCCTGTTAGAAACATCGGCAAACATCTTTTCATATTTTGCAATCGTCTCCGCCAACAGATTATCCGCCACTTCAAATTGCTCTTCCTTTCGTTTTAATTCCTGTTTCTCTACTTCTATCTGTTGCAACTGCTGTTCGAAGTCCATGATGCCTGAACCCGTTTTTTCCACAGCACTTTCTATTATTCTCTTCGGCAGACCTATGCTTTTTGCTATCTCAAAAGCAAAACTTGAACCAGGCTTTCCGATTGACAAAACGTACAAAGGCTTCATATTATCCTTGTCAAAAAGCATAGCACCATTGACAATAGTTCCATGATTCGCCGCTTTGTCCGATATAAGCTTCAATTTGGAATAATGAGTCGTTACAACGCCGAACGCCTTGCTTGCATTCAAATCTTCAAGGATTGCTTCTGCTATGGCGCCACCTACTTCCGGGTCAGTCCCACTGCCGAATTCATCTATTAAAAACAAGGTTCGTCCGTTTGCTTGCTCACAAAGCCGCTTCATATTCAACAAATGCGATGAGTAAGTGCTTAAATCGTCTTCCAAAGACTGCTCATCGCCGATGTCAATGAAGATTGCTCCGAATATTCCAGCCTCCGATGTCTCTCTCATAGGCACTAACAAACCGCATTGCAGCATATATTGCAATAATCCTGTGGTTTTAAGGCATACGGACTTGCCTCCGGCGTTCGGACCCGAGATTACGAGAATGCGATGCTTGGTTAATTCAATCCGTAACGGCACTATCTTTTTATGATGCAAAGCAAGACTGGCTTCCAACAAAGGATGGCGGGCATCATACCAGTCAATCTGAGGTTTATTGACTAAAATAGGGAGACCGGCTTTGATTTTAACGGCATACAAAGCCTTTGCCCGTATGAAATCCATTTGAGACAGAAAAATATAATCCGACAACAGAACATCAATATCAGGTCTTAACATATCGGAAACTTCGGTTAATATCCTTATTATCTCTCTTTGTTCCTCAAAATCCAACTCCCGCACCTCGTTATTCAACTCCACAACTTCGGAAGGCTCAATATAAGAGGTGTTACCCGAAGCAGAATAATCATGAACGAAGCCTTTGATGCGGCGTTTGTTGGCAGAAGAGACGGGAATCACAGGTCTGCCGTTGCGGATGGTGATTTCGGCGTCATCGTTAGTCCATCCCTCGCTTTTGGATAAAGAAAGGATTTTGCGGATATGCCGTTCTATTTCAGCCTTCTTATGTTTGCGTGCAATACGAATGCGTTGCAATTCCTCCGAAGCATTATCGTAAAATTCCCCATCGGCATCCAGCAGCATATCACAGCGTTTAAGCAGATTCTTATCAACTTCCAAGCCGACCGAAAGCCCATACAATTGCGGGAAATCGTCCTTTCGGTCATCCAAAAAGGCAATGCAATCGTTTATGGTGTGCAATGAGCGTTTCAAATCAAAGAGATGAGCCCTGTCAATGAAGGTTCCTGCCAAGCGAAGCCGATGCAGTTCCTCCCTCATATCGTAATATGAATCGGAAGGGAAGTTCTGATTGGATAAAATGATGTTTCTGAACTCAAAAGTCAAGTTAAGATTGTATTCAACCTTTGAAAAATCGTCCGAAAACGCCATTTCATCCACCCAAAATCTGCCTCCCGCACCCAGACAAAGGGCTTTTATATCATTACGAACCTGTTTAAATCCTGTTTTTTGCTCTATCCTTTCATTCATACCTTATTTCCGCCAATCCAAAGGCTGTTTCCGATTTGCATTAGCACGCATCAGATTAACACTCCTTTGTTTTGCGTCAGCAAAGTTAAGAAAAATTTTGATAAGGCTTCGTTTCATTTCCAAAGGGTATATACCAAAAATCAATTAGGTATATACCAAAATTAAATTTGATATATACCAAACCAAAATTTGGTATATACCCTTATAAAATAAAAGGCTGTCGGATGAAAATAAAATGAAGTTTGGTGAAAATGATTAGGGCACAGGGTCGTATCCGCTCTTGCCCCACGGATGGCAACGCAAGATTCGCCGCAGCGACAGCAAGCCTCCTTTGAATGCTCCGTGCTTTCGGATGGCTTCTATGGCGTATTGCGAACACGTTGGCGTGAATCGGCAGGCGGAAGGCAGGTGCGGCGAGATTGCTGCCTGATAGAATCGTATCAAAAGCAGAAACACAAATGATATTGCTTTGTTTATCGCTTTATATATCTGCTTTAATATCTTCATTGTCTTGCAAGAGAGCGGTTATCTTTGATAAGATTTTTGCCATACTTTCTTTTGTTTGCTCAAAATCAAGTTCGGTAGTTTTTATGAGGGATACGGATATGTGGAGACGTGCATCCGATAGATTTAAAGAGGCTATGAAGTCGGTTTTTTGAAGTCTGTATGCCTCGCGAAGCAGTCTCTTTATACGATTTCTATCTACTGCTTTTTTGATATGTCGTTTTGGGGCGACAAGAAGTACATCAACTCCTTTTTTTTGCCCTTCGCAAACCATAAAACGAACGCTGAAAGGGTATGAAATGAACTTTTCTCCCTGTAAAAATAAGTTATCAATGATTTTTTGGCTTGAAAGTCGTTCGCTTTTGGGGAATTTAGCCATTTTTTTTGGCGTCTTTGGCTTTTGAAGTCTTGTTTTGTTCGGCTGATTTGACTTTTGCTGCTTCGCGTTTAATCTTTGCAGCCACTCTTGCTGCTTCTTCGCGTTTTTTAAGAATCTTTGCAATCTCTTCTGCTTCCAATTCTTCAAGGTATTTAGGGTAATCTTCCGGCTTTAAGTCTAAATAATTTTCTATTGCCATAACTAACGATAGATGTTTTGAGGAAGGAGCGGGAATAAGTACCTTAATACGGGCATTTTTTAAGGTTTGCTGGGTCTTTTCTCCAAAGGCGGCAAAAATAATATCTTGTTCTTTTACGGCAGGAAAACTTTTTATGAAACTTTTTGCCCCGATTGGCGTGAATACTGCGACCAAATCGAATTTTGAAATGTCAATTTCTTTCAAGTCCTTAGGCTCCGAGCGATACATAATAGCCTTTTTGAAATGTATTTTAGCCTTTTCAAGAGCCAGAAAGTTGTCTGCCGTAGCGTCTTCTGCACAAGGAAAGATGTAATTCTCTTCTTTATGGCGGCAAATCACCTCCATAAGATCTTTAAAGGTAACTTTGCCGAAAAATATCTTGCGTTTGCGATACTGAATGTAGTTTTGCAAATAATTAGCAACGGCTTCCGTAACGCAAAAGTACTTCATAGTTTCGGGAATCTTTATTCGCAGTTCTTTAGCCATACGAAAATAGTTATCAATGGCTAATTTGCTGGACAGAATCACAGCCGTATAATCAAGAAGTGAGATTCTTTTAGTTCTAAACTCTTTATTGGGAATGCCAACCACACTAAAAAATTTCTCAAAGGTGAGATTAATGCCGTCTCTCTCTGCTAAGCCTTTGTATTGAGACTTTTCCAAATTCGCAGGTGCGGGTTGTGAAATCAGAATGTTTTTTACCTCTTTCTTATCCATTCAATATGTGTTTTCTAATCTAAATGTATGAAAATAAAACCTTAATTGCAATGAGTAAAGGTATGATTTCCACGCTGCAAAGATACAAAAATAAATAAAAACCGAAAGAATAAGTACTTTTAAGCAGCAAAACAAACCCTCTTAAAAGCCGTATCACATAAAGCAAAGCAAAGATTATGAGAGCAAAGTAAAGTAACAATTTAGCGATATCAGGTTTGGCAAAGAAGGTCGCAAAAATCGGAAAAATTAACAAAGGAAAGCATAGTGCAAAATAAACAATCTGATTGGAAATATAAAGCATTACGGCATTATATCTGCCTAACAAAACGCCCGAAAGATTAAAAAGAACCCATTTAACAAAAGCAAAAATCATTATTCCCGCAATTGCTATCAATATGAACTGCCATTGTTTTATTCCGATATCAATTCCCCATACCGATGTAATCTTTTCACACATCAAAGCAACGATAAAAACATATAAAATAATGACCGGAAGAATCAAAGATTTGTTTATAAGGCGTCCGTTCTGCAAACTGTTTTCAAAAACCTTGCGAGAAAAACAACATCTTATCATATTGATAAATTCTTTTGCCCCATGCCTTATCAATAATGCAAAGAAGAGAAATAAAAACAGAAATATGACGAAAATGAAACTTGAATTGTTGTTTGCCGTTATTGGTTTTGTTGTTATGTTATCAGCAATGGCTCTTTCCTTTACAACAAACAGGGAATTTTTTGTATTTAAAGTCGGAAAAGAATCATTGAGCGTTTTGACGCAATAGGTTTTGAAATCGGTGATTGAGTCTTTGCTATGAATAGAATCCTGTATCACTTTATTTTGCTATTATAAGTTTTTTTCTAAACAAAGCCTTATCGGAACGAATGCAAACAATATATTGTCCGGACTTGATATTATTTAAATCAATGCTTACTTTATTATTGTCCGTTGAGAGTTGATGATAAACAACCTTGCCCTGCATATTCATTATTATGATATCCGTTTTTCCCGACAGGTTTTCAATGTTCAGGATGCTTGAAGCAGGATTCGGATACATTGTTATGTTGTTGTCTTTCGTCATTTGCGGCAAATTGACTAAGGTTGCGCTCATCGGTAAATGCACCTTGTCAATCCAAGACGCATCTTCGCCGCTGCCAATGGAGTAATCCTTTACATAAGACCATTGATAAGTATGTTTTCCCGCACTAACGGCAAAACTATATCTCGTCCAATCAACCTCACCGCTTAAAGTAAGTTTCTCTATGCCGTCAATATAAAAATAAAACTTATCATAAAGATACTCAGACGAAACTTTGGCAAAGAATGATATGCTGTCATCCTGCAAAGCCTCAGCATTAAGCAGCAATGACGACATTTCATCATCGGTTATTGAGCCCGAACGGGCAGAAGCTCTTCCTTCATACTTTACGGATGTGTCAATAATCCACTCTTTGCCCGAATGGCTCCACGCATACCGAGAAAAATCCTGCGATTCGAAGCCTTCCGTACTGCCGCCAATGATAATATTGGTGAAATTCCTGATTGTTTTATAAGGATATGAAGATGCCTCAACCTTAAACCCTATAACGCTACTGTCATTCAAGGTTTCCGTAAGAGAAAAAGGGAATATAAAATGCTCATTTGCCCCAATGCCGAGTGCGTTTAATGGTTTTGAGCCATTCTTTAATACTATCGCATTATTGTTTAGCGAATATATCTTTACATCTCCGCTGTTTGACGCTCTATTGCCTTCATTGACAACATCAAACTCAATCAATGTATCGCCGTTTGCAAGATTTAATTTAAAATTAGCAATATCCAAATCGGGAGCAGAGGCTTTTAATTTCAAGGTATCAAAGAAGACCATTGCCAAAGTGCGTATCTCTATCGGCAATATGACTTCCTGATTATATGAAAGGGCGGATTGTAATTTGAAAGTCAAGGCTTCGTTTGCCGATATGGTTTGTGCGGAAGGTATATCGCCGCAATTGTATTCCTGTTGCAGAATCTGATAATTGCCATCTTCCGAAAGTTTGACTTTTACATCGTTTGCCGTCTGCAATCCGTAATTTCGTATATCCAAAGAGAGGTAATACAGGCTGTCTGCTACGAATTCCGAAGTCGGATTATGATTTTCTTTTGTGAAAACCGCATTTGTCAATCCTAAATAAGGGTTTGGCGATGACGCTATTACAATTGAATCTATTAAAGGCTGATAAGATTGATTTGTAATCACGATTCGTAAAAATCCTTCTTGATTTAAGGGCGATAAAGTCAAATAACAATTTCCCAAAGAGTCCGCTTGCTTAGCCGTTAAGAGCGAATCGCCAACGCTTAATGCTACATAAGAATAAGGAACCGCACTAATATTCAACGCACTTGTGCCGACAGGAATATCAGATGGCAGAGTAATGTTTTGTTCTTGCGGCATACCGATATAAGGCATTAAAGACGGGTCGCCGAACAGGTGATAAATCTCCCGATAATACAAAGCATAATCCTTTAATGCCAATGTAACGGCACGATTGCCCGCCTGCATCATTTCGCCCTGCGTTACGGCATAATTGTCTCTTGTTTCGCCGTGACTATGGAACATTTTATCGTACATACCCAAAGAATTGCTGTCATAAGACGGCGTAAGACTTAAACTCTTATTTCCTACGCTAAAAATCCAATCACCATCCCAATAAGTATTGTTTGATGCGGCTATAACGCCTATTGCTCCTTTGTTTTCGCCTCTTAACAATGCTTCGGCAAAACACTGATTGGCACTGAAATCACCTGATTTGCAGCAATTGTTAATAAAGAAGCCCACTCTGTTGTTTGATGGCATTGATGCCGCATGAGAAGATGATATAGAAGGAATATGCCATCCGGAAACAGAACAATGTCCGGTGTAATTAATGAAGCCATTGCCGTCATTAAACCTTTGTAAAATTGCATTGAAATTAGCGTTTCCCGAAGGCTCACTGCTGTTATAATATATTGAAGTGTCCAATCCGCTTAATTCTGCTTTCAAATAATTTATCTGACCATTGATTTCCGTTATTCGTTCGCTCTCTTCTCCGCCGACAAGCAAGGTATGGTTGAGGTAAGCAGTGTCCTGTAACTCAAACTTCTCATAAGCGATGGTTTTTTCCACAATTGCTCGCATTTGAGCAGTATCCTGTGCCGAAAAGCGCCCATAAAGCACATCTGCTATTGAGTCTGACGTGAAGTCTGCATAGTATAAATCCGTTATATGGTCGCCTGCCGAACTGTGAAAGGCGGATAATTGTGCCGTATCGCCGCATAACAACAAGAAATCGGCAAAAGGTTCTTCCGAAGTCCTGTTATCCCATAATGATTGGAGGTATTGCTTAATTGAATTAGCGTTCCAGCCGCCTGAAATGTCGGAAGGATAGACCTCTTGCACACGAATACCTTCCCAAGTCTTCCAACGGATAAAGGGTTGCAGCGTTTGCCTGAATTCTTCCGCCGAAACAATAATCATTTTTCGCTCTTTCAGATTTGTTGCTATTGATTTGGTCGGCTTGTTATCACCATTATCTATTTCTATATCAACATCTATTGCCCCGAAACGGCGTAAAATATTTTCTTTTGCAAGATATGCCGCCGCCGGAACCTGAATCACATATACTTTTCTGTCCTTTTCAATTCCTAATTCTTTGATTCTCACCACTGATGTATCGTTTCCATCGCCCGAAGCATAGTATTGTGTGTCTAAAACAAACTCTTGTTCCGTTCCTGTCTTCATTAAATCGGGCTGTTTGGGGTAAAGACGCAAACCATCAGCCATTTGCTCATCCTTAACCGCAGAAATATTGTAATTAACCTTTACTTTGCCATCCAAAGACGTGTAAATAAGTTGATTATAGCAAGGAATTAAAGGTCGTCCGCTTGTTTCGGTGGTGTAGGGCAGGGTCTTGTCGGTCAGCAACAGGAAACGGTCGTTACCGATTGAGACAGTGTCGGTTTTCAACGCCGAAAAATCAAAATGTAATGACTTTTGAGCCTGTCCGATGTTGATGGCGGCAAGGCAAAAGGCGAGCACGGCTAAATATTTCTTCATTTTATTACGGATAAAGTTGCTGCAAAGTTACAAAAATATTGTTTGGTCGCATTGCTGCTTGCTTTCCGTGTGTTGGAACGGCTCTTCGTCCGCATCGCACCTGCATTGGTTTTCATCAAAGGATGTTTGAGAAAAATAAAAGTGCGTGTCGCACGGACATTATTTTGTTTGGTAAAAATATAATGTCAGTGCGACACGCGCAAACAGCCTTTCGTGCGAACGAAACAGCCTTTTAGAAAAATAAAACGCCGTTTCATTTTTACGAAACGGCGTTTTGAATTATTAAAACATTTGTTTGTTATTTGCTCCAGTCCTCTGCAGCCATTCTTTTGTAGGAGTTGTAACGCCATTGGGCATTCTTTTGAGCGGAAGCAAACAATTCTGCCGCTTCTGCAGGGAATGCTTTCTTCAATGAGTTGTAACGAACTTCGCTATCAATGAATGCTTGGAATTTATCCCACTCAGGTTCTTTGGAATCAAGCGTAAATGGATTTTGTCCTTGCTCTGCCAACTCCGGATTGTATCTCCACAAGTGCCAATAGCCGCATTCAACGGCTCTTTTGCCCTCTTCCTGTGTCTTTCCCATACCAAGTTTTAAACCATGGTTGATACAAGGAGCATAAGCAATGATAAGAGATGGTCCGTTGTAAGCCTCAGCCTCTTTAATGGCTTTAAGATATTGAGATTGGTTTGCTCCGATTGCCACTTGTGCCACATAAACATAACCATACGTTGTTGCAATCATACCAAG
Source organism: Bacteroidales bacterium (assembly GCA_031263015.1). Lineage (GTDB taxonomy): Bacteria > Bacteroidota > Bacteroidia > Bacteroidales > P3 > JAISGN01. The sequence goes on from JAISGN010000023.1 coordinate 23,349, forward strand.
GTCTTTTTTGCGAATGCGCTTGCCTGATGCCGCAAATTTAGCAATTGCTCCGACAGGAGTAGCCTTTGATGCCTGACCACCGGTGTTTGAATAAACTTCCGTATCAAGCACAAGGATATTGACATTCTCGCCACTTGCTATCACATGGTCAAGTCCGCCGTAGCCGATGTCGTATCCCCAGCCGTCACCACCAAATATCCATTGTGATTTTTTGATGATGTATTGTCTGTTTTCGTACAATCCTTTGCATACATCACAACCGCATTTCTGCAAAGTAGGCAATAGTTTGTTATATACTTCGGTTGTTATCTGCGCATCTTCTTTATTGTCCAACCAAAGTTGAAATAATTTCTTTTGTTCTTCCGAACAGCATGTGCAAACCAAGCCGTCTTTCATTAACTGCTCAACTCTGTCTCGCATTTTGTGAGTTGCGATAGCCATACCAAGACCGAATTCCGCGTTGTCTTCAAATAAAGAGTTTGCCCACGCAGGTCCCTTGCCTTCGGAGTTAGTTGTATAAGGCATAGACGGGCAAGAGCCGCCATAGATTGATGAACAACCTGTCGCATTGGCAATCATCATTCTGTCTCCGAAGAGTTGAGTGATGAGTTTGATGTAAGGAGTTTCACCGCAACCTGCACATGCGCCGCTAAATTCAAACAATGGTTTTGCAAATTGAGAGTTCTTTATATTCTTTGATTTATCTACCAAATTTTCTTTGTAACTAACATTTGCGGAAATAGCGTCCCAGTTTTTTGCTTCTTCCATTTGAGAGATAAGAGGTTTCATTTCCAAAGCCTTTGTTTTTGCAGGGCATACATCTGCACAATTACCGCATCCCGTGCAGTCAAGAACGGATACCTGCATTCTGAATTGCAAACCTTCAAATTCTTTTCCTGTCGCTTTAAGTGTTTTAACGGCAGGAATAGTTCTCATTTCCTCTTCATTTATAAGGAAAGGACGGATAGCAGCGTGAGGACATACCAATGAACACTGATTACATTGAATACAGTTTTCTGCAATCCAAGTCGGAACGTGAGATGCAATACCTCTCTTTTCGTATTGTGATGTTCCGCAAGGGAATGTGCCGTCTTCTCTGCCTGTGAAAGCAGATACAGGCAAAGCATCGCCTTCCTGTGCGTTGATAACATCAACAACATTTTTGATAAAGTCCGGACGCTCCACTATTTCTTTTGCATTGTCGGTTGCATTTAGCCAAGCCTTATCAATATCAATTTTTGTAACATCACCTCCTCTATCAACAGCAGCGTAGTTCATTTTAACAATGTTTTCACCTTTCTTACCGTAAGATTTGTCTATGGCTTTCTTCATTTGAGTTACTGCCAAATCATAAGGAATAACGTTTGCTATTTTGAAGAATGCAGATTGCAGAATGGTATTTGTTCTATTGCCGAGCCCGATTTCTTCTGCTATTTTGGTAGCGTTGATAATGTAGAAATTGATATTCTTTTCTGCTAATTCTCTTTTAATCTTTGCAGGCAAGTGCTTGATGGTGTCTTCCGCATTATACATTGAATTCAATAGGAATGTTCCGTTTGGCTTTATGCCTTTTAAGACCTCATACATATTCAGGTATGCAAAAACGTGGCACGCAACAAAGTCAGGTGTAGTTACCAAATATGGCGAGCGAATAGGACTATCCCCAAAACGCAAGTGCGAACAAGTAAATCCGCCCGATTTCTTAGAATCATAAGAGAAATAAGCCTGACAATATTTATCCGTATTATCACCGATGATTTTGATGGAATTCTTGTTTGCTCCGACAGTTCCGTCTGCACCCAAGCCATAGAATTTCGCTTCAAAAGTTCCCGCTGTTGCCATTGATATTTCAGGCAACAAAGGTAATGAACGATTGGTTACATCATCTACAATACCAACGCTGAATTGATTTTTAGGATTGTCTGATTTAAGATTATTAACAACAGATATGATTTGAGCAGGAGTTGTATCCTTAGAACTTAATCCGTATCTGCCTCCGATAATAAGAGGTTTATTTTCACAAGGAATATCCTTGCAGGAAGCGAAAGCCTCAACAACATCAAGATATAGAGGGTCGCCATTAGCGCCTACTTCTTTTGTTCTGTCAAGAACACATATTCTTTTCGTAGTTTCAGGTAATACTGCTCCGAAATATTTCACAGAGAAAGGACGATAAAGATGAACGGTAACCAAACCTATCTTTTCTCCTTTTGCATTTAAGTAATCAATAACTTCTTTAATTGTATCCGTTACGCTACCCATTGCCACAAGAACATATTCGGCATCTTTTGCACCATAAAATTCAAAAGGTTTGTATTCTCTGCCCGTAACTTTGGAGATTTTCTCCATATAAGAAGCCACAACGTCCGCAACAGCATCATAATAAGGGTTGCATGCCTCGCGTGCTTGGAAGAATACATCGGGATTTTGAGCCGTTCCTCTTGTAACAGGATGTTCCGGATTTAGAGCATTGTCCCTAAAACGCTTCAAAGCCTCCTTATTAATCAAAGGAGCAACGTCTTCATTACTCAAAGCCTCTATTTTCTGTATTTCATGCGAAGTACGGAAGCCATCAAAGAAATGAAGAAACGGAACTCTTGATTCAATAGCCGACAAATGTGCAACAGCAGCAAAATCCATTGCCTGTTGAACGGATGATGATGCCAACATAGCAAAACCGGTCTGCCTGCAAGCCATAACATCCGAATGATCACCGAAGATAGATAATGCTTGCTGAGCAATAGTTCTCGCAGTAACGTGAAGAACTCCGGGAAGCAACTCGCCAGCTATCTTATACATATTCGGAATCATCAATAGCAAGCCTTGAGAAGCCGTAAAGGTTGTAGATAATGCCCCCGCTTGGAGAGAACCGTGCAATGCACCGGCAGCACCTGCCTCCGACTGCATCTCAACTAATTTTACGGTCTCATCAAATATGTTTTTACGTCCGTTGGCAGCCCATTCATCTACATATTCTGCCATTGGAGAGGACGGAGTGATAGGATAAATTGCAGCAACCTCACTAAACATATAAGCCACGTGAGCAGCCGCTTGATTACCATCACAAGTCAAAGTTTTTTTTTCTTTTGCCATTGCTTTGTTTCTTTATTTTAATTTGAAAAAATCTTATTTTAAGCGACTGCAAAGGTAATAAAATTTGGCGTAATGGGCAAAGAAACAGCAGAGTTTTGATTGTTTTATTTGCAGACGCCAATCTGATATATGGATTATTCATAATATATGATTGGAATATGCTTTCGTTATTTGCATATTTGGTTTGCTTGTTTGCAGATAAACAATGAATAAAATATTGCTGCACAATATGCTAACCAAACAGCCTTTCATTTTCACCAAACGCCGTAATATTTTTATGAAAGGCTGTTTCATTTTTCCCAAACAGCCTTTGATAAAAACAAATGAAAGCAATGCCAAATTAATCCCTGCACAAGGGCAACTGAAACGCACTTTTGTTTTTTGCAAATGAAGATTAAAGAAAATTAAAAGCGGAAATAAATGAATGGATTGTAGTCGGAAGCAATTATATGCGAGATGCTTACTATCAAAAGCAAGACAAAGCACAAGAAAAGAATGAGGTGTTGCCACGTTTTATAGGTTTCCTTGTAGAAAAAGAAGTTCTGGATTTTTTTACCAAAGTTCCAATACGGCAAAACGCTGAAAAGAACTGCCAAAATCAACATCGGAAAGAATATTGGCTTGGTTAATATGTCGGAATCGGCGGAAAAATCAAACATATTAAGGAAATACGTTTTTAATTTGCCCATATCTTCAATTACAAAGATTAACCAGCCGAACATAACAACGATAAACGTTAGCAAAACAGAGATTGGTCGCCATAATCTTTGCAATAATCGCAGCAAAACAACCCTGTCAAGTATCAAAAACAAACCATGAAACGCTCCCCACAGGATAAAATTCCACGCTGCCCCGTGCCATAAACCCGAAAGCAGGAAACATAAGCCCAGATTGAAGTAAAGTCTCCGTTTTGTCTTAACACGATTGCCTCCGAGAGGGATATAAAGATAGTCTTTAATGAAAGAGGAAAGCGACATGTGCCAACGTTTCCAGAAATCAGTGATTGATGTTGATATATAAGGGTTTCGGAAGTTTTCGGGGAAGTGAAAACCCATCATTTGCCCAAGTCCGATTGCCATATCGCTGTAACCGCTGAAATCAAAGTAGATTTGAAAAGTATAAGCCAGTATTCCAAGCCATGCAGACGCCGCTCCGAGAGTTTCAAAGTCGGTACTGAAAATATAATTCGCCTGAGCAGCCATAGCATTTGCGATAAGCACCTTTTTAGCTAAGCCTATAGAAAATTTATAAAAGCCTATAAGTTTGTTATCAAACGATTCATTGCGACAAATCAGTTCATCGGCAATCGTTCCGAAGCGAACAATCGGTCCGGCTATCATTTGCGGGAAAGCAATGATGTAAATAATGTAATCCGAAAGGCGTTTTAATCTTGCGTGAGTGCCTCTCCACACATCAATAGTATATGTTATGCTCTGGAAAACAAAGAACGAAATACCGATAGGCAGTGCTATTCGCATAATATGAGGCATTGTGCCCCCGAAAAGATGTATCAGACTTGCGGTAGTATCTATGAAAAAATTGAAATATTTGAAGACAAAAAGCAAACCAAGATTCAGAATGACGGAACCAACTAAGAGCGATTTGTTCTTTGATTTGTCCATTGCGGAAACAAGATAAAAATTTATGATTGTTGTTGCCAACAAAACGAAAACAAATTTGGGTGCTCCGTAAGCATAGAAAATTATACTGAACACTAACAAGGTATAATTCCTTGCCCGCTTTGGCATCAGCGAATAAGTCAAAAGAAATATCGGAAGGAAGAATAAAACAAATAAAGCGCTGCTGAATACCATAATTACTTCGTTTTAGTGTTTTGCAATTTGCTTTTGTCCGAAGAAACGCTCGTAAAGGTCTTCTATAATGCCGTATCCTTGGTTTTTATAGTCGCCTCCGAGATAGCGAAGATTGCAATCGCTGTTTAGAACGATGATAACCTCTGCCTTATCCAGCCTTTCAAAGTAATTAATGTCCTTTCTCCTTAAATGAGGGTAGATACCGGCGGTTGAATCCGAAGTCTGAATTTCGTCATAGTAGTACCAAAGTTCATCTTCCTTGAATAAACGATTTTTTAAGCCTGAAAAAATTCCAAACCAGTAAGAATCGGCAACTGCTATCATCTTTTGGCGATGAAAATTGCTGTCAATATGAATGCTGAACGAAGGATAAGCAAGAGGAGTGTTGGTTTTAAGGGCAAATATCAGGTTAAGATTTTTCTCAATGTCGTTATCATCTTCCTCAGGCTTCATTTTAGGATTAAGAGAGTTTATTTTGACGTAATTATTGCAGCCCGTACCATAAGTAAAGTACTTAACAAGCGAATCAATCACCATAATCTGTCCGTATTTGCTCCAATGAACACCGGTCAAAGGATATAACGGAAAAGCGGATGTATCTTTCATTGCAACAAACCAAGACAAGAGGTCAATGTATTCAACGTTATAATGTTTGCAGGCTTCAATATATGTTGCGTGATTGGTCTTTGGCTGTGCGTGTTTGAAGTATTGTTGTGGTACGAGCTCAGGAAAAAAACTTCCTTTGCCCGGTGCGAACATTATAATGAGCCTTTGACCTCGCTTTGCAAGCGTATCCGACAACATTTTAATGACTTCTGTCTTTCGATAGATGGAATCTTCTCCCAAATAGTTGTATCCGTTTATTGATTCAATGTATCCCGGTGAGTAAAGGCAGTTTGATTTCCCTACAATAACGTTTTCATTTGGCGAAATGCGATAAAGCGAGAAGAATATTTGATTTCGGAGTCGTATAAAGTCGTTATGAAATCCGCAAGAGTCGTTAAGCCAGCGCTGCATCTTTGTTTGATAATCTCCATCCAGCCATTCATTCAATGTAAGCGAAGGTTTGGCTTGCGGATTGTTCTCAAAACCGCTCAATTCCTTGTCCTTAAAAGTTGGAAACAACTTCTGGGCTAACGGATAGTAAGTCTGAACTAATGGAAAGCACAGAACAATCAGCAAGAGTATGTATAGAAATCGTTTGACCTTCACTCTGTTTGTATTTATGCCTGCAAAGGTAAATTAAAATCTGATAACGTGTGAATGAAATCAAGTAAAAATTTCATAAAACCAAGCTTTGGAAAAATAAAACAAAGTAATATCAGACCGATACTGCGGTTAATAAAATTGATGTGAAGAAAAGAAGCCGCCGAAGACTATTTGGTGCTATTGCTACGAAGATATTCATCAATGGAATGAGCAGCCGTTTTGCCGGCTCCCATTGCCAGAATGACGGTTGCTGCTCCTATCACAGCGTCTCCGCCTGCAAATATTCCCTTCCTTGATGTTGCTCCGTTGCTATCGGCGATTATGCCTCCCCAAGTTTGAATTGACAATCCTTTTGTGGTGTCTGCAATCAATTTGTTAGGCATCGTGCCCAGCGACATCACAACACAATCCGTTTCTATCTCATATTCGCTGCCCGCAATCTCTATCGGACGGCGCCGTCCGCTGTCATCAGGTTCGCCAAGAGCCATTTTAATACAGCGAATAGCCTTAACCCAACCGTTATCGTTGCCAATAATTTCGGTAGGGTTGGTCATAAAGTGAAAGTGTATGCCTTCCTCAATAGCATGATGCACTTCCTCAACACGAGCAGGCATTTCAATCTGCGAACGTCTATAAACAACGTGAGTATCCGCACCAAGACGTTTTGCAGTCCTTGCAGCATCCATCGCAACATTGCCTCCGCCGACAATAACCGTCTTACTGCCGGGATAAATCGGCGTATCATAACCATCCTTGTAGGCTTTCATAAGATTAGAACGAGTGAGGAGTTCATTAGCAGAAAGAACGCCGTTAAGATTTATTCCTTTTATATCCATAAACTTTGGCAAGCCGGCGCCGGAAGCAATATACACCGCCGCAAAACCTTCTTCCAGCAATTCGTCTATTGTAATGCTTCTACCTATTATTACATCCGTTACGATTTTTACTCCAAGCCTTTTTACATTATCAACTTCCGTCTTGACCACGCTTTCTTTCGGCAAACGAAATTCGGGGATTCCATATACTAAAACGCCGCCTGCTTCGTGCAAAGCCTCAAAAACAGTTACATCATATCCCATTTTAGCCAACTCTCCCGCACATGTAAGACCACTAGGACCTGCTCCGACAACGGCAATGCTTGCATTCTTTTTCTTAATATCAACATCGGCGTTGGCAATCACTCCATTCTCTCTTGCCCAATCGGCAACAAATCTTTCCAACTTGCCTATTGCTACCGGCTCTCCTTTCTTTCCTAAAATACAACTTCCTTCACATTGAGTTTCCTGAGGACATACGCGACCGCAAACAGCAGGTAGAGCCGTGCTTTGGCTCAATATCTCAAATGATGCTTTGAAATCTCTTTCCTTAACCTTATTTATAAATGTGGGAATGTCTATTGCAACCGGGCAATCCTTAACACATAACGGCTTTTTGCAGTTTAAACATCGCATTGCTTCCTCTACGGCTTCCTCTTCATTGTATCCGAAACATACTTCTTCAAAATTATGTATCCTTATCTCAGGTTTTTGCTCCCGAGCAGGCACTCGCTGCTTTTTTACCGCAACAGACTGCTCTACATCGGCGGTTAGATTGCATTTATGGTCTTTTGTGTCGGTTGCTATCTCGTGTGAGCGATACATTCCTTGACGTGTGATTGCTTCATCCCAGTTTATAAGATGACCATTGAACTCCGGACCATCAACACACGTGAATTTGGTTTCATCGCCTACGCTTACACGGCACGCACCGCACATTCCCGTGCCATCAACCATTAAAGTATTGAGACTAACGGTTGTTTTGATGCCGTATTGTTTGGTTAAAGCCGCAACGAACTTCATCATAATCATAGGACCGATAGCAATAATCTCATCATACTTCATTTTCCTGTCCTCAATCAAGTGTTTAATGCCGTCGGTTACCAATCCCTTCGTGCCGTATGAGCCGTCATCGGTATAAATGTAAAGATTGTCGGCAACAGCCTTCAATTTATCTTCCAGTATCAGCGTATCACGACTTTTAGTGCCGATAATAACATCCGCATACAAGCCATTAGCCTTTGCCCATTTGACTTGCGGATAGACAGGAGCCGTTCCGACACCACCGGCAACGAAAAGAACACGGCTTTTTGCCAATTCATTGCTGTTTAAGTGCAGAAGCTCGGATTCCTTGCCCAAAGGACCAACAATATCTCTGAAACAATCCCCTTCATTCAAAGCAATCATACGCTCGGTTGATTTCCCGACAATCTGAACGACCAATGTAATGCTTTCTTTTCCCGTATCATAATCACAAATCGTCAAAGGAATCCGCTCACCCTTCTCATCAATAATCACAATTACGAATTGACCCGGTTTAGCCGCCCTTGCAATCCATTCACTCCGCACTTCAAAAAGCCAAATGTTGCTTGTGAGTTGCTCTTTTCTAATAATTTCAAATGGTTTGTTTGTTTCGCTCGATTTATTCATTAAAATTTCATTTTATCTATTTGTTTAATATCATTCTCACCAAGATTGAGTTCATATTTTACCTTAATTGACGAGATTCTACTGACTGAAATCAACATCAAACTCAACACCGCAAACAACACATAGAACATATTAGAGAGCAGAAGCATTGAAATAACGGCAAGAAACCCTATAAGGCTGAAAAATCTCAATCTTTTATGATAAGCAAGCTTGTATCCGGCGAGTTTTTCCGCCAGTTCCTTGTCTTTTAATCGCCGTATGGTTTTCGCCGTCATATTGTTGCCGAAAAACAAACAGGCAACCATTGCCACCATCATAATTAAGGAATAATACATACGCCATTTGCCCGACACAACACTGCCTTGTGAATATTGCCAAACAAAGACTGCGGCTATCAAAGTAGCAATCAGCGTCATCAAAATCGTGTTTAACCATGCTCTATTGAGCGTTTTGCAATATTTAATCATATTTCTTTTTTTGCAAAAATACGAAAATTACCGCAAAATCCCGTTTCATCTTTACCAAACTGCGTCTTGCTCCGATATTATTTGATTTCGTTTTAGCAGAACTTGCTTTTATTTCACTTTGGTATATACCAAATCAAAATGAAAGCAAGTTTGCTGAAAGTAAAGCAAGATGCGATAAAAATGAAACAGCAAAGTGCTGAAATGGAATAAGGATTGGTTTTCGTTAATCGCAATAGTTTTTGTACTTTTGCAACCCATAAATAAATAAAGTTTAATTACAATGAAGGATTATCCTATTTTGGCTCAACAAGATACTCGTTCCGGTTTCGGAGAGGGGCTATTGGAAGCTGGCAAACGAGATAAGAATGTGGTGGCTCTTTGTGCCGATTTGACCGAAAGTGTTAAGATGACGGCGTTCGCAAAGGCGTTTCCCGAGAGATTTGTTCAGTGCGGAATTGCTGAGGCGAATATGATAGGCATAGCAGCAGGTATGGCGTTAAGCGGAAAGGTCGCATTCGCCTCTTCTTTTGCTGCCTTTGCCACAGGAAGAGTCTATGACCAGATACGCCAAGCCGTAGCATATTCTTTTACTAATGTTAAAATAGCAGCCTCTCATGCCGGACTGACTCTTGGAGAGGACGGCGCAACTCATCAAATCCTTGAAGACATAGGGCTAATGAAAATGCTGCCTAATATGATTGTTATAAATACATGTGATTTCAATCAGACCAAAGCAGCAACCATTGCCGCCGCTCAGCATAACGGACCGGTATATCTGCGTTTCGGACGCCCGAAAGTACCTGTGTTTATTCCCGAATCAATGCCTTTTGAGATAGGAAAGGCTATCGTGCTGACCGAAGGAAGTGATGTTACGCTGTTTGCAACCGGGCATTTGGTATGGGAAGCATTGCAGGCGGCAAAACAATTAGAGGCGGAAGGCATATCGGCAGAGGTGATAAATATTCATACCATTAAGCCGCTGGATGAGAAGACTGTGCTGAATTCTGTGGCAAAAACAGGATGCGTTGTAACGTGTGAGGAGCATCAATTCAACGGAGGTTTGGGCGATAGCATAGCGCAGTTGCTTGTTCGTAATCATCCTGTTCCTGTTGAATACATAGGCGTTGATGATTCTTTCGGTGAATCGGGCAAACCTGAGGAACTGATGATTAAATACGGATTAAAATCGATTAATATAGTTGATGCCGCAAAGAAGGCAATAAAACGTAAAAATTAAAGTTATATACAGGTTGTTTTTGCAGCCTTAAAACAAGACAAAATAAATAATTATAATGAAATACTTAAAGAGAAATCTAATAAAACAGACTTTGGCAATGGTTTTCGTTGCTTTTTGTGCGGTATCTGCTTATGCTGTACCTGCAAATCCTAATCCTATTACAATCAAACAACCTGACGGACGAACATTAACTCTTATTCTTCAAGGCGATGAGCATTTGCATTGGGCAAAGACATTGGATAATTATACATTGTTGCGTAACAGCGAAGGCTATTGGTCTTATGCGGTAATGGATGATGATAATAATATGGTGGCTTCTCAATTTCTGGCTGTTAATGCTGATGAGAGAACGGCGGCAGAAAGCAATTTTGTGGCTACATTACAGCCTGACTTGCGTTATAGCAAAGAACAGGTTCGTCAATTCAAAAGTAAAAGTGTTCAATACGCACCTTCTCCGAATGAATCAAAGTATCCTACGCTTGGAACAGTGAAATTGCTCGTTGTATTGGTGCAATATCAGGATTTTACTTTTACATATACCAATGCGAACTTCCAAAGTCTCGTTGCCGACAGCAATTATAACGGCACGGGAAGCGTTAGAGATTATTATAGGGACAATTCTAACGGCAAATTCACGATGGATATAGATGTTGCAGGACCTTATACCATTCCTTACAATAAAGACCACTTCGGAGGCTCATCTAATATGTATGATTTCTACACATCTGCTCTTGCTGCAGCCGATGCGGATGTTGATTTTTCCGATTATGACAATGATGGGGACGGAAAATTGGATGCGGTACATTTCATATTTGCAGGAACGCCGCAATCATCCACACAAAATCCTGATGAAATATGGCCGCACCGCTCTTCATTATGGGGAATGAACGTTACTTATGACGGAATTCAATTTAATGGGCAACCATACTCCTGTTCGGCAGAAAAACGTAATTCAAGCACAATGGATGGCATAGGTACAATTTGTCATGAATTCGGACACGTATTAAATTTTCCTGATCTCTACGACACAGACTATGAAGGCACAGGAGGAACAGCTATTCATCCCAACACATGGGATTTAATGGCGTCAGGAAGTTATAACAACAGTGGCACAACACCTGCAGGTTTGAATGCCTATGAAAAACAGATTGCAGGATGGCTTACTCCTGTTGAATTAACATATGCACAGGACAGCATTGTGCTGCCAATATTAGATACGCTTGCCTATAAAATCAATCTGGCAAATAATGAATTCTTTATAATTGAACATAGAAAACAGACGAAATGGGATACGTATATTCCTGCAAGCGGTATGGTTATATGGCATGGTGATATGGATAACTTAAATGCTTGGTTTAATAATCGCACTAATAAGGTTAATTGTAATCCAAATGATAGAGGCTGGTTCATAGAGCCTGCTAACGGAGTATATGCTCAACAGGAATCACCATCTGCATCATTTCCCGGCACATTAGGAATAACTGCTTATACGGATGATTCTTCCCCCGCATCGAAGTTAAAGAACGGAACTCCGACTAATAAGCCTATTACAGACATACAGTACATTAACGATTCTACTATCATATTTAATTTTATGTCTAACAAGCCTGCCGTTCAGACAACAGGACTTAAATCTTCTTCTGCAACAGGAACAACAGGTATAGTCATAGGAAAGGTTGTTTATTACGGCTCTGGCAATCTTACTTCAACGGGTTTTTATTATAGTACGGACACTAATGTTAATGAAACATCTTCTTTCGCCGCAGGAACGCTTTCTAACGATTCTATTATTGCAACTTTAACTTCTCTGACGCCATCAACAACAATTTATTATAGAGCCTATGCCGCTAATATTGACGGATATTCTTTGGGAGCAAGAATGCAATTTAATACATTGAGCGGATGCGGAGTTGTTTCTACCAATCCGGCAGTGGCTGCAAGCATTACCGACACTTCTGTAACATTAGGAGGCAATCTAATCAGTGAAGGCGATTTCCCAACTACACAACTCGGAGTTGTTTATACGGATGGCACGATTAATCCTACAATTGAAAATGCTAATGTGGCAGTTGCTACCACTACTTCATTAGGAAATTACACTGTAACCATCAACGGATTGACTCCGGGCAAGCGTTATTATTTCAAAGCCTTCGTTACCAATCAGGCGGGGACGTCTTACGGCTCCAAATTGAGCTTTACCACAACAGGAACTTCTGATTTGGCAAATGTTGATAAAGAAGCAGCAGAGTTAAACGTCTTTCCCAACCCTTCAAACGGCGTTTTCACAATCACAAGCAACATTACGGAAAAGGCAAACGTCATTATAGTCAATTCAATTGGGCAAATAATGTACAGGAAATCAGATTGTGATTTAAGGAAGTTTGATTTGAACGTAACGAATCTTGACAATGGCATTTATTTTGTTAGCATTACGACTGCTGATACAACAATAAAAAGACGAATAGTAATTAATAAATAAATATAACAAAGATGAACAAAGTAATAAACACAGAAAACGCACCCAAAGCCATAGGTCCGTACAGCCAAGCCATACTTGCCGCTAACGGAATGCTGTTTGTGTCGGGGCAAATACCTGTTAATCCGCTTACAGGCAAGGTTGTTGAAGGCGGAATTGAAGCACAAACGGAGCAGGTCTTCAAAAACATTGAGGCTATTCTTAAAGAAGCCGGCTATGGTATGAAAGACGTAGTGAAAACGACCTGTTTGCTGAATTCAATGGACGATTTTGCGACAATGAACGGCATTTACGCACGGCATTTCACTGAAATATTGCCTGCACGTGCTGCTTATGCGGTAGAAAAGTTGCCTATGGGAGTTCTGATTGAGATAGAAGTTATCGCATATAAGTAAGCAGAATATTATTATTAATTATTTTGATTAAAAACTTTGATAAGCAGACCTTATGGTCTGCTTTCTTTATGATATTCCTTCGTTTTATTTTGTTTAAATCAAATATCGTTTTGCTCAAATCAGATATCATTTCTCTTATAACCTCATTGAATTGAGGAATAGGGCAGAGCATCTATCCAAGATGTGAAAGCAATCATGGCTTTTAAGACAATATTGGTTGCAAAACTTGCTATGTCGCCGATAAAAGGAACATCGGCTACAACCAAAAGAACTAAAATCATCATCAATGCCGCTCCTACAAAGGGTACAACTACAATATTCGCAAATAAAAAGTAGGTTGGTATTCGTTTAAAATGATATGCGGCAACCGGAAGAGTGAATAATTGTGCCGAAATGCAGACTTCCGCTTCCAATCGCAAATTATAGAGCAGTTTTTTCAAAGAATTAGGATGTTTTTCCTTGATAAACAAACCCTCAAACAAAGGAAGAAAAACAATAATGCCTGCCATAGAAAGATAAGACATCTGAAAACCGACATCAAACAGCACAAGCGGATTAAGAATTAAGAAAATAAGGGCGGTAAAAGCCAATACATTCAAACGGTCGTAGCGTTTGCCGCTCATATCTGCTAAAATAAAAAACGAAAACATTGTTGCCGCACGCAGAACCGAAGGAGTAAAGCCGACAATGAAAGCAATAAAATATGCAACAGCAATCATTGCAAGACGGAAAACATAAAATCTTCTGAAATTACCCCAAACCATAAAACCGAATACTCTCCTGAAAATCACAAGAATTATTCCTATGTGCAGCCCGCTTACACACAGAATATGCCCTAAGCCACTTGTGTTAAAATTATGGCGTATATCTTCGTCAATACCTCGTTTGTCGCTAAGCATCATACCGATGGCAAGAGCAGATTCCTGTTTGCCGAGACCGGAATGCTGCAAACGATTGCGAAGGCTTTGATTTATGGAACGGGCGGCAAAGATTATCGGATTGTACTTGTGTTCGGCTATTTTTTGATACTGCTTTATGAAAACATTATGGTATATCCGCCGCCGCTTCATAAACCTTTTGTAATCAAAATGCCCATTGGGCATATTTTTAATTGCATACATCGGCGCATTGCTTTGAATAACATCTCCGTAATGAAGTTTTGTGCTGTCGGACTTTGATATGTATAATTTGATACCGCCGTTTGTTTTTCGCCAACGACTTCCGTCAAAAAAGGCTTCAACTTCCGCATCAAAGACAATAGTTTTCGCTCGCTTGGTATAATCACTTGTCAATCTGTAACGAAATACCGTTGCTTGGGAAAAGTGTTTTGAGTAATGATTTCTAACAAAAAATACGGGCACATAGTGTTCTGCGGCAGCAATCGCAAGACAAAATACAATAACAACAATTAATAGTGGTCGTTTTTGCAGCATTATCCGACCGAATCTTGATTACGATTTACTCAACGCTCAAATGCTCTTCTTCTTTTGCCATTCCGAAATAAATAGACGAAAGAAGAGTGAAAACATAAGCCTGAATGAATGCAACTAAAACCTCTATCGCCATCATAAAGACGCTGAACAATATCGGCAAGATGCTTGTCCCGTAACCGATAGCAACGTTCTGTTCGCCCAGAAGAAAGATGATGCACATAAAACTAAGCAAAATCACGTGCCCTGCTGTGATATTGGCAAACAAACGAATGGTTAATGAAAATGGTTTGGTGAAAAGACCGATTATTTCAGCAAGAGGCATTATGGGAATAGGAAATTTCAACCACCAAGGCACTCCCGGCATATTGAAAACGTGCTTCCAAAAATGCTTATTAGTAGATGCTTGCGTTATAACAAAGGTAAATACTGCCAAAATGAGCGTTACGGCAATGTTTCCTGTGATATTTGCTCCTCCGGGAAAGAAAGGAAGCAATCCCGACAGATTACAGAAAAATATAAAGATGAATACCGTTATCAAAAACGGCAAATATTTCTCATATCTGCCTTTTCCGATTGATGGAATCGCAATATCGTCCCGTATAAAGGCAACTAAATATTCTACAATAGTCTGTACGCCTTTCGGTTCCAAGCCCTGACGTTTCTTTGCTATGTTTCGTGCCTTGAAAAAGATGAATAAAATCAGTGCTGATATGATTAAAATTCCTGCTACGGTTTTTGTGATTGAGAAATCAGGCACTGGCTGTCCCGTTGCGACACTTAAAATCTTGCCTTTCAGACTTTCTCCGTCCGCATCGTTGCCTAAACGCAAGCCTTTGTAGGTTGAATGCCCGTGATTAAACTTTGAAGACATAAAAACCTCCAATCGTCCGTCGTTAATGACGATTACCGGCAGCGGAATGGCTATTTCGTGGTCTGTATGTTGCTTATCTCGGTATGTAAGTATGTGCCAACTATGCTCATCAGCAATATGTTCCATTATTAGTTCGCCGGGATTAAATTTTTCTTCTTTTTCCTGTGCCGAAACCCCTAATGCAAAAATTGTTAGTACGATTAAAATGAGTGTTTTTTTCATTTTAGTAAATTTTAGACTGCAAATTTAGCACTTTTCTTTCAAAAAACCACGTTAAGACCTGATATTATTTTTACAAAACCCTGTTTCATTTCAGCCAAACAGCGTTTTATTTAAATGAAACAGCCTTCTGTGAAAATGAAACAAGATAATGTTAGACCGAAACCTCATTCGGTTGTTGTTTAATCAGTTAAGATGAGGTCGGAATGAAGAAATAAGCCGATGAAAAGGGCTAATAAATCGGCGAGACTTGCGTTCGGAGTGCCGAAATGGCTATCTGACGAGAAATTGTGCCGTTGTGCGGCTGCGTTGCTCAATAAGAATTTGATAAGAGCCCGTTGCAGAGTCTATTTCGGCTTGTGTATAATGACGAATGGTCATAAGGCGGAGATGTTCGTTGTAAAGAGTGCGGTATTTGTGCCTAAATATTTCAATTAAAGCAGGCAATACGTCCGTGTTATCAAAGCATACCGAAAAACTAACGGCGGAATTTTGCATCAGATTGACCTTTATGTTGTGTGAAGCAAGGATTTCAAAAATGTTTCCGATGTTTGCCTCCGTTATAAAGGAGAAATCTTTGGGATATAATGAGAGAAGCGTTTGGTTATCCTTGAAAATATAAGACGCAACGGGCGGTTCAATGGCATCAGTGCGGCATATCACGCTGCCCTTTGCAGCAGGGTTAAGAAAGGAACGAACAAAGAGCGGAATATTGCGATTTTCCAATGGCTTTATTGTTTTGGGATGGATGATTGTTGCCCCGTAATATGCCAATTCTACAGCCTCTTCATACGGCAAAGAGTTGATTTTAGTCGTATGAGACATACGTTTGGGGTCGGCATTGAGCAATCCCTCAACGTCTTTCCAAATAGTGCAGTCGGTAGCGTTGATGCAATGAGCCAGAATCGCCGCCGTATAATCAGAACCCTCACGTCCGAGAGTTGTTTTTTCACTTTTGTTTGTACTTGCTATGAATCCCTGAGTGAGAATGAGGCTTTCGTTCTCAAAAGTCGGCATTATAATATTGTATATAGCCGTTTTTGTTGCATCCCAATCAACATTTGCAGAGCGGAAACAATCATCGGTTTTGATAATATCGGCTGCCATGATGAATTTGTGGCGTATGCCTTCGGCATTAAGGTATAAGGATACGATGGTTGTTGAGATTATTTCGCCGAAACTTACTATGGAGTCATATAATTTGTCGTAAGAGCCGTAATGAATGCTGCTTATATTTTGTTCAAGTGAGGAAAAAATATCGTTAATGGCGGATAATGCGGATTCAGAGTTGGGAAAAAGTTCGGTAATGATTGCATTGTGATAATCTTTGAGGCTTTGCAGGCTTGCCAAGTCTGCTTTCCCTGTTTCGTATCGGTATTTTGCTATTTTCTCTAAGGCATTTGTAGTTTTGCCCATAGCTGATATGACGATTATTCTTTTCTTTTCTTCGGATTTAATGATGTTTATTACGTTTCTGACAGCCTTTGCCGAATTTACAGAGGCACCTCCGAACTTTTCTACGTGAATTTGCATATTTTAGTCTTTGATTGTTAGGGCAAAAATAGGGAAATTTTATTTATAAAGATAATTTCGTACTTTTGCATCTTGCAATACTACAAATATGAGTGCGAAAGACAGGATTATAAACAATGAAATTCCTAAACATATAGCCATAATAATGGATGGAAACGGGAGATGGGCTAAACAGAAAGGAAAGGAGCGTATTTTCGGACATCAAAACGGCGTTTCTGCCGTAAGGAATGTTACAGAGGCTGCGGCAGAAATAGGAGTTAAAGTGCTAACCCTTTATACTTTTTCAACTGAAAACTGGAATAGACCTAAGGATGAAATAGATGCTCTTATGTCTATGCTCGTTCATACTATTGCTCAGGAAGAGAAAACACTGATGGATAATGATATTGCTTTGCAAACTATTGGTGATACGGCGGCTTTGCCCGAGCAAACAAGGGCTGCACTTGCGGAAATCAAAAAAACAACACGGAATAACAAAAGAATGATACTTGTTCTTGCACTTAATTACAGTTCTCGTTGGGAAATAACGAAAGCAATCAAAGATATTGCTGCCGATGTTGAGCATGGCAAATTGCATTCTGCAGATATAACAGAGGGAAAGGTCAATCAATATTTGGAAACGAAAGATTACCCTGAGCCTGATTTGCTTATACGGACTTCGGGGGAATACAGATTGAGCAATTATCTGCTTTGGCAAATGGCTTATACCGAGTTGTATTTTACAGATGTGCTTTGGCCTGATTTTAGCAAAGAAAACTTTTATGAAGCCATTGTTAATTTTCAACAAAGGGAACGCAGGTTTGGAAAAACCAGCGAACAATTAAAATAAAACAGCAAAATAATCGTTTTATTATCTTAAAAAAATAAATTAAAAAGAAGAAACAATCAATTAAAATGAGATTACATAAAAGTCTTTTTATCTTTTTCACTTGCTGCTTGGGCATATTACCTCTTTTTTCTCAACAGACGTTAGACATAGACTACTATTCACCTAAGGAATATGAGGTTGGCGGCATTACAATTGTAGGAGCGGATCACTTAGACCACGTTGCCGTTATACAGGAAGCAGGAATATCGGTAGGAGATAAGATAACAATACCTGGAGATAAGACCGCTGCGGCAATAGATAAACTTTGGGACCAAGGCATATTTGATGATGTAAAAATTGTAGTTGATAAACTTGTCGGCAGAACAATCTTTCTGAGATACGAATTAGTATGCAAGCCTCGCCTTACCACATATAAATTTAAGGGAATAGGACGTGCGGAAGAGACAAAGATAAGAGAGAAGATGAAAATCGGCATGGGAGATGTTGTAACTGACAATTTGAAATTAAATTGTTTGAATGTCATACATGATTTCTTTGTAGGGAGAGGTTTTTTAGATGTTTCCGCTACTATAGAAGAAGCGAAAGACACGACAACAACTCGTAATGATGTTAATTTAACATTCATTATTGATAAGGGTAGCAAGATTAGAATAAAGGATATTGTTATTGATGGTAATGAAGCTTCCGACTCTATAAATAGTAATGCCAATTTTTTCAAGCGAATATATAATCGTCTTTCGGGAAAGCGTCCTATGTGTGATGGAAATATTCGTTCTACAATGAAAGAGACTAAGGTTTATCATTGGTGGCGGTTTTGGAAAGGCTCTCGCTTTGTTGCAAGTGATTTTGAGAAGGACAAACAATTAATTATAGATAAATATAATAATAAAGGATATCGTGATGCTACCGTTACGTTAGATACAATGTATAATGAGAGTGTTCCTAAGTATTGGATTGGCTTTTGGAATAAATTATGGTTTGTTAAGAATAAAACGAAACAAAGACTTGTGTTAAAATTATCTGTTTATGAAGGGCAGAAATACTTTTTTAGAAACATAACTTGGGTCGGCAATACTAAATATTCTTCTGATGAATTATCTAAACGTCTTAGAATTAAAAAGGGAGATGTTTATAACAAAGAATTATTAACTACAAATATGACTTATGACCCTACCGGTAAGGATATAACCTCACTTTATATGGATGATGGGTACCTTTGGTTCAATGTAAGACCTGTAGAGATTAATATTGTCGGCGATTCTATTGATATAGAGATGAGAATGTATGAGGGGAAGCAGGCAAGGATTCGTAGAGTCGGACTTGAAGGCAACACAGTAACTAATGACTATGTTGTTATGCGGGAATTGCGAACATTGCCCGGCGATATGTTTAGCCGAGATGCGGTTATGCGCTCCATAAGAGAAATTCAACAATTAAGTTATTTTGATAACGAAAAGATAACACCTGATATTAAAGATGACCAAGCAAATGGTGTTGTGGATATAGTTTATCAGGTAAATGAAAAATCAAGTAGTGAATTTAATATATCAGGAGGCTGGGGGGAAGGAGTAGGATTTATGTTCACAGGAGGTATGTCTTTGACTAATTTCTCTGCTCGTAATTTATTTAAGAAAGATGCTTGGAAACCGTTCCCTGCCGGTGACGGGCAAAGATTAGGCTTCCAAGTGTCCATAAGCAGTAAGTATTATCGTTCTCTTCAATTTTCATTTACAGAGCCGTGGCTTGGTGGAAGAAAACCTACTTCCTTGACGGCAAGTATATTCTATTCTTATTTTAGTGATGCTTATTTTCAAAAAGAAACTTATCATTTAGGTGTGTATGGTGCTTCCGTATCGTTAGGGAAACGTTTGACACAACCCGATGACTACTTTACATTGGTGCAAGGAATATCGTTCCTTCAATATGATAATTCAAATTATCCGTCTTTAACTACTGCTAACGGCAGGTCTAATAACCTAAATTATAATGTTACACTTGCAAGAAATTCAGTTGATCAACCTATTTACCCACGCACAGGTTCGGAATTTTCAGCAGGACTTCAATTGACATTTCCTTATTCTCTTGTTAATGGAAAAGACTATGATAAATTGTGGTCGGAAGGTAATCTGTCGGAGATTTATAATTGGATAGAATATTATAAGATTAGATTAAAAGCAAGTTGGTTCTTTAATTTGGCAGGTGATTTGGTTGTGAATGCACGGGCAAGGTTTGGTTTCTTGGGGCAATACAACAGCAAGGTTGGCTATTCTCCTTACGAACGTTTTTATGTCGGGGGAGACGGATTGCAAAATTATGGTATAGATGGGCGAGAACTTATTGCCATGAGAGGTTATGCCTCTGGTGTGCTTTCTCCGGATGGTGGTGCTACGGTGTTTGATAAATTTACATTGGAGTTGCGTTACCCTATTACTTTGAATCCGATGGCATCAATTTATGTTTTAGGATTTTTTGAGGCTGGAAATTCTTGGGCGGACTTCAAAAGTTTTGCACCTTTCCAAATGAATCGTTCGGCAGGATTTGGAATAAGATTGTTTATGCCAATGTTTGGATTGATAGGTCTTGATTGGGGATATGGATTCGATAAGATAGGCGGTGTTGTTAGCGGCTCTCATTTCTCTATATCATTAGGACAGACGATGGATTAATAAGAAAGAAAAACGATTATAAACAAAAAAACATTTAAGAAGATGAAAAAACATTCATTATTATTGATTGCAATATTGCTTACTTCAACATTCGGATTTGCACAGAAGTTTGCATGCGTTGATACGGAGTTTATTTTAAATAATATGCCTGAATATAAACAGGCACAGAAGGAACTTGATGATCTTTCCGTGCAATGGCAGAGCGAAGTTGAAACTAAATTTCTATCAATAGACAAAATGTATAAAGCATTTCAAGCAGAATCGGTGCTTTTGCCCGATGATTTAAAATCTAAGAAAGAAAATGAAATCATTGCTGCTGAAAAAGAAGCAAAGAACCTTCAAAAACAACGTTTTGGAAATGATGGTGATTTGGCGAAAAAGCGTTCCGAATTGCTAAAACCAATACAGGATAAAGTTTTTAACGCTATTGAAAAAATTGCAAAAGAGAAAAATTATGCTGTTGTTTTTGATAAATCAGACGGAAGTTCCATTCTCTATCTTGATAGCAAGACCGATATAAGCAATTTGGTGCTTGGCGAACTTGGATACAAAGCCGGCAGCAAGTAATATTGTTTTGCATTTATGGCTAACCGAATATTTTTATTATTAGCCTTAATCACTTTCTCTTTAACTGCTTTTTCTCAAACAGAAAACTTTGAAGGGGGAGATGAATTATCACAATTTTTCAAAGACCTTAAAGAAGATTACAATCAATCGGCATCTCAGTTAAAGCAGTTTGCCGATTTGAATGTTTGTATGCCTTATCCGGATAATCCGACCAAGGAATGGATTGAGCGAAACACCAAAATAATTAAGGCAAAGAAGCGACAATGTTATTGGTTGGTTGTAAAATGGCTGTTGCAGCAAGGTATTAATTCCGTCATTGCTCCTATTGCTTATACTATTTGGTGGAGAGACAAGAATGAAATCACAGATAAAATTTATAAAGCCGCACTTCCGTTAATTAATAGCAAAGATTCTTTATCGGTAAATGAGGTTTTCTTTTGGTTAAATGAGCAGATTGAGAAAGGACACTACAAAGCAGTATGCGAAAAGCCGCTTAAATCAATAGGCTTATTTGATTATTTTATATGGACATACTCTGATATTTTAGACCCGCTTGGTCGTGGCATACTGCCTCTTGATTATAAGGGAGGTAAAAATACTTTTTGCAACCGATTTCTTTACTCTGCCGTTCGCAATCCCGGCAGTCTCCAAATGCATATCTATCAACGTTCGGATACAATAGTCAATCAGGTTATCACAAAGGATACTCGCATTGATGAAGTAGCCAAATCTTATGGTATAGGCAATCAACAATTGGGTACATGGCTCTGTTGGTACGTGGATAATAAAGGAAAATTGTATTTTATTTATGAACGCTCAACACAAAAGAAAGTCTTTTATTGTGGATTTGTGCGTACATATTTGGATGATGAGAAAGGTGTGGCTACAGAGCAAAACAGAAAGCGATTTGAGGTCAGTTTAAGAAAAAATACTGCACAAAATAGCCAATAATTTGGTATCTCATAAAATTTTCATACCTTTGCAAACACAAATTTTAACATAAAATAATGATGAAAAGAACAATCCTTGTATTATTTTTTGCTGTTGCTTTGGCATTTACAGGAACTACGTATGCACAAAAGCCTCTTAAAATAGGATACTTTAATTCCAATGATTTGATAAAAAGAATGCCCGAAGCGGATTCAATACAAAAATTATTGAAGGATTATATGGCAGCATTTGAATCTGATTACGCTTTGCTTACTACTGAATATCAGCAATTAGTATCTGATTATCAGGCGAAGGCAAGTCAGCTTACAGAGATGTTAAAGTCGAGTAAGCAAAGGGAAATTAAAAGTGCTGAAGCCAACCTTCAAGAATTTCAAAGGAATGCACAGGATTCAATCACCAATAAGCAAAATGAATTAATGAATGTGCTTATTGATAAGATAAAGAAGGCAGCGGGCGAAATAGCAAAAGAAGAAAAATATACATATATAATTGAGAGTAATTCTATCCTATGGTATGCAGAGGAGAGCGAAGACATTACTCCGAAATTAGTTAAGAAACTAAACTTGCAATAATATTTTATTTTAATGCATCTTGCGGATATGGCGTAATTGGTAGCCGCGCCAGACTTAGGATCTGGTGTCGTGAGACGTGTGGGTTCGAGTCCCTCTATCCGCACTGCAAAAGGCTTTGGTGATAACATCAAAGCCTTAATTTTTATTGCGTATCATGGATGCATCTCAGTGTCTCGCACAGGCAATACTTCCTTTACTTATCACAAAACAGCCTTTGACGAAAACGAAAGGCTGTTTTAGAAAAATGAAACAGCCTTTCGTGAGCGTAAGGAGTCATAATATTTTATCATTTATTGATTTGTAAGTTTTGAAAACTAATATTATAAAAATAAAATCAGGCAATGTCATTTTAATCTGTATCTCGGTAGCAATGATATTTGCAAAGATTATTTCGTAAAATACTTTGTCTCAATATAAAAAGTAAAATAGATTGTCAAAAGCGGATTTTTTGAAGTGGCATTTTGATTATATGTATGATAAGTCGTGAAAAATATTAATTTTGCAGTTTAGAACAATAAGTGAAATGACTACAAAACATACCATAATCAACGGCGACAGCCGCCATATGAGCGAACTGAAAGACCAATCGGTTCATCTGATAATTACTTCGCCACCCTATTGGCAACAAGTGAGAAACAATTATTTGGATATTATTCAATTAATTGATGGTACAAGTGGATAAGGATGGCTGATCGTTTAACAATAGAAGAAAGTCTAAAATAAAACAATATGAATAAGTGGACAAAATTAAGCATTGAATACGCAAATCAAAGGTCATACCTTGACGATTTGTTTCAGGTGTATCCGACTATCCCTGATGGAATTAGAGAAATCAACGAGGAAATTTGGGCTGGCGTTGAAATGGCTTTTGCCAAGAGAGACAACGACTTGCTTATTCGCGAGTTGCTGCGGCTGGATTTGTTCCCCATCAAGGACAGTTACGTTGCCTACCTGAAGCGAGATAAAACGGCTATTGAACGCAATCCTCGCACGATGAACCGCCTTTGCGGGCGGCTCTACGAAATGGGCATTGACAAAATTTACGAGCAGTGCAGCATTCCGAAGGAAACCAACCGCCAAATCGGACCGATGTTCAAGGATTGGCTGAAGAACAAATCGCTGGGCATTGAGCCGGTGGGCTTGGACGCTTTTCTTGCTGACAAGCGCGACGCCGTTTTGGACGGCAGCGACAAGGCAATGATGGATTTTGCCCGCGACGAATTGAACTACCATCACAACAAGGGGCTTGATTTCGTTGCCCGCTTCAACGGCAAGTATGTAATCGGCGAAGCGAAGTTCCTTACCGATTTTGGCGGACACCAGAATGCCCAATTTGCTGACGCCATCAGCACCCTAGAAACGCCAGGCGTGAAAGCCGAGAAAATCGCCATCCTTGACGGTGTGCTCTATATCCCCGGCAACAACAAGATGTATAAAGCAATCACCGAGACTTATAGTAAATACAATATTATGAGTGCATTGGTATCGAGAAATTATTTGTATCAAATGTAAAAAAGGAAGCATTGTGGAAGAGAATATAAAAACGGTAATTGAACATGCCCCTTTAAGTACTTATCAAGTTGCAGTAATTAGTGTTATTGTGTCTGTTATTACTTTTTTCATAACAAATTACATTAAGAATTATTTTGAAAAAAGATTATTAAAAAGTAAACTCGAAACAGAACACCGATTTAATCAACAAAAACAAATAAAAGAAGTTTTAGCAAAAAACAAAGTACACTTATTGACCGCATGCGAAGATTTTAATCACAGGATGTTAAATTTCGCAAGTAATTATAATAAAAGATGGCATTACATTTCAAATAATGATTTTACAGAGCCAAGAAATTATTATTTTCATTCATTTGTATATCGTTTTTTGGCTGTGTTTGCGTGGATAAAGATAATTCAAAACGAAATGATATTTCTTGATACTACAATAGCTTCAACGAAAGATTTAGAATTTGTTAAATTCATAAGAGTTTGTCCTGAAATACTCTGCGATTTGGATAGAATCATTGGAAATAAAGAAGATGGCAGATACGCCATAGATCATTTTTTCAGAAATGATTTCAATCAGTATTCAGATTGTATTATAATTGGAAATAGGATAAAAACATATTCGGAGTATATTGATAATTTATCAAACACACAAAAAGAATTAAATAATTTATATCAATGGTTTAGCGGCATTTCACCTAACGAAAAAAGGAATAGATGGGATAGGTTGCATTTATTCCATTTAGTGATAACAATTTTTTTGAATAATTACGGGTATGATTTTCAGATAACTGATAAAGACAAAATCAGACAAATAATGACGAACCCTAAAAAATCGGAATATTTGGATGATTTTTTTAATCTTCTGAAAAATTATAAATTAGGGAAAAATGCAAAAGTAAGGCAGATGATTAAAATATCTGAATCAATACAAAATGAAAACAAATAACCTCCTCCTCCATTCAGACAACCTCGTCGCCCTGCAATACCTTTTGGACAGCGGTTTCAAAGGGCAGATAGACCTTGTGTATATTGACCCGCCCTTTGCTACGGGCGGCAATTTTACCATTACCAACGGTCGGGCAACGACCATCAGCAATTCGCGCAATGGGCATATTGCCTACAGCGACACGCTCAAAGGCGGCGATTTTATTGAGTTTCTGCGGGAGCGGCTGTTGCTGATTCGCGAATTGATGTCCGAGCAAGGCTCTATTTACCTGCATATTGACTACAAAATAGGGCATTACGTGAAGGTGATGATGGACGAGGTTTTCGGCATAGAGAATTTCCGCAACGACATTACGCGGGTTAAGTGCAATCCCAAGAATTTCGACCGCGTGGGCTACGGCAATATCAAGGACATGATACTCTTTTACAGCAAGTCAGCCAACCCAATATGGAACGAGCCGCGCGAAAAATACTCGGAGCGTGATTTGGAAAAACTCTTTCCGAAGAAAGACGCCAAGGGGCGGCGTTACACCACCGTGCCCATTCACGCGCCGGGCGAAACCGAAAACGGCAAGTCCAACCAACCCTTCAAGGGAATGCTGCCGCCCGCAGGCAGGCACTGGCGCACCGACGTGGCAACTTTGGAGCAGTGGGACGCAGCGGGCTTGATAGAATGGTCTGCCAACGGCAACCCGCGCAAAATCATTTACGCCGACGAGCGCGAAGGCAAGCGCGTACAGGATATTTGGGAATTCAAAGACCCGCAATATCCCGACTATCCGACCGAAAAAAACGCCGACTTGCTGGATTTAATCGTCAAGACGTCGTCCAACGCAGGCAGCATTGTGATGGACTGCTTTTGTGGCAGCGGCACTACGCTCAAAGCGGCGCAACAGCAGAACAGGCAATGGATTGGCATAGACCAATCGGACTTGGCGATACAAGCAACCTGTCGCAAATTGGATGCTATTCAGTGCAATTTATTTGTCAGAAAAGACGAATATGATTTTATCAATTTAGATATTGATCTACCAATTATTTTAGAAACGGTGTCTTGATGAATGCATTTATGTTACATTTACGATTATTGTGGTCATATTTTCTGATAAGATGTTTTGATGTGGGTGTCAGAAACAGATAAAAGTTGGGATTATGAATGAGGAACGACTCTTTTTGTGTATATTAAATGGATATAAGAAGGAAGAAAGTTAAAAAACTTTTCATTATCTAAGTTGTTGAGCATAAAAAGATAATGCGTATAAGTTGTTATGATTGTAAAAAAATAGTTTATAAAAAGTTTGTGGAATAAAAAAAAAGTATTACTTTTGCAGTCCGTTTTTGGGATATGAGGACGGAGGAGGACATTGAAAGAAATTGGAACCAAGGTAGCGGAAATGCATCTGATTAATTGGGTGTATTTAACCGGAGTAAGGAAGAAAAGAAGTTGATAATATTGTATATTATTGACGCACGAAGTCAATTACGTTAATAATAAATTGACAGGTAAAGACGCTTCAAAGATTTTAATACAATGAAGAGTTTGATCCTGGCTCAGGATGAACGCTAGCGGCAGGCTTAACACATGCAAGTCGAGGGGCAGCACGAGGTAGCAATACTTTGGTGGC
>JAISGN010000002.1 GCA_031263015.1 Bacteroidales bacterium
AATGTTACCCAGTCATTTGCCTACTTGCCTTATGGCGAGCAATGGGTAGATGTGTCATATCAGAACCCTGCCTTTGCGACTACATATAAGTTCAGTGGGAAGGAGAAGGATGAAGAGACGGGCTTCGGATACTTCGGAGCAAGGTATTACTATGATTATTTGAGTATCTGGTTGAGTACCGACCCTCTGGCTGATAAATATCCAAATACAAGCCCTTATGTCTATTGTAATAATAACCCTGTGATATTGATGGACCCTGATGGAATGGAATGGGTTGATTGCAATGGACAGAAGATTGACGAGAAACAACAAAAAAACATTAAAGCATATATTTTCTATGACCCAAAATCTTTTGGAAAACAATCAAAAGCAATGGCTGCGGCATTAGAAAAAAAATACGGCAAAGGTTCTGTTGCTTTAAGTAACGTTACAACTGCAAAAGAATTTAAACAAGATTGGCAAGATATGGGAGGAACTGATATTAAGGAAGTGAATCTTAATTATCACGGTAGTAGTCAAACATTAAATTTGGATAATGGAGGTAATCAATATATAACATCAACTGGGTCTGGTAAAACGCCAAAAGGAACAAAAGCAACTAATGTACAAAATTTACCAAATCCTGTAGGTAATATTCAAAATGCTCAACTAAATATTAATTCTTGTAAATCCAATAGTACAACACAATATACATTAAAAGGCTCTGGCTTAACATTAGCACAAGCATTTAGTGTCTATAGCAGATTTTCAGTAGTAAGAGGTACTTCTTCATCTGTAAGTTATCGTTGGATTGGTGATAGAGAACCATATCCTCGCTTTGGTAGTCCATTTGGGAAATGGGATTATTTGACTAAACCAAATGCCGTTTTAAAACAAGGAAGGTAATAATTTATTATGAAAAATAAAGTACTAATACTAATAATAGTATGCTTTACTGTAGGTTTGTTATGTTTATATTATTTTTATCAACGTAAAGTCTCTTTTGAATTAGCAATGGAAATACCCAAACCATATTTAGATTTTGACAGAATAGATTATGTTAGTTTTGATTATGTTGAAAATAAAAAACGACTAATGTTTTACATGGTAGATTATTATAAAGAAGAGCCTTATCTTAAATCTGAATATAGTGGTTACGATTCAATTTTTGTAGAAAATATTAGTAAAGAACTTAATTTTGATAAGTACAATTATATTATAACATATCAAAAACAGTTAAAGGCATTAACGTATTCACCGTATCTTGCAAAAAAAGAGGACTTTTTGTCATTACCTGAAAAACCATTAATACCTACTTTTGATACCATAATTACGGACAAAGTGTATATTTATAGAATAAGAAAAAATAACAAATATAGGGCTCCGGGACCATGAAAAGAATAACGTAATATTGTGATTTGACTACAATGTACGTCATACATTGTCTTCCCGGAAGTGTTTTGGGACTTTTGTACGTCATACATTGTCTTCCCACAAGTCTTTTGAGACTTTTGTACTCCATACATTCTCTTCCCACAACCTATTTTGCTACAATGTACGTCATACATTGTCTTCCCACAACCTATTTTGCTACAATGTACGCCATACATTGTCTTCCCACAACCTATTTGGCTACAATGTAAGACACCCGAAGTTCTCCCACAGGTGTTTTGAGACCTTCGTGTAACACATGAAGTCTTCCCATAGATGATTTGAGACCTTCGTGTAACGCATGAAGTCTTCCCACAAGTGTTTTGAGACCTTCGTGTAACACATGAAGTCTTCCCACAAGTAATTTGAGACTTTCGTGTAACACACGAAGTCTTCCCACAGGTGATTTGAGGCTTTCGTGTAACACATGAAGTCTCCCCACAGGTTATTTGAGACTTTCGTGTAACACATGAAGTCTTCCCACAGGTAATTTGAGATTTTTGAGTGAAATGTATTTAAGATACACAACAATAAATACAGGTATCAGGCGGATTACAGGCTGAGGGGAGAAAACGAAACAGCCTTTTATGAAAATATTCCTTGATTACATTTGCACAAAACGGCGTCTTATAAAAATAAAACGCCGTAATATTGTCATATGATTAGAAAAGATATGATTTATTGCTGTGCGTGGTGGAATAATTTCCTCTTCCACTGCCGTATGGCTTGCTTTCTGTGCGGCGGAAAGCAACTATACAATAGTAAAGCGATGCTTGCACCGAATAGAAAGCCCAATAAGAGGTGGGGTATCGCAGGTACAAAATGATTTAACGTTAAATAAACAACTAATAACAGCAATCCGACCGAATATTGCCAACCATGTTTGTTTTTTCTCTTTGTTTCCATTTTACCAATCTTTGTTTTATGTTAATTATTCTTGATTTTATAAATATTATTTGCCGATTGGAAGTCCTTGTCCGCCCGTTTGCTGTTGCTGTCCTGAGGAACGTTCGTCCATATCATCGCTTTCAATCTTTTTAAGCTTCGCTCCATCATACATTTTGCCGAAATTCCATCGTATTCTTATGCCTATACGCCGTTGAGAGGTGATAAATTTAGCCTCAACCGAAGTATTATCGGTCGCATATCGCACATTCATTCCGTCAGACGCCAACAAATCATCAATACCCAGCGTTATGTTAAGTTGTTTCTTGAAAAATGCCTTGCTCAAACCGCACCCTACGTTGAAATAAGAATCATATTCGTAAATTCCTTGCACTCCTCCGCTCATATAAAAGCCGCTTACACTGAGTTTAAGTTCCCATGGCAGATTGAATTCAAGAGCGCCGTAACCCATAAAGCCCCAGCGTTCCTGTTTTGTGGTACTTCCGTTGATTGTTGCAGTGCTATTCCAGTAGTTTTCGCTTGCCCATAGCATCAAAGTGCCTATTTTTCCCAACGGAAGCCCACCATAGAGACTGAAATTGAGATTATGCGCCGATGCAATGTTTTCAGGTTGATTTACAATCTTAGGCGGATTGCCGATAAGGTGAGGAAGAGTCATTATTTCATCATTTGTATATCCGTAAGAGGCGTTTAGAAATAATATATAGTTCCAAGAATAAGATAAATCTGCTTTATGAGTGTATTGAGGGTTGAGAAAAGGATTGCCGGACGAATAACTAAGGTCGGAAGTCTTGGATATAAACGGATTTAATGAGTTATAGTCGGGACGAGTTATTCTATAGGAATAAGTTCCTGCCAATCTGCTTGACTGACTTATCTGCCAAGAGGCATTAACATTGGGAAAGAGGTCAAAATATGGGTTTGTATTGCTGCTATCCGATATTTCCTGCCAAGCATCCGTGTAAGTATGCTCACCTCTTACGCCAAGCCGCAAAGAAGCCTTTGACCAACTTTTGCTAAACGACAAATATCCTGCACCGATGTTTTCTTTATAAACGAATCTGTTGGTTCTGTCGGGGTCATTGTTCATATCGGAGTTCAGATTCCCGATAAGAGCGTCAAAATCGTTATCAACCTTTGTATAACGCTCCTTTATGCCGGCTTCCAATTTGATATTGTAGAAAATACTCTTCTCAAAATCTATCTTAAATGAAGCAGAGGAGTATTTATTCGCAGCATTGTTGCCCAATTGTTGCCCCGCAATCAGACTATCGTTGCCGAGAAATGTTTTAGTGGTAGAAACATAGTTCTCAGTTGAGTTATTGGTAACAAAATCCGCATCAAAAGAAATACGGGACAGCGAATCAAATTTATGAACGTAATGAGCACCGAGCAGAAGATTGTTACTGTTGTTTTTAATGTCAATATCGGAAGATTGAAGTGAGTCAAAAACAGAATAAGGGTAACGACTAATTTCAAGAACGTTGTTATCCTGATTACTTTTCAAACGATTTAAGCCGTAATTGATGTTTATACCGAAAGCATTGTTGTCGTCCATCTGATAATCCGCACCAAAATTAAAATTAAGGTTTGTAAAATTGTTATAAATCGGGCTTTCCTTCATTTGATATTGCAAAGTATCTAAATATGATGCTCCCCACATCTTTGATTTTGCCGCCATCTTGCTCTCATTTGCCCAATCCATACCGCTATATCCGAGAGTAATTGTCCATTTCTTATCAACATAATTGAGATTTGCCCCTCCGTGATAAACGAAATCGCCATTCTGAGTAAGATAACCACCCATCGCATTAACGGAACCGTTGAATCCGTAGTTTAGATTCTTCAACATTCTGATGTTTATAATGCCTGCTGTGCCTTCTGCTTCATATTTAGCGGATGGATTGTTTATTACTTCTATTTTTTCAACCTGTGAAGGGGCTAAACCTTTGAGATATGCTTTTATTGCATCCCAAGGCAGTTTTATATCCCTTCCGTCAAACTGGAATAAGACACCTCCTTGTCCGTTAAGGGTAAGGTTGTCGTCTTTATCAATATAAACTCCCGGTACGCTTTTGAGTAATTCAAATGCAGAGGCGGATGTTGCGGATATGCTTTCATCTACATTCATTACCATCTTATCCGCATCCATTTCATAGCGTTTTACCTGTCCTACAACAGTAACATCTCCAAGTTCTACACCTGATTTGAGGGATACATCAATACTTAAATCTTTGTTGAAGTCATTATGATTTATTATAATGGTATCCGATGTATAGCCTATGTAGGAAAATTTTAACAGATAATCGCCTTGTTTGGCTTTTATATTATAAAAACCATCGGCATCAGTTACTGCTCCGGTTATTTGTTGCCCTTGTGAATTCAGAAGTACAACATTGGCGTACATTATAGGATTTTTGGTGTCTGTATCAGTAACTTTGCCATGTATTGTCTTCTGTGCAAAGACCGAAAGGCTGCTCGCTATTGCGAAGAACATAATCGCAATGGCTCTTTGTATTGCTCTGCTCATTATATTGTATTATTAGTGGTTTTTGAACTTGTTTGATTGTCTTGCATTACTTCAATATCAATATCCATTCCCGAATACTCTTTTTCGTATTTGGAGATACCTGTTTTTTGATATTCTTCAACATCTTTAATTGCTTGTTTATTGCCATAATTACCTATAATAAGCAATGCTCCTATTATAGCAAAGCAGAAACATAATGCTGCAATGGTTGTTTTTTTGATTTTCATGGTTTATTCTTTTAATTTATTATTATTCTGTTTGTAAATCTCTTCTATATCGTTTATTGAAATGTTTAGTTGAGCCATTTTCTTAAATATTAACGGCAAGATATGCTCAGTAAATTCCTTTTTCCTGAAATTATATATCACATCTTTTGCCTCGTTTGTTACAAAATATCCCAAACCTCGCTTTTGAAAGATAATACCCTTCTCCTGCAAGAATTCAAAGCTCTTAAAAACCGTATTAGGATTGACTTCATAATCGGCAGCAATGTCTCTCATAGACGGAATCCTTTCTTCCGCAACGAAGATGCCGTTAAGGATTTTGTCGCAAATCGTTTCAGCGAGTTGTAAATAAATAGGCTCTTGATTGTTTAATATATCCATAGTTTAATTTCCGACAAAGATTATATTGTTTCTTCTTTCTTTAATCTTATATAACTAATTGCGGTGAAGAAAACAGGTATTAGTATCATTATGGTATTATACCAACAGCCTGTATGATGATCATAACTCAAAAGATATTCAGAGAATGCTCTTACTCCATTCCCTTCTTGCACTAAACTCATAACGAGGTTATTTTGATGCATAATTCTATTTGTTTGTATTATTATAAATACAATCATTACTACCATTAGTATTGCCGGTACTTTTATATAGCTCTGTTTTTTGAATAATAATGAGCCGTAAAAGCCAATTGAAATGCCTGCAAGTATCAATAACGAACCTTCTCCATTGAAAAGTTTGAATATTTGATTGAATATGTTTAGCGTTTTAGTTGTTTCTTGATAGAAAGTCAATTCTCCGATTAAGTGTCCGAAGATTGAAATAACAAAAGTGGAGACAGGAATAAATATAAAGATATTACAAAACTCTAATAGCCACTTTTCTTCTACTGAAGCGGGCAACATAAGGTTTGAAGCACGGGCTCGTTTTTCTTTATATGAGGAAAATCCTCCTGCGGCAGCCGATATTAATATGTAGATAATGCAAAAAACAACTAAGAATTGAGCATTTAAATGTATATTGAGGAAATATGTAGCGGCATTTACAAGAAATCCTAATATTACAGGGGCTATCGCAAGGTTAATATAGGTTCTGAGACTCATACTGAAGTCTCGTTTAATCACATTGACAAATCTGTTAAAATTAAATTCCATAAAGCAAATTATTTATTGTTATTAAAAATTTCGTTAAACCTTTCTCTATTTTGGAAGGCTGCATTGAAGAGCAGTTCTATATCAAGATTGCTTTCCTGTGCAGCAGTATTTTCGGCAACGACCATTTTGCCGCCGACATTCTCTTCTTCAAAAATCACATTGCTGTTTTTGTTCTGCTCATTCAAGCCAAACCATAATTTATTTGTGATTTGAGCAACGGATGCATTGATAAGAACGGACGCTTTATCCATTATAATAATATTATCTATCAGATTATGCAAATCACGTACCTGATGAGTGGAAATAATCATCGTTTGCTTATCGGTCATTGCCTTTAAGATTATTTTTCTAAACTGAGTCTTGCTCGGGATATCAAGTCCGTTGGTCGGCTCATCAAGAAACATATATCTGCAATGAGTTGCCAGTCCGAAAGCTATAAATACCTTTTTCTTTGTACCATAAGATAGTTTTGACAACTTTTGTTTCATGTCCGTAATCTCAAATTCCTGCAAATACGATTCAAAATCGCTTTGAGAGAAATGCGGATAAAATTTAGCATTAACTTGTGTGTAAGTGTTAATACTTATTTTCATCTCGTCAAACTCCTCAGGCAGGAAAAAGATTTCAGACAAGAATGCCGTTTTTCGCTCTTTCGGCACGAAGCCATCAACATTAATTTCTCCATTATCAGGGAATAAAAGTCCTGAAATCAGACTTAATAATGTGGTTTTTCCCGTTCCGTTTTTGCCAAGCAAGCCATGAACGAAGCCTTCCTCTATTTTAAGGCTCAAATCCTCAACAACGTTTTTATGTTTGTTGTATCCGAAGGTTAAATTTTTTACTTCAATCATATTATATATTGTTTTAGTGTATTAGTTTATTAAGACACTGCAAAGGTATGTCATTTTATTTGAATAAAGCAAATTTTCCATAAACTTTTTTGAAAAAAGATTTTCTCATTCTCTTAATTAACTGATTTATATGCCTATATGATTGAAATATTTTTTGCATTCTTTTTGATGTAATCTCAATTTACCGCCCCAAAATCTTGTTTTCTTCATCACATTTTTGATATTATCCGTTTTTTATGCTGTTTGGTGAAAATGAAATCAAGGAATATTTTCATAAAAGGCTGTTTTGTTAAAATGAAACAGCGTTTTATTTTAACCAAAGCACAAGGCAGGCTGACATTGCTGCCGATAGCCGAAATAATTTCTAATTATTTTTTGATTTTTTAATATAATAGCAAACTCTTTTAAGTAAAAAATATGGTAAATTCTGATAAAACAGACGCTATTCCTCATTGCAGTTAATCAAATCATTATAAGCGTATTATAAACAGATGATTAAAAAATATATAAAGAGATTTGCATTTACAAGAAAATAGTTGTATATTTGGCACGTCAAATTAGAGTATTTTGGAAGCAAACTTTAATAAATAAAATAAAGCAATTATTATGAAAAAACAAGTTATTATTTTAGCAATCGCAGCATTGCTTACAGGCTTTGCAAACACTGGCAAAGCACAAGTAAAGATTAATGAACACGGAAAACTGATTGTCGGCAGGAATCTTCATTTGTCGGTTGGCAATGAAGATTTACACAACGTGCTATCGGCAACAATTTTCGGCAAAAACGGCATGTATAACGCCGGAAGCAAATTATCGTTTGGTGATTTCGGCAGAAGAGAGTTTCATGGTTGGAATGTGTTTGTCGGAGAGTATGACAGCATAGAAACAGACCAGCTTTGGCTGCACGGAAAGAACGGTATTTATTTCTCTTACAGTCAAGGCTACCCCGGTTCGGCGGGAACGATTGGCTATTTTGATGTAAATAAAGACCCTTATGCTGTTCAATTTTTGCACAACGTTAAAGCATCTCATTTTTTCGTCTCTGTTCCGTCCTCAACAAAGCACACCACCCGTTTGGAAAGCCCTTTGGCTAAAATAAAATCGTTAAACGGCATACGGTTTGTAAGTATTAATGAAAGTATCCCTGCTTCTCAAACAACGAATGCCAACAATAGCAATCTGACACCAAAGGAACAGCAGGATGTTACGTTCTTTACCGACTTAGAAAACAAACTCCGCACGAAGGAAACGCCACATATAGGTTTGCAAGTAGAGCAATTGACAAAGATTTTCCCTGAACTTATTGATACGAATAAGAATGGTGAGATTGCTGTTGATTATGTGAGCCTTATTCCCGTATTGGTTGAGGCTATAAAAGAGCAATCGCAGATTATTCTGGCACAAACTCTCAAAATAAACGAGATTGACGGCGACATTCTTTCCATACAAAACACTCCATCAACACAACCTACTACCAAATCAGCAGGTACAACTAAATCTACAAAGTCCGCCATTATTGATACGACACAAAATAATGCCGACAGCACACAAGCCCTTAATGCATTCCTTTATCAGAACAATCCTAACCCTTTCAACACCCAAACGACAATAAACTATTTTCTGCCTGAGGAGGTTCAGACGGCAACAATATACATCTTTTCATTGCAAGGCTCATTGCTCGCAACATATACCTTACAACCTGACTTCGGCTTTGGCTCTCTTACGATAGACGCTTCATCTCTTAATTCGGGAACATATTTCTACACTCTGACAGTGAATAATCAAGAGATTGATACCAAGAAAATGATATTAACAAATTAAGGAGACAGATTATGAAACGATTTATAATAATGCTAAGCGTCATATCGCTTAATCTGACAGCATTTTCACAAAGCGATACTGTTGCATTGACTCCGGCAAACGACCCTCATTGGGAACTGAAATGGGAAGAAAACTTTGACAGACCGGGCAAAACCGCTGCCGAATGGAATACCAATTATAATAGTTGGAAAAAGTATAATTATTTTGATCATTTTGGAGAGCCACAACTTCTTATGGATACTAATGCTTTTGTGGAAAACGGAGTATTAGTCTTCAAAATAGAGAAAGATTCTTGTCAATGCCCACCTACATACTATGATACTACTATAGATGGTATTATAAATTATACATTATATTGGAAATGTAGGAGGCAATGGACGGACTCTAATTATTATTATAAATATACAATAGGGGGTATTGAAACACAGCTTTCTGCAGCAGTTAAATACGGACGATTTGGCTACATAGAAGCAAAAATTAAATACCCTTTTGACGAAGCCTTTTGGCATGCTTTCTGGACAAATCGTATGGAATCGTACGACACTAATCGTTACACCAATGAAGCAGAAATAGATATTTTAGAGTTGGTA
Organism: Bacteroidales bacterium; assembly: GCA_031263015.1. Taxonomy (GTDB): domain Bacteria; phylum Bacteroidota; class Bacteroidia; order Bacteroidales; family P3; genus JAISGN01. The sequence goes on from JAISGN010000002.1 coordinate 9,487, forward strand.
GGATCACATTACGAATATTCTCCCACTATCAGCGGTAATAGTTATGTAACAAATAATATTTGGCGATGTTATGATACCAATAATATCCATGACTATTTTACGCCGACATATATCCCTTCATTTTCATGGAATGAATGGCATAAGTATGCTGTTGAATGGAATCCCAAAACAATGATTTTCTATGTAGATGATAAACCAGTAAACATTATTAAATATCATGGTATAATTGATACGGTAAAGATAATACTTGGAGCAGGAATCAACCAAGAGTGGGAGAAAATACCTGCCTTAGCCGCATCATTAGATTCATTAACTTTTCCTCAGCGAGCGGAAGTAGATTATGTCAGAGTTTATAAATTAAAGAAAAACTGCGAAGAAATATTTGAAGAATGCGGGTATGATTTTTCTAATTACGACAATACCGTAAAACAGAAAATCATTATAGGTGATGGCGTCTGCTCCACTACTATTAGCAACAATATTATTTTGAGAGCAACCGAGAGTGTTGAAATAAATGAAAATTTTGAACTCCAGGAAGGAAAAGAATTGTACATAGAAGTAGATAATGATGATTGTGATATTAATATTCCTCCTTATTTATTGGAGCAATACGAGTCCTGTCCTCAACAAATTATTAATCCCAATAATTAAAAGTTATGAAAAAGATATTTTTATTTACTGTAATAATATGCAGTATGTGTAGTGCAAATGCTCAGGACTTCTATGCCATAAATAATAATGGAGATACTCTTTACTATCAAATAGTAAACGATTCCTCTGTATATATAATTGATAAATATGATAATGATGATTGGGGAAATTTTTCCGAATATAAAGATAAACTTACAGGTCATTTAACTATTCCTGACTCTGTAAGCAATGATTCTATAAACTATTATAAGGTTACCGGTATTGATCCATTTACATTCCAATTTTGCGCAAATTTAACATCTGTTACTATTCCTAAGTCTGTTACTATTATAGGAAAATTCGCATTTTCACACACAGGATTAGACTCTTTAACTATTCATGAAAATATTTCACATATAGGTACCGGTGCTTTTTTTAGTTGTAGTAAGTTAGCCACATTAAATTTTAATGCTGTTAATGCCGTATGTGATACATTTCATGCCCTACCCGGTGTACCTGGTGGACCTGCACCACGTCTTTGTCTACCTATATTCGCTGGTTGTTGGTTATTACAAAATGTTTATATAGGCAATAATGTAATGAAAATCCCTGCAAATGCTTTTTATAAATGTGATGGATTAAATCAAATTACAATACCTGATAATATTGATAGCATAGGACAAAATGCTTTCAAGTCATGTAGTCGGTTGGTATATGTTTCGCTTGGCAGTGGAATAAAACACATTGATAAAGATGCTTTTATTAACACTTCTGTCATGAGTATGATTTGCAATGCGGCTGTCCCTCCAACCCTTAACACTATTGTTTTTGATTCAAATACCCTGCAAAATGCTTATGTTATTATCCCATGCGATACAAGGAACGCTTATCAAAGTACGGAAGGCTGGAATGCTTTCAAAAATTTGATAGACCCTTGTGTTGATTTGGCAGAAGTTGAGAAAGATAGTTTCAATCTTTATCCCAATCCTGCAACAACAGAATTAAACATAAACAATTCTCAAATCATTAACACAATAGAAATCTTTAATTTGCTCGGTCAAAGAGTTTATGCTTCACATATCGGCAATAACACTGCCCAAATAAATACCGCTAACTTCAAAGCAGGCAACTATATTATCAAAATCTCAACAGACAACAGTATTAGCACAAAAAAATTCATTGTAAAGTAGAATTAATAAAAGTTTAATATAATTCCGACACCATGCGATTAACTTTCCATTATATGAATGCAATTATCAAGCAATACTATTATTATTTTGTTGCGGCACTCATTGTTGTTGTGTCGTTTTTGCTTTATTCTTCCAACTTTTATCCGTCTTTGAATTCCGATGATGCCTTAAATATTCTGATGGCTCACTATTATGATTTTCCTAATGAAATATATTATTGGCATCAAAACAGAGGTGGAGGTATTATTCCTTTGATTGCTCAGATTTTTATACAACTTTTCGGTTGCAAAGCAATAACTGCCGTATCTGTTTCCAACTATCTGATGCTTATTCTGGGCTATTGTGGTTTTGCGAGCCTGTTTAAGAAAAATAATATCAAGATTCTGTTCGCTGTTATCTGGTTTCTGCCTTTTCAACGCTTCGTTGATATAACCCGTTTCTATGTCGGGATGGAATATTGCATTATAGGAATTGCCGTTTGGCTAATAAATCTGTTATATAAAGCCAAATGGCGTTCAACCAAATGGCATTTGCTTTTCATATCCGTTATTCTCATTTTGACGATAGCCGTTTGGGTGCTGGATACCGCTGCTTTCAGTATAGCCATATTAATTGTTACGCTATGGATTTACAGCCGTAAATTGCGGATTAAACCTGCGGTTATGATTTATGTTGCTGTCGGCATTGCGTTTTGCTGGTTTGCCATACATTTTGCAAAGAGTTTCACCAGCGTAACCTGCGAACATTGCACACAAATCAATAATTTAAGTGATGTTGTTAAGGCTATTGATATTTTGATTGCGAAGTATAAGGATGTATTGCTGTTTCGCACCAATGAAATAATGGTTAGTAGTTATTTCTGGGCTGTTTGTGCGTTTTTGATTGCTTTTGCCGTTTTTCTTTCTCGCAAATCACGCCTGCAAATCATTATAAGAGAAAAATGGATTACCTTTTTCATTCTTGATTTTCTTGCTTTTTTCGGCATATATCTTCTCTCTCATCATGTATTGTTAAATGATATGGGACGCTGGTACTATGTTGCCAACTATATATCTCTGTCCATTGCGATACTGCTTATTATTGACCGGCTGCAAGATGATAAGAAAATACGCTTCTTTCGCTATGCGGTTTGGATTATTGCTTTAATTGGTGCGATAAGCCCTTATTATACGCTCAAAGTCTCATATCAACAACCTTGGAAGCCAAAAGCGGAAGTTGTTAGCGAACTTCAGCAGTTAGGCAACATAGGAATAATTGCCGAATATTGGAATGCGTACATTGTTTCCATAGAAAATCCGGAGCAAGTCAAATCCACTCCTCATCAAGACGATTGGGAATGGAGGCGAAACAAGGATTTGGTAAAGCAGACTATGGAACGAGACAATATTTACGTCATTAAAGATATGTGGCTTAAAACTTTTCCCGATACATTACATCAATTTGGTTACACATTGCTTAAAGACGGCAATCAATTTCGTCTTGCCGACAGTTGGCTTTGCAAATACCGCAAAATATCAAACACAAAATAATATCTAACAGGCTTACAAGAGTTACACGAAAGTCTCAAATCACCTGTGGGAAGGTTTCGGGTGTCTTACATTGTAGCAAAATAGGTTGTGTGAAGACAATGTATGGCATACATTGTAGCAAAAGAGGTTGTGTGAAGACAATGTATGGCATACATTGTAGCAAAATAGGTTGTGTGAAGACAATGTATGGCATACATTGTAGCAAAATAGGTCGTGGGGAAAGAATGTATGACGTACATTGTAGCAAAATAGGTTGTGGGAAGACAATGTACGGCATACATTGTAGCAAAATAGGTTGTGGGAAGACAATGTATGACGTACATTGTAGCAAAATAGGTTGTGGGAAGACAATGTATGGCATACATTGTAGTCAAATCACAATATTACGTTATTCTTTTTATGGTCCCGGAGCCCTATATTTGTTATTTTTTCTTATTCTATAAATATACACTTTGTTAGTTATTGCTGTGTCAAAAGTCGGAATTAGAGGAGTTTGCTTATCAAAATATAAACCGTCTTTTGTTTTAGTAAGATAAGGCGAATGTCTTAACTCTTTTAATTGTTTTTGATAAGTTATGATATAATCGTATTTATCAAAATTAAGTTCTTTACTAAGATTTTGAATAAAAATGGAGTCATAACCGACTAATCCTTCTTGAAGTTGTCTCTGATAAAAAGTAGATAACCAAAATACTAAGCAATTTTCGTTACTGACATAATGAAAGCCAATAAATGATGTCATGTCGAAATTTTCATTTAATTTAGGAATTTCTTTAACGGATTCAAATGAAATTTTGCGAGGATACAAATAATACAAACATAACAAGCCCAAAGTAAAGCATACAATTATTAGTATTATCACTTTATTTTTCATCTCTTATTATTATACCGGTTCTTAATGACATCAGGATATAGATAAAGTACAAACTTACTATTATAGAAACAAAATCACCATCCATAATGAAGAAAAATAGTATGAGAATATTTAGTAATAATAGCAAAGCAAATATAATTTCTACTATAATTTGCATAACATTATAATTACGAGTAAACAAAAATATGTTGGACGGACTCTTATAAAATCTCAGCGAAAGTATAATAAATATATTCAATGGAATAAGAAGTATAATAATTCCTATGGTTTGATACATTATTGGTATGCCTATGCTGTCTGCTTCAAGAGGATAGTCGCCTCTAATACCTCTGTATATATAATACAACAAAGCACCCGGAATCATTAAAAGCCATGCTATATTGGCACTAATAAAAAGAGATAACTTACTTGGACCTTTTATGTTTTGAAAATCTTTCCATATTTTTATTCTATAAATATATAGATACACAAGGATTGACAACGAAAAAACTATCAAACCACTTCCCATATCCAGCATCCAATTTGGATTATATTCTTGCCGTATCATATTGCATTGAGAGGTTACAAATGATATTATAATCATCAATATTGCCAATACAAGTAAAGATATAAATATTCTTCTTGGCTTGCAAGCAATGTGTATATATTGCTTCATAGTATTTTTATTTGGATTTAACATAAGTTTCTTTTTCATATCTCTCGGGTATTGATATTCGGATTTATCATACAATAAGCCACATCATACGTATAACTATTATTAAAATTGTCCATAGTATTACCTTTGATTGTTAATGTATTACCAACGTTGTCATAAGTATAATTATTGTTTGTGTATATCAAATAAATTTCACTCATTGTTGTCAAATCACTTGTGGGAAGGCTTCATGTGTTACACGAAGGTTTCAAATCATTTGTGGGAAGACTTCATGTGTTACACAAAGGTTTCAAATCATTTGTGGGAAGACTTCATGTGTTACACGAAGGTCTCAAATTACCTGTGGGAAGACTTCGTGTGTTACACGAAGGTCTCAAATAACTTGTGGGAAGTCTTCGGGTGGCTTACATTGTCGTCAAATCAGTTGTGTGAAAAGAATATATGGCATACATTGTAGCAAAATAAGTTGTGCAACAACAAAGGCTGTTCCATTTTTACCAAACACTATTTAGTGCAAATAAAACAGCCGTTTATTTTTCAGCTAGAGTACCGCATTCCATTCTTTTTTTTATTATGTGGTATTTCCCATATATTTCCCCAATTATAACAAGCTTTGCATTTTTCACATGGATATAGACTGTCAAAGACTTTACGTCCCTCATAGCCAGTGTATATTTTTTCTATCTTATAATTAGAAAGTTTCACATCAATATATTCCATTTTATAAGTCCAAATAACAAGTGTTTTATTGTTGATAAATCGTAATTCAAAATATTGATTCCTTGAATCAATTCTTATATAGTCTTTCCTTCCTCTAAAAATATCAAAGCATTTATAAGGATATAAGTAATAAACACCCTCTCCAAACTTTCCTTTCCAAATTGAGATACTAATATCATTATTGGCTGTATAATAATCTCGCTTTTCGTAAAAGTAAATAAACAAACCTATAAGTAATATATAGAATATGATTTTCTTGTATTTTTTAATTCTATTATTTTTCAAAAAATTATCATAATGCGATTCTATTTTGCCGCTGTTATTCATGCCACTGACGGATATTGTTAATGTATTGCCAACGTTGTTATATGTATAATTATTGTTGTGTATCTTAAATAAGTTGTGGAAAGACAAAACTTATGGTTATGTGTAGGAAATTGATGATATTTATTCAATAAATTTGAAAAATCAGGCATTGGAGAATAGTTACTCTGATAGTATTTTGATGAGGGCATAAAATAATTGAGGCAATAGTTGTTATCTGAAAAATAATACTTACCTTTGCACCCGCAAATTAAATTTAATATAAACTTTATACATAAATAGTATGACACAAATTAAATCATTAGCAGATTTAAAAGCCTTAAAAAACAATATCCAAGAAAAAATGGATACAAGAGCAAAAGGCAATAAAGATGGTTTGGTGCAGGTCAAGGTTGCTATGGCTACTTGCGGAATTGCAGCAGGAGCAAAGCAAATTTTTGACTACTTTCTTAATGAATCTGAAAAGAGAGGCATTGATATTGTCTTAACCCAAACAGGTTGTATGGGCTATTGCCATGCAGAGCCTACGGTTGAAGTTACTCTTCCGAACAAAGAGCCTATTGTTTTCGGATATGTTGATACCAAAAAGGCAGACGAAATTATTGAAAAATACATTAAAAACGGCGAACTCGTAGAGGGTATCATTCCTGTTAATTACGAAACTGTTGCTAAAAACTAAAAAGGAGGGAAAACAATGGCGAAATATAAAATGCACCTCCTTGTGTGCGGAGGTACAGGATGTAGTGCATCTAAAAGCACTGAAATAGTAGATAACTTACATTTATCACTTAAAGAAAAAGGTTTGGAGAATGATGTTCAGGTGATTTTGACGGGTTGTTTCGGATTTTGCGAAAAGGGACCTATCGTTAAAGTTATGCCTGACAACACTTTTTACACAGAAGTAAAGCCTGAAGATGCTGCGGAAATAATTGCCGAACATGTTATTAAAGGACGTAAAGTTACACGTTTGCTTTATACCGATCCTGAAAACAAAGAGCATATTGCAGACGCAAAACATATGGGTTTTTATAAGAAGCAACTTCGTATTGCTTTAAGGAACTGCGGTTTTATTGACCCTGAAAATATTGAAGAATATATTTCCAATGACGGATATGCTGCCATAGCAAAGGTTTTGACAGAAATGGCGTCAGAAGAAGTTATAAATGAGATAAAACTTTCAGGGTTGCGTGGTCGCGGAGGCGGAGGCTTTCCAACAGGTGTAAAATGGGAAATAGCATCTAAGAATCATGCCGACCAAAAGTATGTCGTTTGTAATGCAGACGAAGGAGATCCGGGAGCATTTATGGACAGAAGTATTTTGGAAGGAGACCCTCACAGCGTTATTGAGGCAATGACAATAAACGGATTTGCTATTGGTGCCACTAAGGGCTTGATTTATATTCGTGCAGAATATCCTTTGGCTATACATCGTTTGCAGATAGCAATCGGACAGGCAAGAGAATATGGTTTATTGGGCAAAAACATTTTCGGTAGCGGTTTTGATTTTGATATAGAGTTGCGTTACGGAGCGGGTGCTTTTGTTTGTGGAGAAGAAACAGCGTTGATACATTCTATGGAAGGACAACGCGGTGAGCCTACTTTCAAACCTCCTTTCCCTGCACAAAGCGGTTATTTGCAAAAGCCAACCAATGTTAATAATGTTGAAACTTATGCCAATATTCCTATCATTATATTAAAGGGAGCAAATTGGTTTAACAAGATTGGTACTGAAAAGTCAAAAGGAACAAAGGTATTTGCTCTTGCAGGACAGATTAACAATGTCGGTTTGATAGAAGTACCTATGGGTATTACATTACGAGAGGTTATTTACGAAATAGGTGGTGGTATAAAGAACGGACGTGCCTTCAAGGCTGTTCAAACAGGTGGTCCTTCGGGAGGATGTTTGACCGAAAAGCATTTGGATACTCCTATTGATTATGATAACCTAATTGCAGCAGGCTCTATGATGGGGTCGGGTGGAATGGTCGTCATGGATGACACATCATGTATGGTTTCCATAGCAAAATTCTATTTGGAATTCACCGTTGAAGAATCTTGTGGTAAATGTACCCCTTGCCGTGTGGGCAATAAACGTTTGCATGAGATATTAGAAAAGATTACTAAGGGCAATGGCACTATGGAAGACCTTGAGGCATTACGCAATTTGGCTGGTGTTATCAAGGATACCGCTCTTTGTGGCTTAGGTCAGACGTCTCCAAATCCTGTTCTTTCCACATTGGATAATTTCTGGGATGAATATGTTGAGCACGTTAAGGACAAAAAATGCCGTGCAGGTGTTTGTAAATCTTTAATGAGATACGTTATTGACAAGGATGCATGCGTGGGCTGTACGGCTTGTGCAAGAAATTGTCCTGTCAATGCTATTTCCGGCGAAAAGAAGATGCCGCACGTTATTAATGACGAATTGTGTATCAAGTGTGGTGCTTGTATTGAGAGATGTAAGTTTAATGCTATTAGTATCAAATAAGGAGAAAAAATAATGGAATACGTAAATATAATAATAGACGATAAGCCGATTAAAGCCGAAAAAGGACAAACGATATTGAAGGCTGCACGTCAGGCTGGAATAGGAATCCCAACTCTTTGCTATTATGAATTGAATGGACAGCAGTTGGAAAATCGTCCGGGTGGATGTAGGGTATGTGTTGTTGAGGTTTCCGGTCGTAAGAATCTTGCTCCTGCTTGTGCAACAGAGGTAATGGAAGGTATGGAAATCAAAACACACTCGTTACGTGTTGTAAATGCAAGACGAACGGTTGTAGAATTATTGCTTTCCGACCATCCTGCTTCATGTTTGATTTGTTCAAAGAGTGGAAATTGTGAATTGCAGTCATTAGCTCAAAAATTGGGCATAAGGGATATTCCTTTCAAAGGCGAGCAATCAATGTATAAAAAAGATTTCTCTCCAGCTATCATTCGCGAGATGAACAAATGTATAATGTGTCGTCGTTGCGAAACGGTATGTAATAAATTGCAAACCGTAGGGGCTTTGTCTGCTGTTAATAGAGGCTTTATGGCTGTTGTTGCTCCTGCATTTGAGCAAGATTTGGCACAATCTCCTTGCACTATGTGCGGGCAATGTGTTCAAGCATGTCCTGTTGGAGCGTTGAGTGAGGTAAATCAAACTCGCCAAGTAATACAAGCAATCAATAATCCTGCGAAAAAAGTCGTTGTTCAGACTGCTCCTGCTGTTCGTGTAGCACTTGGAGAAGAGTTTGGTATGGAACCCGGCACTATTGTTACGGGGAAAATGGCTGCAGCTTTGAGAAGAATAGGTTTCGATTACGTTTTTGATACGGATTTTGCTGCTGACTTAACTATAATGGAAGAAGGAACGGAACTTTTGGGACGTATCAGCAAATTTATGGCAGGAGATAAATCGGTAAGGCTTCCGATACTTACTTCATGTTGTCCTGGCTGGGTTAATTTCTTTGAAACTAATTATTCTGATATGCTTGATGTGCCTTCAACAGCAAAATCACCACAACAGATGTTTGGTGCTATTGCTAAAAACTATTGGGCAGAGAAAATAGGAGTAAAACGTGAGGATATGATTGTCGTTTCAATTATGCCGTGCGTTGCTAAGAAATTTGAATGTCAAAGAGACGAATTTAAGGAAAACGGAAATCCTGATGTGGATTACTCTCTTACAACTCGTGAATTGGCAGAACTCATTAAACAATTTAATATTGATTTCAACACTCTTCCTGATGAAGATTTTGATAATCCTTTGGGAGCATCAACAGGTGCTGCAGTTATCTTTGGAGCAACAGGAGGTGTTATAGAAGCAGCAACCCGTACAGCGTATGAAATCTTTACCAAAAAGAAACTTGACAAGGTTGATTTCAATGCACTGAGAGGTTTGGATGGTGTGCGTTCTGCTACGGTAGATTTTGACGGGACGCCTATTCATATAGGTATTGCTCATGGTCTTGGCAATGCTCGCAAATTGCTTGATATGGTTCGCAACGGTGAGGCTAACTTCCACGCAATAGAAGTTATGGCTTGTCCTGGCGGATGTGTCGGAGGAGCAGGGCAACCTTTCCATCACGGAGATTTTTCAAAGGTTGAAAAGCGTTTTGAAGCAATTTATCGTGAGGATGAAGGCAAACCAATCCGCAAATCACACGAAAATCCTTATATAAAGCAACTTTACGAGGAATTTTTGGGCGAACCATGCGGTGAAAAATCTCATCATTTATTGCATACGCATTATTTTGATAAATCAAAACAAGTAGAAGTTGAAGCTTAAAAATACAAAGTTATGATAAAAGTAAAATTAGCAGAAGATAAAATAAATAAGATTAAGGAGATATGTACTTCTTTTGGTAACAAAGCAGGGGAGGCAATAAACGTACTTCATAAAGTTCAAGGCGAATTTGGTTATCTGCCGGCAGAAGTACAGGAAGTCATTGCTAAGGAATTGAATGTTTCGGTCGCAAACATATACGGCATCGTTACTTTCTACTCATTCTTTACTATGATACCGAAAGGCGAGCATCCTATCTCAATCTGTATGGGAACGGCTTGCTATGTACGCGGTTCTGAAAAGATTTTGGACGAATTCAAGCGTCAATTAAAAATTGCAATCGGCGAAACAACACCTGACGGCAAGTTCTCTCTGAATTGTTTGCGGTGCGTAGGAGCATGCGGACTTGCTCCGGTTGTTTTGATAGGCGATAAAGTCTATGGACGTGTTACAACAGACAAAGTACAGGAGATTATCGGCGAATACAAAGCATAGTCGGTAATCACAAGTATTTAACTACTCAAATAAAGCAGTCTTTCAGTTTTACGAAAGGCTGCTTTATTTTTTTGTTACGTTAGTTTGGTAAATTCTTTCAGCCATTCATTTCAATGTAATCTAATAGGCGGAAAACGAGGATTATTTCCTAATTAGAAAAAGTACTATACTATTAAACCTGTTAAGTTTCTTAAATATAACAGTTTTTTTGTTTTAGAATATAAAAAGCGAATTTAAACGTCCATCTTTAAATGGGATATTGCGATTAAGTTGCTGTCGGTATTGTCGCGTGTGGTTTCAAATAACATGGCTATCTGTTACTGTGAAAGCCATACTGTATCGCCTCAAAACGCACATCAATTTTTATAATTGCAATTTGGGGCTGTGTAAAGGAGGAAGTGTGAAGATGATAAAGTATTGGGAGTTTATATTTTCTTTGTTATATTAAAAAGGAATAACATTTGCACTTATTATTATTTTTTTTAATTCATCTATCAATAGATTATCGGATAATTCATTATATTTTGGATATTTAGATTTAACATCAAGTATTCTTTTAAATCCATTCTGAAATCCATCTATTTTACTAATTAGATATTTAAGTGTATTATCCGTAAATTGCGCATTAAATTTATTTTTAATATATATTGCTCTAATAATGTTTGCATCTGTTGTTGGATTTTGATTTTTGTATAGTGCAACTTTTTGTAAGATATTCAACTCCTTTGTATTGATAAATTCATTGTAGTATCTGATATTGTAAGAAAAGTTGTGTAGATTAATGACAAGAGCGTCGTAGTTGAAAAAACACCCTTTCGCAATACTATTTAATTTATCATTCTCATTTAATTTTACTATTTTATTTTTAAAAGCCCAGTTATTTTCTAAACTCCATATATCAACAGTAATTGATTTTAATTTTATCTTAATTCCGCCATGTCTATTTGTTGTAAAATCACAATTTAACCTTTTTACTATGTCTAATAAGTGTACGTTTGTATCTTTAATATCTACAATTATATCTATATCTCTACTTTCCTTTTTAATTAAAAAATCTCTTAAAAATCCACCAACCACATACGCAGTTCCAAGAACAAAAATCTCTCTCCAAATTAAATCCATTAATATAGGTTCATGCTCCAACAAATTTCTAAAATGAATCTCAAAGTCTTTTTTTATATTGTCAGTTTTACACATAAAATTATAGCAACTTTATTCCTGTTAATTCTTGATATAAATGGATTGCATAACTATCAGTCATTCCACTAATAAAATCAACTATTAATTGAAGTTTCTTGTATTCTTTATTGGGGTATTTCTCTATATCTTCATACACTTTTCTATGACTTGCTGCTATGATATTATACAATCTTGATTCATAATTATTTCCTTCTCTTTTAAAGTTATCACTTCCTGACGCTTTTACAAAAATCTTTAAAAGTCCATAAATAGCTTCCCAGCCTGCAATTTCTTTTTTTAGTATTGATTTTTCATTGAAAACCAATGATTGTAATTTTTTATAAGATTTTCGAATATCTTTAGCTTCTGAAATATCTATCAGTTCATTTTGCAAATCTCCAGTCATTATTTCATCATAATTTGCTTTAAATGTATTTATAATCTCTTCTATCATTATTCTTTGTGTTTCTATTCTGAATTTTTGAATAATAATAGATTGACATATTTGTTTGTCTTTGGAATATTGCTCTTTTAATTCATCTATCTTTTTAAGAATATCATTTTTGTTTTTGTCTAAATTATGTTCAAATATTTCTCTAATATCATCTATTGTTACGATTCCTAATTTAACACCATCTTCAATATCTGCAGCACTGAATGCAATGTCATCTGCCGCTTCCATTAAATAAACAACTGGACTTCTTTTGTTGTTTAGTTTTAGATGATCATTAATTTGTTTGTAAATATCAGTTTCCGTAACAAAATAACCAAATTTCTTCTTAGCTATTTCTGTTGTTGGCTTTTTGTTTCCATCTACTGAATTTGAAGGGTATTTCACAATAGAAGCTAAACTAGAATAAGTCAAATTATAACCAAATTCATCTCCAAAGTAATACAGTTTTGCCAATATTCTTAATGCTTGAACATTACCATCAAAATATATAAAGTCATTTTTCTCTAAATCCGTTAAATAATTTATTTCATTCTTTTCAAAATAATCTTTAAAAAATTTTTTGATTGCTTCTTCTCCAAAATGTCCAAATGGAGGATTTCCTAAATCGTGTACAAGCCCTGAAACTCTAAGTAAAGAACTAAGAAAACCTTTGTGTTTTTTATCTTCAATATCTTTTTTATCTTCTAACAAGAATTTTTCAATACTTTGCCCAATAGAACTTCCAATATAAGAAACTTCCAATGAATGTGTTAAACGAGTTCTTATATAATCACTTTGTTCTAGAGGGAAAACTTGTGTTTTATCTTGTAGCCGTCTAATTGGAGCACTTGATATAAGTCTCCCATAATCATTTTCAAAAGGATTTCGCCCATCAGATTCTATTGTTGGAGATTTTGTTCTAAATCTCTTATCGCTAAAGAGTAATTCCCATCGTTGTTTATTATTCATGATTTTATTTTTAATTTCCGCGCAAAGATATAAAAAACATTTTAAAACCTTTATTTCCATATCATTTCTTCATATTTGACTTTTGTGCGTTGGTCATTGTGGTTTGTTTGTAGCACGTCATTGCGGGTCAAGCCCGCAATGACGTGCTACCAAATGCTGAATTGTATTAGACTACCGATTAAAAGTATCTTTTTTATTTATTTTTTAGCAATTATTTTGGCGATTTAGATAATTTAATTATCTTTGCAGCCTCTTAATAAGAGAAAACAAGACATTATAATAAATAACTATTTAATGCGTAAGGAAACAGATACAATAATAGCAAGATACCATATCATCACTGCGGACATTTTGTCAGTGGGGGGGGGGTAAAAGCCTTACTTTCAATACATTATAACTCTATGGATATGGAGTTAAGGCTTGCAAATATCTGTTTTTACACTACCGAAAAGAACATTTTTCACCTAAAAAGAACTTTTCTTCCTATGCGGGGAACTTTTCTGCATGGGAAGGAAACTTTTTTTCATGTGCAGGGAACTTTCCCGCACACGTTGAGAACTTTTCTGCACACGTTGAGAACTTCTCTTCCGTAGAAAAAAAGTTTTATAAAACGAATTTCAATCATAAATCACATAAACAATTATAAATATATGGAAACGACAAGAAACAATTTCAGCGGTTCGGATGCGAATTACAACAATTTTCAGTCAAAGTTGTTGGCGTATCTGTTTGATGCAAAGCAATTAGCATTTACTCCGACTGCGGACGAAAAGACCGAAGGGGCAAGGTTGCAAAAGGTGTGGATTGAGGGTTATGCGTTGGTGGTAAATCCTTCCACGAAAACGACGGTAAGCGTTAAGAATAAGGACGATGCGAGGAAAGAATACACGAAATTCCTTCGCAACATGGTTAATAAATACATCTTCGGCAACGACAACATAACTGACAGTACCAGAGTTGATTTGGGCTTGACGGTGAAGGATACGACACCGACGCCTGTGGAGCCGCCGAAGGATATTCCGTTTTTTGCGATAGATTTTTCAAAGAAGGGCGTTCATCAGGGTTCGCTTTGGACGAATACTTTTGTGGGTGAGAAGAAAAGGAAGCAAAAACGTCCAAAAGGTGTTGCGTTGGCTGTCATTCGTTGGGATGTAGCGGACAAACCACCTGTCAATTATGAGGATTTGAAGCATCTTTTGCTGACGAGCGATTCGCACTTCACGCTTCAATTCACGCAGGATATGAAAGGAAAGACAGTCTATTATGCTGCCTGCTGGAGCAATTCAAAAGGCGAAATGGGTGCCTGGACGGAAATTATTAACGCGATTATAAATTAAGTTATCTTTGGGAAAAGGTAAAGATGCTGAAATTTGAACACATTACCATAGCTACGACAAACATTTTAACATAATCAGTGATATTCCGTTTCCCAAAGTACAAGTGGGGATGTAATGACTTTCAAAAATGTTTTGCAGTAATTCAAAAAGTTTTACCTTTGTGCCGATATTTTCAATAGAAAATTAATTTTTAACATACTAAAAATAACAATTTATGGCAGAGTATTTAGACATTTACAATTCAAAAGGACAACATCTTGGTGTTGAGGAACGTAAGGTAGTGCACCAAAAAGGACTTTGGCACAAGACTTTTCATTGTTGGATTATTTTCAAAAATGAAAAAGGAGAAGTTTGCGTATTAATGCAAAAGCGTGCAGCAACAAAAGACAGTGCGCCTAACAAACTTGACGCTTGTGTTGCAGGTCATTATTCCGCAGGCGAAGATATTATGGGCGGAATACGAGAATTTAAAGAAGAAACAGGTATTGATGTTGAAATCAAAGATTTAATTCCTTTGGGAATTAGAGTTACTGTTTCTGATTACAAAGAAAACAGCATTAACAAAGAGTTTCAAGAAGTGTTTTTCATCAATAAAACAATTCCTCTTTCAAAATTTGAACTTCCACCGGATGAAGTTGCAGGAATGGTTGAATTGCCTGTAAAAAAATGTATGCAATTATTTGGCAATGAAATAGACCATTTTTATGCAACAGGAATTTTCAACGATGATGTTAATTCAAATTACGAGCCAATCATTAAAGAAATAAAAATCGTCAAAGACGATTTTATGTCTTTTGTAGATAACTTTCATTTTAAAGTTATGATTTTGGCAGAAAGAACTTTAGCAAACGAAAAGTATCTATTTATATAATGAAACTATGTGATTTATATAAAAAAGAAGCATCGGCACATCTTGAAAGATATGTCAATAACGGCTCACCAAGCGGATATTCTATAAAATGTTCTACATCAAAGAACACAAATCCGTTTACAGGTTCAGAGTACATCCATCCGTATATTTGTATTTCCAACAAATCAAATTTTATAGATTTCGGGGCTATTCCTAATATTGATGTAGAATGTTCTAATAGCGAAAATTGGGTGCTTGTGCACCCCGATATGAGCGAACACGCATTTTTCAAGAATGAAAATCTGAAGTTAAAACGAGCAGATAGTATAAAACTTGTACCTACTGCAAGTGCGAGAACATTACAACTTGTTGATTCGGATTTTCAAGGATACTTTAAATTGCATTATGACGGAACTATTGGGCGCTTAGAAAGAAAACTGCCTTATGATGTAGCCATATCGGGTGTTGAAATATCCAAAATTTTAGAATCTTTAATTGACGACAAAAAATTAGATGAAAGATTAACACATTTACCCGAAATTGGCGCAAGAATTTTAAGAATACAAAATCAAGATTGGGGAATGGTTTGGCGTAGTAAAATGCCATACGGAGATTGCAGTAAAATAAAGTATGTAATTCCTGTTTTTGCGTTATTCTCAAAAGACAGACATAATCCGAAAGACAATACTTTGTTAGAGCAAATTATTACGGAAAAATTTTATGACCCGACTACTTATGTTGTTGATTATCTCATTAATCCAATTATTGAGTGTTATTTCAGTTTGTTGAAAAATGCAGGCATTCAAGGGGAATGGCACGCTCAAAATTTATTAATTGGCTTTGACGAAGATTTTTTGCCACAAAAAATAATTGCGAGGGACTTGGAGTCAATGGATAAAGATATGACTTTAATTGAAATTTTCAATCTGCCGTTTCAATTCCAAAGTAACCCCTATAAATGTATTGACAAATCAAGGGAAGATTATCAGAAGAAGCATAGTTTTATGTTTGATTTCAAATTAGGGGAGTATGTTATTCAGCCGCTTATCAATTTTCTTGAAAGTATTTATTTTATAGGTTCCGACACATTAATTCCGTCAATTAAAGAATGTTCGGAAAATCAAATAAAAGAACTCCCAGAAGATTTTTTCCCAAACCAATGGTACGGATACAAAAATGTTGAGATAAATAGGACAACAGATGAAAGACCATATTTAATGTTTGATAATCCTAAATTTAGACCATAATGTATTTATTCATCATTAGACATACAGAATCTGAGAAAAATATAAAAAATCAATTTTCATCTACAAACGATGATGAAAATTTGACTGAAAATGGGGAATCTGATGCAATCGAAATAGCAAATGAAATTTCCAAATTCATAACAAAGTATTCTTTGAAATGCAATAACATTTACGCTGCAAATTCTGTCCGTTCTATAAAAACAGCCGAAAAGATAGCGGAAAAATTAAATGCGGAAGTGACGGTTGAAGAAAATTTGCGATCTACAAGGCCGGGCGTATTAGAAGGTATTACGAAAGACGAAGTAAAAAACAGCCACCCCGAATACGGACATCAGTATTATTTGTTTGAAAAAGGAGTATTTAATGTTTATGATTTCGAGACTCCAGAAGACAAAGAACCGAAAAGAGAATTTGAAAAAAGAGTAAACAATTGTGTAAGCAAAATACTCTCGGATAAAAATGAAGATGTTAAAGTAATAGTTGCGCATCGTTCTTCTATAACAGCGATTTTGCTTGATTTTGCAAGAAGATTCTACAATTATCCTGTAGATTTTTCAGGATATATTCCTCTTGAATTAGGCTGTGTTTCGGTATTAAAGGAAACAGAAAGAAATACTTGGGAAATAATCAAGGTCAATGAAAAGTGTAGTGTAATCAATAAATTGTGACAGTATGGAGACAAAAGAAATCATTAGTTACAAAAAAGCATTGCAAATATTTGGCGGTTATTGCTGGAAAGTTTTTCTTGCAGTAGGTGCTATTTGCGGCGTTTTTGGTTTTCTTATTACCAAAACAGCAACAGAATACTGGTTATTATACATAATAATCGTATTGTCGCTTACAGTATTAGTTTCATTGGCTTTGTTAGTTTGCAATCTAATAAATAGAGAAATAGCAGACAAAACGAATCTTGATATTCCTGCATTGCTTTATGATATTTTAAAAAGAGCAACCGAAGAAGAATATACAACTTTGAGGCGTGGTATTGACAGATATTTACACTTATATGGACATCCTGATATAAGAAAAAAGATTGTTGATTTGGGGAAAGACAAAAATCCAGAAGATACAATAATTTCATTGATTGACAATTTAGGTTGGGCAAGTTATCAATCAGGTAAAAACAAATTAGCTGCAATAAGAAGTATAGAAACGGGAATTAAGATGGCTGTTCAGAACGGATTATTTTATTATGCTGCCAAAGGAGAGCGGCATTTATCGGGAATTGCAAAACATTCTGGCGACAAAGAAAATTGTAAATCACATCTTGATAAATCAGAATGCTACACAAAGCAAATTCCTGAAGCAGTAGAGAAAATAGAGATGCAAGGAAGTATCTATCTCGCTAAAGCAAAGTTATTTTTAGATGAACCTAATCTTGATGATGCTAATCTTGATGATGCAAAAAAATATGCTACATTAGCGTTTGAGAGTTTTAAAAATGATGTAGCACGTCAAGTTAAGGTTTATTCGGTTAAAGGAAACATATGTCTTAAATGTAAAGATTATGAAGAGGCGAGAACTATATTTCTTGATGGATATAAAGCGTGTAAAAATATCCGAAAAGATGAACGAGCAAAAAACGCATTTGGGTTAGCAAAAATATATAATGAACCTGAAAGTGGGATGATGTCAAAAGAGGAATCTCTTAAATATGCCAAAGAAGCCCTAGGTACTGGGGAAAAGGCTCTTAAGCAACACGAATTCACTGAAGTAGAATCTTTTTATAAGGGATTAACAAAATGATAAAACTAATCCTAACATCTGATGATTTTGGACTAAGAAAAGTATATAATGAGAAAATCATAGAAATGCTTCAATTAGGATACTTGACTTCTGTTTCTGTTATGGTAAAACGAATATCAGAGGAGCAAATATCACAAGTTCATACGCTGAAAGACATTGACAAAAACCAAGATATAAGCATAGGGTTACATCTTGAACTATCCGAGTCTAATTATTTGAATGAAATTGAAGAACAATGGTCGTTGTTTGAAGTAATTTTTGGATTTTGTCCCGATTATCTTGATTTACACAAAAATCATAGTTTCAAAGGAGATTATAATGCACTTGCCAAGTTTTGTAATCTAAAAGACATTGCTTTCCGAAAATATCCACAGACAAGTCGTTATGTAAAACAACCAACTTGCACTATTACTGCTACTTATTTAGAAATAGAAGAAATTAAAAATAGAATTGATAATCTTGTAGATAATAATATTTGTGAAATAGTCTTTCATATTGGTAGTTTTGATATTAATTCTAAATCTATTTTAAACAGAGAGAGAGAATTAGATATTGAAAAACTGAAGCAAATTTGTAGTTATTTGAAACTTAAAAATATCGGGTGGATAAATTATAAAAGTATTTAATCTTACTGGTTATAAAAATAAAATAATACCTTTGCAATGTTATAAATAAAATATGTTATTGCAGTTGGAAAACAATTATTATTTTCTTGTTGCTATATGAATTTTGATGTTTGAATTGCTTTGTGCAATAATCGCATTGTTTGCAAGTAAAAGCAGATAAAATTATTAAAACTTGTAAATTTTGCAAGTTTTAATAATTTATTATATCTTTGCAGTATGAAAAAAAAGTTAATAGAACGAAAAGAATATCTTGATAAACTATTGTCATACAAAGATAAAGATATTATCAAAGTGGTAACAGGTTTACGGCGATCGGGCAAATCCACACTGTTGGAATTGTTTAGACATAGTTTGTTGGGAAATGGCGTAACACCCGAACAAACGCAATTCTATAATTTTGAATTACCCGAAAACTACCTGAATAAATCGTGGGAAACGCTTTATTTTGAAATAAAATCAAAATTGATAGCAGATAAACCTAACTACATTTTTCTCGATGAAGTTCAGAATATTACAGATTTTGAAAAAATGGTTGACGGGCTTTATGCAAGTAAAAATGTAGATGTTTATATCACAGGCTCAAACGCAAATTTATTGTCAAGCGACCTAGCTACTTTGTTAAGTGGTAGATATATTGAAATATCAATTTTACCGTTTGCGTTTTCCGAATATTTGGAAGTCATAGGCATTGATACAACTAACAAGTACCTAAATTACGAAGCATTGTTTTATGATTATGTGAACGAAACTTCGTTGCCGAAAGGCATAGAATTACGAGAGGAAGGTTTTGATAAAATTTACGAATACCTTGAAGCACTATATGCTACAATTATAGAAAAAGACATAACACAGCGTTACAAAATTTATGATAAGCGAGCGTTTGCTAATGTTGCAAAATTTGTTGCTGCGAATATTGGAAGTCAAATTTCACCGAATAGTATTGCAAAAGCATTGAAGGTAGATAATCAAAGCATTCACAACACTACTGTTGAAAAATATATTGAATATTTAGTCGAAAGTTTTGTGTTTTATTGCGTTCATCGTTTCGACATTAAAGGCAAAAAACAACTTGCAACGTTGGAAAAATATTATCTCGCTGATGTGGGTTTGCTGAATGTGTTGGTCGGGCGAGATAGAACAGCAGACAGAGGACATATTTTAGAAAATGTTGTATATCTTGAACTTTTGCGGCGTGGTTATAAAATTTGGACAGGCACACTTCGCAACGGAGAAATTGATTTCATAGTTAAAAATCGTACCGGCGAAGTGGAATATTACCAAGTTTCGTGGAAAATTTCAAGTTCCGACACCGAAGAACGAGAATTTTTGCCATTGGAAACGGTTAAAGATAATTATCCGAAATTTTTGCTTTCAACCGAAAATTTTCCACAAAGTAGATCGGGAATTATTCATAAAAATGTGTTTGAGTGGTTATTGAAAAGAACTTAGAACAAAATGAGCGTTGCATAACCGGCAGTTTCATTCAAGTAGGGGCGTAATTCGTCCAAAAGTTGGTGAGGAAAATCAGCATCAGAGCTTCGGTATAACGGTAGTGTAACCTCCGCCTTTACCAAGCCGCTATGGAGCTATCTTTCAAAAACAGGATAGAGAAAACTGCAAAATGCTGAAATAAATTTGCTTTATTTATCTATGATTTTCATTAATTCATCAACTTTTGGAGATAGAATTATTTCGGTACGTCGGTTTTTAGCACGACTTTCAGAGGTTTTGTTATCCGTAATCGGCATATATTCTCCCCGTCCGCTTGGAATAATTCGTTCGGGTGAGATGTTTTTGTCCTGCAACAATATCTTGGTAACAGAAGTTGCCCTCATAACAGATAAATCCCAATTATCCTTAACCTGATTTCTGCCTTTGAGCGGCACATTATCAGTATGCCCTTCAACCATTACGTCTATGTCTGGATTTTTCTCTAACACTTTGGCAATTTCTCGCAAGGCTGATGCTCCGTCAGGGCTGATATCCCAACTTCCTGACGGGAAAAGCAATTTTTCTTCCAACGAAACATAAACCTTATTGTCTCTTTTCTCAATACTTAACCCCTTATCCATAAAACCAAGCAAGGCTTGCGAAATTTTCTTTTCCAATGATGCCAATTGTTCTTCCTTCTCATTGAGGTTTCGCTGCAATCGTTGCATTGCATACTCCTTTTCTTTGAATGCATCCTGCATACGTTTCAATTCATTGTTTTGAACATCAATTTCTTCTTGCCTTTTGTTTAAATTTTCTCTGGTTGCATTTAATTCATCATTGATTTGCTTTAAGTCATTGCCCTTTGAAGCAATCGCATCGCTTAAACGCTTATTAGCATCGGCTATCTGCAACTTTAATTCCTCGTTATTGGATTTAAGATTCTTGTTTTCCTCTCTTACTTTCCTGCTGTCGGCTTGCAGGATGCTCATTTTCTCGCCAAGAGCTGCAATCTCACCCTGTAACTTTGTGTTGTCGTCATTGAATGCCCTGCTTTTATCCAAGCAATCCTCCAAAGCATTTGAGACTTTCTTGTATCTGTTTTCCATATCGGCGTATTTCTTCTGAGGAACGCAGCCATACATCAGGGTAAGGCTTGCAACAGCCATAATAATCAAACTTTTGTTCATATTGTTCGTTGTTTATTTTATTTATTACTTAAAATTCCTGTTCTAAAAACTTATATTCCATTGCCGGTTTGCTGTTTTCATCGGTCATAACCTTGAAAGGCGGTTCAGGTTCCAAAGAAATGTAATAATTTTTGCCGTCATCGGCGGGTGTAATGCCTTTTATAGCATGCCATGAGGCATAAAAATTGAGTTTGGCGTTCAACCGAACCAAGTAGTCCCCATCACAAAGTTCTATTATGTAGTTTGAACTTTTCATTACGCCGATTGATTCGCCTGTATTCAAGACAACAATGGTCTGTTTGCCTTTTGTATAAAAATAACTTATTGATTCAACATCCACAAACCTTGTTGTGTCGGCAAACAAGGCTATTTCAAACCTCGTCATCTTGTCCTGCGAAAACGTTTTCCTTGCTTCTATGTTGCCGACCTCGTCATAATAAAACCATTGTCCCTCTTTCTTGCCGCCTTTGTAGTTCCCGCTCATCCAAAGAGAAGAGTCCTTGCAAAACTCTTTGTATTCGCCTTCACGCAAGTCGTTTTTGTAATAACAGATAAAGAAATGCTCGGAAAACATCTTCTCCCTGTTCAAACCTTCTTTCTTATCATTTTTATAGGTCGTTATTCCAACGGTTTTTCCGCTCTTATCGAAGACCAGCCACACGCCTTGCTTCAAACCTTTGCTGTAATGACTTTCGCTAAGTTTCGTTCCGTCCTGCGAATAAGAAGTCCAAAGGCTGTCTTTCTTTTTATCAACATAAAATCCTGTTGCCATAATCTGTCCGGAGGGGTAAAAGATGGTTGTAGTCGTCTTTTTGTTTTTATCAGAAGGGAAATCAGTTTGCACACGCAGTTTTCCGCTGTTATAATACCACAGAAAACGACCGCTTTCTTTGCCATCAACAAAATGTCCCTCCATTATTTTGACACCTTTCTTGTTAAACTTAGTCCAAAGTCCCTGTTTCCTGCCCATTTCGTCTGTTTTGTTCTGGCAAAACGCCGCAAAAACCATCAAAATACAAACGATAAACGCACTAATTCTTCTTTTCATTCTCTATATATTTAGCAAATTCGTATAAATTATCAAACTTCATATCCACAAACTTTGGTTCTCGGCGGGCAATCAGCGGACTGTCGGCAATAAGAACGCATTTCATTTTTAACCTTTTGCCGAAAACCATATCCGAAAAGGCATCTCCGACCATCAAACTTTGCTTAAATCGTATGGAGGGGAAGATTCGGCGTGCTTTTAAGCCCATTCCAACGTTTGGTTTGCGATTAAAGGAATTTTTTTGAGCCAAATCGGGGCAGTGAAAGACTTTATCTATGCGTCCTCCGCTGTTTTTAATGTCGGCAATCATCTTTTGAGTAATTACATCAAAGTCTTGCTCGGTCATTAAGCCCTTTCCGATTCCCTGTTGGTTGGTTACGACAATTATGGGCTCAAAAAAATGCGACAAAACAGCCAATGCTTCCAATGCTTTGCTCTCAAACTCAAATTGTTCGTAGCAATCAACATAACCATCAACGATTCTTTTGTTTATAACGCCGTCTCTGTCTAAAAACAATGCGTTTTTATGCCTGTAATCCTTGCTTTCCATAGTGCAAAAATAAGGAAAAAAGATATAAAACGTGTTTTGGTGCGATTGCAATGACATTATGTTTTATTAAAAGGCTGTTTGTCCAAAATAAAAGGCTGTTTTATTAAAATGAAAGGCTGTTTCGTGCGAATGAAAGGCTGTTTCATTTTAGCCGAACAGCCTTTTATTTTTACCGAAGAAAGTAATGCCTATCGGAAACGCAATCTCAGCAAAACAGAACGAAAAAAGAAAATGAGGAGATTAGTTATTGCCCCAATATTTCCGCAAACCCCATGCGGCAGAGAGCAAAAGCACGATGCAAAGCCAATACCACCAACGAGAAATCAAACTAATATTTTCTTCCGACTGGTAAATAACGGGTTTAATCTGCTCATTGGCTTTGAGGAAATCAAGAATCTGCTGCATATTGTCGGGATAAAACATTTTGCCTGCTGTCTTCGCCGAAATATTGTAAAGCAAGCTATGGTCGGCAGTAAGGTTTATTTGCTCCAAATCCTCTTTGCTGATGTCAAAACTGCCTTTTGCCGTAAGGATTCTGCCTCCTGATGTTGTTTTTGCTTCGTATTGGTAATGTCCGGCAGGCAATCGTCCGGCGTTAAGGTGGTATGCGTTGAATGTTTTGCCGAATGTGAAGTCGTATGCCTTGTTTTGCGAGTTTTTTATGGTGATTGTAACCTCCGAATCGTTGATTAATTCGTATGCTTCATTGTATAATTCGGCTTGAAGGCTGATTGGCTGATTTTCATTGAAGATTCTGTCGCATATTATCCTGAAACGGCTCTTGTCAATCTTGTTTGCAATCAGTTTAACGCTCTTTTGTATGATTTCATCAACCTCCTGATGCGTCTGATTGAGGGAATAATTTTGCAATCTCCACTTCCAAATATTTTCTCCAGCCAAAAGAGCGATGCGTCCGTAAGCAACATTATAATAAGACAGCAAAGGATAGTCCGTATTCACGCTTCCGATTTTCTGAAAGGCTAATGTCTGTGCGGCGGATTGAGTGGATATTTTAGCAATAGGGCATATCAGCGGCGGCAAACTGCGTATGATGGTTTCTGTTGTTTTGCTTAAAGAAAATAAAGCAAAGTCCGGGTTGAACAAAGCAAGGGATTGATTGGCGTTTGCTGCGGAAGATTGAGATATTGTGAAGCCTAACGACAACGAATTGAGCAAAGGCAGGTTAGTTTGTGAGCCAAGAATAAACATAAGCGGCACATTATTTTGAGCAAGCTGCTTAATAGTGTTGGCGTTGTTGCGATTGGAGGGAAGATTGTGAAGGATTACCATATTATATTTAAGGAAGTCTGTCGGCAAATCGTCAATCAATGCCGTTTTAACGTCATAATTTTGATTGGAAAGCAGACCTGATTTCAATGCGGAGATGTCCGGATGCGGTGAAGCGGCGAGAATGAGTACTTTTTGCTTGCCATCAATAACCTCAATGAAGATTTCCCTGCGATTATTGCTTACATTCTTTTCATTATCTATTGTTTTCACTTCAACCATATAGCGTTCCATCCCGACTTTATCGGCATTGACGATGGTGGAAAAGGTTTGTGTGAAATTATTATCGTCAATATTTACGGGCTTATCAAATATTATTTTGCCGTTCTTTGATACGGTTATTGCGGAATGAGAGCCTTTTGCCTTTGTAGCACCTGTTACAATCTCCAAAGGAAAGTCGCTGCCTTTATAGACAAGTTTGTTGTAACGCACTTCCGATATAAACAAATCCTTGCGAATGGTTGTGTCGCCCAAAGCAAGAGTTAAAATAGGGAAATGAAGATTCTCGCAAGCGTTAAGAGGATTTGAGCCTCTGTTTGCAATGCCGTCGGTTGCCAAAACGATGGATGAAAGATTTCTGTCTGCATATTGGTCGCCGATAGTGGCGATTGCCTGTGATATATCGCTGCAATAATCTTTGAAATTAACCTTTGAATCTATTTCTTCGGCATTTAATGGCGTTACTTTGCTGCCGAAGGTTATTATTTTCAAGTCGTAATCTTTGCTAATGGCTTTTGCGAGTGTTTTTAAGTCGTTTTTGTAGTCTGAAGCCTCGTTTATTGATGACGAATTGTCCTGTGCCAATACTATGATAGGCTTTTCCGTGCGTGTTGTTTTGATATTCCAAACCGGATTGAAGAGAAGGTATATCAAAAGCAGGATTGCAAGACTTTTTAATGAGATAAGAATAATCTTTTTGCTTTTATTCATAATCGTTTTCTTTGTTTGCTAATGTTGTTATAAAACTTCGGCGACTGTAAATGTGCTTCCGCCGACAAATATTACGTCTTCATTTTTTGCTTGTGCCTTTGCAGATTCCAATGCCTCACGAACGGAAGGATAAACGCCGAAGATATGAAATTTACCTTGCTGTTGAAACATTCCATTCAGCACATCAGCGTCCAGACCTCGCGGAATATCAGCCTTACATAAGTAATAAACGGCGTCTTTGGGCAGAAGAGGAAAAATTTTGCTCAAATCCTTGTCATTAACTACGCCCAAAACAATATGTAATGGCTTTTGCAATCGTTTCAACTGCTTTACAACATAGCGTAAGCCGTCTTCGTTGTGTCCGGTGTCGCAAATAATGGTCGGATTTGAGCCTATATGTTGCCAGCGTCCTAAAATAGGGACATTATGCAGAACATTCCGTATGCCTTTTCGCAATATTGTTTCACTTATATCAAATCCCAAATCGTTCAAAACATCAATGGCGGTGATTACTCCCAAGATATTTTTTTGCTGATAGTCGCCTTGCAGTCCTAAAATCAGGTTTTGATATTTCAGTTCCTTGTTATTATATACATCAATCACTAATTCGTTTTCGTTTTCCCGCACATTATTTATATGGTATATGCTATCGGCAAATTCTATGCGGCTTTTAGTCAAACGAGCCTTGTCAATAAAAACCTGTTTGGTCTCTTGTTGAGTTTGAGATATGACAACGGGAGTATCAGGCTTTATTATACCTGCTTTTTCAGAGGCAATGCTTTCTAATGTTGTGCCTAAAAATTGAGTATGGTCAAAACTTATGTTAGTTATAATAGAGAGTATGGGAGATAAAACGTTGGTTGAATCCAGCCTTCCGCCCATTCCGACTTCTATAACGGCAATATCAACCCTGTTTTCAAAGTATTTGAACGCCATTGCAACCGAAAGTTCAAAGAAAGAAGGCTCTATATCTTCTATAATCTGCTTATTGTCATTCACAAATTTGATAACAAAGTCCTCATCGCACATTTTGCCGTTAATTTGTATCCTTTCCCTGAAATCTTTTAAATGAGGAGATGTATGCAAACCTACTTTCAGCCCTTTCTCTTGAAGAATTGATGCAATGAAATGAGAGGTTGAGCCTTTGCCGTTAGTGCCTGCAATATGTATTGCTTTGAAATTGTTTTGCGGATTGCCCAAAGCATTCATCAATGCAATGGTATTGGATAAGTCTGCCTTGTATGCCGATTTGCCTATGCGTTGAAACATCGGTAACTTGGTGAAAAGATAGTCCAAAGTTTGTTTATATGTCATTTTAAGGTCTGTTGGTTTGATTTGTCAAAAAGTATATGTATGTTTTATCATTCTGCAAAAAGTGTGTTAATTGGAGATTGCGGGTCAAGCCCGCAATGACGTGAATCAAGTCAGCAATAACCAACACACACAAGTCGCAATGACGATGGTCAAGTCCTCAATTACACTCCACTTTTTCTGCAAAATTATAAAAAACTTAGGTTACACCTCATTTTCTTCATATTTGACTTTTGTGTGTTGGTCATTGTTGTTTGTTTATATCAAGTCATTGCGGGCTTGACCCGCAATCTCATTTTGCCGTATAAAAAGGGGATTGCGGGTCAAGCCCGCAATGACGAGTAGCAAGCCGCAATGACGATGGTAAAGTCAGCAATGACTGTTAAACGTCTTGTAACTCCAAATGCTGAATTGTATTAGAATACCGATTAAAAGTATCTTTTTTATTTATTTTTTAGCAATTATTTTTGTGTTTTAGATAATTTGTATTATCTTTGCAGCCTCTTAAAGAGAGAAATTGCACATTATAATAATCTTATGTATAAAGAAACGGATTTCACAATAGCAAGATATAATATCATCGCCGCTGACATTTTGTCAGTGGGGGGGGATAAAAGCCTTACTTTCAATGATTTAAAACTCTGTGAATGCAGAGTTACGGCTTGCGACTACCTGTTTTATACTTCCGAAAATAACATTTTTTCATCAGACGAGAACTTTTTTTCATGTGCAGGAAACTTTTCTACACACGTTGGGAACTTTCCTGCACACGTTGGGAACTTTCCCGCATACGTTGGGAACTTTCCTGCACACGTTGAGAACTTTCCCGCACACGTTGAGAACTTCTCTGCACACGTTGGGAACTTTCCCGCATACGTTGAGAACTTTTCTGCACACGTTGGAAACTTTCCCGCATACGTTGGGAACTTCTCTTCCCAAGAAAAAAAGTTGTATAAAGCGAATTTCAATCATAAATCACATAAACAATTATAAATATATGGAAACGACAAGAAACAATTTCAGCGGTTCGGATGCGAATTACAACAATTTTCAGTCAAAGTTGTTTGCGTATCTGTTTGACACAAAGCAGTTAGCATTTACGCCGACTGCGGACGAAAAGACCGAAGGGGCAAGGTTGCAAAAGGCGTGGATTGAGGGTTATGCGTTGGTGGTCAATCCTTCCACGAAAACAACGGTAAGTGTTAAGAATAAAGACGATGCGAGGAAAGAATACACGAAATTCCTTCGCAGCATGGTTAATAAATATATCTTCGGCAACGACAACATAAGTGACAGTACCAGAGTTGATTTGGGCTTGACGGTGAAGGATACTACCCCGACGCCGGTGGAGCCGCCGAAGGATATTCCGTTTCTTGCGATAGATTTTTCACAGAAAGGCGTTCATCAGGGTTCGCTTTGGACGAATACGTTTGTGGGCGAGAAGAAAAGGAAGCAAAAGCGTCCAAAAGGTGTTGCTTTGGCTGTTGTTCGTTGGGATGTGTCGGACAAACCTCCTGTTAATTATGAGGATTTGAAGCATCTTTTGCTGACGAGCGATTCGCATTTCACGCTTCAATTTACGCAGGATATGAAAGGGAAGACGGTCTATTATGCAGCCTGCTGGAGCAATTCAAAAGGAGAAATGGGTGCCTGGACAGAAATTTTTAACGCGATAATAAATTAATTTATCTTTTTAGTGATGTGCATGCACTGATCGGAGTAAATTTTATTTCAATAAATTTTTGATTTTGAGAAAAAAACATAGATTATTACAAATTGTCATTGTTTTGGGGCTATTAGCTTTATGGCAATTTCTTGTAACAACTAATCAAGGTACTCGGGTTCCGGCTCCTTCGGATTGTTGTGTAGCCTTGTATCAGCTTATTTCTCAGAATATATTATTGCCTGATATACTTTCCAGCTTGAATAGGGTGTTAGTAGGTTTTTCTTTTGCTCTTGCATTTGGATTGATATTTGGTTTTTTAATGGGAATGATACCTCTGCTAAAAAGTGCGGTTATGGGTGTATTGGAATTGTTGCGCCCAATTCCGCCTATAGCTTGGATTCCTATTGCAGTATCAATATTAGGAATCGGCAATGCCTCCGCATGGTTTGTAATATTTGTGGGAGCATTTTTCCCTATTTTAACCAATACACTATTGGGAGTTAGTTCCGTAGAAAAGGTTCATATAGAAGCGGCAAAAGTTCTCGGTGCCTCTAAATTACGCTCTTTTACAGGGGTGATTTTGCCTTCTACATTGCCCAGTATTTTTGCCGGAGTTCGAGTAGGTCTTGGGTTTGCATGGATGTGTGTAGTAGCAGCCGAAATGTTTGCTGCAAGGTCAGGATTGGGATATGCTATTCAACTAAATCGTCAATTACTACGCTTGGATAGGGTAGTTGCCTATATGGTTATTATTGCGGTTATCGGTTATTTGATGACTCGCTTAATTTCCTATTTAGAGAAAGTCTGCATTCCTTGGAAAAGAGATTTTATTTCAAAAGATTATTTTGATAGCACATCCAAAACAATGCAACAACATACTTTGCCTACAGAGCGCTTATATAAACAAAAAGATGAAATATCCGTAAATATTGATTGGAAACATATTAAAGGAGCCTCTATAGAAATAAATAATCTGAAATTTCAATATCCTAATAGTAGAGAACTAATTCTGAATGGAACAAATTTATCAGTTAAATCGGGAGAGGTATTTTGCATTTTGGGACTTAGCGGGTGTGGAAAATCAACACTTCTGCGATTATTGGCTGGCTTGGAAAATGGATATAGTGGGTCTATACAAATAGACGGCGAAGAATTGAACGGCTACAGAGAAGATACCACTATGGTGTTTCAGGATTTTTCTTTATTTCCATGGCGAAAAGTTGCGAGAAATGTACATTTTGCATTAGAGCAACATAAGAATGAAGCGAAAGAGCAGTCAAATATAGAGGAACAATACTTACAATTAGTGGGATTGCAGCATAAAGCAAAAGACTATCCTTACTTATTGTCAGGAGGGCAAATGCAAAGGGTTGCGTTTGCGCGTGCGTTAGCTTCAAGACCCCGTTTAATGCTTTTAGACGAACCTTTTAGTGCATTAGACATTTACACGCGAGAAGCCATGCAAGTAGAAATTTCCGAAATATTCAGGCAATCGGGTATTACTGTTATAATGGTTACTCACGATATTTCGGAAGCTATTTTTATGGCAGACCGTATAGCAGTAATGGCTCCTCACAGCGGTTTTTTGAGTAATGAATATCACATAAACTTTCCTCGTCCAAGAGATAAGAAATTTCGAAATTCAGTAGAATTTAAAGAGTTATCGGATATATTATGGAATCAAATTAATTTATAATTTAAATATTTACAGATATGGCTATTTTTAATAAAATTCAAAAGAAATCTATTGTAACCTTATGTATAGGTTTAACAATGGTAGCATTTTCATGTTTTTCGTTTTTCGGATGTAAAAAACAGCCTGAAACACGGTTAGTTGTTGGTTGGCAAACGGCATGGGCAACAGCCGGACAGATTATAGAGACTTTGGATAATACGAACATTCCTGCTTTGTATAATTCCAATGCTACATTCAGAGATTTTCTTTACGGTCCTGATATGTTAGAAGCCGGATTAGGTGGTGATATTGATGCAACAACATTGGGCGTTGTGCCGATTATCAGTTTATTGGCAGAAAGCGATAATTGGATTGTAGTATGTCGTCTTATTGATTTTCCTGTTAATACAATAGCAAGAACAGGCTCTAATATTACAACCTTTGCTGATATAAAAGGGAAAAAACTCGGCGTTCCTATCGGAGCTTCCGGAGCTTATCCTTATATTCTCCTGCGTATGCAAGAAAATGGACTGACCGAAGAAAATACGAAGTTGCTTAATGTCAGTCCGGCTGAAGCAATGGTAGTATTACAACAAGGCGGCATTGACGCATTGGGAATATGGGAACCTACGGCGACAATTATTGAGTCGGAAGGAATTGGTAAAGCGATTGATGAAAAGCGATATGTTGGTTATCTTGCTGTGAATAAAAGCATTGTTGATAACCACCCTGAACAAGTAGTTGATTTAATAGAAAGTTTAATTGAAGCAAATTGGTATGTTGTAAATAATCCGAAGCAAACAGATGAATGGTTTGCAAAGCGGTCCAATTTTGATTTGCATCTATTAGGCAAAATTCGGATTATTGAACCCAATCTGAAAGCAAAAAGCATAAATGATATTTCCGTAGATATTACCCCTGAAGATATTGCTCTGTCACAACAAGTAGCCGATCAAATGTTTGATAACGGATTACTTAAACGCAAAGTGAATTTTTCAGAGCGTGTAAATTTGGATTTGTCAAAGCAAGCCGAAGAAAATGTAAGAAAAGAGGGCAGTTTAATGGATAAAGTATTTGTAAAAGATAAAAAATGAAAAGTTTTATTTCTACAAATATTGCTAAAATATTATGGATAATTTCTGCACTATGTGCGGTATTGTTTATATCAATAGTTTTGTATGATATATATGGCGATTCCCCTTATGGTTCAAATAGATCTTTTACTTTATATGACAAATTGGTTATTGCATTATGTATCGGATACTTTATATTTTTTCTTTTAAGTCTTTTCCTTTGGAGAAATTGTCATTATTTTTACTATGGCACAGATACGTTACAAAAAACCATAAAGAAATCATACATTATACCTTCTTGTGTGTTGGTAATAATGCTTGCGGCAGCTGTACTTATGGAATATTGTCCGGGAAATGGGAGCTATAATTTAGGTGAGAATTTTCTAATAAATTTAGGAGGTTTGTTTGCCATATTTTTAGGAATAGTTACTGTATTGGGGACATTTTTGGCGTTAAAATCCATTGTAGAACAAGAGCAAATAATAACCTCGTACTCTCAATTGTATAAGCATGTTACCGAACTTCTGAATAATGTAAAATCAGACGATGAGATAAAAATTGTTTCTTACTTTATTTTACCAGGATACTGGCAGGTAACAAATAAGAGAAGGCGAAAAAAATTCAAGGAAGCCTTAGAGAAAGTAATTGATCAAAGTAATGTTAAAGTAATAAGCCTGAATAAAAAGGAACATTTAAGCGTTCTTATTGATATGGTTAATAAAGGTACACCAATGTATCCGATTACTGAAAACAATAGAAGCAATTATGAGGAAAAAGCACAGTATGTTAATGCTTTTCAAAAAGAATGTTATAACTTATTAAATAAAGCTAATGACAACTTTAGACCTCTCTGTTGGAATCAGTTGCCAGGATATTTCTTCATTATAACAGATCAAAAGGCTATTATTGTAACTCCTGTAGGTTTGCCTGAAATCAAACCTGAAATAGTGGACAAGATTAGCGACACAATGAATATACAAACAACAGTAATACAAACACTGGACACGGTTGATATGCGAGGAAATCGTAACACAGGAAAAAGAACTGTGGAAACTCTTGGTTTTGAAACCTCAGATCCGCATGTTATTGACGAGTTGAACGAAATTTTTGATAAATTATATGATCCTACACAGAATTTGCAAACAGAAACTAGTATGAATACGCCAAACAATTCAAATACAGAAGATATAATGTTAAAAATTTTTACTCAAATAAATACTTTTATGAATAATGGTAGTAAGATAGATGTTGAAGTAGAGATTTTTAATAATATGAGAATTAAAGTAAAGAAAGAGAATTAGGATGTTGATAGATTTGATATATCCGGCTTCCACGAGCGGTAGCCATAATTACTCAAGCGAACCTCCATTGGGTCCAATTGCATTATATTCTTCTCTGCCTGAAGAATACAGAAAAAATGTAAGGTTCCTTGATAGTACAATAATGCAACAATCTGAAATTGAGAGAAATGTTGAGCAAAGAAAAGCAGAGATAGTTGCTATAAGTTGTACTACTTACAATTACCCAAATGCACTGAAAGTAGCAGAGATTGCAAAAGAGCATCATGCACATGTTATTTGTGGAGGCATTCATATAACGCATTGTCGGGATGCTATTCTTGGTAAAATGCAAAAAGGGGAAAGACCTATAGACTTTTTAGTAACAGGCTACGGAGAACCTGCGCTTACTCCCATAATAACGGCATTAATAAATAAATCAACTTTTGAAAATATTCCAAATCTCAGCTATATTCTCAATGGAAAAATTATTATAAATACTTTAGAAAATAAGAAAAGTGGTTGCGATATTTTATCAATACCAATGAATTATGAACTAATAGATTTCAAAGCATATAGTTCATATTTCAAGCCACAAGGACGATTGAGTAATGTAACAATGGTAGGCTCCACATATACCCAAAGAGGCTGCGCTTATGCCGGAAAACAAAAATGTTCGTTTTGCTCCATTGAACAAATAAACTTAATGCGCTCACCGGAATTATTTGGACAAGACCTTATTACGCTTATTTCAAAAGGGGTGGATCATGTGCGGATTACCGATGCTGATTTTACCAAAGACATTAAGCACATGGAGAAAATTACAAACATGGCAAGCAAAGTTTTTGAAGAGACAGGGAAACGCTCTATCTTTCATTGTTTTGCCCGCGCAGATGAAATCACGCCTCAAAAGATAGATATCCTTAAACGATTAAATGCTGTCTCACTAATGATTGGTTACGAATCCGGTAGCGATACGATGCTTTCTACAATGAATAAACACCTTACGAGACAAGATAATTTGCAAGGCACAAGGTTGTTAAAGGACTCTGGAATTGAAGTGATTAATGGAGGACTTGTGCTTGGAGCTGAAGGAGAAACCGAAGCCACCCTTGCCGAGACAATGGATTTCTTAAAAGAATTAAAACAGATTAACAATACAACAACTATGGTTGCAACGCCCCTCATTCCATTGCCAGGATCCACTTGTTTTAAGAAACTATTACAAAAATATCCATACTTGAAAAGTAAAGATGTTTTTAATATTAGAGAGTTGGTAGAGTTGTGGAATCACTATTTTTGTGATGTTTCTCTAAATCGTCTAATTGAAATCTGTGCTGAAATTGAAAAGATATACACAATAGGCATTTGTTTAGTTGATTTCAAAAAATAACTTCACTCGCATTTCGTATAGATAGCCACAAATAGAAAATTGAAATCTGCAAAAAATAATACCTTTGCCGCTAATACGTTTTTATCGGAGAACAATAATATTTAATGAAAACAAAAACGGCAGATTGTTTATTTATAATCTGCCGTTCGTTATAATAAGAATTATGCTATGGTTTAGTAGCGATAATGCTCTGCCTTATATGGTCCGTCAACATTGACGCCTATATATTCTGCTTGCTCAGGTGTGAGGCGAGTCAATTTAACACCTATGCGTTCCAAATGCAGTCTTGCCACCTCTTCATCCAAGTGTTTCGGCAGGCGATATACCCCTATTTCATGCTGATGTTGCCATAAATCTATCTGTGCCAAAGTCTGATTGGTGAAAGAGTTGCTCATAACAAACGAAGGGTGACCGGTAGCACAGCCGAGATTAACCAAGCGACCTTCAGCAAGAAGGTAAATACAATGTCCATCGGCAAAGATATACTTATCCGTTTGAGGTTTGATGTTTATCTTTCGTATACCGTCCCATTGTTCCAAACGCTCTACCTGTATCTCATTGTCAAAATGACCTATGTTGCATACTATTGCCTCGTCTTTCATATTAGCCATATCTTCGGCTGTTATAACATCACGATTGCCGGTAGTAGTAACGAAAATGTTTCCATGCTTTAAGGCGTCCTTTAAAGTAGTAACTTCAAAGCCCTCCATCGCTGCCTGCAATGCACATATAGGGTCTATCTCGGTTACAATCACTCTTGCACCATATCCTTGCATACTTCGCGCACAGCCTTTTCCAACATCGCCATATCCGCAAACAACAACTACCTTTCCGGCTATCATTACATCCGTAGCACGCTTAATTCCGTCCGCAAGAGATTCTCTGCACCCGTAGAGGTTGTCAAATTTGCTCTTTGTAACCGAGTCATTGACGTTGATGGCAGGAATAAGCAACTCTCCTTTTTCCATCATTTGGTATAATCTATGCACACCTGTGGTTGTCTCTTCCGACACGCCACGCAATTCTTTTATAATGCCGTGCCATTTCTGAGGTTCGTTACGATGAATGGTTTTAAGTACATTAAGGATTATTGCTTCCTCAGCATTTCCCGGTGTGTTATCAAAAAGCGACGGATTTTCTTCGGCGTAAAATCCCTTATGGACAAGTAACGTAGCATCTCCCCCATCATCAACAATCAAGTTTGGTCCTTTTCCATCGGCAAACGTAAGCGCCATTGCGGTACATTCCCAATATTCTTCCAAAGACTCTCCTTTCCATGCGAAAACAGGCACACCGCTTTTGGCAATTGCTGCCGCTGCATGGTCCTGAGTAGAGAATATATTGCAGGATGCCCAACGTACATCGGCTCCAAGAGCAGTTAATGTTTCTATAAGTACAGCGGTTTGAATGGTCATGTGCAACGACCCTGTTATTCTTGCACCTTTCAACGGCTTTTGCGAACCATATTTTTCTCTCAATGCCATCAGTCCCGGCATCTCTTTCTCTGCTATTTCTATCTCTTTGCGTCCGAAATCGGCAAG
This sequence comes from Bacteroidales bacterium, assembly GCA_031263015.1. Classification (GTDB taxonomy): domain Bacteria; phylum Bacteroidota; class Bacteroidia; order Bacteroidales; family P3; genus JAISGN01. The sequence continues at coordinate 44,933 of JAISGN010000002.1, forward strand.
CGACATATCAGCGACTTTGTACTTTAATGTGTAATCAATCATATTCTTTTAGTCTGTTTTGTTTTTGTTCTTGATTTATTATGCAAAAATACAACTTTTTTGCTATTATTGAAAATAGTTGTAAATTTGCAGTCATTAAGAATAATCATTACAGCGATAAAACATACTTAACAAACAGATAATTTTTTAATAATTATGACAAGAGATACACTAATCTTTGACCTTATTAATAAGGAAAGACAACGTCAGACTCAAGGTATTGAGTTGATTGCTTCTGAGAATTTCGTTTCCGAACAGGTAATGGAAGCAATGGGTTCGGTTATGACCAACAAATATGCTGAAGGCTACCCCGGCAAACGCTATTACGGAGGCTGTCAAATAGTAGATATGAGTGAGCAAGTTGCTATTGACAGGGCGAAACAACTATTCGGCGCCTGCTGGGCAAATGTTCAACCGCATTCGGGAGCACAGGCAAATATGGCTGTCTTCTTTGCATGCTTGCAACCTGGAGATACGTTTATGGGACTTGACCTGAATCATGGCGGACACCTTTCTCACGGCTCACCGGTAAATATTTCAGGTACGTATTTTCATCAAATATCTTACGGAGTCAGTGAGGCGACAGGCATCATTGATTATGATATGATGGAACAGCGAGCTATTGAAGGCAAACCAAAGTTAATTATCGGAGGAGCTTCTGCCTATTCACGTGATTGGGATTGGGCAAGAATGCGTGCTATTGCCGACAAAATAGGAGCAATACTTATGGGAGACATATCTCACCCTGCTGGATTGATTGCAAAAGGAGAACTGAACAATGCGGTGAAATATTGCCATATTGTTACGACTACAACCCATAAAACATTGAGAGGACCAAGAGGTGGTTTGATTTTAATGGGCGAAGACTTTGATAACCCATGGGGAAAGACTACTCCAAAAGGCGAGATTAAAAAGATGTCTGCAATATTAGACTCAGCCGTTTTTCCGGGATGCCAAGGCGGACCGTTGGAACACGTGATTGCTGCAAAGGCTGTTGCTTTCGGCGAAGCATTAACGGAAGATTACACAAAATACATTAAACAGGTTAGAGCGAATGCAAAGGCTATGGCGGAAGCATTTGTTAATAAAGGCTACAAAGTAATTTCCGGCGGAACAGATAATCATTTAATGTTGATAGACCTTCGTACCAAATTTCCAGAACTTACTGGTAAGGTTGCGGAAAACACATTGGTGAAAGCCGATATTACTATTAATAAAAATATGGTGCCTTTTGACTCACGCTCTCCTTTCCAGACATCAGGCATACGCGTCGGCACGCCGGCGATTACAACTCGTGGCTTGAAAGAAGCAGATATGCCTGTGATAGTTGATATGATTGATGCAATACTTTGCGATACGACAAACGAAGAACTAATTAATGCCACACGCAAACACGTTAATGATATGATGTCATCACGTCCTCTTTTTGCTTGGTAAAGAAACAAGATTCTATTTAACCATTATAATAAGCCCAATGACTGAATTGTTGTTGGGCTTTTGCTTTTCAGATTATTTTTATATCACATTAAGACAAGCAGATACGACAATATTCTTATACAACGCCGTTTGTCAAAAATAAAACAGCCTTTCGTTCGCACCAAACAGCCTTTTGTAAAATTTAAACAGCCTTTTAGAAAAATAAAACAGCGTTTGGCTGGAAAATAATGTCAGTGCGACACGCACAAACAGCCTACGACAAAAATGAAACATATTTTTTTCGTATTTTTGCCACCTAAACATTTAAGCAAATCAAACAAAATGATACTTATTGCCGATAGCGGCTCAACGAAAACCGATTGGTGTTTAATAAATGAAGATAAGAAACGTTTTTACTTTCGTTCCAAAGGATTGAATCCGTACAACATAAGCATGGAAAATGCAAAGACGGAAATAGAAACGGCTGTCGTACCGAATATATGTGATGAGGTTAAAACGATTGTTTTTTACGGCTCGGGATGCTCGGCAAAAGTGAAGCAGGAAGAAGTAAAGGCTATTTTGGAACCTTATTTCCCGTCGGCAACAATTGAGATTGAGCACGATTTAATGGGGGCTGCCCGCGCCACATGCGGCAAAGAAGCCGGGATATGTGCAATTCTCGGCACCGGTTCCAACTCTTGTCTCTATGATGGCAAGAATATTGTCGGCAATGTGCCTGCTCTGGGATATGTTCTTTGCGATGAAGGCGCCGGAACGAATATAGGGAAAGTGCTTTTAAGGAATTATTTACGTCATCTTATGCCTCAGGACGTTAATACTATGTTCGCAAAAGAATTTGCAGGCGAAGAATCGGATTTTCTCAACAGATTATATAAGGGAGAACTGCCTAATTATTATCTTGCTTCGTTTGCAAAATTTGCAATGGACAATCAGCACAACGAATATTTAAGAGGTATTATTGAAAAGGCATTTGATGATTTTTTTATTAATCAAATTATTTGTTATCCGCAATATAATAAATATCCTATCAATGTCGTTGGTTCTATTGGCTACTTGGCAAAAGATATATTCGGCAATGTTGCAAAGCGATACGGCGTTTCGGTTAATAAGGTGGTACAAGCACCGCTTGATGAGTTGATTGCTTACCATTGTTGCATTGATTCGTAATGTTTATTCCAAGAAAAACTATTATATTAAAATATTTTATGTACTTTTGCCATAGATTTAGTAAAATAAAAAAACAAACGACTAAATTATTTTATGAGTAAAATTGATGTATTGTTAGGCTTACAGTGGGGAGATGAAGGAAAAGGAAAAATTGTAGATGTTCTAACGCCAAAATATGATATTATAGCACGCTTTCAAGGCGGACCAAATGCAGGACATACCCTTGAATTTGATGGAATCAAGCATGTATTGCATATTATTCCCTCAGGAATTTTTCATAAAGAAAAATCAAACCTGATAGGTAATGGAGTATTAATAGAACCTGTGATTTTCAAACAGGAAATTGAGAGTCTGAAAAGTAAAGGTATTGATGCCGTAACCAATCTTCTCATATCAAACAAGGCAAATCTTATACTGCCTACACATAGATTGACAGACGCAGCCAATGAAACCTATAAAGGTTCGTCAAAGATAGGTTCAACATTAAAAGGTATAGGACCTGCATACACAGATAAGGTTGCACGAATAGCAATGAGGGTTGGCGATATTCTAAACGATAATTACAAGCAGGTTTATGACAAATTAAAAGCCAGTCATATAAGACACATAACTTCTTTGGGCTTTAACTTGAATAGTTTTCAAATAGACGGCATATCTTTTGAGGAATATGAACAATTATGGCTCAAATCGCTTGATTTTTTGAAGAAATTCCGAATCATAGACAGCGAATACTGGCTCAATGATGCACTCAACAGCGGCAAAAAAGTCTTAGCAGAAGGAGCACAAGGAGCAATGCTAGACATAGATTTTGGTTCTTATCCATTTGTTACTTCTTCCAGTACAATTACAGCAGGAGTTTGCACAGGATTGGGTGTTGCCCCTTCAAGAATAGGCAATGTATTCGGTATTTGCAAGGCTTATTGCACAAGAGTTGGAAGCGGACCTTTTCCCACGGAACTATTTGATGAGAATGGCTCTCTATTAAGAGAAAAAGGAAAAGAATACGGCTCTACAACAGGCAGACCTCGTCGCTGTGGATGGATTGACTTGCCTGCATTGAAGTACAGCTGTATGCTTAATGGCGTTACACATCTTGTAATAATGAAGACAGATGTGTTAAATGACTTTTCTCAGATAAACGTTTGCGATAAGTATGAAATCAATAAGAATATTACAGACAAGTTTCCCTTTAATATTTCAACCGAAGATATAAAGCCTCTTTATTCTTCATATCAAGGATGGAAACAAGATATTAAAGGAATAAATGAATACTCAAAATTACCTTCCGCAATGAAACAATATATTACCGCATTAGAAGAAAAAATGGGTATTAAGGTAGCTGTAATTTCTACCAGTCCTGATAGAAAAGATACTATTTACAAAGAAAACATATAAAAATATGAAAAAAATCTTTTTAACCTTATTATTATCATTTATAATCTTAGGAGTGAATGCTCAGCAAAAGTTAAGATTATCGGATGTACCGCAAGAGGTAAGAATGGGTTTGGAAAATACCTATTCCGATTACAAACTTATAGGATGGTTTTTTGAAACAGGGCAATACGTTGCCGAAATCAGCATAGATAATCAAGTTGGGCGTTGTTTCTTTACTGCGACAGGGAATTGGCAATTCACCATATTTAATGTAGCCGAAAGAGAGTTGCCCACATTAGTTGCTAATTATTTCATCAACAACTATCCTGGTTATCGCATAAAAAAATCAGAGTATATAGAAGATTTTAGCGGTGATAACTACTATCGCTTAATTATATCTATGAAAGGTGTCGGTCAAACGGAATATGAAATGATTTTTGACCCTCGCGGAAAACTTACAAAGACCAATGCACCAGACCCGTCTTTTGTAAAAAAAGATTATATCGCTCGCTTAAATCCCGAAGACATAGAAAGAAAACAAAAGAAGATGGCTGAACGGGACGGAGAACTCAATGGCTACGGTTTAGAGATAGAAGACAAAAATGCAGACAACAAAAAATCTCAAAAAGTGGATATTGAAACTCCGGAAGCATTGGAAACGACAAAGATTCCTGACGAAGTAACAAAAGCATTCACAAAAAAATACCCTCGTATTGAAGTTGAAGAATGGCAAAACGACAATAGCAACTATCGTGCATTCTTTAAAAATCGTCAGGGCATAGATGTTGAAGCTGTATATACGCCTGAAGGTATGCTTATGAGCACTTCAACGACAATAGACCCCGATCGTTATCCGAGAATGATATTAAAAGACCTTGATGAGCGCTATCCGAAGGCTAAAATAGAATTAATTCAAAAGATTGATTACGATTTGAAGTATCGTAAGAGCGTTACGGATAAGAAACTTGAACTTTATTTCTATGTTGAACTGAGTGAAAAGATTAAAAACAAGAAAGACCGCAAGTATATCAAATTAACTTATGACAAATCATTCAAATATCAAGGTTTAGCGGGCTCTTCGGATGCTTATGAAGAAGAATTATAAAACAGAAAGAAAGTCAGCCGACATCAAAGGCTGACTTTTTTTTTCTCATACGACAATAAAATACTGCCAAACAGCCTTATATCCTCATAATCCCAACTTTTAATACCACAAAATGACCTCCGAAATCTATAAATTCAAGGCTAAAATCCGCAAAGCAATCAATAAAGACGGCGGAGATATGGTTTATGTTACTGTTGCGGCGATAGAATGAAGCGATACCTGTTTATATCTCTCGGAATCCTGAGCATAGCGTTGGGAACACTTGGAATAATCGTACCTGTCTTGCCAACAACTCCATTTATGTTGCTTTCCGCATGGTTATTTGCTAAAAGTTCAAAACGTCTTAACTTTCTGTTGCTGCACAACAAAGTTTTCGGAAAATACATCAAAGATTACGTGGAGCGAAAGCCCATTCCGATACGGCGAAAAGTCGTTAGCATTGCTTTTTTGTGGGCAGGCATCGGCACAAGCCTTTATTTTGCAACTCTCAAATGGTGGATTATTGTCCTGTTGCTTGTTATCGGCGTAGCGGTAAGCCTTCATATCGCAACATTAGGAAGATGCCGCAAAACCAACTCTTAATTATTCATATTGATATGCGGCTTGCTAAAAATGAAAGGCTGTTTGGTTAAAATAAAACGGCGTTTCGTTAAAATAAAACAGCCTTTTAGAAAAATAGAACAGGCTCTTAATAAAAAATAATGTCAGTCCGACACGAACAAATGGCGTTTCGTTAAAACCGAATAAGACCTTATTTCAACGGAAGATTATATTTGCGGAATATTGTCTTTGCCCACGAGCGGTTTTCGGGCTTATACCAGAAGAAAATGCGGTTTTGTTCCTGCTTTTCCTGCTTTGAATGCACACAAAACATCTTTTCCATTGTTTGAGGATTGAATCCGGTGTAATACATCTCGGTTGCAATTGTCATAGGCGTGGGAGTAAAATCCTGAACCTGCTCAAGACGATAGCCAAGTGATGCCGTGCGCTGTGCAAGCAAAGCCATATCTTTCAGAGAGCAAGCAGGGTGAGAACTAATGAAGTAAGGAATGAGTTGCTGCTTCATTCCGAAACGTTTATTGAGCATATCAAAACGATGCTTTAAGGCAATGAATTTGTCAAACGAAGGCTTACGCATTGCTTTTAAGACATTATCTTCCGTATGCTCGGGAGCAACTTTCAGTCTGCCGCTTACGTGATAGCGAAAGAGGGTATCAAAGTAGCGGTTGTCGGTAAAAATGTCGTATCTTATGCCACTGCCGATAAAAACCTTCTTTATGTAAGGCAGAGACCTCACTTTGGCGTAAAGAGACAGCAAAGGCTCGTGATTATTGTCAAGATTGCTGCAAATGGAAGGATGTATGCAGGAAGGCTTTCGGCACTTTCGGCACAACGTTTTGTCCTTTCCGCCCATCAGATACATATTTGCCGATGGTCCTCCAAGGTCTGTGAGATATCCTTTGAAGTCCGGCATTTGTGAAATAGCCTTTATCTCTTTGAGGATTGAGGTTTCGCTGCGGGAGATGATTGTTTTGCCCTGATGAATGGCTATCGTGCAGAACGCACAGCCCCCAAAACAGCCGCGATGTATATTTACGGAATGTTTAATCATCTCAAAAGCGGGTATTTGTCCCCTTTTGTTGTATTTAGGGTGCGGTCGGCGTTCATAAGGTAAGTCAAAACTGTTGTCTAAGTCCGTTGTGCCGAAATCATTGTCCGTTTGATTTATTACGATGTTGGTTTGCCCGTAGTTTTGTATTAAAATATTGCCTTGATATGAGTTTGCATTTCGCTCAATGATGCTCATAACTTCGGCTTGCTTGCTTTTGTCTTTCGTACATTGAACAAAGGACGGCAGAAATGTGCAATTTGTGTTTGCGTTATAGTCATTCATACTGCTGTCATCTGCATTCACGACAAAGGCTGTTTGTTTCAGATTGCGGATTTGAGACATCGGCACTCCCCTATCAAGCAAGGCTGCAATATTCCTTATTATCTTTTCACCCATACCATAGACCAGCATATCGGCTTGGCTGCTTATGAGGATGGAAGGAAACAATCTGTCCGCCCAATAGTCATAATGGGACGCTCTTCTGAGCGATGCTTCTATTCCTCCCAAGATTACGGGCGTTTGAGGGAAGAGTTGTTTTAATATTTTGCTATAAACATTAACTGCATAGTCGGGTCGGAAGCCTGATTTGCCGCCCGGTGTGTATGCATCATCGTTTCGCAAACGTTTAGCGGCGGTATAATGATTTACCATTGAGTCCATAGAGCCGCCGGTTACGCCAAAAAACAAGCGAGGCTTGCCAAACTTCTTAAAATCCCTCAAATCATCCTGCCAATTCGGCTGAGGAAGAATTGCAACCCTCAATCCGTCTGCTTCCAATGTGCGTCCGATGACGGCAGAACCAAAAGACGGATGGTCAATGTAAGCATCGCCGCTGACAATCACAACATCCAATTCGCTCCAACCTCGTTTTGTTACCTCTTCTTTTGTTATGGGCAGAAACATATCCCGTTCTATATTATTTGGTTTATGTTTGCAAACATACAAAAACTATTTTATTAAGATAAAACATCGTTTTGATTCTTGCATATTGCTTTTCGCAACTCACACCTCAACAATGCTTAATCTCTTGCTTTACAATGCTCTCACCAAACGCCGTTTTAGTAAAATAAAATCAAGTAATATTTTACGCAAACAAGGTTTGGCAAAAATCAATGCCTGATTCCCGTTTTTATTATGTCAAAATGTCATAATAAGGCAGTTGGCACAAATATTGAAAAGGCATTTGCGTACAATCAAGTAAAATAACAAACAAACAATAAATAAGAATATAATATGAAAGGACAGATTCAGGTAAAAACGGAAAACATATTTCCGATTATAAAGAAGTTTCTTTATTCCGATCACGAGATATTTTTGAGGGAAATAGTATCTAACGCTGTTGATGCAACGATGAAATTGCGTACTCTCGCATCTCTTGGGCAGTATGACAAGGCTATCGGCGATGAAACAATAGATGTGGTGCTGGATAAGAAGAAACAAACGCTTTCTGTAATAGACAGAGGTATCGGTATGACGAAAGAGGAGGTTGAAAAGTACATTACCAATATTGCTCTTTCGGGTGCTGAGGAGTTTATAGAGAAATTCAAGGGCAAGAACAAGGAAGAGGCTGCCGGATTGATAGGTCATTTCGGTTTGGGCTTCTTTTCATCGTTTATGGTTAGCGATAAAGTTGAAATAGACACGCTTTCATACAACGGAGATAAGGCAGTACATTGGCTTTGCGATGGTTCGGAGGAATATGACATTGAAGACGGCACATGGAACAAGAGAGGCACAAAAATAACGATGCATATATCCAAAGAGAACAAAGAGTTCTTGGAAGAAGACAAGATATTGGATTTGTTAAAGAAGTATTGCCGCTTTATGCCTGTTGCTATACGTTTCGGAAAAGAGAAGATATGGGTAGATAGTGAGAAAAAGGACAAAGAAGGCAAGCCTGAGCGAGTTCAAAAAGAGCAAGACAGAATAATAAATAACACAAAGCCGCTTTGGAAGCAAAAACCCGCCGACCTAAAAGAAGAAGACTATAAAGCATTTTACAGAGAACTTTATCCAATGAACTTTGATGAGCCGTTGTTTCATATTCATCTCAATGTGGATTATCCTTTTAATCTGACGGGAATTCTTTTCTTTCCGAAGATTCAAAAGAATATTGAACCGGTAAGAGACAAGATTCAATTATACTGCAATCAGGTGTTCGTTACTGATTCTGTTGAGGGAATAGTACCTGATTATATGATGCTGTTAAGAGGTGTGATTGACAGCCCTGATATTCCTCTTAACGTAAGTCGTTCTTATCTTCAATCGGACGGCAATGTCAAGAAAATATCTTCTCATATCGCTAAAAAGGTTGCTGATAAGCTTGAAGAGATATCAAAGAATAATCACGACGAATTCAAACAAAAATTTGAGGATTTGAGGATATTTTTAGAATATGGTATGCTTTCGGATGACAAATTCTATGAAAAGATGGAAAAAATCTTTCTTTTCCGCAATCTGGATGACCAATATTTCACATTGGAAGACTACAAAAAGAAAATAGAACCTTTGCAAACCGACAAGGATAAAAGGCTTGTTGTGCTTTATGCTTCGCAACCGCAGGAGCAATACTCATATATTCAAGCTGCAAAGGACAAAGGATACGATATATTGATAATGGACGGAATTCTTGACAACCATTTTATAAATATGTTGGAGCAAAAAGCCAATGTTCATTTCTCTCGTATTGACAGCGACGTGATTGATAAACTTATTCCGAAGGATGAGGTAATCCCAAGCAAGCTTTCAACGGAACAAACCGACAAATTAAAAGCGTTGGTTGAAGCAATAGTTGATACGAAAACGCTTTCCGTGCAAACGGAGAGCCTTGAGGAGACGGCAAAACCAATGACTATTACACAAAATGAATATATGCGGCGTATGAAACAAATGTATGAGGTCGGCAATTCACCTATGGCCGGCTTGTATGGCAATATGCCCGATTCATATAATCTTGTTGTCAATTGCAATCATCCTCTCATTGTGAAGGCTCTTGATATGACGGACGCCGAAGCACAATCTAATGTGTTGTCTCAGTTAAAAGATTTGGCTATGTTGTCGCAAGGATTGCTTAAAGGCAAGGCTCTGGATGATTTTATTGAGCGTAGCGTAAGCATAATCAAAGAATAATGCGGGCATTGCCCCAAAAGTTTCATAATAATTAAGTATAAATTTTAAGACATCTCATTTTTGTGGGATGTCTTCTTGTTTTATAAAAATATTCTTTGATATTATTCCGTTTTTACTTGATTTGACGCTAACGAAACCGCATTTCAATTTAGGCAAAGAAACTACTTTGCTATGTTATGCAGCTCTCGGCGGAGTATTCTCAAACCTTCGGTCAGTAAATTTAACTCCTCAAGCAGCGATATCGTTTGTTCTTCGGAAGAAGCAGCCTTAATATCCGCCAATAACTTTGTTCGCCGCTGTTCAAGCTTGTGCCACTTCAAATACAACAGCGTTTGCTTAATATGAGAATCTACAATATCGGGATAAAATCTGTCAGGAATATTTATATTGTACTTTCCCTGCCATTGAGAAGAAAGTTCGTATTTATCGGAATCAACCAATATGGCAGTCGTTTCTTTTCTTAAAGTTTCGTTTTCAGAAGAAGTGAAGATTTTTATGTCGGGTAATGTGTTGTGATTGGCAATATATTCGTGGTAAATCTCAAATATTACCTGCCAAACAGGATTATCAAATTTTATTCCTTCGTTTATCAAATCCGAAACGACGTATGCAGCGGTCATAAAGCGTTGTTGCTCTATCGTTCCTTGCTCATCAACTATTACATTCTGACGTGTGGTGGTGTTACTGTAATTCAACAGCAATTCTATAATACTTCGTTCCTGCCAATCATCAGGATACGGCTCTTCTATGTCTTTTAATTTAGCGGAAGGTTCATTTTCCGTAAATGTATGCTCTTCCTGCTGTTGTTCTGTTTTGTATTGTTTGTATGAAGCGATGCGAAGAATTTTTACAAGCTCCTTTGCTAACATATCTTCTTTCATTTGCAGAATGGAAGAGCACTTTTGAATGTATGCAGCCCTCTCAATAGTATCCGGAATCTTGCTTATAGACACTAATATCTCCTTTACCAAAGCCGCTTTCTTTATAGGGTCATCCTGAGCGTCTGCAAGAAGAAGATCTGTTTTGAAGATGATGAAATCATGTGCCTGTTCTTTAATATATTGTTGGAATTCGTCCTGGGTATGCTTGCGAGCAAACGAATCAGGGTCGTCATTATCGGGGAAAAGTACTATTTTAACTTTTAAACCCTGTGAAAGGAACATATCAATGGCACGAAAAGCCGCATGAATACCCGCTGCATCCCCGTCATAGAGAACAGTAACGTTGTTAGTATAGCGTTTTAATAATCTGATTTGTTCTTCCGTTAAAGCCGTTCCGCTGGTTGCCACCACGTTTTTGACACCTTGCTGACTCATCATCACGGCATCCATATTTCCTTCCACCAAATAGCAGAGGTCTTCTTTGGCTATATGACTTTTAGCCAAAGAAAGACCGAAGAGAACCTTGCCTTTGGAATAAACAATGCTTTCAGGGCTATTGACATACTTTGCTTTGGTTTTGTCGGAAGTAAGCACTCTGCCGGTAAAACCAAGAGGACGACCACTAACAGAATAAATAGGGAATATTACCCTGCCTCTAAATCGGTCATAATGCTTTTTCGTATCTTCCTTCTCAATAGTCAGTCCTGCCTTCACAAGACTCTCCGTAGTATAACCCTGTTTAATTGCATTATCCGTAAAGTCCGTCCAACTGTCCTTGCAATATCCAAGTCCCCAAAGCCTGATTGTCTCCTCCGTAAGCTCTCTTTCCTTGAAATAACTAAGACCTATGCTTCTTCCTTCCTCATCATTGAAAAGCAAATCAGCAAAATATTTTTGTGCAAATTCATTTACATGAAATATTGCGTCTCTTTCGTTCTGTAAAGCCAACGTTTCGGCTGATGCTTGCTCTTCTTCTATCTGTATTCCGTAACGATTAGCCAACCAACGCAAGGCTTCGGGATAGGAATAATGCTCATGCTTCATTAAAAACCTTACCGCATCTCCTCCTTCGCCACAGCCGAAACATTTGAAGATACCTCGTGCAGTATTAACATTGAAAGACGGCGTTTTTTCATTATGAAACGGACATAAACCAATATAATTTACTCCTCGTTTGCGGAGTCGTACAAATTGACCTATGACATCTACTATATTTGTAGCGTCGTAAATTTTGGTTATATCTCCTTGCTTTATCATTTTTTAATAAAGAAACGCCAAAATGCGGTTCCTACACCGTCATTCCGCCATCTACAGAAAGCGTATGCCCGTTAATGTAAGAGGCTTCTTCACTTGCAAGAAAACAATAGGCGTTTGCTATTTCTTCAGGCTTACCCAAACGAGCCAAAGGCACTTTGGCTTTCATTGAATCAATAACATTTTCAGGCATCTTTGCGACCATTTCAGTTGCAATAAAGCCCGGTGCCACACAATTAACAGTTACACCCTTTTTTCCCAACTCTCTGGCAAGTGTTTTAGTCATTCCGATAAGTCCGGCTTTGGTTGCAACGTAATTAGTCTGCCCAAAATTGCCATAAAGTCCCACAACAGAAGAAGCATTCACTATTCTACCATAGCCATTGGCTACCATATATTCGCTAACTGCCTTAACACAATAGAAAACCCCTGTAAGATTAACATCAATCACCTGTTGCCATTGCTCAATGGTCATTTTCTTTAATGTAGCATCACGAGTTATTCCGGCGTTGTTAATCAAGATATCAATACGTCCGTATTTCTCGGCAACAATCTTTGCTGCTGCTTCCACCTCATCAAACTTGGCGGTATTAACCTTTTGAAACATTGCTCCCAATTGAGAAGCCAATGCATTACCACGTGCTTCGTCCAAATCCCAAAGCACAACGGTTGCGCCTTCTTTTGCAAATTTAACAGCCGTTGCAGCACCTATTCCAGCCGAACCTCCTGTTATGATAGCAATTTTATTTTCCAATCTCATATTTTGTCTATTTAGATTTATGTTATTAAGTCAGTTAATCTTTATGGTTTGCAAAGTTACGATATTTTCGGATTATACCTTATTATATTGAGTGCGGAATACAAAAAACCAAGAACATAACGGCAAAAGACACCATTGCAACATAACGAAAGAAAGGTTTCTTACCGAAAGGCAAAGCAAGCAACAGGGCAATCAAAGCAATAAGAGTTTTATTGTCAGTAACATCACTGCCGAACGGGAAACCACTCCAATAAACCCCGAAAGCATATTTTTGAACCAATGCTCCAAAGAGAAATCCTCCGCCAACGAGGGTATAAATAGTTAAAAGCAAATATTTTTTCACCTTTTCGCTCTTCGCAAACGCCATTATAAAACCATAAGAAGCAAACAACATTGAGGCAAACATTAGCAAAATATGAACAATCAAAAGCAATGACGGCACGGAATCCTTATAACGCAAAACCAATGGCTGGTCTTCAAAAAGCGAAGAGTCGTTTATCACAATGTAATACTCAATCTTTTGCAATGCTTTCAAGGATGGCAGGGTCGTTACCATTGTTCCGTCCGATGAATGCTCAAAAACCAATGCCGAATAGTCGGAAAATGTGCCGTAAAGCCTGTAATACATTGTCGCAACGGCGGAAGAATCATTTATTTTAAGCCTTACAATTCTGTCATCTGTTGTTATAGAACGCGGAAACTTCAAATGATACTGCTGTTCATTGATACTAACAACCGCTTTTTTAGGATTGGTGGGACCGGAGGCTCTTTGATAAACACTCGCACCAAGAGTTATCACAACCGCTAAAAGCCAAAATAAAATATTTCGGTATTTCATATTAGAATTCTGTATTTAGGATTATCTTTTCGTTGTTTCTGATGACTGTAATCTTCGTTTGGTCGCCCTTTTTGAAAGCAGAAAGAGCGTCCATATACTGATACAAATCTTTAATGTCTTGATTCCCTATGGCAATGATAAGGTCGCCGACTTTGATACCTGCTTTCTCTGCTGCCTTACCCTTTGATACCGCCTGCACCTTAACTCCTGCCGTTGTACCTGTATGATCCGGCATAATGCCAAGCGATATCCTCATTTTAGAGACCGTTCTCTCCGGATCCTTTGTTTGTTGGAATGTCAGATTGTTTGCTCTGTCGGCAATATTGCTTGCCAATGCAAAAGCGAAATCTGATATCGTTTCCATTCCTTCATAGTCTATGTATTCCGGTTTATCGTTATGTGTGTGGTAAGTGCTGTCTGCCGATGTGTAAATAAAGAAAACGGGGATGCTTTTCGCATAAAAAGATGCATGATCGGAAGGTCCCATACCGGAAGGTGAGAATTGAATTTTCAGATTGTACATTTGTGCAAATTGATTGACTATCTGCTCGGCTTCCGATGAAGTTTGCGAGCCGCCAACGTTGAGATGACCGCCGTGAAGTTTGCCAACCATATCAAAATTGAGCATTGCAGTGATTTTAACCTTTGCAGGAAGATGCTCAACAAAGAATTGCGAGCCGACAAGCCCCATTTCCTCTGCCGAAAAAGCAACAAAAATCACACTTCTCTTGCTTGGGTGCTTTGCAAACCTCTTTGCCGTCTCCAGCATCATAGCAACGCCGGAAGCATTGTCGTCCGCACCAAAATAAATGCCCATAGTGTCCGTTGAACGTCCGTAAATATTTTTGCCTTTGCCCAAATGGTCAAAATGAGAGCCGATAACAATATATTCATCCCTTAATAGCGGGTCGCTACCCTTGCAAACGGCGACCACATTTGCCGAAAAAACAGAATCCTTACCTGCCTTGCTCAGCCTCACATCCTGAAAAAAATCCTTAAAGAGCGGTTTCAATCCGATATCCTTAAACGTTTTCGCAATATATTCCCTTGCCAACGTGTCGCCTCTTGTGTTCATCAATCTGCCTTCGCATTTCTCCGATGCCAAATAATAAACGCTTGACTTCATTGTTTGAGACATCAGACAAAACGTTGAACATAACGCTATTACAACAACGATAATCTTCTTCATTATTTATAAAAAATTTGTAATCCCCTGTTTTATCCGCCTGCAAAGATAAATAAAATCCGATAAAGAAAGTATCATTTATCCCAAACGCTGTATGTCCGTGTCGGACTGACATTATGTTCCAGCCAAACGCTGTTTCATTAAAATGAAATCAAGGAATATTTTCACCAAAGGCTGTTTCATTTTTACCAAACAGCCTTTGGTGAAAACGTTGAGCCATAACGCTGTTACGACTCTTTATTATCTGAATTTATGGTAGTATTCCGATATGATTAAGCGGCGAAACAGATTACATTTCCGCAGCAAGATATTCGCCAATGCTGTTTTTGTTGTCTTTGATGATGTCTTCCGGCGTACCTTCCGCAAGAATATAGCCGCCATCCTTGCCTCCCTCCGGTCCTAAGTCTATAATCCAGTCGGCAACCTTGATGACGTCAAGATTATGCTCTATTACAACAATAGTATTGCCCTTATTAACGAGTTTTTGCAGCACTTCCAACAACACTCTTATGTCTTCAAAATGCAGACCTGTCGTAGGCTCGTCAAGAATGTAGAGAGTATTTCCGGTATCCTTCTTTCCGAGTTCGGCAGACAGTTTTATACGCTGACTTTCGCCGCCCGAGAGAGTTGTGGAGGGCTGTCCCAACGTCAGATATCCCAATCCAACATCCTGAACTATCTTAAGTTGGCGAAGAATCTTCGGATAATTTTCAAAAAACCCTATTGCCTCGTTAAAACTCATATTAAGAACATCATTTATTGACTTTCCCTTGTAACGAACCTCTAATGTCTCGCGATTATAGCGGCTTCCGTTGCAATCTTCGCAAGTAACATAGACATCAGGCAAGAAATTCATCTCAATTGTTCTCAATCCGGCTCCATGACACGTCTCACAACGCCCGCCTTTTACGTTAAACGAAAAACGCCCCGCCTGATAATTTCTGATTTTGGCTGTCGGCAAAGAGGCAAACAACTTTCTGATGTCGTCAAACACACCTATAAATGTAGCAGGGTTGCTTCGCGGAGTACGTCCTATGGGAGACTGGTCTATTTCTATTACTTTGTCAATATTTTCTATGCCTTTAATGGCAGAATACGGCAAAGGCTCACGCTCGGAACGATAAAAATGAGAACTAAGAGCAGGATGCAAAGTCTGGTTAATAAGAGATGATTTACCGCTACCTGACACCCCAGTGATGCAAACGAACTTTCCTAACGGCAGATTGAGGGTTACGTTTTTTAGATTGTTACCTGATGCTCCGATAAGCCTAAGTTGTTTGCCGTTTCCTTTACGGCGGCTGGACGGAACGGCTATTTTTTTTGTTCCGTTAAGGTATGCTGCCGTTATTGTGTCCTGTGATAGAAGCTGAGCAGGAGTTCCTGCCGCCATAACTTTGCCTCCATTTATTCCTGCACCAGGTCCTATATCTACTACAAAGTCCGATTCCATTATCATTTCCTTGTCGTGCTCCACAACAATAACCGAGTTACCCAAATCACGCAAACGTTTTAAGGAATTGATGAGTCGCTTGTTGTCTCTTTGATGAAGACCTATGCTTGGCTCATCAAGAATATACATTACATTAACAAGTTCCGACCCTATTTGAGTTGCAAGCCGTATTCGCTGACTCTCGCCCCCTGATAAGGTGGCTGATGCTCTGTTAAGGCTTAAATATCCTAACCCAACGTCAAGTAAAAATCCTATACGGGTATTTATTTCTCTTAAAATTTCTTTTGCGATTGTTTGTTTGCGATTCGGCAATTTGTTTAGCAGAGTATTAGACCATAAAGCAAGGTCTGAAAAATCTAATCGGGCTATTTCTGCAATGTTTTTGCCGTCTATCTTAAATGCAAGGGAGTCCGGTTTCAATCTTGCACCATTGCATGACGGGCAAATAGTGGTATGCATAAATCCTGCAGCCCATTTCAATATTCCGGCAGGCATATTTTCCGACATCTGCATATTTATGTAGCCTATAACGCCGGAAAAATGAACGTTTTTGTGTTCAAAATGGAATGAGGCTTCACTTCCGTACAATACTAAGTTAAGAAAATCTTTGTTTAAGTCCTTTATAGGCGTTTTTAGCGAGCACCGATGCATTTCTGCCAAATGCTGAAGTTGCTTAAAGATGTATCCGTCCGGCTTATACTTACCTATTGGCAATATTCCGCCATCTGCAATACTTATTGTGTCGTCCGGAATAATTTTTTCCATATCCGCCTGCGTTACTTGCCCCAATCCGTTGCATACGGGGCAGGCTCCGTAAGGCGAATTAAAGGAAAAGGTATTCGGTTCTACTTCCGCAAATACTTTTCCGCTGTTCGTATCAAGGAGATTCTTACTAAAAGTTCGGATTTTATCCTTTTCCATCACCATAATCGTCCCTTTGCCATGATTAAAGGCTGTTTGAAGAGATTGTTGTAAGCGTTGCTCGTTATGTTCGCTGATAATAAAACTGTCAATCAGCACTTCAATATCGTGAATCTTGTATCTGTCCAAATGCAAACCTCGTGTGATGTTGGTAATAGTGCCGTCTATCCGAACTTTAAGAAAGCCTTTCTTAGCTGTCTGCTCAAATAATTCCCTGTAATGACCTTTTCGTCCCTTTACTACAGGAGAAAGCAGAATTATTGTCTTGTTTTCATATTCCTTTTTAATGGTTTGCAAAATTTCTGTGTCGGATAACTGCACTATAAGCTCGCCTGTTTCGGAGTAAGCATCGGCTATGCGGGCGTAAAGCAAGCGCAGCAAATCGTAAATCTCGGTTACCGTTCCTACTGTTGAGCGAGGATTTTTATTTGTGGTCTTTTGTTCTATTGCAATGACAGGACTTAAGCCTGTAATCTTTTCCACATCGGGCTTTTCCAAGTTACCGATAAAATTTCTGACGTATGCCGAAAATGTTTCCAAATATCGCCGCTGTCCTTCGGCATAAATGGTATCAAAAGCCAACGATGATTTTCCGCTTCCGCTCAATCCTGTGATTGTAACTAAACTATTACGTGGTATTTTAAGCGATATATTTTGTAGGTTATGAGAATGAGCGCCAATTATTTCCAATTGTTCTTCCGACATTTCTTTTCGTTTTTTGAAACTGCAATAATACTCTTTTTTTCTCACATTATCTTTATGTTAAATAAGATTTCATATCTTTGTAATCTTAATTTATTATTATGTAATATGAAAAAACTTTTTTCTTTTTTGATTTGCATACTGCTTTTAGGGCGTATATCCGCACAAACATCTCATTACGACACAATATTTGTAAGTTCGCAAAATATGGATTCAAGCACGGCTGTATTCCTGCAAGCGGAAAGCATCAGAGGGCTTGCCAAGATATTTATCAATGGTCAATTTGCCGCCATGTCTTCAAATGAATTCATTCCGTTATCTCAAAACATCACTTCTCTTATCAAGCAAGACACGAATGTTATCAGATTTGAATTTATTAATATTTGGTTTGATACTACGCAAATGAGCAAAGAACGGCAGGATTTCTTCAATAGCATAGCCGCAAAGACTGATACAAAACGTTCAATCTTCAGAATGGCTCAATATAACTTCGGATGGGATTTCTGCAGAGCAAATTTAACGCCGAATATAGTTAATTTAAAAATCACCAAACGCCAATATCCTAACTCAAAACCAGACAACATAGCAACGGATTACTGGTTGGGAGACACATTGGCTTATTCCGTATCAACGGACAGCATAAAAAACGATACTGCTTTTATGCTTCTGTCGCTTGAAACAGGAAAATATCCTTTCAAAATAGCCAATCCGCGCCTTTGGTATCCGAATACAATGGGCGAAAGCGTCATTTACACATTGCCGATTGAGCAAATATTAAATCCAAATCAAATCACCGACTGCCGAAACTTCATAGCAGCACACAAGATACTGCCTTCAACAATACGTTTTGCGATAAGAACCATACGATTAGTTGAAGATACGGATTCCATAGGGCGTTCTTTTTATTTTGAAGTTAATTCCGTTCCGATGTTTGCAAGAGGCAGCAATGTGATAATGACCGAAGATTTTGACACAACGCTGCTTCGTTATGCCAAAGAGGCGAATTGCAATATGCTTCGCTTATGGGGCGGCGGCAGATATGCGGATGAACGTTTTCTTACTTGGTGTGATGAGAATGGAATCTTGGTTTGGCAGGATTTTCCTTTTGCCTGCGCCCCCTACCCTGCTGATTCGGCATTTTTAAATGAGATAAAAACAGAGGTTAAATCTAATTTGGAAAGAATGAAACGCCATCCTTGTCTTGCATTGCTTTGCGGCAACAACGAGAATTGGGAAGGCATCAATCAGTGGGGCTGGAAGACGGCAGTCAATGACTCAAATAAACTGACGGAAGACTATAATATTTTATTCAAACAAATTCTTGCCGACCTTGCAAAGGCATATTGTCCCGATGTTTCTTACATTCATACTTCTCCTCTTTACGGTTGGGGCAGGCAGGAGTCATATCGTTACGGCGATTCGCACTATTGGGGAGTGTGGTGGGCGGATAGCAATGCCGAAACCTACACTCGCAAAGTCGGACGCTTCGTTAGTGAATACGGATTCCAATCTCCGCCCACCGGATTAAGAATAGAAAACGACACAATCAAGACTGATTTGGAGGAAATCAAGAATCGTTTTAAGGAAATCCAGTTTCATCCTCGCGGTTTTGAGATTATAGCCAAGCAGATTAAGGATACGTACGGTTCTTTTCAAACAATAAACGACTTCTTATCAAAGAACGATTCGGTTGCAATGAAGGCTTATCGCATTGCAATAGAGGCTCATCGCCGCAAGAAGCCATATTGTATGGGCAGCCTGACGTGGCAGTGGAACGAACCCGAATATGCTTATTCTTGGGCAGCGATTGACGGCAGCGGAACGCCGAAAGCGGTTTATCAAACGATAAAAGAAAGTTTTAAACCTTTGATTCTGAGTGTTGATGTTTGGTCTCAAAAGGATAAAATCGCCATTTGGTATTGTAATGACTTGCTTTATGATTTGCTAATGCCGTCTGTGGATATTATTGTCAGCGATAACAACGGCAAAACATTGTATAAACACAGCATTGCCAACGTTAAAGCAGAATCCAACAAGTCTCATTGCATAGCAACGATACCTAATCGTTTCAAACTTTCAAAAAAACGCAATCAAATCAAAATCAAGGTTGTTGCAACGGCTTTTGACTGCAAGACCAACAAGATTTATGACATTCTTGCAGCCTCCGAAACCATCACCAAATCACATTAACACAAAACAATCCCCATTCATCAACCCCAAAACAATCATCCGATAAATGTTCTTTGATTTGCCGAAAACGAAAGGCTGTGTCGTTCCAATGAAATCAAGGAATATTTTAACGAAAGGCTGTTTGGTAAAAATAAAACAGCCTTTCACAAAATGGAAAGGCTGAAAAAATCAATCAAAATCTATAAATATATGAATTATTTCAAATCAAATTGCCCGAAGACATTGTTTTCGCCGTAGCGAGCAAAGAATAAAATCTTTTTTGTGGTGGTTAAAAACATTGTTTTGAAGAACGGCATCTTATTTTTCTTGGTATCGTATGCTTTATGCCAATGATAACTGCCGTCATTGTAGATTTGGATGAAATTAACCTGCGTACGCAATTTGTCGGAGTTGTAATTGCGGTTAGGTTCAAAGCGATTGCCGTCATAATTGCCGATATGGTCGTTAAACATGATGTAAATGCCAAATCTATCTCTTGCCATAGCATAAGAATTGTAGTCATTATTGCCATCAATGTCCTTTTGTCTCTTAGGCAAATAGGCGTTCCCGCTGACAAAACCATCTTTGTCGACATTGGTTACAATCAAATCGCGATAGAACATAGCCTCTTCTCCTGTCGGTTTCTCATTTCGGCGGCGTGCGGGGATGATATGTGATTCAAATTCCTGCTCTCCTATCATTATAACATTGCCTCCTACCATTGGTATCAACTTATCTATCCGTGAAGACATCTGTGAAGGCAAGGGTAAGCCGTCTTTAATCATTTCGTCAGTCTCATAATCTTTAAATTCAGCCTTTGAGAAATTTTTAAGGAAGCCTCTGCGGTCGTCATACAGATAAGAAAACGACCCAATAGCAAGAGCAGGATTTCCGGATTGAGTTCCATAATATCCTGCGACCATATAATCGCCGAACATATTGAATGCGCATTTCAAATCGGTAGCCCATGCTTTTTCTATTTGTTCATTGTGCTGGCGTTGCTCATATTCCGTTAGCCATATCAGATGTAACTTTCCTTCGGTAGGCTTTGATTTTTTCCCTGTAGCCTTAGAAATAATTCCTATCAACGCTTTGTTGCCGTCATTATTAACTGCGACATCTTTTACGTCATAAGCATCGTTTTCTATATTCAAAGGATAGTTTCTACTCCACATCAATCGCATGTGATCGTCATATACTTCAACTTCTGCGGTCTTTCGTCCTGTTGTATCCGACGAAAGGAAACAGAATGCGAGCTTTGTCTTATTTTCACTGAAATTAAATAAATACGGTTCTTCCTTTTGTTTTACCGAATAGTTGTAAGTCTTAAATTTAACAGGCTTATCCATCAGTCGCATATCTTTTAAGTGGAAGAATTGGGTGTATAATGCTATCGTTCCTGTCTTATTCGGCTCTTCTTTCTTATTTCGGCTATTCGTTTTCTTTTCAACAGGCTTGTTTTCTTTCTTTCTGCTGAGAATAAACCCTACAAGGTCTCCACAACGCCAGGTTTGCTCAATTTTATATGATTGATTGCCGAAATCTATCTTTACAATCTTGTCCGGATTGCCTCGCATATCGGTATGAACTACGTAATAATTGAACGCAAACTCTCCCTTGCCGGCATATTCCTCCATAGAATAATACATGTAATAGCCACTCATATCTTCGGCAATAATTTCCGCCGACTTGCAACCATCTTTTATATCATAAAAACGCTCTCCCCATTTTATATCAAGTTGAGCCGTTGCAACGAAGCTTAAACATAAAGCCATTATACCTAAACCTATTCTTTTCATTTACTAATACGGTGTTAAATAGAGTGGCAAAGATAAGTTTTTTTTTTTAATTAAAAGTAAAATAGTATCTTTGCAACTTCTTAATATAATAAAAGGATATAAGATTATGGACGAAAACATAGAACAAAAAGACATTCAACAAAACATAATGCAAGAAACAGGTTGTGGAAACACCAAAGAAGCAATAACCAAACTGCATAAAAAAACAAGATACGCAAGTATTATCGCCATAATATCTCTTTTGGTTTCTGTGGTATTAATTATTGGTGTGATGTTTTGCCACAAAGACAAGACCAATTCTGATAATCAAAGTAAAGTTGTTGCAAAAACGATACAGAACGGAAGTTTGAAAATTGCATACATTAACACTGACACCATTATGGCAAAGTATGAATATGCCAAAGATATGGAAGCATCTCTCAAAGCTTATCAACAGCAGATTGAAAACCAATTGCGTTCAGCAGGACAGCAGTTTCAAAAAGATTATGAGGACTATATGAAGAACGGAGCCAATCTTACTTTAACCAAACAAAAAGAAAAAGAAAAGGAATTAACGCAAAGACAGCAAGAATTGCCTGCTTTACAACAGGAAATGGCTGTAAAATTACAGGAAAGGCAGTTTAACGACAACAAGAAATTAGTAGATGCCATCTATGCATTCATAGATGAATACAACAAAACGCACGATAAATTCAACGTAATTTTGAGAAAAGAATACATGAACTCACCTGTGCTTTACATAGACAAAGGTTTTGATATTACAGATGAGATTATCAAGGGGTTAAACGAAGAATACAAGAAAGTGAAACAGCAATAAAGCAAATGAAAATAAGGTTGCGTTTTGGTATTATCAAAAAAAAGTACTACTTTTGCAGCCTTAAAAACAATGGCGGGGTAGCTCAGTTGGTTAGAGCGTCGGATTCATAACCCGGAGGTCACGAGTTCAACTCTCGTCTCCGCTACTAAAAGTTAATTTATTAGAGATTATAAAATTATACGTTATGAAAACCTTTATTATTTCAAGAAAACTTTTAATGACATTTGCTTTTATGGTTCTTTTAGGAGGACTTACGGCTCAGAATGCTCATCATGACAACGATACATCTGCGAACAGCGAGATGAATGCTCAAAATTTTAGAGCAGCAGCAGAAAGCGGAAATGCGGAAGCTCAATTCAATTTAGGTAATTGCTATTATGACGGATTAGGTGTTGAGGTCAATGTTGTAGATGCAATATCCTGGTACAGCAGAGCAGCAGACCAAAACTATGCTCCTGCACAAAACGCACTTGGAAAGGCGTATGAAAACGGCGATATGGGCACTCCCGACCTTAAATTAGCCAAAAAATTCTACACATTGGCTGCAAACCAAGGCAATTTGCAAGCAATGTACAATTTAGGTCGCAATAGCGTTGATGGCTTTTATAATTATACGACCGATGCTGTCAGATGGTTCGCAAAGTCAGCGGGCGGAGGCTACGCTCCTGCGATGTTTGAACTTGGCTTTTGCTACGAACACGGTTACGGAGTGAAGGTCAATCGCGCCATAGCCTTAGAATGGTACATCAAAAGCCAGCAAGGCGGTTATGAAGAGGCGAAAGAAGCCGTTGCTCGCTTAGGAGAAGGTTCGCAAAGCGACAGCGAGTAATATTAAATGAGCAAAGCAAACAAGAAAAAGATAATTAACGACCCCGTTTATGGCTTTATAAACATCAGAAACGAGGAAATATACGATTTAATTCAACATCCGTATTTCCAACGTTTGAGAAGAATAAAACAATTAGGGCTTACAAACCTCGTATATCCCGGTGCGGAACATACGAGGTTTGCTCATAGTATCGGGGCAATGCATTTGATGACTCAGGCTCTTGATGTGCTGCGGGCAAAAGGAGTTTCTATTGACGAGGAAGAATACAACGCCGCTCTGATAGCAATACTCCTGCACGACATTGGGCACTCTCCGCTCTCGCATTCTTTGGAACACTGCTTTTTTACCTCAAAACACGAGGACATTTCGTTGGCTTTGATGCGTCAGATGAACGTTTCGCCGACAGCAATAGCCATTTTCACCAACCGATATCATAAAGCATTCCTCCATCATTTGGTTTCATCGCAGGTGGATTGCGACAGGCTTGATTACTTAACAAGAGACAGTTTCTTCACAGGAGTTTCCGAAGGCGTAATAGGAACGGAGCGCATTCTGAATATGTATTCCGTAACGCCAAAAGGAGAATTGGTGATAGATGAAAAGGGCATTTATTCCATTGAAAAGTTCATTATATCGCGGCGATTGATGTATTGGCAGGTCTATATGCACAAAACGGTGGTGGCAGCGGACAATCTGTTAAAATCCATCTTCAGTCGCGTGCGTGATATGCTCGCTATGGGGCTGCCTGTCGGGCAATCGAAACTCAATTCCTCGCTTTTGTATTTTTTAAAGCACAATCCGCAGACATATAACGAAGAATCCCTTGCATACTTTGTTGATTTGGACGACACGGATGTTGTTTCTGCCGTCAAAATATGGAGCAAGAACGATGACAAAATACTGAAATATCTCGCTCAAAGCCTGTTAGACCACAATCTTGGCAAGATTCACTTCACCGATAGCCTGCAACAAACGCCCATAAACAGCGATTGGGACAAATATTGCAAGCGTTCGGCGGAATTAGAGAACAAAGCGTACTCGTTTAACGACGAAAGCATCAACATAATCTTCAAAAGCGGAGACGTAAAGGAGATTTGCAATGCGTCAGACCAATTAGACAGGGCGTTTTTATCAAAGGACATCCGCAAGTTCTTTGCTTACAACCTGCCCATCCCTGATTAGAACCCCACTACTCTTTGCTTCCGCACGGGCATAATTTGGTTATATCGCTCTAAAATCAAATAATATCGGTACAAAACGCACTTTCTTTTCGGCGGAAGCAAATAATATCAGTGCGATTCGCACCTTATATTGCCGTAAAATTACAGAAAAAACTCACAAAAGCAACTTACAGAAAAAATTCAACCTCATTTCAACGCCTCAAAACGCCGTTTTTC
This sequence comes from Bacteroidales bacterium, assembly GCA_031263015.1. Taxonomy (GTDB): domain Bacteria; phylum Bacteroidota; class Bacteroidia; order Bacteroidales; family P3; genus JAISGN01. The sequence continues at coordinate 69,799 of JAISGN010000002.1, forward strand.
AAAAATAAGGGCTTAAAAAAGGGGGTTTTTTAGCAACTTTGAAGTTGGTTTTTCGCCGTTTTGCCAAAATATTCCTTCCTTTCATTCCCACGAAATCAAGCTTTAGAACTCTGAAATCAAGTTTTAGAATTCTATAATCAAATTCCAGCGTTCTGAAGTCAAGTTTCAGCGTTCCGAAAGCAAGTTTCGTGATTTTGAAGTCAAATTTCGAGGTTTTTAAAGCAAATTCCCTGTGAATAAAGCATTTGATTGGGATTGCGGATGTTGATTATGCTCCGAAAAAACGTCTCTTCAAATTTTCAAGACGGCACTTTTGTCCAACCGAAGGGCGTTCGTGGCTCTACGGGCTTCGTATGGCGTTTTTGGAATTTGAAATGGCGATTTTGGAAACTTATACAAAAAATTGTAAAGTTCATTTGCGGGGGGTCTTGCAAGGAATCTGTAATTTTAAAGGGCGTATCATTCGGACGTTATTTGCTTCCGCCGCAATGAAAGCAAATATTGTTGCTGCGGAAGCAAAAAATCCTGCAATGAAATCAAACATTGCAGGATTAAAGTCAGAGCGGCACGCACTAATGTCAGTGCGACACGCACCCTAATTAAGATTTAGTTTCGCTTCTTTTGGATAGCGGACGCTGTAAGAAAACTTTATGGTCTTGGTTTCGCCTTTTGCCAGCGTCAAAGCCCATTTGAGTTTGCCCGTTCCCTTATCGTATTCCGCCGAAGCAATGTCTAACGGCTTCACAACGATGTCTTTGGATTGCGAAACAGGTATTTGGTCTTCCAGATTGAGATTGACGGAGTATGAATTGGCGTTGCGAACCGACAAAGTAACCTCCACATTTACCGAAAGGTCGGAAGAAAGCATTGAAGACTTGTCGGGTTTGGAGCGAACGACCTTTCTCTCGGTTGAAACGCGGTTATCCTGCCCTATAGGCAAAGAAAGAGTGTCGTCTGTTGAGGTTTGAGAGAGATAAGTGTTGCCCACAAAGCGATTATCCGAATAAATGGAGGCTTCGGATGCGATAATGTCAAGGTCTTCCCAAGCAGCAATGTCGGCAGAGAGGAATACGGAGCCCGATAACTTCGGAACGGCGTAATGCTTATAAGCACTCATCGCAGTCTTTGTTTCCAACGGAATCGTCTTAGGCTTATCGCCGGAAAGGATAGTATGTTTTGTGCCGACCGAATATTCTTTGCCGAGCATAGTTGTTGCTGTTGCGGTCATAGAAGTATATTTGAAAGCGGCGTCAGTTGGAGTCTCTTCTACAATTTCAAATTCCGTAGGCTCGGCTTCTTGATACATTAGGACGGTTTCCTCGCTCGTGGTTTCATCTTGAACTCCTGCTGTCATTACAGCTAATTCCTTTACGCTGCTACCTGTTAACCGGTTGATGTTTCCTGTTTTTCGTAGCGGCAAAAGATAATACGGCGAGAGTTCTCCTAATTCCATGTTGGTATTAGGTGTTTCCGATGACACGATAAGGCTAACGCCGTTCCAGTCTTCTGATGTTGATTGACTGATTTGGGCTTTGAGGACGAATTTTACGGGCTTTGACGGGTCTGAAACCTTAACATCATAGAGCGGAGTCCAGCCTGCGTCCGTTGTATTGTAGTTATAGGTCAGCGTTATGTCGCATTCCTTTTCCGAATAGAGGTTCATAGTTACTATTGCTTGCCTGTCGTCCGGCAGAGCCTTAATTGCATCACTTGTAACAACGTTTAGAGCGGCTTTAAACTTCGCTATGGAATCTTGAAGTGCGGCATAAATTTTCCCTTCGCTTTGAATAAGGTCGTTAATCTCGGTTATCTTCGGGCGATAGTAAGTAAGAGCGTCCTGAATCTTCGGAAGGCTGTCAATGGATTGAGAATTGGAGATAGCCTTCATATTGTTCAGTGCATCCTTCTCTTTCCTTAATTCTTCGGCACGATATTTTGATGCAGCGGAAAGATACTCCAAAGAATCTATGCTTGCTCTCAACGACTTGATATGGCGATAAACATCGGGCGAATACCAATCCGACTCATTCTTATGCTCAACATAACGAATTGAAGGCGTGAAATCGGTAACCATAACATCGTTATCGGTCTCAAATTGCAAAGAAGGCTCAATCATAAAGGGCGAATTGCCGACCAGAATCAGATTATTATCCCCTGATGTCAAATGAATTTTTGTTGTTTTCTCAATTAACGCCTGCGTTGGGAAGACTACGACTTTGGTAATCTTGCCTTCAATCTCGCGAGGCTTGGTTTTGGTTTGGGCAAACATCGTATCAGCAACCGCAAGGCTCATAACAACTGCCGCAAAGGTCATAATCTTATTGTAAATAGCCATAATATTATAGTTTTATTTGGTTTTAGAAGTTACAAAAATACGAATATTATTTTAAAATAAGGTTTTGATGTCGTTTTATCAGAAAAAAATTTCGTATTATTGCATTCTCAAACCCTAAAACAAAGTTATAATATGGCAGACACAAAGAACATAGAACTAAAAGCAGGTCTTGGAGATGTGAAATTCGGTATGGATGTTGAGCAGGTGAAGACTCTGCTGGGCGAACCTTCGCATCGGGAAGTTATTGGCAAGGATGTGGAGATGCCTACCACGCTTTTGATTTACGAAGACTTGGGATTGTCGCTCTTTTTTGACTTTCCGCTGCAATTTAATAAGGATTTGGGAATGCCATGGGACAATACGGCGGATTTTGAGCAGATAAGCGATAAGGCTATCCTTGCTTGTATTGACGTCAATGCGGAAGATGTGATGCTGTTAGGACATAAAATCATCGGCAAATCCTCAAAAGAAATCAGCGAAATGATGGATGGCAACGGCATAACCGACTTAACGACCGACCAGGAGACGTGGGGCGAAACCAGAATCTCATCTGAGGCTTACGCTATTGACTTTTTCTTTGAGCAAGACAAGTTAGTGTCGGTTAATCTGGGCTTATAATTATAATGTAGTCTGTTTTCGGATGGTTCAAAGCAAATTCGGCGTCTTTCCTACCTCGTTTTTCCCTTCTGTGGCTTACCTTTCGCTGCTTGCAAGCTGCGATAAGGCGGCTATTGAGGGCTATGAAACTTTTGAAAAGCAGACCTACCGCAACCGTACCTACATTCAGTCCGCCAATGGCTTGCAAGCGTTAATCGTTCCTTTGAAACGCAATCATCTTGCCAAACAAACCACCAACCAAATGAGGATTTCATACGCCGAAAACTGGAATGCAAAGCATTGGAGGGCTATTTTCTCCGCCTACGGCAAGAGTCCGTTTTTTGAACACTTCGCTTCGGAGGTGGAAGTCTTCTTTACACGGCGTTATGACTTGCTTTTAGACCTGAATAATGAGATTTTGGCGTTTTGCAATAAGCATTTTGCATTGCAGACCCAAGTCGTATCAACTCAAAACTATCTTGCCGAGCATCAGAACGACTATCGGCAGGCGTTTAAAGTTCAAAATCAGGGAACAGAACAAGGTTTCTTTCCTCCGTATTACCAATGTTTCGGTGATAAACTGGGCTTTTATCAAAATCTTTCTTGCCTTGACCTGCTTTTTTGCTTGGGTTATGACAGCCGAACCTACTTACGGAACGTTATTTATACATTTCGCTAAACGGAAGTCTGTTTGCAATCGAGCGACCTAAGGTTACCTCGTCCGCAAACTCTATATTGTCGCCCACAGACACGCCTCTGGCGATGGCAGAGACCCTTACGCCGCAGCCGATTAGCATTTTGTTGATGTAGAATGAGGTTGTGTCGCCCTCAATGGTCGTCGGCAGAGCCATAATTATCTCTTCAATGCCGCCTTCCCTCACTCTGCTAATCAGATGCTCAATATCAATGTCCTTAGCCCCTATTCCCTCAATGGGAGAGATGATTCCGCCGAGCACATGGTAGGTTCCGTTGTACTGATGTGTGTTTTCAATCGCCATAACGTCCCTTACATTTTCCACAACGCAAACAATGCCGTGGTTACGCTTCATATCGTTGCAGACAAAGCAGGTTTCGTGGTCGGAAATTGAGTTACAAATGCGGCAGAATTTGATTTCGCTTCTTAGTTTGGTGATACTGTCGGCGAGTTGTGAGGTTACAATCGGGTCATTCTTCAGAAGATGGAGAGCAAACCTCAATGCGGTGCGGCGTCCTATGCCCGGAAGTTTTGATAATTCGCTTACAGCGTTTTCTAATAGCAAAGAAGGGTAGTCCATGTTGATTTCAGGTTGATAAAACAGCGGCAAAATTAGTCAAAATAACAAAAAAGCGTATTTTTGCGGCGTTAAAACAGGTCGGAATAATGGATAAAATCATTTTTATAGCCTTTGTGGCTTACACTTTGCTGCTTTTCGTCATCACTTACTTCACTTCGCGCAAGGCAGACAGCAAAGCATTCTTTTCAGGCAACCGAAAAAGCCCGTGGTTTGTCGTTGCATACGGCATGATTGGGGCTTCGCTCTCGGGAGTTACCTTTATGTCGGTGCCGGGCTGGGTTGCAGACCGCGGATTCTCGTATATGCTGACGGTTTTCGGCTTTTTCCTCGGCTATTTGGTCATTTCGCTGATTTTAATGCCCACTTACTACAAGCATAACCTCATCTCCATCTATCAATATCTTGATACCCGCTTCGGGAAACGTTCTCACAAAACCGGCTCCTTTTATTTCATTCTCTCAAGAACTCTTGGTGCGAGCCTAAGGATGTTTATCGTCATCTTCTTCCTTCATCAGTTCGTCTTCAAACAATGGAATCTGAGCTTTGAAGCTTCGGTCGGCATCTTTCTTGTGCTGATTCTGCTCTTTACAATCAGAGGCGGCGTCAAGACAATAGTATGGACGGACACTATTCAGACGACTTTTATGCTTGGGGCTTTGATTCTGTGTTTTGTTATGGTGGCTAACGCCATGGATGTGTCGTTCGGCGGTATGCTTACCAAGGTTTGGCAGAGCGATTTCAACTATTTCATCGTTACTGACAGCCAATCGCGCCTCTGTTGGTGGAAACAAATTCTCGGAGGTATGTTTATATCAATCTCAATGACCGGTTTAGACCAGGAAATGATGCAAAAAAATCTCTCTTGTAAGAATATACGTTCGGCACAAAAGAATATGATAACTTTTTCGCTCACTTTGTTTGTGGTCAATTTTCTTTTCCTTGTGCTGGGTGCTGCTTTGTACATCTACGCTGCAGATAACAATATAGCCGTTAGCGGAGACAGCCTGTTCGCAACAATAGCCATTGATTATTTAAGTCCTTTGGCGGGATTGGTCTTTGTTATCGGGCTGATATCTGCTCTTTATCCGAGTGCGGACGGGGCTTTGACATCGCTGACAACAGCAGTCAGCATTGACTTCCTTAACATAGAGGAACGCAATGACTGGTCGGCAAAACGCAAAACTCATATCCGTCATCTGATACATACTTTGTTTGCGGTGATATTTGTTCTTGTCATCATCTTTTACTATTACCACCAAAACAAACATCTTATCGATATTCTGTATCAGGTTGCCAGCATCACCTACGGACCTTTGCTCGGTTTGTTTGCCTTTGGGCTGCTGACCAAACGAAGAGTCAATGACCGATATGTGCCTTACATCTGCCTCTTGTCGCCGATAATCTGCTTCATATTAAGTCAAAATTCACTCAAATGGTTTAATTATTCCTTTGACTTTGAATTGCTGGTACTGAACGGCTTACTCACTTATCTCGGACTGCTTTCCATCAGTTTCAAACAGGCTTCCGACCGACAATAAGTGCGTGTCGCACCGACATTATCTCATTTGCTCAAAATATAATGCTGTTTTAGGAAAATGAAACAGCCTTTCGTCAAAATATTCCTTGATTTCATTTTAACGAAACAGCCTCTTAGAAAAATATAATGTAAGTCCGACACGGACAAACAGCGTTTGGTTGGAATATAACGTCAGTCCGACACGCTCAAACGACACATATAAAAATTTTTAGTACTTTTGGCTGGATTAAAAACTCATTTTTTTACAGGGAAATAAGGATGGAGATAAAATATACGCCTCATGCACAAAATGTTATCAACAATGCGAAGGATGAGGCAATAAGATTAAATAATTCAAACGTAGCCGTAGAACATCTTTTCTTGGCTATGCTCCGCGAAAAGGACTGTCGGGCGATGGAAATTCTCAAACAAGCCCGAATAGACACTGATTGGCTAAAATCAAAGTTGGAATACTATTGTACAAATGTCGCTTCGGATTTGGGAATCGCCGTTAGAGACCCTCAATATGAGGCTCAATTGCGCGAAATCTTGGGAAATGCAAGTCTGGAAGCTTTTGAAGGACGCGACGAAGTAGTAGGTACGGAACATTTGCTGCTGAGTATTCTTGCACAAGCAAAGAACAGTCAAATTGCAATGCTGCTTGGTGAATACGAATTAACGTATGATAAGGCTAAAACAACGCTTTATCAGTTAAAGAAGTCAAATGCCGAGAATAAAAGCAACGATAATCGGACTATAAACATAGGTGATGTGAGCGCAATGATATTCGGTGTTATTTCTGAGGCTGGAAAAAATATCAAGGAGTTGGATTTGAACGACCTTAAAAAGCATGCATCAACACGATTCGGCAATAAGAAAGATTATGGTGAGACTCCGTTTTTGGATAACTTCGCAAAAAATCTGTCAAAAGCCGCTGCAAACGGTTCTATTGATATGGTAGTCGGACGAGATAAGGAGATAGAACGCATTACGCAAATATTAAGCCGCCGAAAGAAGAACAACCCCGTATTAATAGGCGAACCGGGCGTTGGAAAGTCGGCTATCGTGGAGGGATTGGCTCTTCGCATCAACGCAGGCGACATTCCCAATACGCTAATCGGCAAAAAGATTTACACATTAGACCTAACGTCATTAGTAGCGGGCACAAAATATCGCGGAGAGTTTGAAGAAAGAATCAAAAGGCTTATTAACGAAGTACGGAATCACCAAGATATTATCATTTTTATTGATGAGATGCATACAATCGTTGGTGCCGGCAATGCGGAAGGAAGCCTTGATGCATCAAACATTATTAAACCGGCGTTGGCACGAGGAGAGATTCAATGTATAGGGGCTACCACTTTGACGGAATACCGAAAACACATAGAGAGTGATGGTGCGCTGGAACGCAGGTTTCAAAAGGTGCAAATAGAAGCAACATCGGAAGACGAAACTCTTTACATCCTGCAAAATATTAAGGAGAAATACGAGATTTTTCACAAGGTTAAATATTCCGAGAAGGCACTCGAAGCCTGTGTAAGGCTGACCAATCGCTATATTACCGACAGACTGCTGCCCGATAAGGCTATTGATGCTATGGATGAGGCGGGTGCGATGGCTCATGTGAAGGATACGAGAATCAATCCGCGATTAAAGCAGATTGAAGAGCAGATTCATCAGGCTGATAAAGCGATTAACAATCTTATGATTGCTCATAAATATGCCGAAGCAGACACATTGCGAAATACAAAGACACAACTTGCGAGCGATTTGACAAAAGAAAATATGCTTTGGGAGGAAGAGTTGCGTCTTAACCCGATTGTTATCACCGAAGAAGACATTGCTGCCGTTGTTTCTTCGTCAAGCGGTGTCAGCATAAAGAAAATGACCGACAGTGAAGCGTCTCGTATTATTAAAATGGACTCTGCCTTAAAGCAAATAGTAATTGGGCAGGATGAAGCAATAGAAAAAGTTACCAAAACCATAAGACGCTCCAAAGCAGGCTTAAAAGACCCCAACAGACCAGTGGGTTCGTTTATTTTTGTAGGCTCAACCGGCGTTGGAAAGACGTTATTGGCTAAGAGTTTGGCAAAATATCTTTTTGATTCCGACAATAATCTCATCCGATTGGACATGAGTGAATATATGGAGAAGCATAGCATTTCGCGATTGATAGGTTCTCCTCCCGGATACGTGGGTTATGAAGAGGCAGGGCAGCTTACGGAGAAAGTTAGGAACTATCCTTATTCCATAGTCCTATTCGATGAGATTGAAAAGGCACATGCCGATATTTATAATATACTTCTGCAAATTCTTGACGAAGGACATTTGACCGATAGCCTGGGTAGAAAAGTTGATTTCAAAAACACAATTATTATTATGACCTCTAATGTCGGCAGCAGAAACCTTAAAGATTTCGGGGCGGGCATAGGATTTTCCGCAACGAACGATAAGGAAAGTCAGGCTTTGTTAGAGAAGAATATTATTGACAAAGATTTAAAGAGGACTTTCTCTCCTGAATTTCTTAACAGAATTGACGATGTTATTTTCTTCAATAATATTGGTGAAAAGGAGATTCTTAAAATTATTGATATAGAATTTCAGTCGCTTAAAAAGAAAATCGCCGCCATTGGCTACTCTCTTGACATTGATGAGAAGGTTAAACACTTTATCATCAACAAAGGATGCGACCTTCAATACGGAGCGCGTCCTCTTAAAAGAACTATTGAACGTGAGATTGAGGATTGTTTATCCGAAAGCATAATTGCCAACAAAAGGAAGAAGAAACGCCACATCATAATCTCAACCGACAAAGATAAAACAACACTTAACATCAATATTGAGTAGAAAGAGTGAATACTTTAACAACAAGAATAAAAGCATCTCTCATTGAACTCGGCTCTTATATCCTTTTAATGAGAGATGCCTTTAAAAAACCGCAAAATTCGTACCTTTTCCGTCAAAAAACGCTCTTCGAATTTAAAGCATTAGGGATAGACTCAATCGCAATCGTCTTATTGATATCTCTTTTCATAGGAGCGGCGGTCGTAATGCAAATGTTATATAATTTAGAGAACCCTTTATATCCGCGATGGGTCTTCGGATTCGCATCACGCAAAGCAATAATATTAGAATTCTCGCCTACGGTAATCAGTCTCATCCTTGCAGGGAAATGTGCCTCGCGAATAGCATCGGAAATCGGCACTCAACGGCTCACGGAGCAAATAGACGCATTGGAAGTTATGGGAGTAAATTCCGCATCCTACCTTATATTGCCCAAAATCATCGCTTGCGTTTGCTTTTTTCCCATTTTAATCATCTTCAGCATTGCTGTGGCGTTGATAGGAGGCGGATTGGGAGCATTGATGGTTGGTTCCATCACAATCTTTAATTACATTGAGGGTTTGAGATTGGAATTTAGCAGTGCGGATGTTGTTTATGCCATCGTGAAGACAGCAATCAACGCCTTCCTTATATCATCCATCGCCTCATACAGAGGTTATAACGTTACGGGAACAACTGTTGATGTGGGGCATCAAAGCACCAACGCCGTAGTGCAAAGCAGCATTTTCATAATCATTTTTAATATGATTATAACTAAACTTTTCGTCTGAATAATCGCAACATCCCCCGCCCTCTTACTTAATTTCCTGTTTCCGAAATCCCTTTTTATCATAAGGAAAAGAGATTTCGGCACAACGGATTAGTCATTGATAATCATAATGTTTGATATGGTCAAAATGAAAGGCTGTTTGGTAAAAATGAAACGGCGTTTGGTGCGAACCAAACAGCCTTTGGGAAAATTGAAACAGCCTTTTGGGAAAGTTATACGGAATTTTAGTACATTTGCAAGACAATTCAATAAAATAAAAAGAAAAAATATGTCAAAAATACCTTTTAACAAACAAATAGTTGATGATATTATCGCTAAAAACAATATAAAGAATTTCGGGGCAGCATCAATCCGTGAAGTAAAAAAAGTGATTGATGATGTGGAAGCGGCAACGGGCGAAAAATTCGTAAGGATGGAAATGGGCATACCCGGTTTGCCTGCTGCTCAAATCGGCGTTGATGCCGAAATAAAGGCTCTGCAAGACGGCGTTGCTGCAATTTATCCCGATATTTACGGCACAAAGGAGTTGAAAAGCGAGACTGCCAAATTTGTAAAGAACTTTCTGGATATTGATGTCAAGGATGATTGTTGTGTTCCTACCGTTGGCTCTATGCAGGCAGGATTTGCAGCCTTTATGACCATATCCCGCCTGTATGAAAAGAAGAATAAGATTCTTTTTATAGACCCCGGTTTCCCTGTTCAGAAGCAACAATGCCGTATTTTGGGAATTGAAACCGATAGATTTGACGTTTATGATTACAGAGGCGAGAAATTAAGAAATAAATTAGAGGAATATCTCTCCAAAGGCGACATTGCCGCTCTTATTTATTCGTCTCCTAACAATCCTGCCTGGTTTTGTTTCAACGATGCTGAGTTGCGGATAATCGGAGAGACGGCTAATAAATATGATGTCATTGTTATAGAAGATTTAGCCTACTTTGCGATGGACTTTCGCAGCGATTACTCTCAGCCGGGCATTGCTCCGTTTCAGCCGACGGTCGCAAAATATGCGTCTAAGTATATTTTGATGATTTCAGGCTCAAAAGCATTCTCGTATGCGGGGCAAAGAATAGCGGTAATGATTATTTCCGAGCCGTTATTTGAACTAAAAAGCGAATATATGCTCAAATATTTTACACAGGATTCATTCGGCAGAGCAATAATATTTGGTTCTCTTTACGCCTTAACAAGCGGCACGGCTCATTCTTCGCAGTATGCGCTGGCGGCAATATTCAAAGCGTGCAACGAAGGCAAATATAATTTTGTTGAAGACTTGAAACTATATGAGAGAAAGGCGAATTTTATGAAGAATGCTTTGACTGCCAACGGCTTTAAGATAGTTTATGATAAAGATTTGGACGTTCCGGTGGCAGATGGCTTCTATTTCACCTTCGGTTATCCGGGTTTCACAGGCGAAGAGTTGCTTTCGGAATTAGTTTATTACGGAATAAGTGCCATTTCCTTGTCAATAACCGGTTCAACCCGCATTGAAGGAGTGAGAGCCTGCGTTTCGCTTGTACCGTTTGAGATGCTGGACGAATTTGCTCGGCGTTTGAAACTTTTTAACGAGCAACACAAACAATAACTCAAAACAAAAAATCATTGATATTTAGTCGTATCAATGATTTTTTGCTTTTTGTATATTGGAAAGCAGTTTCTCAAATTTTATATTCTCCAAACCGCTGCATTTTTTAGCCTTTCGTAAATCGGAATCAGTCATTGAATTTTCCGAAACCTTGTTTAATAAATCTAAAACGGCTTTCTGTGGCTGTATATCTGCGTTTGTATTCACGAAAGTTTTGTAATTGTGCGGGCAAACGTCCAAACATATATCGCAACCAAAGATATAATTCCACAAATCAATGTTGTCGGGTATTGAATCCTTGTTTATTTTCGTATGATAGGCTATACATTTTGAGGAATCAATGGTTTTGTCGGGCAGAATGGCGTTGTTGGGACAGGAATCAATGCAAAGAGTGCAATCATTGCAAAGATTAATATCATCTTGCTGCGTATAATCGGTGGAAAAGTTGCAGATAATCTCGCCAAGCAGCACTTTGCTGCCGAAATCTTTGCTAATAAATAAAGAATTCTTGCCTATTGAACCGCTAAGAGCCTTGTTTGCCCAAATTTTCTCAAATATCGGCACACTATCTACGCATATCTTAAACTTAAAATCGGGATATTTTTCACAAATACGGCTTGCTATCGTATAAAGTTTTGATTTTATTAGTTTATGATAGTCGTTCAAAAGTGCATAAGAGGCTATCTTCAGAGGGAAATCAGGTTTTAAATCGGTATTATAAGATAAGAGAAATACGAAAACGCTCTTTGCCGATGGTAAAAGCAAAGAAGGATTCAATCTTATATCAATATTTCTTTGCAAAAAGGACATTGAAGCATAGTAATTGTGATTTAAATAGGAGGAAAAGAAGTCTGATGGCAATTTTTCGGCTTTTGCAGCCCCGCTATCTTGAAATCCTTCTAAAAAAGCAAGATGTTGTACGTATGAAAACGGAATATATTCTTCCATTTAGAACGATAGTGTTAATTTTATAATGGTTTAGTGTTTAGTTTCCAACTTTCTATGAGTTCTTGTCCTATTAACGGCTGAATTTTCTCCAAAAAATTCTCCGTATTCACCAAATGCTTTTTTGATTGCAAGGTTAGCGAAACTTCATTCTTTGTATCTATAATCAGAAAGTTGATTTTGACGTCGCCTTTTGAAGATTTAGCAGCATTTTCTATCATATCGTAAAGTTGATTATTCATCTTCTCAATTTTTATCGTCAAAGATATGGAAGTAGTGTAGGTAGGCAAGAGTTCTTGTATGAGTTCCATTTTAGTAATCCTTAATTCCAATTCTTTTTTTTGAGTTTCATCTGCCGTCCATTTTGGTTTGGCACAGGCTTTCAGTATTATATGATAGCCTTCGTGGAGATATTTTTCATAATTCAGGTAATCCCTGCCGAATAATGTGATTTCCATTGTACCTGTCTGGTCTTCAAATCTAAAAGAGCAGAAAGGCTTATTGTTTTTAGAGAACCTTTTATTGACGGATTGAACAATCCCGGCTACAATCGCTTCATTCTTTCCCAATGCTTCAAGGTCTGATAAATCTTCTACGTGATTTGTGGTAAATTGTTTGAGAATATCTTTGTATGCATCAAGGGGATGTCCCGAAATATAGAAGCCTATGATTTCTTTTTCATATGCTAATTTTATCAAATCTTCCCATTCCGCACATTGAGGTATGGTTGGGTTTTCTATTGTTTGCTCTGCGTTTTCTCCGAACAATGATGCCTGCGACGAATCTCGTATTTCTTTAAATTTTGTGCCGTATCTGATGAGTTTCTCAATGAATGATTGTTCGTCTTTGCCCTCTCTGCAATAGAAGTATTGCGAGCGGTTGATGCCGAAGCAGTCAAATGCACCGCTTTTAACCAATGCTTCAATGCAACGTTTATTTACTATTTGCTGATCAACTCTTTGTATGAAATCAAAGCAGGATGAAAATTCTCCGTCTTTCTCTCTTGAATGTATTATTTCTTCTGCAGCTTTTTCTCCTACACCTTTGATTGCCGCAAGCCCAAAAAGAATATCTCCTTTCTTATTTACCATAAAGTAAAGGTCGGATTCATTTACCGAAGGTGCCAAAACATTAATTTTTTGTCTTAAACACTCTTCTATATAGAAAGAAATAGTACTAATATCCTTCAAATTATGAGTTAGAACCGAAGACATATATTCACCGGGGTAGTGAGCCTTCAAATATCCTGTCTGAAATGCAATGTATGAATAGCAAGTGGCGTGCGATTTGTTGAAAGCATACTCGGCAAAATTACCCCAATCATCCCATATCTTTAATACTTTTTGCTCATCGTATCCATTACTTAAACAACCTTTGACAAACTTGTCTTTAAGTTGCTCCATAACATCTTTTTGCTTCTTTCCCATAGCCTTTCTCAGTTTATCAGCCTGACCGGGTGTGAAGTTAGCCAACGCTTGTGAGAGTTGCATAACCTGTTCCTGATAAACAGTAATACCATACGTCTCCGCAAGATACTTTTCCATTATATCAAAGGTATATTCAATCTTTTCATCACCATGTTTTCGTTTTATAAAAGACGGAATGTATTGCATAGGACCGGGTCTGTAAAGAGCATTCATGGCTATTAAATCTTCAAAGCAATCGGGCTTGAGATTCTGTAAATGACTTCGCATTCCATCCGATTCAAATTGAAATGTAGCGATGCTGTCTCCTCGTTGGTAGAGTTCCAAAGTTTGTTTGTCGTCAAGAGGAATATTATCTATATCTATCCTCTCTCCATGCGTCTTCCTTATATTCTCACAAGCGTCTTTTACAATGGAGAGATTTTTTAGTCCGAGAAAGTCCATCTTTATCATACCGACACTTTCAATCAATGTACCTTCAAATTGAGATACCATCATATTGTCAAACGCATTTTCTTCTTTTTCTGTCGGTTTGGCAACAGGGACATATTTTGATATATCGTCAGGTCCGATAATTACTCCGCAGGCATGAACTCCTGTGTTACGAATAGAACCTTCAAGTTTGAGGGCTAAATTCAATGTACGTTTAACTAATTCGTTGCCATGCTCCAATTCATATTTCAATTCTTCGCTTTTGTAGGCGTCTTCCAACTTTGTGCCGGGTTTATCGGACACTAATTTTGCTAAACGATTAGATTCGTTAAGTGGTAATTCCAATACTCGGGCTACATCTTTGATTGCCATCTTTGCAGCCATAGATCCAAAAGTTACTATTTGAGCAACGTGGTCTTTTCCATACTTTTTGCGCACATACTTCAACGTTTGTTCCCTACCTATATCATCAAAATCAACATCTATATCAGGTAAAGAAATTCTATCCGGGTTTAGAAATCGTTCAAAGAGCAATCCGTATTTTAAAGGTTCTATCGTTGTTATTCCTAAACAGTATGCCACAACCGAACCCGCAGCTGAGCCTCTTCCTGCCCCAACTATAACGTTTAGAGTCTCACGTGAATAATTTATAAAGTCCTGTACGATTAAGAAATAGCCAGGAAATCCCATCCATTCTATGGTTGCCAATTCAGAAGACAATCTTTGCTCCACGTTTTCAGGCAATGGCTCCCCATATTTCTTTTTTGCTCCTTCATAAGTCAGATATTTCAGATATGCACACTCAAATTTAGTCCTAACAACCTTATCATATCCTCCTTTTTCATTGAGTTTTCGCTCTATTAAATCTTTTTGCTCTTTGTAATCCTTTTCTTCGGCTGCAATTTCGCCCTTTTTGAGCGATTCTTCATAAATATCATTTAATATTGTTTCTTTCGGATATTTCAGATAGTACTCTTGTATGTTTCCGAAATCACTCGGTATATCAAAAATAGGCAATACCGGATCTCGTGTCATCTTATATATTTCTACTTTGTCAGCTACTTCCTGCGTATTGAGTATTGCTTCGGGGGCTTCTTGAAATAGTTCTTCCATTTCGGCTTCCGATTTTAAGTATTCCTGACCTGTGTACATCATTTTATTCTCATCGCTCAGTTTTTTGCCCGTATTTAAGCACACAAGCACGGTATGAGCCTCAAAATCGTCCTTTTCCACGAAATGAACATCGTTTGTGGCAATCAGTTTCACGTTTAATTTGCGGCTTAGTTCAATTAATTTCGCTCTAACAGTGTTTTCTTCGGGCAATCCGTGATTTTGTATCTCCAAATAAAAGTCTTCACCAAATACATCCTTATATCGGTTAATTGCTTTTTCGGCAGCATTCATATCTCCGTTGAGAATAAGTTGCGGAATTAAGCCTGCAACACAAGCAGTAGCACAAATCAATCCTTCACTATACTCAAATAATAATTCCTCATCAACTCTCGGTTTGCTGTAATAGGCTTCGCGTTGAAAGGAAAGAGAACTTAATTTCATCAAATTACTATATCCTTTTGCGTTTTTTGCCAATAATACCAAGTGATCGCCACCCGGTTGCAGTCTGTCTTTATCAAAACGGCTGCCTCGTGCAACATACACCTCCGAACCCAAGATAGGCTTAATTCCTTCTTCTCTTGCAGTATTGTAAAACTCCAAAACGCCATACAGATTGCCGTGATCGGTAATCGCAAGAGCCTCCATACGTAACTCTTTTGCTTTTTTAATAATCTTTTTTACCGAAGCGGCGCCGTCAAGAATAGAATACTGAGTATGGACGTGAAGATGTGTAAATTTAGACATAGGTTTAATGAAATCTTATTGTGAATTTAATTTTGGCAAATATACGAAAAATTCTGCGAGCAGCCGATTCGCCTAACCAAAAGGGGCATTTACAGGAAATATTGTACCTTTGCAGCCGATAAACACAACATTTGCAATGAGATTAGAAGTCTTAAAATCAAAGATACACCGAGTTAGCGTAACAGAAGCAGACCTTAGTTACATAGGAAGCATAACTATTGACGAGGAACTAATGAATGCGGCTGAGATTATTGAGAATGAGCGCGTGTATGTAGTAAATATCAACAATGGAGAGAGGTTTGATACTTATGCAATCAAGGGTGAGCGCGGCAGTGGCAAGATTTGTCTCAACGGAGCGGCGGCTCGTCTGGCTCAAATCGGCGATATGGTGATTATAATGACGTTTGCTTCAATGGAAGAGGCGGAAGCAAAGCAATACAAGCCCATTGTACTTTTTCCAAAGGACAACAAACTAAAATAAGTGAAGGGAAGAATTAAGCAAGGCTTACAAATAGCATTTTTCTTTGCTCTTGGCATCGGATTTATATGGTGGTTCGCTTCAAAATTATCCGATAACGAGGTTGCGGAACTTTTTCTTAGCCTGCGGAAAGCAAATTATTTTTGGATAATCGTTGCTTTTGTCATTTCGGTATCAAGTTGTTTTGTACGTGCATTGAGATGGCGGCAACTGCTAACGCCCATCGGATACGGCAAAGTGTCGTTAGGGCGATTGTTTTTTGCGGTTATGAGCGGATATTTGACCAATCTGGCAGTGCCTCGTTTGGGAGAAGTGGTGCGATGTGCGATGCTGAAAAAATCCGATGACGTTCCCGTACAGAAAACGCTCGGAACAGTTATCACCGAACGCCTTATAGACCTTCTGCTCTTTGGCATCATCCTCCTCATAGCCTTTTTCGTTGCCTTTGATGTTGTTTCCGATTACATAAAAGCAAATACCGATGCGGCAATGTTTGACAAAATCACAACAATGGCTTATATCGCTGTTGTCATTGCTGCTTTGGGTGTTATTTTTTTTGCTTTTGTGCGGCGGAAATCAAGCAAGAACAAAATTTTATCAAAGATTAACGCCGTCTTGCTTGATTTGTGGCAAGGCATAAAAAGCATCCTTCATCTCAAAAAGCCGCTTGTGTTTGTTTTTTATTCGTTTCTGATTTGGGGACTTTGGATTGGCGGCACTTATGCCGTGTTTCAGGGCATTGAAACGACATCTCATTTGAGCATAACGACCTCTCTGGTGGTTACAATCCTGTCTGCCTTCGGTCCGATGATTACTCCGGGCGGCATAGGCTTGTATCCCGCTATTTTTGCCGAGACTTTGGCGGTCTATTCCATCGCAAAACCAATCGGATACGCCGCAGGATGGTTATCATGGCTCGTTTCGCAGGTCGCAAGTGCTGTTTTCGGCTTATGGGGCTTCGTTTATTTCTCTCAAAAGCACAAAACATCCGAACAAAATCATTGATTATGACACCAATAGAAAGAATCAACAGCAAGATATTTGATATCCGAACTCTGAAAGCGGAAGTTGCCCGATGGAAACAAAACAATATGAAGATTGTTTTCAGCAATGGCTGTTTTGATATCCTGCATCGCGGGCATATTGATTACTTAGCGAAAGCCAAAGCATTAGGAGACAAGATGATAATAGGCGTTAATAGCGACCAATCGGTCAAAAGACTTAAAGGAAACGGGCGTCCGTTGCAGGATGAGCAAAGTCGGCTGATGCTTTTGGCTGCAATGGAGTTTGTAGATGCGGTTGTGCTCTTTGATGACGACACTCCATACGATTTGATTAAGACTTTGTTGCCCGATGTTTTGGTAAAAGGGGCGGATTATCAGCCTTCGCAAATTGCAGGCTATGATATCGTTACGGCAAACGGCGGTAAGGTTGAGACAATAGCCTTTTTGGACGGATTCTCTACTTCTAATATCGTCCGCAAAGCCCAATCCCTTGCCAATACAATCAAATAAATAGCATTTACATTTATTTCACGCAAAGAAAAAATGACTGACGAATACCAGTATTCTTGTAATGCAAAAGAAATTATATGTTTAATATTAATAAATTTAATGAATCCCAATTACTCAACAACAATGCGTGTTTCCCGAAGGTCTCAAATAACCTGTGGGAAGGTTTCGGGAAATTCCGAAAGTCCCAAATTACTTGTGGGAAGTCTTCATGTGTTACACGAAGGTCTCAAATAACCTGTGGGAAGACTTCGGGAAAATCCGAAGGTCTCAAATCACTTCCGGGAAGGTTTCGGGTGGCATACATTATCGCCAAATAGTTCGTGGGAAGAGAATGTATGGCGTACAAAAGTCCCAAAAGACTTCGTGGGAAGACAATGTATGACGTACATTGCAGCAAAATAGTTCGTGGGAAGACAATGTATGGCGTACATTGGAACAAACAAAAGTCCGTTCATTGATTTAAACGGACTTTTGTGTTTATATAATTAATAATATGATGCACATTACCAAACTACAACCCAATAAATAATTTCTTTTTGTTTATCACTTAAAGCATAGCCTCTTGAATATCCATGTTTCCAATTATCAGGCATAAGAGATATTGTTGTATCTGTATCATAATATACTTTATCTACAAATTTACCTCGTTTTGAGTCAATAAAATAAATTTTATAATCATCTGATAAGCCTATATCACTCAAATCATTTTGTTCAAATATCGGTAAAATTACATCTGTATTATTCATACGTAGGTTTCTTGCTATAACTTCTTTCTCCTTTACACTATCTTCATAGTTTTCATAATAAACAGACCCACCACCTTCTGGTTTAAATGGAACTTCTAATGCTATTAAATAATTAGTATCTTTAACACTAATTGCTTTATATCCATTTGTATCTAATAATTTGTTCTTTGTTAAGTAGTATAATGTGTCTTGCTTATAACCTATTCCCAAAAATAAGTGAAATGGAAATGGATTATGCGTTTTAATAAATTCTTTATTTACAGACTTAAAACCTACTGAAACTACATTAACATCAGTAGCAGTAGGAATATCTTTCCACTTTGGAAAATGCTCAACTATTGCATGAGGGAAAAAACCTAATTTTTGGGTATAATCATTTTCTCTATTATAGTTATTATGAGAACAACTAATCAATAACAAGCATATGCTAATTAAAACTATTATATTTTTCATTTCTTTGGCTCTTTTGTAAAGATTTTATTCTATAAAGTACGGCGAAGACGGGCAACGGGAATATTAAGTTTTTCTCTGTATTTGGCAATAGTGCGCCTGGCAAGTGTGAAACCTTGATTTTTAAGTACCAAAACCAACTGTTCATCATTCAAAGGGTGCATTTTATCCTCGTTTTCTATGGCTTCTATCATTATAGACTTGATATGCTCGGCGGAAATAGCCTCTGCCTTGTCGCTAATGATTGCATTGGAGAAAAAATCTTTTAACAGAAATATGCCAAATGGTGTTTGCACGTATTTATTGGTTACAACACGAGAAACGGTTGAGATGTCCATATTGATTTTTTGAGCAACGTCAGCCAGTCTCATCGGTTTCAATTTGGTAATATCTCCATCTATGAAATAAACATACTGCATGGACACAATAGCCTGCATTGTCCTCATCAAAGTATTTGCTCTTTGCTCTATGGAGTCAATGAAAACCTTGGCAGATTCTATTTTGGTTTTAATGAACTTTATGCTCTCGTCGTTGTTCTTTAATTTGTTGTTATTAAGGTCGGCGAGCATATTTTGATAAAAAGGACTTAAATGCAAAGAATGGCTTTTGAATTTATTGAGAGTAAATTCTATTCTGCCGTTTTGCTGCCAGAGAATAAAATCAGGCACTATCGTTATTTTGTCTGCTATTTCTGCTTGTGAGGATGCAGGTTTTGGATTCAGAGAAACAATCTTATCTATTGCCGATTGCAGGAGAGATTCATCGCAATTGAGTTTATGCATAATTGTTTCATATTGTTTGTTTGAGAAAGCCAAGAAACATTTTTCTAATATTTGCTTTGCCAATATTATACTCTGCTCTTGCTGATTCATTCGCTCAATTTGTAACAACAAGCACTCTCTTAAATCTCTTGCTGCAATGCCTGCCGGTTCAAAAGACTGAATAACCGATAACACATACTCTATTTCATTGTTTGAGGTCTCCACATTGTATCTGAAAAGCATATCATCGGCAATTGCATCTATACTTCGTGCCAAATAACCCGAGACATCAATATTGCCAATGATTTCTTCACCTATTTTATATTGCTCCTCCGATAAATTTTGCATATCCAATTGAAATATTAAATCATCTCTGAAGCCGTTATAAGCAATAAATAGGCTGTCTTCTTTTCTTTCCCCATTTCTATAATTACGCACCACAACATCATCGTCTCTAAAAAACGTATCAATATCATTTACTGCGTCTTCTTCTTTGAACTCCACTTGTTCAAGACTTTCTTCCATGCTTTGCGAATCATCTTCCAGCACAGGATTTGCCTCCAATTCCTCTTTGATACGCTGTTCCAATGCAATTGCAGGCAGATGTATCAACTGCATAAGTTGAATCTGCGATGCGGTTAGGCGTTGTTGCTGTTTCAAAAGGAGGCTATTGGAAAGTTTTGGCATAATTCTACTTATTTCAATCTGGCATTGTGAATTGCAAAGATACGAAAAGTTAAATGTAAGCAGCAATGATTAGTATATATCTTACAAATATTGTGCTGTTAAGGTTTTTGGTTCTGTTGAAATAAGTTCTTCATAAGTCCCTTCAAAGATTATTTCTCCGCCATGTTTGCCTCCGTCTTTGCCGAGTTCTATTATCCAGTCGGAAGTCTTGATTATATCCGCATTATGTTCAATGACAACAATTGTATGCCCCATTTCCACCAAAGCATCAAAACATCTATTGAGTTTTTTTATATCATCAAAATGCAGACCTGTCGTAGGCTCATCAAAAATAAAGAGAGTCTTGCTATTAGTATTGCCTTTGGAAAGAAAAAATGCCAGTTTAATGCGTTGAGCCTCACCTCCGCTTAATGTGGAAGAACTTTGACCAAGTTTAAGATAGCCAAGCCCAACATCAATTAAGGATTGTAACTTACCAACTATTCTATTATTAATTACGTTTGTCTCTTTGCCGAAAAATTCCTTTGCCTCTTCTATACTCATATCAAGAACATCGGCAATAGTTCTTCCTTTGTATTTTATCTCTAAGGCTTCCGCCTCATATCTTGTGCCGTTACAATATTCGCAAGGCAAGATTACGTCAGCCATAAACTGCATTGAAACTGTTATTGTCCCCTCTCCTTTGCAATGTTTGCACCTTCCACCACCATCGGAGTTAAAAGAAAAATAGCCGGCTGTCAATCTGCGTTGTATTGCCAAAGGTTGATTGGCATAAAGCGAACGAATATCATCAAAAGCACCGAGATAAGTAACGGGATTTGAACGAGAAGAACGACCAATCGGGTCTTGATTGACCATTTCTACCGAATGAATAAGTTTTGTTGAACCATAAACCTTACTGCATTTGGGAATAACATCAACAGAAGAACCAAGATGCAACGACAAGGCATTATAGAAAGTGTTTTTTATTAGAGTCGTTTTACCGGAACCTGACACCCCACAAACAGTAGTTCGTATGCCGAGCGGTATTTTTAAAGATACATTTTTCAAATTATGCTCACATGCATTATCTATCTGTAAAAATTCTTTCCATTTTAGTCTTTGTTTTCGGGATTCTATCCCTAATTCATTGCGGATGTACTTTGCCGTAAGCGATTTCTTATCCGACAGCAATTGTCCATACGTTCCACTAAATACAACCTCACCTCCATTAACCCCTGCTCCCAATCCTATATCAATAATGTAATCCGCAGCCTCTATTACCTGCCTGTCATGCTCTAC
This sequence comes from Bacteroidales bacterium, assembly GCA_031263015.1. GTDB lineage: Bacteria > Bacteroidota > Bacteroidia > Bacteroidales > P3 > JAISGN01. Next base: position 91,294 of record JAISGN010000002.1, read on the forward strand.
AACAATAACAGTATTATTCGCATCCCGCAGTTGCTTCAACACTTTAATCAAATTGTTGGTATCACGGCTATGAAGTCCGATTGTAGGCTCATCAAGAATATACATAGACCCAATAAGAGGATTTCCAAGTGAGGTTGCAAGACTAATGCGTTGTGCTTCCCCGCCCGAGAGAGTTGAACTGTTCCTGTTAAGAGTGAGGTATGACAAGCCTACATCCTGTAAATACGAAAGCCTTGTTCGTATTTCCTCAATAATCCTTTGAGAGACTTCCGCTTCATGAGGTGTTAATTTTATGTTTGCAAAGAATGTCTGCAATTCATCAACAGGCATAAGCACCAAATCAGTTATTGATTTACCTGAAACCTTAACATACGATGCGTCTTGCCTCAAACGCGTTCCGTGACACTCAGGACATGTTGTGCGACCTGTATAACGAGATAGCATAACTCTGAATTGAATCTTGTATATCTCCTTTTTAAGCATATCAAAGAAAGGATAAATGCCCATAATCCTCTTATCACCATACCACAATAAATGCTTCTGCTCATCATTCAGTTGAGAATAAGGTTTATGTATCGGAAATTTATCGTGAGCCTTGCTTATAAAATCATCTTTGAATTTCTTCATAACCTCACCCTTCCAACAATTAACCGCATCTTCATAAACAGAAAGAGACGGATTGGTTACAACCAAGTCCTCCGCAATATCCTCTATTTGTCCCGAACCTTTGCATCTCTGACACGCCCCATAAGGATTATTAAAAGAAAAAAAGTTCTCGGAAGTCTTGGTAAATATCATGCCATCAGCCTCAAAACGATTGGAAAACTTCATCAACTTGTCCCCAACCAATACTTCACAATAACCATTCCCTTCATTAAAGGCGGTATGCACGGAATCACTCAATCGCAAATACGTTTCTTCATTATCATGCTTGACAATAAGTCGGTCAATTACCAGAAAAATATTTTCAACGTTTGTATAATTGCCTTGATTAATATAATCCTCAATATCAATCATATTATCATCAACATAAAGCCTCACATAACCGAGTTGCAACAATAATTCAAGCCGTTGATGCAATGTTTCGTCATGACATAATGTAACAGGACAAAGAACATTCACCTTTGCCCCTTCTTCTTCCTTCAAAATAGCATCAACAACATTAGTAACCGTATGACGAACAACCTCTTTACCTGAAACAGGAGAATATGTCCGTCCTATTTTCGCAAATAACAATTTTATATATTCATATATTTCCGTTGTTGTGCCAACAGTTGAGCGAGGATTTCTATTAGATGTTCTTTGCTCAACAGCAATGGCAGGAGCAATACCGCTAATGGAATCCACCTCAGGCTTATTCATCTTACCAAGAAATTGCCTTGCATAAGACGATAAACTTTCCGCATAGCGTCTTTGCCCTTCCGCAAACAATGTATCAAAAGCCAATGACGTTTTACCCGAACCCGATACACCGGTAATAACTATTAACTTCCCAGTAGGAAGCTCTACATTAATATTTTTTAGATTATTGACTCTCGCACCTTTTATTATAATTGGCTTGTTTCCCTTGACAGACATTCTATTTTATTATATTGAACGCTTGCAAAGGTATCAAATTTCCTCAAATGATATTATAGTCTATTACTTTGCGAAATCAGTTTCGCTATTCTGATATAAGAAAGCAAATCCTACATTTAAAATTATAAATGTAGGTATTTCAAGGTTATTTCAGTTCCTTTTCAATTATTTCCTTCGCTTTGGCGACGGCAAGGTTTATATCGTCATTCAGAATCGTGTAATCAAACTTATCACTCATTGAAAGCTCCATAGCAGACCTCTCAATACGCTTAGCTATGCTTTCTTTGCTTTCCGTACCTCTGAATTCAAGTCTTCTTTGCAATTCTTCAATAGACGGAGGCATAACAAAAATAGATACGGCACTTGACTTAAAAAGTTTCTTAATACTTATACCGCCATTAACATCAACATCGAATGCTATAATCTTGCCGTTTGCACGTATGCGGTCTATTTCCGATTTAAGCGTACCATACAATATTCCGTTATAAACCTCTTCCCATTCAAGGAAATCACCATTTGCTATTTTTGTTCTAAACTCTTGCTCTGTTAAAAAGTAGTAATCTTTGCCTTCAACCTCATTACTACGTTTGGGACGTGAGGTTGCAGAAACGGAAAAGGTCAATAAATCGGGATAAATAGCGAACAAACGTTTTAGAATAGTCGTTTTACCGGAACCGGACGGGGCAGAAAATATGATAATGTCTTTTTTATGCATATAAAAGATGGCTATGTGCGTTTTCTAAATCGTTTCTCTATAATATCAAGCAGAGTCGTGAAAGCCAAAGATGTTTCCGACCACTGATTTTCTTGTTTATACCTATCTATTATAAGCAATGCGTTTCCCTTATCTTCGCTTGCATTAAGTTCTTGGATAAAATCAGTATATTTTTTCATATTTCCTTCAAACAGATTGTTGATAAACAAAAATTTATCATTCACTCCGATATTTGTTCTCAAATCTCCGAAATTTCTTCCTCCGACTTTATCATTTATTGTCTGCGTATCGGCAAATTTATCGGCTACTGTGGTCTGCTGTTGTGAGAAAAGGTCAAATGCTGATGGGGTTTTAAGTTCATTATCTATCTCATCCATCAGGCTATTACGAAGATAATTCAATACGGAAGGCGTATTCTCTATTATATTATTTATTTCCGTCTCGCCGTAAGGCTCTTTCTCCTGTTTTAATTCTGATTCCAAATGCGTGTCATTGGCTTCTGCTATCTCCTCTTCCGAATAAAAATCAAATTCTTCGCCGTCAATCGGCAATTCATCCTCAACAGACGGCAAGGCTTCTTCTTCTAAATTATTAGGAATGTCTTTCTGCGGCTCGGAAACCTCAATCTCCTTTGGCGAATCATCTTCCGATTGTTCAAAAATAACCGTTTGCTGAGGCAGAATATCATCTTGCGAAATCTCTTCTTGACTTTCAATCTGCGGCATCTCACTTGGCGAAGTCATATAGTGGTCTTGCGGAATTTTTTCTTCATAATCCATCAACAAAGAATACATCTCTCGCAATTTATCCTTTAAAATATCAACCTCAATCTGCGGCATATTTTCATCACTGCACATCTTGCTGCCAAGAGAGTTTATTTTGTCAAGCAAAGACCTTAATCTGTTTTTATCGGTATTCATTTTAATGATTGTTTATCTCAAATAGTTTATATAAAATATTGTTTTAACCTTCCAAACTATCATTTAATTCGCTGTAAATCTCGTTTAATTCCTCCTGAGTCAAAAGACAATGCTTGTTTTGGTACTTTTGTGAGCGGTGAAGGCAACGTTTGTAAATCTGAATGGTCGCTCGCATTCCAAATTCCAAAGCATCACAAATCAAAGCGTGCCCAATAGAAACCTCAAGCAAGTTAGGAATCTTTTTATTAAAGAAATTAAGATTATAATAGTTCAAATCGTGTCCGGCATTCACGCCCAAATCACATTCTTCTGCCGCTTTGGCAGCAACAATGAAAGGTTCAATGGCTTTATGCTTGTCTTCAGTGTAATGTTTAGCATAACTTTCGGTGTATAACTCAACTCTGTCGGCTTCACAACGCTTTGCCCCTTCAATCATATTTGCATCCGCATTGACGAAAAGCGATACCCTGCCGACAGACTTTAATCTGGCTACAATATCCCTAAGCATTGATTCATTTTTAACAGTATCCCAGCCGTTATTAGATGTTAAGGCGTCAGGCTTATCAGGCACAAGCGTAATCTGTGTTGGTTTTACTTCCTCAACAAGCCGCATAAAATCTTCCGAAGGATAGCCTTCTATGTTGAATTCCTTAGTTAAAACCGCTTTTAGTTGCCTTACATCATCGTAACGTATGTGTCGTCCGTCCGGACGCGGATGTACGGTTATTCCGTCAGCACCTAAATGTTCTATCTTCAAGGCTGATTTGACTACATCAGGCATATTACCGCCTCGTGCGTTGCGAAGAGTTGCTATTTTGTTGATATTGACACTCAGTTTAACCATTTCGTTTGAGATTTTCCCAGCAAAAGTAATATTATTTTTTGTTTCCTGTTTATAATCGTTCGTATTGTGTTACCGATAACACTTATTAAGACTGCAAAAGTATAAAAAACATATATATTTCTTCATTTCAAAAATTTCAAACCTCGTATCGCCGCCGCAAAACAAAACAATATCGCCATCCTTACTGACATTGATATTCTGTGAGTTGGTTCGGTTAAAATGAAAGGCTGTTTCGTAAAAATAAAACGCTGTTTGGTTAAAATAAAACAGCCTTTCATTTTGATGGAACAGCCTTTTGTTAAAATAATGCAAAGGAATGCCTTCCGAGAACGACATTGTAAAAAAATATTATCTTTGCCCAATATTTTTAATTAAGATTATATGAATAATAAAACGACCATTTATCTCCTTGTTGTTTGCTTTGTTTGCAGCCTGACGGCGTTTTCGCAGAATCAAACGGGCAATCAGGACAGTGTTTTGTACTATCCGATAAAAGATAACATCCTTTCAAAGGGACGAACCAATATTTCATTCAGCATAGGATTTGAGAACAAGAAAATAGAAGATGATTTCCTGCTGACCATATTAAAGATTGATGAGATTAAAACCAACAAATATGATTTTTCTTTCGGCGGTTCGTATTTTGTAAAGGACAATGTGGCACTCGGAGGCAAGGTTTCATACGGATTTTCCGACCAAACATATCATTTAGACGCCAAAGTGCTGGAATTATTGATTGATGCGCAAAATTATTCCACCTCAACAGCACAGACATCCTTCTCAATAGGAGGAGGAGTTAAGAATTTCGTGCCGATAGGCAGCGGTAGAAAATTATTTATCTTTAATGAGACGAATTTATTGTATTCTTATAGCCGCACGCTTACAAGAGATGTGTATAACCAAACGAGGATTGAGAAAAATTTTTGGCAGGATAATACAATTGAAGTCAGGTTATCGCCGGGCGTAATGTACTTCCTCACCAAAGGATTTGCGTTTGAATTTGCTCTTACGCCTGTTGCACTCAGTTATAAGTGGGGAACGGTAACGCATAACGAAGAATCAAAAGGTTCTTCTCACGATGCGGATTTGAATTTCAGCCTTTTCCCCTTCACAATCTACTTCGGATTTGCCTATTACTTCTAAAAAAATAAATGTATGAAAAGAATAATTTACGGATTTATCGTTTTATTATCGGCAATCTTTATAATATCCTGCGTAGATGAGGATTATTATCAGGAAAGCAGGCTTTGCAATGTTGTGGAACTTTCTCTCAAAGGGCAGATATCAAACACTATTGTTGCAGGAGCAGATAACGATACGGGCTTTGTTTATATCGGTATGCCCAATACGGTGGATTTAAAAAATATTGCTGTGAATAATGTTGTTTTTTCGCCGCTTTCAAAATGTGATAAGGACGTTAAGTCAATACGAAACTTCACTAACGATATTTGTTTCAAACTCACGGCGGAAGATAACGATGTTTCAAAGGTATGGATAGTGCGTGTCAGTTACGGAAATGCACCGAAGCAACTGCCGTTTTCAAATATGAAACAATGGACTGTTGCATTAAATTCGCTTGGAGTGCCGATTACAACAATGGGAACGACCGCTTATTTTCCCGGAAACGGCATTGACTATTCTCCTTGGCAGCATGCGGCACGTGCAAACCAGATGAATTTCTTTTTTAGCGTCAATCCGCGTCCAGATGCTGCTGATGCCGATTACGCATGTATGGAAACAAAACTTTATAACGGCGGAGCGGCGATGGGATACGGCATTGTAACGGGAGCAATCTATACTGCCGTCTTCCGATATGATGCAAAACATCTGCCGGGAATTGGTTCCGACCCCAACCCTCGCAAGATGGTTGATTTCGGAACGGCGTTTTATTACAAGCCAACGGCGATAAAATTTAAGATAAGGTACAAAGGCGGTGATACATTAAGAGACGGACGCGGCAATGCGGTAGTCGGCGGTAAGGATTCTTGCGATATTTATGTTATTTTGCAGAACCGAACACAGGATACGAACATTTGGTATCGCGTAGGTGCGGCTTGGTTGCGTACAAGTGAGCCTATGGGCGATTTTAACAACAATAATGGGTTTCAGGAGGTTACTTTGCCGATTATTTACGGCGAACCATCCGCATCTGTCCTCAATCAAAAACCATATATGGCTATCGGAGGAATAAAAGGTGAGGTTGTGTTTTACAAATTCGTGCAAAACGGGGACGATTACGACAAATACGAGATGCAGGAGCAATATGCAGACCCATCAATGCCTGTTGATAATATAATTGTTACCTTTTCGTCATCGGCTTATGGCGATATGTTTCTCGGAGCGCCCGATAGCCGACTTGATATTAAGGATATAGAATTTGTTTATTAGAGTTGCAATCGGCGGAATCTATGAATATTGTCCTCAAAACAGCATTTCTCATCTCTTTTCTTGCAATCGGCACCTGTCTTACTGCACAAAAAGAAATTGAATACAAATCGGAATTCGGTAAAAAGATGCCTTCGTTGCCCGATGATTTGATTTTGACAAAGGATGTGGTCTTTAAGCATGAAGGAATGATGATGTATTGCGATTCTGCGGTCTTTAACAAAACAGAAAACAGGTTTAGCGCCTACGGAATTATAGATATATTCATTGATGACACTATTCACCTGACGGGAGATGAGGTTTATTATGACGGAAATACCAAGATAGCCGAAATAATGGGCAAAACAGTTGTGTTGGAAGACGGAAAAACAACTCTGATATCCGATTATCTTGTTATGGAACGAATACCCAACACGGTAAGATATACAACCGGTGCTACGATTTATGACAACAAAGACACAATGACAAGCATCACCGCAACGTATTTTATGAACGACAAGATTTTTAACTTCTTTGACCGGGTCAATATCAAGACTGCCGACTCGGATATCTTCGGAGATACTATTAATTACAATTCCAAAACAAATATTGCTTGGTGTTACGGTGCTACAACAATCGTTCAGCGCAAGGATTCAAGCGTTATCTACACCGAAAACGGACTTTACAACACCAAAACCAACTATTGCGAAAGTTATAAGGCTACAAGAATGAAGCAAAAAGGGCGTTTGACAACGGCGGATACTCTTTTCTACGATTCCAAACTTCGTAACGGCGATGCTTTCGGCAACATTTACATCAACGACAGCACAAATCGGATGATTGGAACAGGCGATTACGCCAATATGACCACTATTGATACGACAACAACAACATTTCTGACGGGTAATGCTTTGATTAAACAGGTTGAGGACAAGGATACGCTCTATTTTCACGCCGATACGCTAACTACTATCAGCGATACGCTCAATCATTGTCAAGATATATTTGCCTATAATCAAGCAAAAATTTTCAGAAACGACTTTCAAGCGGCAGCGGAATTTGCTCATTACAACATAAATGATTCTTTGCTTACGATGTTACTGCAGCCTGTGATGTGGAACGAAGACAATCAGATGACGGCAGACACAATTCAGATGTATTTTGTAGGAAAAAAGATTGACCGATTGGCTCTTTATCCCAATGCTATGGTGATTCAGGATGCCGATACGCTGTCTGATAACAGATATAATCAGATGTACGGACGCCGATTGACCGCTTACTTTGAGAAAGGCAAGATAAAAGAGGCGGAAATTGAAGGAAACGCTCAATCAATCTACTATATGTGGGACGATAACAAAGATAAAACCCGCCGATTGATAGGTATTAACATCGGTAATTCGTCAAAGATGAAAATATACTTTGAAAAGAGCAAAATCAAACGCCTTGTCGGAATAGATAAACCCGAATATACGCTTGACGATGAGGCAAGAGTTGCAAATGAAAAGCGATTTCTGCAAGGTTTTTCTTGGCAAGACGCCGACAGACCGAAGACTCCGTCTGACGTTTTCTCACCTCGTAACATTAAAAACTAAGAACCATCAGCCGAAAACTTACATCAATTTTTTCAAACAAAAAAACAGGGAGATGTTTCTTCCTCCCTGAAATTTTAAATCTGAAATAATAAAAATATTATTTGTTCTTAACAATGCTATTCTTCGGGAATAACAACCGGAAAGTCGTAATCAAAATCATCATAGCAAGGTTCGCCGATTATTCTTTTGAGAAAATCCATATACATCGGCGTAAAGCGGAACGTATTCTCATCAAAGTATTCGGCAGGAAGAGGTCTGTTGCCTATAGAACCCATATCTATGGAAGAACAATTAAATTCCTCTAATTCCTGATAAGTACATACCTTATTCAAAACAGGCATCTGCCCATACTGCTCTCGTAACAACAAATCAACAACTTTATCGGCAAGCGTCTGAGTAAGTCTGCGGTCATATTCACAGCACATGCCGCCACGCGGATAATAACCTGTGATTTGGGAACGGGCATCTATCTTCAGCTTATTTGCTATCTCGGACGCAATAAGACCACTTATTCCGCCCAAACGTGCATGTCCGTACTCATCAAGTTCATTTGACGCATTAATAACTTCACTCATGCCCGTCTGGTCATTATACCACCTGACGCCTTCCGATACCGGAATGATTAATGTTTTTTTCGGGCTGCTGAGATATGTTTCCCGCACACGCTCAAGAAAGAAGTCTTTTCTCTGTTTTGTCATCTCTACCTCAGGCACAAGACATATATCTCCCGAACCAAACACCCCTGCTCCGGTAAGCCATCCCGCATCTCTGCCCATTACCTCCATCACCATAATCCTTGAATGGCTCTCGGCAGTTGTTTTTAAACGTGAAGCAAACTCTGCTATCCCTTTGGCAGCTGTTGGAAAGCCCGGACAGATAACAGCATCTATCGTTTTGTTTTCAAATGTGTGCCATGTCTTTGTGCGTAAATCGTTGTCTATTGTCTTAGGAAAACCTATTACGGGTATGCCTTCCTGCTCGTAAAGCCTCTTTGCCGCTCCGTTTGTATCATCTCCGCCGATTGTAACCAACACATCTATCTTGTAACGTTGCAAATTGCGCAACACTTGCGGCACTCTGTCTTCGGGATTCTTCTGAGAAGGGAACGGATTGGTTCTCGATGACCTCAAAGCCGTACCTCCATACAATCCGTTATAAGTTTGTTCGGACAAATCCACAATATCGCCGTCTCCAAGCAAGCCTTTCCATCCCTGACGTATGCCATAGACTTTAAAACCCAACATTGAGGCACGATTTCTTACCGCTTCAATACTTGAATTGATTGCAGGAGTATCACCTCCTCCGCTAAGGATTGCTATTGTCTTTCCTTTGAATAACTTATGTTCTCTCATCATTATTATGTATTTTGGAACTGCAAAAGTACAACTTTTCTATGACACAGCCATACTTCCTATAAATTACGCAAAGACAAGCAAAAACGGCTTAATATTTAGTTCGGAATAACATCAAAGTTATCAAACGGCTCATCATCCGTCAGAATATTGCCGCTATCGTAATCAATACCATAATAAGACTTGTCTTCGCCCTTTGTAGCGTTGAATACATATTTATTAAGCAGCAGATTATAGAAATAGATTGCCGAATTCTTAGCCGTAATGCAAGCAATGCTGTATGCATCGTTAGGATTGATGCGAGTGATATGATATTTCACAACAGCCTTATCATTATTGTAGGTTATGTTTCCCTGCAAGCCGTCCGTTATTACTTCATTTGAAAACAGCGTCAGCCTGTTTGCCGTATCTTTTTCATCATAAAAAAACCACGCATTGAAACTTACGCCGTTCAAAGGCACACGATAACTATACGCTTTGCCGTTTTCATCACTCCAAATGCTATCCTGAGTAACAAATTCCTCCACTTCCAACTGGGCAATGTTCAAAGTATGCCGTCCGGACGAAAGACTATCGGGCAATTCGCTCGCTTTGACGGGCACAACCTTCAATCCCATATTTTCCAATTCGGCAATCAATGTGCTCTTAAACTGACTTATTATAATGGAATCGGATATCTTGCCGTCAATACGCACATATCTCTCCATCAAACTATCATATACATGCGCATCATAGTCTTTCAGTTCATTAAGTTGAGCCATTGCATCATTGGAATAAAGCAACGTGTCGGTCGTTACCAGATAAACAACGTCCTGAGTAAGGGAATCATATTGTCTTAGTGCGAAATCTTTTGCTGCCTGTTGCGAAAGGGCACTGCCAACGCTCATTACACCGCATAAGAATAGTATAAAAAACTTTTTTGTGTTCATAAAAGCATTGTTTTTCTTGATGCAAAGATAGTCATTTATTTTTATGTCAATGCAAAATCTGCTAACGGCGTTTGTAAATCTCAAACCGATACCGCAAATTATTGTTTGCGTCCGTAAAAATCTCGCTTGACGACTCCAATTCAAAGTCCTGCTCATCTATAATGGGGAAAAACGTATCCGCATCAAAGTCCGCATACACCTTTGTCAAGTAAATACGATTGCAAAACGGCATAAACTGCTCATAAACCTTGCCTCCGCCGATACAAAACGCTGTTTCGTCATCACCAATCATTGCAAGAGCAGCCTCAAATGAAGTTACAATTTGAGCATCTTTGGCTTCAAAATTTGCATTGCTCGTTATCACTATGTTGCGGCGATGTTTCAACGGCTTAAAAGGCAGACTCTCCCACGTCTTTCGTCCCATTATGACGGTGGAATTAAGGGTCGTTGCCTTGAAATAGCGTAAATCCTCGCCGATATGCCACAACAGATTGCCCTTATCCCCTATCGCTCCATTGTTTGCAACGGCTACTATGATGTTAATGCTTTTCATGAAATTTATACTGCGACTTCGGCTTTTATATGCGGATGACACTGATAGTTTATCAACTCTATGTCCTCAAATGTGAAGTCAAAAATGTTTGTTATCTCACTATTGAGTTTCAATTCGGGCAAAGGATAAGGCGTTCTGGTCAATTGCAGTTTTGCTTGCTCAATATGGTTGCTGTAAATGTGAGCATCGCCCAGCGTATGCACAAAATCGCCGACCGAAAGCCCGCAAACCTGTGCCATCATTTGAGTAAGCAGTGCGTAAGAGGCAATATTGAACGGCACTCCCAAGAAAATGTCCGCCGAACGTTGATATAACTGACACGAAAGTTTGCCTTGCGATACGTAAAACTGAAAAAGAATGTGGCAAGGGGGCAAAGCCATCCTGTCAATCTCTGCTACATTCCACGCATTTACCAAAAGGCGGCGGGAATCCGGCGTTTGCTTTATTGCCTGTATCACATCGCTAATCTGGTCTATCGTTTTGCCGTCGGCAGAGCTCCAACTACGCCATTGTTTGCCGTAAATAGGACCCAGTTCGCCGCTTTCGTCCGCCCATTCGTCCCAAATACTGACGTTATGCTTGTGAAGATAATCCAGATTGGTCTCTCCGCGCAAGAACCATAAGAGTTCATAGAATATAGACCTCGTATGGAGTTTCTTTGTCGTCAGAAGAGGGAAACCTTTGCTCAAATCAAACCGCATTTGGTAACCAAAGATTGACTTAGTGCCTGTTCCCGTTCTGTCCTCTTTTTGATTGCCTTCGTCAAGGACTTTTTTCAGCAAATCCAAATATTGTTTCATAACAGGTCTTTCCCTATATCACGGCGATAATACGCCCCTTCAAATTTTATTCTTCCCACATTACGGTAGCATTTGTCCATTGCATCGTACTGATTGTTGCCAAAACAGGTTACAGCTAAGACTCTGCCGCCGTTAGTCAGCACATCGCCGTCCTCATTCTCCATTGTGCCGGCGTGAAACAGCAAACAATCTTCCGTGTTTTCAAATCCCGTTATCACCTTACCTTTTTCATACGCCTGCGGATAGCCTTTGGACACCATCATAACGCATACCGCATAGCGGGAATCTATTTCCAGTTCATATTTGTCAAGTTTCTGTTTGCTCACTGCTTCAAAGGCTTCAACAATATCCGACTTTATGCGGGGGAAAACAACTTCCGTCTCCGGATCTCCCATCCTTACGTTGTATTCAATGACGTAAGGCTCGCCGCCAACATTCATTAAACCGATGAAAATGAAGCCCCGATAGTCTATTTGCTCATTTCGCAAACCTTCTATGGTCGGTTTGATGATGCGTTGCTCCACTTTATCCCTAAATTCTTTGGTTACAAACTTCACAGGTGAGACACTGCCCATTCCTCCTGTGTTAAGACCGGTGTCTTGTTCGCCAATACGTTTATAATCTTTGGCTTCGGGAAGTATTTTGTAACTTTTGCCGTCCGTAAGCACAAACATACTGCATTCAATACCTTGCAAGAACTCCTCAATAACAACTTTCCCGCCCGCAGAACCAAACTTCCCGTCAAAGAGCATTGATTTCAATTCAGCCTTTGCCTCTTCCAAATCATTAATAATAAGTACGCCTTTGCCGGAAGCAAGTCCGTCCGCCTTCAACACAAAGGGCGGCGTCATGGTCTGCAAGAACGCTGCTCCGTCATCAAATGTCGCTTTGGTAAAACTTTGATAGCGAGCCGTAGGAATATGATTGCGTTCCATGAAAGCCTTTGCAAAATCCTTACTGCCTTCCAACATCGCTCCCTTTTGAGAAGGGGCTATGACGATAACATCTTTCAGCGCCCTGTCATCAGCAAAGAAATCGGCAATACCATCAACCAGCGGCTGCTCAGGTCCTACTACGACCATCTTTACTTTGTTCGCTATGACGAAATCACGTATGGCTTCAAAACTATCTCCTATTGCCGCATTGTTAGCAAATTCCGCCGTCCCGCAATTGCCCGGAGAGACGAATAAACGCCCCGTTCGTTTGCTGCGAACAATCTTCTCTGCAATTGCATTCTCTCTTCCGCCTTGTCCAATGAGCAATATATTCATAGAAATTAGGTTTTATCGGTCAATAAGCCTGCAAAATTACAACTTTTTTTTGACTCCGACAACGCAAAAGTGCGTATCGCACTGACATTATTTGCTTCCGCACCGATATTATTTGCGCATACAGCAATAATATCAAGGCATACCACAACATTATCAAGGCATACCACAATAAAATCAAGGCATACAGCAGCAAAACTTGCTTTTATGGGCATACAACCAAATAATATCGGTGCGATACGCACTTTCATTCATCCAAAATCAAGTAATATTCATCTGTAATTTGATTTGGTTGGGTGAAACATCGTATGTTTTCGGTCAAAACATCGTATGTTTCGGGGCAAAACATCGTATGTTTCGGGCAGAAACATCGTATGTTTCACCCAACCTTATTTGATTACAGATGAACCAAATCAAATTCTGCGGGAATAAAAGCAAGTTTTAGATGAATATTCCTTGCTTTTGCTGCCGTATGCCCTGCTTTTGATGTTGTATGCCCTGCTTTTGCTGTGGTATGCCCTGATAATGATGTGGTATTCGTTGGTGTTGGGGCGGTATTCGTTGATATTGGTAATTTTTTATCTAATTTTGCAATTGCGGAAGCAAGAAATATCAGTACGATACGTACTTTTGCAAATGCGGAAGCAAGTATTATCAGTGCGATACGCACTAATATCGGTGCGATACGTACTTTTGCATAATTAATATAAAGAAACAAAGAAATGAAGGTAGCAATTGCTCAAACGAACTCAAAAATCGGTGATTTTAACGCTAATGTTGAAAAAATAAAAGGAGTTTTAAGCCAAGCCAATGCTGATGTTATAACCATATTCCCTGAGTTGGCGGTCAGCGGAGGTCCTTTGCTGGATATGGTGTCTTATAATGACGTGTGCAAAGGGGCTTCGCAGGCGGCGGAAAGGCTTTGTGAGGAAGGCAAATCCTGCATTGTGGGTATGCCTGTGAGCGATGGCGTGAATGTTTTCAACTCTCTGGCGTTTATTGTCAAAGGCAAACCGACGGATGTGGCGACTAAGAAGAACCTTACTTGCTTTGACCGCTCTTTTGCTTGCGGTAACGGCTTTGAAATCACGCAATATGAGGACAAAACGATTGCTTTCGGATTTGAAACCGACTTTGAGGACTTTGTTGCCAAAGGACAGAAGGCTGATGTGGTGATTTGCGTTGCCAATAGCGTGTTTGAAGTCAATAAACAGCAGCAAACGATTAACAGAATGATACCTCTGGTTCGCAAGGCAGGCATTAAATTTATTTATGTCAATCGTTGCGGCGGCGAAGGGAGGTTTGTGTTCAACGGAGGCTCGTTTGTACTTAATGAAAAGGGCATTCTGTGCGATGAACTCTCGTTGCTGGACGAGCAAACGAAGTTTTTGGACACCGAAACCTTAAAAACCTTCACTCAAAACCCGCTCTGCAAAATTGAAAAGATGTATAAAGCCATCCAAATAGGCATCAGGGACTATTTTGCGAAGAATGGCGTCGCCAAAGCAGTAATCGGCTTGAGCGGAGGCATAGATTCGGCTCTTGTTGCGGCTCTTGCTGTTGATGCTTTGGGCAAAGAGAACGTTATTGGCGTGCTTATGCCGAGCGAATTCTCAACAGACCACAGCGTAAAGGACGCTTTGGATTTGGCAAACAACCTTTGCATAAAACATTACCTCATTCCCATAAAGCCGTTGTACGATTCGGCGCTGCAATCGCTTGATGAAATTTTCGCAAACACCCAAAGAGGTTTGGCAGAAGAAAACATACAGGCACGCTTACGCTGTATGGTGCTGATGGGAGTTGCGAACAAAACCGGCAGTCTTCTTTTGAACACATCCAATAAGAGCGAAGCGGCTGTCGGATACGGCACTCTGTACGGCGATACGAGCGGTGGCATCGGTGCAATAGGCGATATGTTTAAGGAAGAGATATGGCAGATGGCTCGATGGATGAATCGCAACGGCGTTGTGATACCTGAAAACTCCATAACCAAAGAACCCTCCGCCGAATTGAGCTACGGACAGAAGGATACGGACTCTCTGCCCGATTATGCGGTGTTGGATAAGATTCTTGCCTTGCATTTGGAGAGCAGAATGAGCAAAGAGCAGATTGTTGCTGCGGGTTATGACGACAAAACGACCGAAAAAGTGCTGCAAATGGTCAAAAGAAACGAATGGAAGAGGCATCAATGCTGCCCTTGCATCAAATTATCGTCATCGACGTTCGGAATAGACCGCCTGATGCCGATTTCGTAACCATATATTAAGGTATCAGTCTAAAATTCCAAAGAAAGCCTTGCGTTAAGTGTGCTTGGAGTGAGATAATTCGGCACTGCATACGAGCGGTTGTTCAGAGCAGAAACCCAAGTGTAGGATATGACGTTTTGATTTGAGAAGACGTTGAACCATTCTATGTTTAGCCAAATGCGTTTTATTACTTTCAGGAAATTATTCTTTGCCCATGAGGCGTTCTCGTCTTTTATGCGGAAGGTGAAAGCAATATCCGCTCTCATATAACTTGGCATCCGAGACGTGCGATAGTGCATCGGTGCATCGGGAGGACCATAAGGATAGCCTGTTCCGAAGTTAAAATTGAGGTAAATCCTAATAAACGGCATTCTTGGCAAGTAATCCTGAAAACTAATGTTCATATTAAACAACTGGTCGGTCGGTCTGGGAATATATCCCGCCCCATCGCCGTCAATATTCTCTCGTGTCTGCATCACCGACATTGTTATCCACGAATCTATACCTCGTATAAACTGACCGAAAAGACGCAAATCAATTCCCTGAGCATAGCCTACCGCATTGTTTTGGGCGGAATATCGTATCCGAACGTTGTCTAATGTGTATGGAATCAAATCCCAGAGGTATTTATAATAGATTGAGCCCAAGAAACGGAAGGGACGTCCCATCATTTTGAAGTTCCAGTCCGTTGAAAAGACCGCATGAACGGATTTTTGGCTCAAAATATTTTCGTTAATTGAGCCGTCAAAGCCACGATACTCCCTATAAAAAGGCGATTGTTGGTAAATACCGGCGGCAAACCTGAAAACGATGTCCTGTTTCCAATAAGGCTTGAAACTGATGCTTGCTCTCGGCGACACCAAAACTTCATTGTTGAACGTCCAAGCAGAGGAGCGGACGCCGGTATTAAGGAACATTAGCGTATGAGGAAGAAAGAATTTCCACTCTCTTTGTATGTATGCCGCAAAACGATAAGATGAAAGGTCGTTATTTGATTTATATATATTTTGAAGAAGAGGCGATTGAGGCGGATTTGGTTGCCCTATAATAATAGGAGGTTGCGGAATGCTGTAACCTGATGAATCAACGAGCTTCCATTCATTCTGCCTGTCATTAATAAGTTCGTATTGAGCCTTCATTGACCATTGCAGATTGCCATCGGCAAAGAGCAGCGTACCTTTATGTTCGGCATTAAATATTCTTGCTTGCAGACGATTGCGAGCGTGTTCTATGTATTTCCCTATGCCTTTTTCCACCGCCAAATCCTCACCTGCGCTTATGTCATTCAACCAATATTCGCCCTGAATGTCATAATTCTCGCTTTCATCAGTAGAAAAAGCGGATGTAATGAACTTTAAGGCGAGTCTTTCATTAGGATGGTGGCTCAAAACCAAAGAACCGAACATTGAATTAAAGACATCTTTTTCCTGTCCTTCAAAATAAACATATAGTTTGTACATTTCCGAGATGCTTCCGAACTTTGTATCCTTATAAACGGGGATAAAACTATAGCGATTGGAAGCATAATTGCCGAGAAACGCCAATGTAGTCTTCGGATTGAAGTCATAAGTCAGGTAAAGCTGCACATCATTAAACAGAGGCTTATAACTACCGGAATCATTGCCCGTTGTCAGCAAGCGTTCAACGTTTTTATTTCTGTAACCTATCTGAAAAGTCATTTTTTTGCCTATAACGCCTTCCAGATGTGCCGAACCGCCCATCAGACCCGCACTTACAGAACCGGCAAAGGTCTGCGGCTTGCGATATTTGATGTCTAAAACCGACGACATCTTGTCTCCGTACTTCGCATCGAAGCCTCCGGAGGAAAAACTTACGTCAGAAACCATATCGGTATTAACGAAGCTCAACCCCTCTTGCTGAGCGGAGCGAATAAGGAATGGTCTGAATATCTCTATATCATTAACATATACCAGGTTTTCGTCATAATTTCCTCCTCTTACCGAATATTGTGATGAGAGTTCATTGTTTGACGATGTTCCTTCGCCCAATGATTTTATCACATTCTCAATTCCGTTCGTTGGACCTGCGGATGTTTTTGCCCAATCAGGGTTTATCTTTGTTATTCCCTCATTTCTGTATGTATCTGATTTGATTGTAGTTTGCGGAAGGTTGATTCTCTCGGGAGCAAGCGATATTCTAACCTCCTGCCTCTCTCCATTACGCAAATGAAACGTCTTAATAATTTTTTTATACCCCGAATAAGAAAATATCACATCAACATTGACATTAGCAGGTATTGATATGGTAAATTTCCCATGCTTATCCGTAACCACCCCTACTCTTTTGGTTGTATTGGAAGTATAGATATTTACCATATTCATAGGTTCGGTTGTTGCGGAATCGGCAATCACGCCAAAGACAACCGCATTCTGCTGAGCCTTAGCATAAAGCGACCCAACAAATGCAAGTAATATAAATATATATGTATGTTTCACTCGTTACAAATTAGAAGCGGCAAATTTAATACTTTTTCTCATAAAAACTCTATTTGCCTTTGTTTTATTGTATTAAACTTAAAACTTACGAGCTTCATTCCATACGATTACCAAAGGCTGTTCGGTGAAAATGAAACAGCCTTTCGTTCGCACCAAACAGCCTTTCATTTTCATAAAACAGCCTTTGGTTGGGATATAATTTCGGTGCGGTATGGACAAACGGCATTTTATTATGATTAAGTCAAATACGATGTCGGTATGCGCAAACAAGAATACTTTCAAAAAAAATAATATCCTTTATAGTGCTTATTTTCAGTAATTTTTCTAAGTTTTAAAATAAAAAAAATGAGGTTACAATGATAAAAAACAAGTTATTTTGCTTTTTAAAGAAAAAAATATTGTACCTTTGCCGCCTGATTTAAAATTATTATTATAAAGTTATAAAACAAATTCGTATTGTTATGAAGTTAAGAAAACTTATTGTTTTGTCCTCGTTTGTCGGCTTTTTATTATCCGCAAACGGTAGTGTGGGGCAAGTCGTTTATGGCAATCTCAACGCCTATCTGAAAACGGCAAATGGCACAACGACAAGTGCAGGCAGTGCTTCCAATCCATATCTTATAACAAGTGCAAGAGACCTTGACACATTATCATGGTATGTGCGTGGAGGGGCGCCTTCTTATACTAATGTGGATTATTCCGCATTTTGCTCGGGAACATATTTCAAAATCACGCAGCATATTGATATGTCTGTAACATCCGGCACAGACCAGTTCGGAGGTGCTTATACAAGAACGGAAAGAGCCTCCAACTTTATCCCTATCGGAGGAAGGCAGCAGAATGCTGATGGGTCTATTGTTGTAAATACAAACTATCAGTTTAGAGGCAGGATTAATTACAATGTAGGAGTTACGGATACGATGGAAATTTCAAACTTGAACATCACAGGAACGAACACCTACACCGGATTAATCGGATATCTATATGGGAATCAAATATCTTATACCCCTTATGTATACTATATTAAATTAATAAATCCTCATATTACAGGAGGTCAATACACAGGAGGTATTGTAGCATATACTGATTATAGCTATTCTACTTCTTATGCCCCTAGTATTTATTATTGTTTTATTGAGGGAGGAAGTATTGCAGGTGCGTCTTATGTCGGAGGAGTGGTAGGTTATCTGAATAGTTATTCCTATTTTTATTATTCGGGAGCAAAAAATACTACTATTACAGGGACAAGTAATAGCAACTATTATGGAGGAGTTTTGGGTTATCGTAGCAGTGGCTATTCTTATGTTTATTATTTAACATCGGATAATGTTAATGTCAGTGGTTATGCTTACGTAGGAGGAATAGCAGGCAATAGTTATTATCTTTATTATTGCAAAAGTAATAATGATACTGTTATTGCCTCAAACAATTATGCAGGTGGAATCGCAGGAAGCAGTTCTTCTAATCTCTACTCTCAATCTACAAATTGTTATGTTAAAGGCTTAAATTATGTAGGAGGCATATCAGGTAATGGAACTTCTCAAGGTAGTAATAGTAGTAGTACTAATACTTTTGCTACAAATTGCCACATTGAAGGACAAAATTACGTTGGTGGTATAACTGGTAGTGGAAGTATATCTGGCGGCGCTTATGCAATAAATGATACAATAATAGGCACAAGCTACGTAGGCGGACTTGCAGGTAGCGGTAGTGCATCTTCTGCTTATGCTAAAAATCTGTACATTCAGGGAGCATCTTATGTTGGCGGTATGGTAGGACAATCTTCCGGTTACTCTACAAACAGTTACACTATGAATTGTAAAGTTAGAGGTGTTTCTTATGTCGGAGGTTTTCAGGGAACAGGTAGTTCTTACGGCGGAGCCAATTGTTATGCTACAAACAAGGTTGATAGAATTTCAGGTACAAGCGCCACCTTTGGAGGCTTCACTGGTAATCAGACAGGAGATACCAGAAACTTTTCAGGCTATTATGCCGATACTTGGGCAGGCACTGACGGCGGAGGCTTGAACTGGAGCGACACAATGCAATACGACTACACAAAAAAAGCACAAATGGGTGTTGAAATGACAGAGGCAGATATGCAAACAGATTGCTTTGTGCATCTTTTGGCAAAAAGCTCTTCTGCCGGATATGCTAGCGTTAGTTATAACATTTGGCAAAAAGACGACGGGTCGCCCGGCAATGGCGGTTTCCCTACTCTTACATGGACAGGCTGGGGAACAAACCCAGCAACCTACGACCCTGCAACAACAGATTGTATGCCTGTCCTCGGCAGGAGCAATGCTTGCGGAGACTATCAATTGACCAATCATACAAATAGCAACTATACTTCAACACTCGGCACATCTTCCAATCCTTACATCATTGCAAACAAAGAAGACCTTGCTGTTTTGTCAAGATTTGTTAGAAACGACCTTACTCCTTACAACAGTGGTAACAACACATACAACTGTTATTTCTCACTTACGGCAGACCTTGATTTGAGTTCTTACACCAATTGGACTCCAATAGGAGGAAGATTTTTGGATAGCGTACATTTTGCTCCTGCTCCGGAGTGGTTTCGGTTCGGAGGAATATTTGACGGACAAAATCATTTGATTTCTAATCTTAAAGTAAATTATGCCGGTCAATTCAATGGTTTATTTGGTAATTCATACTCCCCCAACTTCTCATCTACTAATATCTCAAACCTTAGGTTCTTCAAGCCTAATGTCCGTGGAACAGGCTATACTGCTGCATTAAGCGGATATTCTTACGGTACATATAACAACATAAGAATAGATAGTGCTACTATTGTTGGATCAGGTGGTGATTACGTCGGAGGTATTATTGGCTACAGAGGGATTCTGAATAACGATACAATAACCAATTCTTCCATTACAGGAGGCAGGAACTACGTTGGAAGTATGGCAGGATATGGGTATGGAAATGTATCATATTGCTTTGTTAATAATTGTAATATCTCAGGTAGCGGTTCTTATACCGGCGGCATATCTGGTACTAACTCATCTTACACGTTCACAGATTGTGCAGTTAAAAACTCAAATATTAGCGGAAATTCTGATGTCGGAGGGATAGCGGGACAAGGATATAATTTTTCTAATTGTATTGTACATAAAATTTCAGTTACCGGAACATCTAGTGAAGTTGGAGGTATGTCCGGATATAACAGTAATGGTAGTATTTCAAATTGTACTGCCGATAGTATTTCTGTTACAGGAGCAAATTATGTTGGAGGTTTAAACGGAAATAATTATTACGGTTCTATTACTAACAGCCAAATAACCAACTCCTCCGTTAAAGGAACAAGTAACAATGTAGGTGGTATGATAGGTTATTCATCATATAATAGCTCAATTAATACAAGTTATGCCCTAATGGTAAAAGTTGAAGGTAACCAGTATGTAGGAGGACTTTACGGGTATGGGTATTACGGAACTATAACTAACTCTTATGCTATGGGTGATACTGTTAAAGGTGTTTCTAATGTAGGAGGTCTTAAAGGTTACGCATACCCAAGTAATGGTTCATATATGACCAGCAACTCTTACTCTACTATGAAGATAAGCAGGAAGTCAGGCAATAATACTACTTTCGGCGGCTTGGCAGGCAACTCTGCTCCTTCTTACGCAAATTCTTACTACGCTACAAACTGGCGTGGCATTGATGCTTCCGGTAACGATTGGGCTAATGTTCCTGATGGGGCTGACTTTGGCGACCCTGTAACCATACTTGATATGAGAACCAACTGCTTTGTGTTGTATTTGCTCGGCACTAATTCCAAAACAACCGGAGCATGGCAAAGAGCTCAATCGGGCGAGAACGATGATACTCCTGTTCTCAGAAGAGAAGCAAGAGGTTCCGATGCGGTTGATGAGCAGGCAATGGGATTATGTTTCCCTGTGCTTGGCTATGGTAATTACAGACTTACTACTTCTCCTCCCGACTCTCTTTTTGATGCAAACATAGGTGCAAGTGCCGATAACCCTTATCTTTTGGCAGCACCTGCAGACTTTACTACTCTTTCCCGTTTTGTAAAAGACGACTACCATAATATTGCTAACGGCAACACATACCAAAAATATTTCTTTGTAACAACTGACGTAAATATGTCTTCCGTTCCTAACTTCACTCCTATCGGAGGCAGAAACCGCTCAGGCAAGCTGGCTTATGATCAAAACTCTTTCTGTGGTATAATGGACGGCAACAACAAAGTTATCAGCAACTACACTATCAACAGTTCTACAGATTATACGGGTTTCTTTGGCATTATGTCCAATGATGCGGGTGTGGGCTTAGTCAGAAACTTCAACCTTGCTGCCCCTAACATTACCAGTTCGGGTCAATATACCGGAGGCTTTTGCGGAATGTATGGACGCTTTACCAATTGTAATGTTGTCGGAGGAATAGTTAGAGGCAACAATAGTTATACAGGAGGTTTCTCAGGTGCTTACGGTACTTTCGCTAACTGCATAGTTGACGGCACAAGCGTAACAGGTCGCAATTATACGGGAGGTTTTTCAGGATACACTCAATATACTACTACTACGACTTTCCTTAACTGTGCTGCAAATAATGTTAATGTTAGTGCTTCCGGTTATCAGTATGTCGGAGGTTTCATAGGATATATGATGAAATACAATGCTTCTAATACAAATATTACCAATTGCTTTACTCGTAATACAAATGTTACAGGCTATTCTTATGTTGGTGGCTTTATAGGACAGTTGGCTCTTTATTCCACCGGCAGTCCTACTTACTGGAATTATGTTCCTCCAATCCATAACGCTTTTGCCAGCGGCGGAAAAGTTACAGGCTCTTCTACTAATGTTGGTGGGTTTGCAGGCGCTGTTCCTATTGAAGAGGGACGCACTGACAACTTCCTTTTCAATATATATTCTACCGATACGGTATATGGAAGTACTTCTTCAACCGGCTATGCGGGCGGACTTATCGGACGAGGTGGTTATAATAGTACATGGATAAATCAACCTGCGGTAGGTCATTATTTCAACCAATGGCGAGGAGGCTCTACTTATAACCCTTCTTGGCAGGCAGGCACACAACAAACACCTGCAACTATGCAAGCTGCTGCTTTTGTAAATACTATAAATGCAGGCTCTAATCCTGCCAATCCGTTTATGCAAGACCCTGCCGATCATAACTACGGCTACCCTGTTTTCAAATGGGATGAGATAAAAGTCAATAACATTGCAGCGACCAATTTTGTTGCCGACACAAATGGTTCGGGACAAATTGTATGCAGTGCAAGACTAAATGCCTATATTCTTAATGCCGGCTTTATTGACAGCGTAGGTACATATTTCTTCCGCTATCGTATGAAATTAGCAGGAAACACTTACTCTGCATGGACAATAGCTCCTGCCGTGAAGCGTCATCCAGATACTATCAACTTTTACAAAGCTGACTTAACTAACTTAGTATTTGATACGACATACCAATTCCAAGCCTTCGTATTAACAGGGAACTTGTCTAATCCATTGCCGGGTGATACAATCTTCGCTCCCGACACGCTTTCTTTCTACACAAAAGACTATCTGGTATTAGCACTTGTGCCTACGGATATTGCTTATTCCAATTTCACTATGAACGGTTTGGTTGATGTATGGACAGGTTATGCAGCAATATCGTCTCTTCAATTCCAATATTGGAAAGGAGCACCTACCATAACTTCTCCTACTATCACAACAATACCTATATCTCCTGCTTCCCTCGCTGTGAGCGACTCAATATCTTATGCTATTGCTCCTCATACCCTTGACCACTCCTCTCAATACTCTTATCGTGTTGTTGTAATTCGTGGTGGAGACACAATACGTTCGGTAATTCAGACAACATGGACAAAAATGTTCACTCTGCAAACACTGCAACCAAGCACTTCAATAGGCGAAGCCGACATCAATGCTTCGGTTGTATTCAATGGTGCTAAACCGTCTAACATTAACTTTGAATGGTGGGAATACGATTCTGCCGTTACTAATCGCGTGGGCAGCTCACATATTGTCAGTGTAGGCGATGACTCTACGTCAGGAAATCGTACTGCAAATATTCAAAACCTTACCACTCTCCATACTTATGCTTATCGTATTTATGCAACCTTTGACGGCTCTGTGCGCAATAGTGATACAATGAAATTCGTCAGCAAACTTTTCAATTATCCTATTACTACTATCCGTACAGGTAAAACAATAACAATTACAGACGCTATTATTGCCGACACAACTATTACCATCAACGGTGTCTTGCCGCGTTTCAGAATAGAAGACGGAGGTAGTCTTATTAATCTTACTACTTCTCCGTTTATGCCGATTAACAACAATCCTGTTATAGAAAGAAAACTGCTCAACGAAAGGTATCTCTTCGTCAGCTCACCTCGCGACACTATGTCCGCAAAAACTTATCTCGGTATTACAGGTGGTTTGGATAATCCTATATACGGCAATCCTGAAAACGGCTATGGAGTGTCTATACTTTACTTTATGTACGATTACAACGCTTGGAACGACAATTTCTCTTACATGACTTACTTAGGACGTAACAGCAAGATGTATCCCGGTGAAGGTTATTTCGCTTATATGCTCGATGCCGACTTCGAAAGCAACGGTACGTCTTATGCAACTCCACAAGGTACGGAAGTGAAAAACATTACAACAGGCGGTAATCTATATTACAGAGATACTACCATTACTTTGACTAATGAGGGTCCCGTTCATACTTATTACAGCCAGATTGATGCTATGTGGTACTCGCTCGGCAATCCCTATCCTGCTAATATGTGGGCTAAAAACTTTATTGACACTAATGCAAACGAACTTAGCACACAATACATATATCGTTTCAAACCAGACCAGACTTGGCAACCACTCGGTGCAAATGCTTCCGACAGTATAAAAATGGGTGAGGGATTCTTCGTCAGCGGTAAGGACGGTGTAAATAGCAGAACGCACTCCTTCGCTTTCAAAAACTCGCATACCGTTCATCCTGCCAAGAAGTCCTCAGTCATTGACTCTAAAATAAGCATTAACGTCATTGCCAACGGAAACAATGCCAACGCTACGATGTTCATTAACCAAAATGCTCAAAACGGATTTGACCAATATGACGCTTATAAGATTTTAGGTTGGAATTATGATATATGCGAACCGTACTTTATAATAGATGACAATGCCGCTGCATTCAATTCTATCGCTACTATCCCGTATGAATGTCCTCTTAACATCAATGCATACAAGGACAACAGGATTGAAATAAGATTCGCAGACATTCCCGAAGGTTTAGACGTCTTTCTAATAGACAACGGACTTGAAACAAAAGTTTATAACGGCTACTCTTACAACACCGAGATTGATGCCGGCAGCAACGACAACAGGTTTAAGATTCGTATCAAAGGTAATGCGCTAAACGATGTAGCTTCTAATGACATAAGTATGTGGATTGCCGAAGACAGACTTAATATTAACGGAGAGAACCTTAAAGATGTGGTAATATACAATGCTCTCGGGCAGGTGGTGTATGGCAAAAACATATCAGGAAACGCTTTCTCCGATATGCTTGCCATTCCTGACGGAACTTACACCGCTAAGACAACAAGCAAAAAGGCTTCCAAAACCATTAAATTTGTTATCGTTCATTAAGACTTTAACAATAGTCCGTGTCGGACTGACATTACTTCTTATAAAAGGCTGTTGTGCGTGTCGCACTAACATTACATTCTGATAAAAGGCTGTTTCGTAAAAATGAAACAGCCTTTTATTTTTATGAAACGCCGTTTCGTGCGAGCGAAAGGCTGTTTCATTTTTGCCAAACAGCGTTTTATTTTGAGCAAATGGGAAATGGCGACAACAATAGCCGATAAGGCAACGATGAATGCCGATATTGCGAGTGTTAAAAGAAGAAAGAAAGGGCGGGAAGGCTACTTTGAAAACTGCT
This sequence comes from Bacteroidales bacterium, assembly GCA_031263015.1. Taxonomy (GTDB): domain Bacteria; phylum Bacteroidota; class Bacteroidia; order Bacteroidales; family P3; genus JAISGN01. The sequence continues at coordinate 116,885 of JAISGN010000002.1, forward strand.
TAAGGCTTTCCTCTATCTGCGAATAAAGGACGGTTTTGTTGAGAATGCGTTTGTTGCTGTCCAAAATATACAATTCGGGCGTCAATTCTATGTCTAAACCATATTTTTGCCCAATTTCTTCCGGTAAAGCCTTCAATACAATCCAATCAAAGGGGTGTTCGGAATGGTATTTGCGGCTTTGCTCCATATCTCTTGACAAATCAATTGAAAATATCTCAACATCATAAAGGTCTTTCTTCTGTTTGTAGAAATCTTTCAGGACATCCAAATCTTTTTCGCAGGATTCGCAACCCGCAGCCCAGAAATAAACTATGGTGAATTTATGTTTCAAATCGTATAAAGAATGCTTCTGCAAACCAAAATCAACAGCCGTTATGTTCGGCATCTTGTTTCCGGGCAGGAAGGGCTTGATTTTCTCCACTAAGTTTTGATGATATTCCAATTCGGAAGGCGGAATAGAATAATATTTTGCGGTCTTGGAGACAAAATCCGTCAAAAGGACATAGGTTCTTTCATAGAAAGAAAACGGCATACGGCTATAATGATTAAGATAATAGTTGATGATGTAGTTGGCATAAAGTTTGCCGCCTTTTGAAATGGCTTTTTCACAAAATTCTTTAAGCGATATGAATATGCTATCGGAGTTTTGCATTGTTATTTTGTTCAAATAAGTTTCAAAACGCTGAAAAAAGAATGGTGTATATAGGATTCGCGAGTCATTAAAGGCGAAATCATCCCAATAATGTGTGCGAAAATAATAAGCATATTCCAATTCCTTGCCTTGTTTTAAGTTTCCGTTTTCCAGAAATGAGGCAGGAACATCGGGAGCTTTGAGACTGCCTACAAGAACACTCATTAGATTATGGGGATATTTGCTATAAAATTCATCAGAGAAGCGATTCCAATGAGAACGCAGCGAATCATAAACATGTTGCACAGAATCCTTGTCGGCAATCTTGTCATCCTTCATCTGCAACTTGTAATTGTATTCGGCAAGTCTCACTTGGCGGTTTTCCTCTTGATATTTCAGATAATTCTCATTTGCTTTGCAACCTTCCACCCAATAGAATCCCGATGGTTCTATGCCGATTGAGAATTTTGTTGCAGTATCCAATACAAATGAAAACATATTTTCCATCTGCCAAGAGACGGTTATTAATCGCTCGGGCTGATTAACGGCGTGCCATTTGAAAGAATAATCCGGGCTTCTTTTGATGCTGTCCAGCACAACTATGTCTTTGCCGTATGCACCTTTAATATATATAACCGAATCCTCAAAATCTCTTATCCAAAACGTTATATCATAATTGCGTTGTGCCGTAAGAAAACTCGGAAACAAAGCAAGAACAATCAATATTAGTCTTTTTATTTTCATGGTTTGAACCTTCCTTCATCTATTGCCTGCAAATATCCCTCCAGATTATCCCCTGATATTTTCTTTCCGATGATTGCATTATCGGAATTGAGGATAAACACCTGCGGAGTGGTCTCTATATCAAAATAATCCCTCCAATCCATACTTGATTCCATACCATAAACGTCAATCCATGTCGTTTTGTATTGAGCAATCTTCTTTTTCCATTCCTCTTGTGAGCCTTCGGTGCATATAGCCAGCACTTCAAAGTTTAATTTTGCCTTATTGTCATTATAAAACTTTATTATTTTAGGCATTTCGGTCGCACAATGACCACATTCGGGCGACCAGAAGACAAGAATCTTGTATTTGGTTTTCAGAGAATACACATCGTGCCACACTCCGTTCGTATCGGGGCAGGCAAAGTTAGGAACATTTTTACCAAGCAAGATTTTCTCCCATTTAGTAGCCCTTTCAACTTCCTGAGATGTTGCAGAAGGAGGCATCCACCAAGCCTTACCGGTCTGATAGTAGCGTTTAATCATCTCAACATAGACTTTATCCTGCCCCATCACGCTACTCTTCAAATATCTCTCGGCAATATTATGAACAACAAAGCGAAACATTGTGCTGTCTGTGCATTTGGCAATAACTTTCTCTGCATATAATAATATTGTATCCTCTCTTTCGTATTTCATAACCTCATTCCAATATCTCTCATAGGTATCATAAAACACTCCTTTGGGCGTTCGCAACAGCCCTCCGCAAGAAAAATCTACGTTATCAAAGTAATGCTCCTTATACCACAAGAATTGTTCCTCCCGATATTGATTGCTGTCATTCTTAAACTCAATCGGCGGAATTACAACAGGCTTTGTGCAATTGAGAACCTTTGTCAAAAGATGATTAGGGTATGTTTGGGTAAAATGCTCCTTGACACTGTCGTTCATATTCCGCAGTAACTGATATTGCTTATTGTATTCTGTTTCGCCGATGCTGTCTCTGCGTTTCATTAAAGCCTTTACCCTGTCGCCCAAATCAGAGGTGGATTTCAGGTAATCAAAGTAAATAATATTTGCATCAGAACCTTTCACCTTCATATTGCGACTCCAATTGCTGTCATCTGTTTCCATTGAGAAATTACGGCTTTTTTCAATAATAAACTCGCAGAATTTTCCTGCCGTATTGGTGAAAAAATAAATTCCGTCAGGCAAAGGTTTATCTTTTCTCTCAAAAACGAAGCCTTTTTTTGAAGGATAAGCGGTATCTAATGCGTAAGTTTTGTCAAGATAGTAGTTTCCGAGCAGCAGTATCGTATCTTTGTTGCCGTCAATCTTAACAACAATTTTATATTGTGCCGTTGCCGTGCCTGCAAAGCACATCCCAAACAGCATAAACCATATATAAATTGCATATTTCTTCATAATCTGTCGTCTTTTTCAGCAAATATAACAGCAAAAACGCATTCCAAGTAACTTTTATTGTGAATAAACGCCATATTGTTTGCATTTAAGTTGCCGTTGCCCCGTTTTATTATTGCAAAGATATGAAAAACTTCATCAAAACGCTGTTTGTGCGTGTCGCACTGACATTACATTCTGATAAAACGCTGTTTCATTTTTATGAAAGGCTGTTTCATTCGCACGAAAGGCTGTTTCATTTTAACCAAACAGCCTTTTGTAAAAATGCTCTTTATGCTTGGCACAGCAATACGCACTTTTGTTGCAGCCAAATGAGCCGAAGACAGATTTAAACGATTATGTATTAAAATAAAGTGGGCTGATTTGTAAAAAAAATGTATTTTTGCAAATCATAAACTTAGGATGACATAATTAAATGGACAATACGCAAAATCTTAACTTCTTAGAGGAGATAATAGAAAGCGACCTTAAAAGCGGCAAATGCGAATCTATTATTACCAGATTTCCTCCCGAACCCAACGGATATCTTCATATCGGACACGCAAAAAGTATCTGCCTTAATTTCGGCTTAGCCAAAAAGTATAAAGGAAGAACTAATTTGAGATTTGATGATACCAATCCGGTGAAAGAGGATATTGAGTACGTAGATTCAATTAAGGAAGATATAAAATGGCTTGGCTTTGAATGGGCATCGGAGAATTATGCATCGGATTACTTTGAGCAACTTTACGAATGGGCTTTGGTTCTTATAAAAAAAGGGTTGGCTTACGTGGATGACCAATCGCTGGAAGAGATTCGCCTTAACAGAGGAACAATTCAAAGTCCCGGCAAAGATTCTCCTTATAGAAACAGAAGCATTGAGGAAAATACGGATTTGTTTCAGCGTATGCGGGCAGGGGAATTTGAAGACGGGGAAAAGATATTGCGTGCCAAGATAAATATGGCTCATTCCAATATGCACATGCGAGACCCTATACTATATAGAATCGTACATGCGGAGCATCATCGCACAGGAAATAAATGGTGTATCTACCCTATGTATGATTATGCGCACGGACAGAGCGATTCTATTGAGAAAATAACACATTCAATCTGCACTTTGGAGTTTGATATTCATCGTCCGCTTTATGATTGGTTCATTGAGCAGTTAGGAATCTTCCCTTCACATCAATATGAGTTTGCAAGGCTGAATTTATCTTATACCGTGATGAGCAAAAGGAAGCTTTTGCAATTGGTAAAAGAAGGATACGTGCGTTCATGGGACGACCCGCGAATGCCAACCATAAGCGGATTTCGCCGAAGAGGCTATACGCCGGAATCCATCCGCAATTTCTGTGATAATATCGGCGTTGCAAAGCGAGATAATTTGATAGACTATTCACGATTGGAGTTTGCATTAAGAGAAGACTTGAATAAACGTGCCGATAGAGTGATGGCAGTGTTAAATCCCGTCAAATTAATAATAGATAACTATGAAGGCGAGGAATTATTGGACGCTATCAACAATCCTGAGGACGAATCCAAAGGCTCACGTCAAATATCATTTTCCGATACCTTGTTTATAGAGCGGGAAGACTTTATGGAAAATCCGCCAAACAAGTTTTTCCGTCTCGCAATTGGGAAAGAAGTGAGGTTAAGATATGCTTATTTTGTAACCTGTACTCATATTGAAAAAGACGAACAAGGTAACATCACAGCTATTCACTGCACTTACGACCCCCTTTCAAAGGGTGGCAATTCTCCTGACGGACGTAAGGTGAAGGGAACGATACATTGGGTTAATGCAAAGAACTGTCTTGATGCGGAAGTGCGACTTTTTGACAGGCTTTTCACGGAAGAGACGCCCGACAAGACGGATGAGGAGGGTAAAACATTCTTAGATTATATCAATCCCTACTCTCTGCAAATTCTTACCGAATGTAAATTAGAGAAATCCCTATCGCAGGCAAAGCATTTGAACAAATATCAGTTTGAACGCTTGGGATATTTTAGCGTTGATTACGATTCTACTCCCGAAAGGCTCGTTTTCAATCGTGCTTGCACATTAAAAGACTCTTGGACGAAACAACAATCATAAAAATGTATGAAAAAAATACTTATAACATTATTTTTAACCAGCGTTAGCCTTTTTGGCTTCGCTCAAAGCCATCGTCTTGCAAACGGAGAGCCGTATGACATATTTATAAGCCTGCGTCCTTCATTTATTATGACGCAAGCAGACGTGGCAAAGAACTATCAATGGGGTGTTGGCACAAATCTTTTACTGGAATACCAGTTTCAGGAAATTAAACTGAGCGCCGGCATTGAGATTGGCTACAATTATCTTAATCCTAAAACGTATAAACTTTCTTTTTTGCCGCGTAAGCATCTTTGGACAGGCACTCAAATTCCTCTAACTTTATTCGGCAACTATTATTTCACAAAAAACGAGAAGTTAAAGCCGTATATAGGACTCGGATTAAGTGCAATGTGGGGCAAATACGACTATTCGCTGTCGTCAGACGCTAACAAAAATATTGATCGCGGCTATTACTTGCGTGAATATGAAGGAATATCAGGTTGGCACTTTGGTATAGTGCCGCGATGTGGCTTTATGTTTTCGTTAGACCACCAAAATGCATTCGGATTTGAGGTTGGATACCAATATTATCTGAAAAACGGGTTATTAGAGCCTGTTCAAAATCTCACAATTGCCTTTAACTACACGTTTATCATTGATTAAAAACATTGTTATCGGACATTATAAAAAGGGGAAGCAGAATCTGTTTCCCTTTTCTTTATTTGCTAAAACCAAGAGCCTGTGTGAAATAGATATTATTCCGTTTGGTGAAAATGAAACAGCCTTTGGTAAAATTAAAACAACCTTTCATTCGGATGAAACAGCCTTTTAGAAAATTTAAACAGCCTTTCGTTCGCACAAAACAACCTCTTATAAAAAAATAATGTCAGTGCGACACGCACAAACAGCCTTTCATTCGCACAAAGCAGCCTTTCATTTTTACCGAAGGCTGTTTCATTTTGAGCATCGCTAATAAGAGGATTTTTTTAGTTGCTCATAGAGCATTGCTTTAATGGAAGGATACGTTGAATCAATGATTTGCAAAAATGAATCGGGCTTTATCCATTTCAAATCAGTGATTCCTTCTTCGGTTTGCGGCGTAAGGCTGTCGCCGAAAGAGCCTTGCATATTATACCACGCCGTTTGCTTTAACTCCCAACGACCGTTCATTTGATAGGTATGATATGTGTAGTCGGCGAAAGAGGCTATGCGCAAATTTTTAAGCCCTGTCTCCTCCCTAACCTCTCGTAAAGCCGCCCGCTTACTGCATTCGCCCGCTTCTATATGCCCTTTGGGTAAATCCCAAACGCCGTTTCGGAAAATGAAAAGCGTGTCTTGGTTCTCGTTTTTGACAATTCCGCCGGCTGCTTTAATGAATGCAAATTTTGGAAAGAGATGTGAGAAAAATTTTTCGGTCATTTTGCCATTTATTATGAGGTAAATGTCCTCTTTTGCTTCTTTTTTTGCCCATAAAACATCCATATCCGACATTTTTATCTCTCTTTTATCACATTCTATTACAATTGATTTCTCGGATATTTCGTCCTCCGGAAGCAAATCGGCGATTACAAACTTGTTGTGTTTATTAAAAATTATGTACTTTTGCATTTATGATTACTAATGTAGATACTGCTATACAAACTGCTAAATTTCTTTTGCAAATTAAAGCAATTAAGTTGAATAATGCAAATCCCTTCACGTGGGCATCAGGAAGAAAATCTCCTATTTATTGCGATAATAGAATTACATTGTCATATCCGGACATTAGAACCTTCCTTCGCCAACAGTTTGTCTCAATTGTTAATTATATATTCCCCGATGTAGATGTTATTGCAGGGGTTGCAACCGGTGCGATAGCACAAGGAGTTCTTGTTGCACAGGATTTGGGCAAGCCTTTTGTATATGTGCGTCCTGAAGAAAAGAAACACGGATTGCATAACAGAATTGAAGGCGAGGTTAAGGAAGGACAAAGTGTTATTGTGATTGAAGATTTGATTTCTACGGGCAAAAGTAGTCTTATGGCTGTTGAGGCTTTGCGTGAAAAGAAGTGTGATGTAAAAGGAATGGCGGCTATTTTTACTTATGGCTTGGAAGTTGCCGACAAAGCATTCAATGATGCACATATTGGGCTGACAACAATAACGGATTACGACACTCTTATCACTACTGCAATAAAAGAACACTACATAAGCGACCAAGATATAGATTCTTTGCGTCTTTGGAGTTTGAATCCCGAAAAATGGTCGGAAGATAGAATGTAGTTTTTATATGAAGGTTGAAAGCAAAACTGTAGATATAAAGAAATCATCAAAGGAAATCTTTGAATTTTTAACTGACTTCAATCATTTTTCTCTTCTTTTACCAGATAAAGTAGAGAATTGGAAAGCAACAAAAGATAGTTGCAGCTTTACAATCAAGGGACTTACAGATTTCGGAATGAAGATAAGCGAAACAAAACCTTATTCCTTTATTGTTATTAGTAATGATGAGCAAATACCAATGCCGATTAAGTTTTTATTTACATGGAATTTGATTGAAAATGCATCATCGTGCAAAGTAAAAGCATGTTTTGATGTTGATGTAAATGCAATGATGGCAATGATGATAAAGAAGCCTCTATCTCAATTCGTAGATATATTAGTAGAAAAATTAAAAGAAAAAATGGAAGCCGTTTAGCGAGCAATGTTGTCGGCAACGTTTATTCCATCAATAGCAGATGAGGTAATGCCGCCCGCATAACCCGCTCCTTCACCGCAAGGATACAATCCCTTTATTTGTAAATGCTGTAATGTTAATGGGTCTCTTGGTATGCGAACAGGGGATGAAGTTCTGCTTTCTATACTAATTAATGTAGCCTGTTCCGTTATAAACCCTCTCATTTTTTTATCAAATCGCATAAATCCGTCTCTTAACCTTGTTGAAATAAAGTGAGGTAATAAATCATTAAGATTTGATGATACTAATCCGCCAAGATAAGATGATTTATTAAGTATTGATGATGGTTTATTGTTAATAAAATCCGTCAATCGCTGACCAAATGCTTGCACATTGCCTGCATAAACGGATGCTTCGGATGCCTGTTGAAATTCCATCAATAGAAGAGATGTATCTTGTTTTGCTTTGAATCCTGACTTTATTACATCTTTTTCATTTACCGAAACGACAATACCTGCATTGGCAAAGGGCGATAAGCGTGATGAATTACTCATTCCATTGACGACAGAGATATTATATTCCGTTGAAGCAGGGATCACAATTCCGCCGGGGCACATACAAAACGAGAAAACGCCACCTTCATCATTTGTATAAGCCAATCTATATGACGCTGGGGGCAATAACGAATTGTAATTACTACTATGATATTGTATGCTGTTAATATGGTGTTGCGGATGCTCAATACGCACCCCCATTGCGAAAGGTTTTGTCTCTATAAGCCAACCTTTGGCACAGAACATACTATATACATCTCTTGCACTATGACCACACGCCAATATAAGATTATTACAATCAAATATATCTCCGCTTTGTGTCTTTATTCCTACAACATGATTATTCCTTACAATTATATCAGTCATTGTTGTATTGAAATGATACTCTCCTCCATAGTTTTCTATCGTTGTTCTGATGTTTTTGATTATGCGAGAAAGATTATCTGTTCCTATATGCGGATTACTATCATATAAAATGGCTTCATCGGCTCCGTGAGCGACAAATGTTTCTAATACTTTGGTAATATTTCCTCTTTTATTGGAGCGCGTATATAGTTTTCCATCGGAAAAAGTGCCTGCTCCACCTTCTCCATAGCACCAATTAGAATTTGTATTTATCGTTCCGCTCTTTATAATATTTGCAATGTCTATCTTTCGCTGTGTTACGTTATTTCCCTTCTCTATAATCACCGGTTTGAAACCGCATTCTATCAATCTTAAAGCAGCAAATAAACCGGCAGGACCTGCTCCTATTATAAGAACAGGCTCACTCTTTGATACGTCTTTGTAATGTGGAATATGCAAAGCGGATTGTGGCATCATTCTATCACTGATAGCAACTTTCAACCGCCAACAAGGTGTTTTACGAGCATCGATTGAGCGCCGTAAAATTCTATAATCTGCAATATCTTTATAACCCGCTTTTGCTATTTCGGCTTTAACCGACTCTTTATCTCCAAAATCAACAAGGGCAATGCTTATCTCTATTTCTTTGTACATTATTCTTATGATTTAATCTTTTTTGTGTTTCATAAACAACAAATCACAAATAATAATAACAATTATTGTAGTAACACTGCTTAAAATTAGACGGATGATAAAAGGTATTAATTCCGTAAATCTCAATATATCAAGAGTAAAAAACAGCAAATGATGAATAAAAATTAAGATGGTAATATAGAATGTAAATTGCATAAAACCCATATCTGATGATGTTGGTCTTTGCCATACTGTTATATCTCTGTTGCCTGTGTAAAATTTAAGAATAAAAGGTCTCAAAAATCCAATAAACGTTAAGGTTGCCGTATGGAAGCCTTGTCCGAATGTAAAAACATCTATGCATAATCCCATAGCAAAAGACAATAAAAGTAAAGCCCAATAAGGTGTTTTATAAGGCAGCATCAAAATAAACCAAACGTAAATCATTGGGTTAATATAGCCAAGAAAACGTATGTTGTTAAAGATAAATATTTGTGCCGCTGCTATCAGAAGAAAATGCAGTACTCCTATGGCAATAATTTGCAATCTATTCATTTCCCATGCCCTTCATAAGTTTTTGTTTCTCCTTACTAAACAAGTCTTTTATCACATAAACATCCTTTATCTTGTTATAATTTGAAGAGAAGCGTATATTGATAACATAAAACCCTGTTGCCGCATCCAATTCGTAAGACTCAACATAACCAACGACTATGCCTTCGGGAATATTTGAAGAGAACCCACTGCTAATAATCGTATCACCTTTTTTTAACGGCAATGACGAAGGATAATCTATTACTTGCCCTTTTTCATAAGAACCGCCAGCCCATACAAGTGTTCCCGTAGCCTGCGTACGCTTGTTTTTAACGCTTCGTTTGCTGTCTTGGTGAAGCACAGGCATTATTAAAGCAAAATTATTTGTGGTTCTAAGAATAACACCTACTAATCCGGAAGGACAAATAACGCCCATATCAGATTTAACGCCCTGTTTGCTCCCCTTATTTATCATAAAATAATTATTCCTCTTGCCTAACGTACGAGAGATGATTTGAGCTGAGGTGTAAGAGTACTGTTGCATATAAATAGTATCAACGATAGATGTGCTGTCATCAACTATGGCAAATTTAGAAGCAGGTAACATCGCTCGCAACGCAGCATTCTCTTTTACCAACAAAGCATTTTCTTCATGCAAGTCAAAATATTGCGTTACGGAAGCCTGTTTATCATAAATACCGGCAGCAATGCTGTTAAACAAATTGCCTATTGCTGAACTCTGATAGTAAGAATTATTAACTATGAGAGCAATTGCTAATCCTTCTAAGGCTAAAAAGAGAAAAATGTAGTAGAATCTTGATATAAAACGTGCGAGTTCTTTCATGAGATACGATTAACAAAAGGCAAAAGTATAATATTTTTTTGTATTACGAACTAAATTAGTACTTTTGCAGCATTAATAAAATATAAAACGAATGAAAACATTTAAAAAATCTCTTTTGGCAATAGCCATAGTTGCTTTTGCGGTTGTATTCTCTTCTTGCGATGGTGAGAAAGACATTGACGATGTCATAAAAAGCGTTACCGGCAGCGCATCTTTCACTCTTAACGGCACGAATCATACAATGCCTTCAGCAGTGTTTGTCAAAAACAACGGCAAACTAATGATTACTTCAACGGATACGAAGAATTATTTGGTTCTTTATATTTCTGCGGCAAGTACAGGTGAGTATGAATTAGGTTTAGGCAAGAATGTAACCGATGTTGCTGGCAATATCGGCGATATTTCTTCTCTTCTTAGCGGTGATGGCAACTATCTGGCTTATACTGCCAACATTACCGATTATGAAAACGCAACTGTCGCTTTGATAGGCAGCGTTAATTTTGAGGAAATGTCCGATAGTAAAGTTAAAGGCACGTTTAGCGCCACGGCTATCAAGGCTTCCCAAATTACTAACTTGGATGTAACCGATATTGTGGCTTTATTAACAGGCAGTAACTTAGAAGGAGAATTTGAAGCAGTAGGAAAAGCCTTTTAATCGCTGTTTCAAAAAATTTAATCCCGTTCTTAAACAACAAAAGAGGCTATTCAATGTAGCCTCTTTTGTTTATAATCAAAATTTATGGCGTTTGCTATTCCACAAGCATAAAACTGCCGCTCTGTTGCGATTGAATACCGTCCGCAGTCTTGAAAGAAATAATATAAATGTATGCTCCGCCCTTGCACATCTTGCCCGACGAACGCCCATCCCAACCACTATCAATATATTTTGTCCTAAAAAGTATTTGTCCCTGCGAATTGTAGATGGTCATCTCATAAGACAACAAATCTTTATGAGCAGGCTTGAATATATTGTTTGAATTCCCGTAAGGGGTAAAGGCATTCGGAATATAAAGTTTAGGTATAGCGGCGGTATCTTTACGTAATGTGGTGCGGATTTGTGCAATGGTGTCGTCGGCAACTGCTTTCAGAGGTTTAATATCAGCATTCACCGATGAATTTATGGCATTCGGTTTAACTATATTCAACGATTGCACATCCACAGGCACATCTGTTATTTCCGCAACAGGCATTTCCACTTTGCTTGTGTCGTTTTGCGGCAACGAAATGCTGACAGGCTCTTTGGTCTGCACCTTTGGCTGCGTTTTTACGACATTATTTTGCAGCACAACAGCATTTTGTTTTGTCAAAACAGCCTTTTCTTTCGTTAATACATTGTTCGGGCTGTCTGTTTTGCCGTCCGAAAATATTGCAACAGCCCCTGCAACAATTGAAACGCCGACAACAACGGCTATAATCACACCATAAGCCTTGCGAGGCAAATAATATTTATGTATCTTCTTATTAATATTTTTCCAAAGCTGCTCATCAGGTTTTACTTCATAGTCCTGCAAATCCTTTATTACTTCTTCGTAACTTTTTTCATTATCTTTCATAATTCAAACTTTTCTTTATTCAACAACATCTCCCTTAGCGAAGCCTTAGCCCTGAAATTCAGCACACGAGCCGTTGAAACAGGCATCTGCATCCTGATTGCAATTTCATCATACGAGAATCCGTCAATCTCAACACTGTTAAAAACCAGACGTTGGTTGTCGGGAAGGCAATTGATGCAGGAAACGATTTCTTCAAGCGTGAAACGGCTCATATCAAACGTTATATTATCCTGCTCATTCACTTCTACATACATCTTTTGTGAGCGATAATAATTCAGAGCGTAGTTCACAAAAACTTTTCTCAGCCATCCCTCAAAAGAACCTATGAAATTAAAGGAACGAATGACGTTAAAAACTTTTATGAATGCGTCCTGAAAAATATCTTCCGCATCAGAACGACTACGAGCATAACGAAGGCAGACGGCAAACATCTTTGCAGCATATTTATCGTATAATTGCTTCTGACACAAAGGCTTTTTGCTGATACAACCTTCAATAATATTTCTTTCTTCGCTTGTCATAATCTATTGTAATAAAGACACATTCTTCTCTTATTTTGTTTCAAATCAGGCAACAAAAGTAATATTTTTATCATATCAGGCATCCGAAAAATCTTTCTTGATTTGGTAAAAATGAAACAGCCTTTGGTGAAAATATTCCTTGATTTCGTTAAAATGGAACAGCCTTTCGTTAGAAGGAAATAATATTTCATAAGAAGATTGCGGCATAACAGCCTGATAAAACGTATGAATAAGGTCGGCAAAAAAGATTAGATTTCATTATTTGGAATTTTTTGTATAATTTTGCAGCCTCTAATTACTTAAAAACATTAACTGATATGACTAAATTTAACTTTAAAAACTTTGCAATCCTGTCGCTGATTGCCCTAACTATGATTTCGTGCGGCAAAATCTCAAATCAAGCAACTCAAACCTCAACCGTTACCGGTACGGAGACCTTTACAAACAATCTTGGCTTAAAACAAGATATGAATGGTTTGTATCCGCGTGATTTAAAGATGTTTGACAATCCGAAATTAAGAGAACGTTTGAAGAATCTGATAGGAGATGAAAATTATGCCTTCTTTCAAAAAAACTGGAACGTAGAAGTGCCTATCCAATGCAACGAAGAGATGTTGATTGCGAAGGCTTGCAAGCAGCATGATTGCGATAAGACCAAGTTTATCCTTGTTTATGATTTTAAAAAGAACAATCTTGCGTACGGAGTGCGTCAAGGAGGGCAAGCAAAGCAGTTTTCAGAAAACGGATACACGCCTTCGGCAATAAAAAAGGACTTATAAATTTATTCTTTCTTTGATTTGTAACAGCGGTCGGCTATTCCCCTCCGCTTTTACTGCTTCCTCCGCCACTGCGGTCATTGTTGTCATCGGATTGAATTGCGGTTAATTTTTTCTTCTCATACATACGACCGAAGGAATAAGTAACCCCGAATCTCACACCAAGACCTGCCTCTTTGCTTTCTGATTTGTAAGTCTCGTTTGGCGTCTCATATTCGGTTTTATATTGTCGTGGTGAGAGGATATTAGTGATTGATATGCTTACTCGCAACGAATTATCAAGGAAAGCACGATTTAATCCTATGCTTATGTTGCTCCATGCCGAGCTTTTGTAGATACTCAAGCCTTCATTGAGAAAAACGTAGCCGTTTGCAGAGATATTAATCTTCCATGGCAGCTGATATGACAAGTTTCCCCAACCGCTTAATCCGAAGGAATGAAAATCCACGAACCGATTATTGGTTGTGTATTGGCTTTGGTTATAAGACCCCCCTATTGCGAAATAACAATAAAACTTTTCGCCGATACTCTTGTTGAAACTGATGTTTAGTCCGAGCGAATGAGCCGTTGCAAGATTTTGAGGCTTACTTAGCGTAATCATTGTGCCTGATAATAATGACGGAACATTAACAATGGCGTCTGTTGAGTAACCATAGTAAATTGATGTCGTCAAACAATAGTTCCAAGTATGAGATAAAGATAAATTATGATTAAATGCCGGTCTCAAATCAGGGTCTCCCTGCGATTGAGAATAGTCTGATGACTGTATAATAAAGGGATTTAAGTAGCTATAGTCGGGTCGTGAGATTCTATAATTATATCCGAGTGTGAAACGGTTCTTTTCGTTCATCAAATAACTGAATCGTAAATTTGGAAAGAGGTTTGGATAATCTAATATATGAGAAGAGTTGCCTATTCTTTGAATCCCGTTAGTGTATGTGTATTCTCCTCGCAATCCTCCGCGAAGATTGATTTTCTTTCCGAACTTATGGGAATAGGAAACATAAAGAGCGTAAACGTTTTCAAAGTAACGGAAATTGTTTGTCCTGTTTGCATCATTTACATAGCCGTTATTGGTGTCTATTTGAGCGTTCATATCATTTTCTTGCTTGCTAAACCACATCTTAAAGCCCGTTTCAAAAGTACCGTTCTTGAATATCTTTTTCTGAAAGTCCGCTTTCCACGACAAATTGTAGTTATCATTGCTTTGATTGTAGTTCTGACCTTTTTTTCTTGTCATTGCCGCAAAATCATCTAAGAAATAAGTAAAATCATTTTGATAAAACCTCGGACTTTTAGTAAGGCTAAAATCAATATCCGTTGATAATTTCGTATCGTTGGTATCAAAAGCGTGAATGTAATTAAGACCTGCGGAAATAATTGTGTAACTATAATTATTCTTTGTCTCATTTCGGTATGATGAATCTATGGTTTGATAAGCATCTTTTGAAGAAGAAAATTGTGTATTGCTCAAACTGCCGGATGCAGGGTTATAGCTGTCATAATAAAACATATTAAAGCCAATCAGGTTGTTGCTGTCAATAGTATAATCTCCGTAAAAACCTACGGAAATTCTGCTACCGAATGATTCATTCTCGGGATTCTGACTATAAAGCTTTGTAGTATCGGAGCCATCCAACCATTTCTTGTTTTCAGACCAACTTCCCAGACTCTTGAAGTTATTCCAATTCTTATTACCCCAAGTAGAAAAAGTCCATTTGTCGTCCATATAACTCAGATTTGCGTTTCCGCTATAATCCCACGTCATATTATAACTTGCAGACGAGCCTACCGAACCGTGAATGCCGTAATTCTTCTTGCTATCCATAACAATATTGATTATACCCGCCGTTCCGTCCGATTCATACTTGGCAGAAGGATTGCTAATGACCTCTATCTTTTGAATCTTATCGGGAGTCATTGATTTAAGCATTGATTTTATTGCCTCCCAAGCAAGTTTCATATCCTTTCCATTGAACTGAAATTTTGCTCCGCTTTGACCGTTCAGCGTCAGATTCTCATCTTGGTCTATTGAAACGCCGGGTGTCTTTTTCAAAAGGTCAAAAGCATTCTCCGAAACGCTGCTTAATCCCTCATCAATGTTCATAGTAAGTTTATCAACGTCCATTTCAAATCGCCGAGCCTTTGCTTCAACGGTTACTGTGCCTAAATTATTCGCTTCGGACAAAATATAAACGGTATCGAAGTTCAAAGTGTCGTTTTTAACCTTTGTAAAATCAATCTCAAACACCAAAGTCTTATAGCCGATGTAGCTTATCTTGGCTACGGACGGCTTTTGCTTAAAACGATTAAAGGTAAAATGTCCGTCAATGTTGGTTGTCGTTGCATCCAAACGTTTTGTGGTGTCATTCTTATCAAAAATCTGCAGGGTGCAATAGGCAAGCGGTTGTTTGGAAACCGAGTCTGCAATCGTTCCTACGAAGGTCAGAGTTGTCTTTTGTGCAAATGCCGAACCTGTAATCAAGGTTAATACAAATGCAATCAAGTTTAATTTTTTCATAACAAGGTTTTATTTTAATAAAGTCTGATTATAATTTTTCTTTTCTTTGAGGTATTAAAACGGAAGCAACTATGCTGATAGTCAAAATTGCAACTATGATGATTAAAGAATGAATTACTTCAAATCCTATTTGATGTAACCAATGCTCGGCAAGCATCTTGACTCCTATAAAGCACAACAACGCCGACAAACCTATCTTTAAGTAACGGAATTTGTCCATTACGCCGCTCACAAGGAAGAACAACGAACGCAAACCCAAAACAGCAAAAATGTTTGAGAAGAAAACGATAAACGGGTCTTTGGTTACGGAGAATATTGCGGGAATTGAGTCAAAGGCAAAGAGCAAATCCGAAAACTCTATCACAATCAGGCAGAGCAAAAGCGGCGTTAAATGCAATTTTCCGTCAATTCGTTTGATGAATCTTTGGTCTTCTATCGTTTTTGTAACGGGAAAAAGCCGTGAAGCCAAGCGAACCAATTTGTTTTTCTCAGGATGAACTTCCGCATGCTTGTTTCGTTCCAAGAACATCTTAATCGCCGTATATATAAGGAAGGCTCCGAAGATGTAAAGGATAAATTCAAACTTCTGAACCAGCATTGATGCCACAAATATGAAGATAAATCGCATCACAACCGCACCTAACACTCCCCACATCAAGACTCGTTTGTAGAATTCCTTCTGTACGGCGAATGAAGCGAAGATTAGCAAAATCACAAAGATGTTATCCACCGACAAAGAGTACTCTATGATGTATCCTGTAAAATATTCAAGCGACATTTTGCTGTGAAACGCCGCCAGAGCCTCATTATACGGCAGTGCGGCAATGTCTTTCCACATTGATTGCCCATGATATTTGAGCACAATCTCTTTTAACGAATCCATATCCCCTATTCCGTGCATCAGATAGCCGAAATATCGTATGAAAAAGCCGAAAGCGATGGCGAAAAAGACCCAAATAGACGTGTTAATCAAGGCTCGCTTCATCGTTACGACCTTATTTTCTTTTTCAAACACGCCTAAATCCAATACAAGCAAGCCTACAATCAATATGATGAAGCCTGCAAAAAATCCTACTTCCAATAATTCCGAGTGCATAAAGGTTTATATTTACAAAATGGCAAAAATATTAAATTTATTCTTATTTATCTGTTATATCTTCAAATATTAGTTCGTTTTGATGAACATTCATTGTGTCTTTTTCTATTTCCCGTATTGTAGAATCGGCTTTAAGGGACGGGAAAAAGTCCAATCCCGTAGCCTTTTCAATGTCCGAAATGCTTACAACATAACTTGCGAGCGGTTTTTGCTCGTTTGTATTATCCATAATGAAGGCTGCGGCTTTGTAAGTAGGGTATGAAATATCTATAACAATCTTATAAAAACGGCAAGGCACCAAAACATCGTTTTTCCCTATCGTTCCATAGTTGCAGGTGTCCAATATAGCCCCGGCAATCACCATAATACTATCATTATTCTTTGCCCACATTCTCACCTTCTCTTCAAGCATTTTCCATTTCTTTTGATTGAATGCCGGCTTTTGAGGACTTATATTAGTCATAAGGAAGGTTGAGTTCATCGCATCGGCACTCCACGCCATGTCTGCCGCAGGACACAAATGCCCTCTGTCGTATCCGCTGTTTGAATAATCACTTGATACTGCCGAATGCTTAACCGACTTGTCTTTAACAAAGTTCTGCTTCCGCTTTACAGCCTTTGATTCCACCATATCTTTGGTAAGAATGTATGCAACCCAAGCAGAAACTTTTTTATCGTTGCTATAACCGATACGATAGTAAGTATGATTCACCACTTGCAGCCTTTTGGAAGACGAAGGCTGTGCATTGTCAATAGTAAATATGGTTTGAGTGTGTCCTGTCAGCCAAACAGCCGTCAAGATTAAGGTTATGACTAATTTTTGAACCTTAACCACTTCCAGATTTCTTTATATGTTATCTTCTTTCCGTACAATAATATCGCTGTTCGGTAAATCTTCGCCGACATCCACACACTTCCCCATATCGTTATGAGCATTAAACCCGCCGAAAGCAAAATCTGCCATCCCGGAACGCCGAAAGGTATGCGCATCATCATTATTATAGGAGATGTGAATGGGATAATACTAAGCCAAAACGCCATAGGTCCGCTCGGGTTGTTCATTATAGTCGGCAGACATACCATTGCAATAATCAAAGGTATCGTTATCGGCAAGGTGAATTGCTGTCCGTCAGTATCGACATCAATCAACGACCCGACAGCACCAAACAATGAGCCGTACAAAAAGTATCCTGTGATAAAGAAGAAAAGGAAGCATCCGATAACAACAGAATAGTTGATAGAGAATAGTCCTTGTATAATATCAGGATTATCATTTGTAGGTTCGGAAAGTTGTTCCGCATTCGCAATCTGCTCATTCATGGTTATCTTTCCCTGTTGTACGGAAGCAAAACGCTCGGGCATTGCATTCTGAACAGCTGTTACAACGGCAAAAGTAAGCACTATCCACAGCAAAAATTGAGTTAAGCCCACCAAAGCAATGCCTACCAACTTGCCAATCAACAATTGTGTGGGCTTAATGGAAGAAACCAAAACCTCAACTATGCGATTCATCTTTTCTTCCGAGACACTGCGGATGACTTGTGAGCCAAAAAGGAATATAAAGAAGTATATCATAAATCCCAACGCCACTCCGAGAACCATTTTTATCTCTCTGAAAGTTCGTTCGCCCGTATTAATGTTTTCGGAGTAGAAATCAACTTTCGGATTGTTGATAAAAGCAATTGCAGAGTCGCTTACACCGCAATTATATTTGAGATAATAATCCTTAAACAAAGTAGAAATCTGCGTTTCTATGTCCTGCATAGCCAGAGCGTTGATTTCGTTGTCGCCATGATACCAAAAAGATTTGATAGGCGGCATTCCGTTGATGCGGGTTATGGAAAGAACGGCTTCGGTTGAGCCTTCCTTCAACAAAAGTTTGGCTTTATCCAAATCATTCATATATTCTATCTTCACATTCTTATCACTGCGCAACTTGCCTTCAAACAACGGAGCGGCATCCTTTTCTTTCACGCCCGTGCCATCAACAACTATGATATTGGACTGCGAATCGGTTGCCTGCGAAAGAAAGATGGGAATGACCCAAAGAGCAGATATGAGCAGAGGACCTAATATGGTCATCACCAAAAATGATTTCTTTCTAACTCTTGTCAGATATTCACGCTTTATTATAATCTTTATCTTATTCATAACCTTGTACTGTTTTTATAAATATATCATTCATTGTCGGCAAAACTTCTCTGTACGAAACAATATCGGCAACCTGCAATATGTTGCCAAGCAATTGAGCATTCTTACCTTTTTCTATTTTAAGGATATGCACATCCGTATCGCCGTTATTCTCACTTCGCAGCAGCGAACAGCCCTCCGGCAGCAGCATATCAAAGTTCTCAATGCCCGAAGGCACGATTATCTCATATTCATTGCTCTTAAAATTCTGCTTAATGTCCCTTACGCTGCCTTGAAGTATGTTTTTAGCCTTATCAATCAGCACAATGCTGTCGCAAATCTCTTCTACCGATTCCATATTGTGAGTAGAGAAAATAACGGTTGCTCCTTTGGCTTTCAGGCTTATAATCTCTTGTTTTAACATATTGGCGTTTATGGGGTCGAAACCGCTGAAAGGCTCATCAAAAATCAAGAGTTTAGGCTCGTGAAGCACCGTTGTAATGAACTGAATCTTCTGTTGCATCCCCTTAGACAACTCTTCAACCTTTTTATCCCACCAACCGATGATGTCAAACTTCTCAAACCACTCCCGCAATTTCGCTTCGGCAACCGAAGGTTTGACTCCCTTCAATTCAGCCAAGTAAATAGCCTGCTCTCCCGCCTTCATCTTCTTGTACAATCCCCTTTCCTCAGGCAGATATCCGATTAGCGAGACATCAGACGCCTTTATGCGGTTGCCATACAGCATAATCTCGCCGCTATCGGGGGCAGTAATCTGGTTAATCATCCTTATGAGGGTTGTTTTTCCTGCTCCGTTGGGACCAAGCAAGCCAAAGATTTCTCCTTCCCTCACTTCCAGCGATACGTTGTCAAGAGCCAAATGATTGACATAGGCTTTGGTAACGTTATTTACTTGTAATATATTCATAAATACGTATTTTATCCGACTGCAAAGATATAATAATTTGGCAAAATTAACTTCCATTCTACCGAAATCAACTTCCACCGCCCTGAAATCAGGTTTCGGATTCGCCTTATTTGATTATAAATTCACGGAATTTGATTTCAGTTCAGCAGAATCAAGTTTCAGATTCGTTAGGTATATACCAAAAATATATTTGGTATATATCAAAAATTAGTTTGGTATATACCAAAACAAAATTAGGTATATACCAAAAGAAGATTTGGTATATACCAAAACAAAATTAGGTATATACCAAAAGAAGATTTGGTATATACCAAAACAAAATTAGGTATATACCAAAAGAAGATTTGGTATATACCAAACTGAAATTAGATATATACCAAAGTGAAATAAAAGCAAGTTCTGTGAATCTGTAATCAAGTTTCGTGAATTTATAATCAAATTATACGGATTTAAAAGCAAATTTCAGGGAAATGAAAGCAAATAAAATGCGGATGAAAGCAAGTTTTGTGAAATTATAATCAAGTTTTGGGGAAATGGAAGCAAGTCGGAAGGCAGTTTAACGGCGTTTGGCGAAAACAAAACCATCTTTCATTTCCACAAGACCTTCATCTATCAGCCTGCGAACAAGAGACATAACCTTTTCATTTGCTCTAAAATGAATATTGTCGTAAAAGAAGGCGATGGGTTTTGGTTCGGCGGCGATGGAGTCTAATATCCGTGATTTGAGGTCTTGTTTTGAATGGTTTTTAGCAAGGCATACATCGCATTTTCCGCACTCGGCAATCGTTTGACCGAAGTAAGAGAGAATTTGTTGCTGCCTGCATTGCTTTGAAGTGAGGAAATCTATCATCTGTTCCGCCTTTTCAAGAGCCGTTTTCTTCATTTGGCTGTAGTCAGGCGAGAGATGAAACTGAGTATCGGGCAATCTGTTTTGAAGAAAGGTGATTTTCTCGCCCTCAATCTTCGGTTCATAACCAATAATGCCGTATTTTACGAGATAATTAAGGTCTTTGATGACGTGGTCTTTTGATGTGCGGACGCTAATCGCTATTTGCTTCTCGTCAATGTAAGACATCTCGGTGTTTATCGCTGAATAGGTTCGTATCAAATAGTATATCAGGTCGGTGTATTGAGGATATCCGTCAATAAAGTCCCGTAAGTAATCGGTAGAAACAACTATCTTCGCTTTGGATTTAGGGTATTTGTCCTCATTAAGCCATATCACTCCCTCGCGTTCTAATATCCGCATAGCGTTATAGGCTTGGTATGGCACAAAGCGGTATTTGGCAACGAAATTAGCAAATGAGAAGGCAAACAATTGTGCTTCCCCTGCCCCGAAAGCAATTCCGAAATTATTGAAAAGAGCATTGTAGATGTTTTTAACGTATTTCTCTTCGGGATAACTTAGTTTCACTCTCTCAATAAGGGCTTCCTTGTCCTTCTGACAATAGAGCAAAACGGCGAAAGTTTCTTTCCCGTCTCTGCCTGCTCGTCCCGTCTCCTGGAAATAGGTTTCTATGTTCTCAGGAATATCAATGTGAATGACATAACGAACATCCGCTTTGTTGATACCCATTCCGAATGCCGTAGTTGCAACTATCAGTGGTATCTTGCCCTGTATCCATAAATTCTGACGGGCATTGCGGTCGTGCATAGAAAGTCCCGCATGGTAGGCAGTTGCTTTGAGTCCGAGTTGTTGAAGTCCTGTTGCAATCTTCTCTGCTTTTGCTCTCGTGCGAACGTATATCAAGCCGCTGCCTTCAAATTCCCTGTAAGCGGAAACAATATTCCGTATCACGTTTGCCTCTTCCCGTACCATATAATGAAAGTTGTCCCTGAAGAAAGAAGACTCTATTACGTTCTTATGACCGAAGCGTAAAACGGATTGAATTTCCTCTTTAACCTTATCTGTTGCTGTGGCGGTCAAAGCAAGAATCGGAGCCGTGGGATGGAAGTCCCGCAGTTTTGCAATGTCCAAATATGAGGGTCTAAAGTCGTGTCCCCAGATTGAAATGCAATGTGCCTCATCCACAACAATCATTCCGACCTTCATTTGCCTGAAAGCCTCTATGAAAACTTTGGAACGTATCCGTTCGGGGGCGATAAACAGAAACTTTATGCGGTTATAAACTGCTGAATTAAGAATCTGCTCTATTTTTGTGCTGATTAAGGATGAGTTTATGACCTTTGCCGATATGTTTCTTTGCTTTAAATCGTCTGCTTGGTCTTTCATCAGCGATATAAGGGGCGTAATGACTACGCAAACGCCGCTTGTCATCATTGCTGGCAACTGATAGCACAGGCTTTTGCCGCTTCCCGTTGCCATTAGAGCCAATGTGTCGTTGCCATTAAGCACTGAGGTTATCACTTCTTGCTGTTTGCCCCGCAAAGATTGATAACCCCAATATTTTTTAAGAATCTCTAATGGTGTTTTCTGCATTCCTATCCGTGAATAGCCTTTCCGAATGCGGCTTCTAAGGCTTCCATTACTCCTTCGCTCATTGTAGGGTGAGGAGCAACGGCTTCAATGACCTGATGTGCCGTAAGGTCGGCTTGTCTTGCTGTTACAATCTGATAAATCATCTCCGTAACATTGTCTCCTATCATTGAACAGCCCAGAATCTTGTCCGTATCGACATCAATCACCACTTTAACAAAGCCGTCTCTGTTTCCGGCGGCAGAAGCCTTGCCCGAAGCCATATACATGAACTTTCCGCAACGCACATTCAAGCCTTCCTCTTTTGCTTTCGCCTCCGTGAGACCGCAAGACGCTATTTCGGGCGATGTATATGTGCATGCAGGTATATTATTATAGTCTATCGGTTCAGGATTCAGCCCTTTTATCGCATCCACACATACCAACGCCTCTTTGGAAGCAACATGTGCAAGCGCCTGACCATGTACTATATCACCGATAGCATATATCCCTTTAACATTCGTGCGATAGAAATCATCAACAACGACCTTCTGCCGCTCCGTTTTGACGCCTGTCTCCTCCAAACCTATCTTCTGCGTATTCGGTTCAACGCCTACTGCCGACAAAACGATGTCTGCCTCAACTGTTTCTTCACCTTTCTTGGTTTGAATCGTAACTCGGCATTTTCCTTCGGCTGTTACATCAACTTTTTCTACCGAAGCATTCGTCATAACCTTCATTCCGTTTTTCTTAAAGCAACGTTGCAAAGTGCTGCTTGTCTCTTCATCTTCATTAGGTACTATACGCGGCATAAATTCCACCAAAGTAACCTGCGTTCCTATCGTTTGATAGAAATAAGCGAACTCACTACCGATTGCTCCTGAGCCTACAACAACCATAGATGAAGGTTGCTCGCTCAGAGTCATCGCCTCACGGTAACCGATTATCTTTTTGCCGTCCTGAGGCATTGATGGCATATTTTTACTCCTCGCTCCGGTAGCCAGAATGATGTGTTCCGCCTCATATATTGTCTTTTGCTCGGCTTCAACCTCTATTTGAGAAGCGGAAAGTAAGCGTGCCGTGCCGTTAATGACGTCAATATTGTTTTTTTTCATCAACATCGCAACGCCTTTGTTCATATTAGTGGCAACCTCTCTTGACCTTGCCACCATTTTTTGCAGATTGGCTTTGACATTGCTTGCTTCCACACCATAAGCATCGGCATGCGAGGCATAATGAAAGGCTTGTGCCGATTTCAAAAGGGCTTTGGTTGGAATGCAACCCCAATTTAAACATATTCCTCCGAGATTTTCACGTTCTACAATAGCCGTTTTAAATCCTAATTGTGCTGCTCTGACGGCGGCAACATAGCCTCCGGGTCCGCTACCTATGATTATAATATCGTATTTCATTGTTTTATGATTATATTTGATTAAATGATTGCAAAGATACGTTTTTTTATTTTTACGTTTGTTGCTTTTGATGAGATGTAATCAAATCTTAATTTTTTCTTTTGTACTTTTGTCGTATTAAAAGCAGATAAGATTTATACCTTAAATAGTCTTGACCATATTTAATCTTAATTCATAAATACCAAACGACAATGGATACTCCTCTTGCAGAAATTCTCAGACCCAAAAGCCTTGATGATTATATCGGTCAGAAACATCTGGTCGGTCAAGGCTCAATTCTACGGCGTGCAATAGAGAGCGGCAACATTCCTTCAATGATTCTTTGGGGTCCTCCCGGCGTTGGCAAAACTACTCTGGCGAATATCATCGCCAATACCTTGTTTTGTCCTTTTTATTGCCTGTCTGCCATCAATAGTGGAGTGAAAGAAGTGCGGGAAGTGATAGAAAAATCCCGCCAAACCAAAGATTCAATACTTTTTATTGACGAAATACATCGCTTTTCCAAGAATCAACAGGATTCTTTGTTGGGAGCAGTTGAGCAGGGCGTCATTACACTCATCGGAGCTACTACCGAAAATCCGTCTTTTGAAGTTATATCACCATTATTGAGCCGTTGCCAGGTTTATGTCCTGAAAACATTTGAACAAGACGAACTTTTGGAAATCATAAACAAGGCAACAGCATTCTTAAGCAAGAAACTGAATAAACAAATCATTGTTTCGCAAACCGAAGCCTTCATAAGAATAAGTACGGGAGACGCAAGAAAACTCTTAAACGCTGTTGAAATGGTGGTTTATCAAATGAACGATACGGCAAAAGACACAATAACCATCTCAAATGAAGATGTAACCAGAATCATTCAGCAAAATATTTCCATTTATGATAAGAAAGGCGAAATGCACTATGATATTATTTCAGCCTTCATTAAGAGTATGCGAGGCTCTGACCCGAATGCTGCCGTGTATTGGCTCTCTCGTATGATTGCATCAGGCGAAGACCCTCTGTTTATCGCAAGACGCATGCTTATTCTCGCAAGTGAGGATATCGGATTGGCAAATCCTAATGCTCTTCTTTTGGCTAATGTCTGTTTTGACGCCGTTAATAAAATCGGATACCCCGAATGCCGAATTATTCTCTCACAAACAGCCGTATATCTTGCGACTTCACCGAAGAGCAATTCAACTTATATGGCGATAAATGCTGCTTTGGCGGAAGTAGAACAAAGCGGTGATTTGCCTGTTCCTTTGCATCTGCGTAATGCTCCCACAAAATTGATGAAGGAACTCAACTATTCCGATGGTTATAAGTACGCTCACGATTATGAAAGCAACTTTACGCCGTTGCAATTCCTGCCTTCCGAGATACAAGGCAGCATTTTCTTTCAGCCAAGCAATAATCCGAAAGAACGAAACCTTAAAGAAACATTGACAAAACAATGGAAAGATATTTACAACTACTAATTCATCGGAAGTTTTTCAACAAAGAGAACAAGTAAATAAGGCTTGATTATCAGAACATCTCAAAAGAAAATATTAAAAGCAACGATTGCCTGATTTTTATCTGATTCGGTTAAAATAAAACAGGCTTTGCGGCGTTTAATATCAAATAACAGAATAGTTAAACCAACAAATAAATTTATAAGATAATGAACAATGATATCAAAGGCTTAAAGCCGCAAAAGGTATTCGGATTTTTTGAGCAGATTCTCGCCATTCCGAGACCGAGTAAGAAGGAAGAAAAAATGACTGCTTTCCTTTATGACTGGGGAAAGTCCAAAGGTTTGGAAACAATCAAAGATGAGATTGGCAATGTGATAATTCGTAAGCCTGCGACCAAGGGTTATGAAAACAAAGTGTCGGTTTGTTTGCAGAGTCATATGGATATGGTTTGCGAAAAGAACTCCGACAAGATTTTTAACTTCGAAACGGACAGCATAGAGGCGTATGTGGATGGCGAATGGCTGAAAGCAAAAGGCACAACGCTGGGTGCGGATGACGGAATAGGCGTTGCAACTGCTCTTGCCATCCTTGACAGCGATGATATTGAGCATGGCGACATTGAATGCTTATTCACGGTTGATGAAGAGACGGGTCTTTCTGGTGCGGAGGCGTTAGGCAAAGATGCTCTCAAAAGCCGCATACTTATAAACTTGGATTCCGAAGATGAAGGCGAGTTATTTATCGGTTGTGCAGGCGGAAAAGACACTGTTGCCAAGATGAAATACGACAAAGAGCCGACTCCCGACAACTGTGCTTACTTACGGGTTAATGTAAAGGGCTTAAAAGGCGGGCATTCGGGCGATGACATCAACAAAGGCTTGGCATGCGCCAACAAAGTCCTCAATCGCATTCTTTGGAGCATAGACAGAGATTACGGAATCCGCATTTCTGCTTTTGACGGCGGCAATCTGCGCAATGCAATAGCCAGAGAAGCATATTCGGACATTGTTTTGAACAAACAAGACGCCGAAAGCATTCAACAGGATATAAAGAAAATGGGCAAAGACATTGCTTACGAATTCAGGAGCACCGAACCGGATATGCAAATCGTCATAACAGAGATATCAAAGCCTGCCTTCGTAATAGATACCTTAACACAGGATAATTTATTGAACGTTTTGTATGCATGTCCTCACGGAGTATTGGCGATGAGCAGGGAAATACCGAATTTTGTTGAGACCTCAACCAATTTAGCCTCAGTTAAAATGGACGATACTCACATTATAGTAACCACATCTCAACGTTCATCGGTAGAAAGTGCCAAAGAAGCAGCATGCCATCGCATAAACGCATGTTTTTCTCTTGTTAATGCGGACGTATGGCACGGAGACGGCTATCCGGGCTGGACTCCAAATCCGCAAAGCAAGATTTTGAAAATCGCAGAAGAGAGTTACGAGCGTTTATTCGGCAGAAAACCGGTGGTAAGAGCAATTCATGCCGGCTTGGAATGCGGTTTGATTGGCGAGAAATACGAGAATATGGATATGATTTCTTATGGTCCTACGCTAAGAGGTGTTCATTCTCCCGACGAACGCCTTGAGATTGCAACGGTAGATATGTTCTGGAGGCACACTCTTGACATCCTCAAAAACATTCCAAACAAATAAACGCCAATACCTCACCCGATTATAATCAAACGGCATTTGTGCGTGCCGCAACAACGTTATATTTTATTAAGAGGCTGTTTAAGAAAAATGAAACGCCGTTTTATTCCGATGAAACAGCCTTTCATTTTTCTTAAACAGCCTTTTATTTTGGTGGAATAGTCTTTGATAAAAATATAATGTAGGTGCGGCACGCACAAATGCCGTTTGATGAAAATAATGTGAAAAAGCAAAAAAATATAGTCTCATTGTTTGCCGTTTAGAAAAAATATCGTACTTTTGCACCCTCAAAACATTCCGAAAAATGAAACACACATATCAACCATCACGTAGAAAAAGAGTGAATAAGCACGGATTCAGAGCACGAATGGCTACTGCAAACGGACGAAGAGTGCTTGCAAATCGCCGCAGACACGGAAGAGCAAAATTAACCGTATCCGACTCTTTATAAAATCACTCTTTACTTAAAGAATTAGAAGAAGCATTGCCGAGAAAGGAAGTATGCTTCTTTTTTTGCTGCTTTCTATTGCGATAATTATGAAGATGCGAAAACCGAAAGTTAGAGAAATTTTAGAGAACGTGCTGATTACCGAAGCGGCAGCAGAAGGTAAGGCGTTGGCACGCTATAATGACAGAGTGATATTTGTTCCTTTTGTCGTGCCGGGCGATATTGTTGATGTTTTAATCAAGAAACGCAAAAACAACTTTGCGGAAGGCGAGGCTATTGCTTTTCATCATTATTCGGATTTGAGGGTTGAGGCTCAGTGTCCGCACTTTGGTATTTGCGGAGGCTGCAAATGGCAGACTCTTCGCTATGATAAACAACTTTTTTTCAAGAACAAACAGGTTATAGACAACTTAGAGCGACTCGGAAAGATAGATTGCAGCCGCGCTTTGCCGATTCTGGGTTCGGATTTGCGGTTTCAATATCGCAATAAGTTGGAATTCACTTTCTCAAACAGGCAATGGATACCCGATGTCAGCCTTTTGTCGGAGCGAATTGACGATGGAGCGTTGGGATTTCATATTCCGAAATTCTTTGATAAGGTTTTGAATATAACCGAATGTGCTTTGCAAAAAGAGCCATCAAACCTTATTCGTAATTTTATCAGGGATTATTGCCGTAAAAGCAAGCTTCCGTTTTATAATATCAAAGAACATTTCGGCTTGATGAGGAACCTGATTATCAGGACAAGCGAAACGGGCGATATAATGGTGATTGTGGTTTTTGCGGAGAACTCTTCGGAAATTGAGCCTTTGCTTACAGCCATTGAAAAGGCATTTCCGCAAATTACGTCTTTGCTCTATGCCGTCAATACGAAGTTTAACGACACTCTTGGCGACCAACAAATCAATGTTTTCAAAGGAAAAGATTACATAATTGAGCAAATGCCGACTTTTAACGATAAAACAAAATTGTTATCCTTCCGAATAGGTGCAAAATCCTTCTATCAGACCAATTCCAAACAGGCTTACAATCTTTACAAAGCAGCAGCCGAGTTTGCCGAACCTCATTCCGACAGCATAGTCTATGACCTTTATACCGGTTGCGGTACTATTGCTAATTTTATTGCCGACAGCGTCAAAAAGGTTGTTGGTATTGAATATGTGGAAGAGGCGATTGATGACGCCAAAATCAACTCTAATCTTAATGATATCAAGAATACGGAGTTTTTTGCAGGCGATATGTCAAAGGTTTTAACAGATGATTTTGTGCAAACGCACTCCCGTCCCGATATAATCATAACCGACCCGCCGAGAGCAGGCATGGCTGCCGATGTAACGGCTCAATTACTGAATATTGCGGCGAAGAAGATTGTTTATATCAGTTGTAATCCCGCTACTCAGGCAAGAGATATTGCTATATTGAGTGAAAAATATGATGTATGCAGGATTCAGCCCGTTGATATGTTTCCTCATACTCACCATGTGGAGAATGTGGTTGAATTAATGCTGAAAGTAAATTAGCGAAATAATACTTTACCCGTTAATAACCTGCTATGCCTATGTGATGAAGAAACTCCTTCGGACAAGGAGATGGATTGGTGTAAATGATATGGGCTTTGTGATATGTAGGGTAGCGTTTTGTCATATAATTCTCCATTACCGCAGGCAGCAAAGCATATTCTATATCACGGAAAATAGGTCTTACTACTTCGGCATTGCGACATCGTTCCAATATAATCTCTTTCGGTAAATCCAGAAAGACCGTTAAGCCGTTGGCAAGGCACATTTCCATATTATCGGAATAGCAAGGAGTGCCGCCACCTAACGAAATAATAACATCATCCTTCCTATTCAAAAAATCAAACAACACCTCACGTTCCCAAATCCTAAACTGAGATTCGCCTAATTTGTCAAAAATATCCTCAACACTCATATCGTGCAATTCTTCTACCATTAAGTCAATATCAAGAAAAGGAACATTCAATTCTTGTGCAATAGCACGACCGAGAGTTGTCTTTCCAACGTATGAGAAGCCTAACAAAATTATTTTCATGGTAATTTAACGTGTATATGGTACGACTTCCAAACCGGAAAACGCCCCTTCATTATATTTAAATACTGCCGCCGCCGCCACCATTGCCGCATTATCGGTAGAATATCCGAGTTTAGGAATAAAGACCTTGCATCCGTATCGCTCACCTAACTCTTTAACTCTTTGTTGCAGCAATTTATTTGCAGATACTCCGCCTGCGATTGCGATTGTCTTAACTTTCGTATCCTTCAAAGCAAGTTCAAACTTCTTCATCAAAGCATCTATCACTGCCTTTTGAACACTTGCCGCAATAGAAGCCTTATTCATATCTATAAAAGCAGCATCTTCTTTTAATTTATCCCTAAGAGTATATAATATACTTGTCTTTAAACCAGAGAAACTGTAATCATAGCCTCCTATAACGGCATTTCCGAACTTCAAAAAGCCGTCATCTCCTGCCATTGCCAACTTTTCTATTTGCGGACCGCCCGGATATGGCAACGAAAGAATCTTTGCCGCTTTGTCTATCGCCTCTCCTGCGGCGTCATCAATAGTTCGTCCGATTATATCGTGGTCAAAGGCACTTTTAACGAAGATTATTTGAGTGTTTCCGCCGCTTACCAACAAGCAAAGGAATGGAAATTGAGGGCAATCCGCATTTTCTTTATCCTTAATGAAGTGTGCTAATACGTGTGCTTCCAAATGATTGACACAAATCAATGGACGCCCGATGGCAACGGCAAAAGACTTGGCAAAAGCAGCCCCTACCAGCAATGAACCGAGCAATCCCGGTCCGCAAGTGAAAGCAACAGCCGACAAATCTTCTTTCCGCAACCCGCTATCACGTATTGCCTTATCAACAGTTGGGATTATATTGGACTGATGTGCCCTTGAAGCGAGTTCAGGCACCACTCCGCCATATTCGGCGTGGATTTTCTGAGAGGCAACCGCCGTACTCAAAAGATTAAAGTCGGTATCCATAACCGCTGCTGCCGTATCATCGCAAGAAGACTCTATTGCCAATATATATTCTTTGATTTGCATAAAATTATGTGCTGTTTTATAACGACAAAGTCAAGTAATATTTAAATTATATCAACTCTATATGCGAGAAGTTTATCTGTCGTTGCCTTACATCGGCACTATCCAAAACTACTTTAACCTTTGTACCGATTTGAAACTTATTACGAGATTTTCTTCCTATAATTGCATAATTCTTTTCGTCATAATAATAAAAATCTCCCGCAATATCATCTATCCTGACAAGACCTTCGCATTTTGAATCATTCAAAATAACAAATGCACCGAACTCTGTTATCCCCGAGACAACTCCTTCAAACGTTCTGCCTTCCTTTCCAAGCATAAATTCAGCCTGAAAATATTTTATACTCTCTCTTTCTGCTTTTTCTGCAGCCTTTTCCTGTGCTGAACAGTGGTCGCAAGCTTCTTCAAGTGCAGTTTGATCAACGGAAGCCTCACCTGCAATATATTTTTTCAGTAATCTATGAACTATTAAGTCGGGATAACGGCGAATAGGCGAAGTAAAATGAGTGTAAAAGCGGAATCCCAAACCATAATGTCCCGTATTATATGTTGAATATATTGCTTTACTCATCGCCCTAAGGGCTATGGACGAAAACAAAAGAGAATTCGGAGTGTTACGAGTAGTTTTGAGTAAATTATTGATGCTTTTCGCAAGAGCCAAACGAGATTTATCATCAATCTTATAGCCTAATTTAGATATGTAGTCCTTGAAGAGTTGCATTTTTTCGGCATCAGGCTCATCGTGAATACGAAATAGAAATGCTTTTTTGTCCTTTCGTTCTTTCGGAGCACCTATATGTTTAGCCACTGTCCTGTTTGCCAAAAGCATAAACTCCTCTACCAAAAAGTTTGCTTCCTTTAATATATATGGAATGACATCTATCGGTTTGTTATCTTTATCAAGCACAAACCTTACCTCCTCCGATGCAAAATCTATCGCTCCCCGTGCAAACCTTTCCTGCCTTAATTGAGATGCAATGCTCCAAAGCGTATTTATTTCTTCGTTATATTCTCCTGTTCCTTCGTCTAAAATTTTCTGAACCTCATCATACGTAAATCTTCTGTCGCTTCGTATTGTTGTTTCTGCAATATCATACTTCAAAACCTCCGCACGAGTATTTATAACAAATATTACGCTATACGTAAGTCTATCCTGATTAGGCACAAGCGAACATAAATCATTTGATAACTCTTCCGGCAACATTGGAAGCACTCTATCAACCAAATAAACAGAGGTTGCACGCTCGTATGCTTCCTTATCCAGCGACGAACCTTTCTTAACATAATGCGAAACATCGGCTATATGCACGCCAATCTCGTAATCGGTGTCCGAAAGCCTGCGAATGCTCAGCGCATCGTCAAAATCTTTTGCCGAAGCAGGGTCTATCGTAAATGTAAGTATATTTCGGAAATCTTTTCTATTGTTTGCCTTCATTTCTTTTTAGTTTTTGCAACCGCTAAATACCATTTATCACTATAATACGTTGCTTTCATTAAAATTATATACTATATTAGCGGATTGAATGCCTAATATATGAAAATATTTAGGCTGCAAAGATACGAACAATAAACTAAAAGCAAAAGTAAATTAACAAATAAGTACCTAAAATGAGAAAATCGCTTTTTGTTGAAAAACCTAATGTGAGTTATGTGAAAAAATATGATTTCAAAACCATTTATCCCTTAAATATTTTAATATATCAGTGGTTCAAGACAGCATCCAAAAACAATAATTGTTAATAACAATGTTGATAACTTTTGTTTTATGGTGATTTTCGCCCATTCAATTACAAGTACTTTTGTTCTCATAATTATAAAACCAAAATAGAATAAAATGAATGTTGCAAGTAATCTATTTGAATATCTAAAACAGCACGACAAGGCAGAACTTACGGGCTTTGGAACATTTAATGCAATCACTCATCGTGCAGAATACGATGAAGCAAACAAGCTAATAACGCCTCCGAAAAAGACATTAGAATTTTCAAAAGAAGAAACTAACAATATGGATTTCGTTCTCTTTATGGCAAAAAGAGAATTTATTTCCGAACAAACGGCTTTAACATGGATAAAACAATATTCGGATTCTCTTAAAGAAAGACTCGCTACCGCAAAAAGTTTTCTTTTGCCGTCTTTGGGCACGATTAGTATTGACGAAGAGGGCAACTATCGGTTTGAAGCATTAAAAGACATTGATTTAATGGACGAAACATTTGGTTTGGACACTGTTGAAAACGTAAAAACCTTTGAATTCACAAAAGAAGAGCCAATAGAAAGCGACCAAACGCAAGTAGAAGAAACCGAAAACAAGCCTTTAGAAACGGTATCCGTCAATAACGAAGCTCCAATCAGTGTTCAAGATGCATTCAACGCTCACATGCAAGCGACAAGAGAAAGAACTATGGTTACGGAACTTGCTTCCGACTCCAATAACGATGATGATATTGTAGATTTGGTTGATTCCATACGAGAGACTGCCGACAAAATTTTAGTGGTAACGCAAAGGATGAAAGATGAACAAACAATGATTTCCGCAGGAGGTAAAAGGAAATCAAAAACATCTTGGAAATGGGTTGCAATACTGCTTTTATTCTTATTCATAGGCTCATTCTCCATCGTAGGCTCTTATTATATGGGATGGCTACAAGACTACAAATGGGCAAAACCTATTTCCAAAACTCTCTCTGCTTACATTATGACTCGCAGTGAAATAAAAAAACAATCGGCAGAGCCTGTTCATCTGGCTGCAACACCAACTGTTGAAACGGAATCGGCTACTGCTGCTGCGGATACAATGATTAACAACATTACTCTTGAACAAGAATCTGCTCCTATTGCACAAAATACTCCAAAAAGGCATATTAACAAAGTTGCAAAGAAGAAAGCCAAAGATACTACCTCATCTAAAGAAGACCAAAAGCAGAATGAAATAGATTTTTCCACCATAATACAGATGAGACCTACCAATAAATTAGGCTATGATGTGATTGCGACAACGGCAACCGAGAGAATGCGTGCCGAATACAATGCAAGAAAAGCCCAAAGTCTCGGTTACGACGGCTATGTGATAGCAAGACAACGGCGAAACGTCCCTATATACTATGTGTCCTATGGTTCAAGAAACACCTTAAAAGAAGCCAAAGATTTAATGCAGTCAATGATTGACAGTCTTGGCGGAGATTACTACATCATTGCAAGAGGAGAAACCAAGAACTAATCATTTCATTTTTGTATATCTTGATTTCGCTATTACGAAATCAAACTTTAAGAGATTATTATCAGTGTTTAATAGTCTCTTTTTTGCATATAGAACATTCTTTCTCTCATTGGGATTAATCCGTGTCTCGTTGGGAACAATCCTTCTCTCATCCGGAACAATCTTTCTCTCGTTCGGAACATTCTTTTTATGATTCGGAACAATCCTTTTCTCATTGGGAACATTCCTTCTCTTATTCGGAACAATCCATGTCTCGTTCGGAATGTTCTTTTTATCACATAGAATATTCTTTTTCTAATTCGGAATGTTCCTTCTAAAACAGCATTTTATATTTCCTTTTATTCCTGTTTGAAATGCAGATAGCCATCGTCATCAAAATAAAACTCAGAGTAAAAAACATCATAATCATAATTATACGGCTTGGGAATGTCATCTAATTCACCTGATTCTCGCAAAGACTCCTCATCAAAACGCACATCATTCCAAAGTAAATCATTCTTATAAAATGTCTTATTTGGTAATATTGCAATTTTGGTAATAGGACCATCAAAAGTAGTATAGATGGCTATATTAGTTATTGATTTAATAATATTATCTTTTATATTAATTAAGTATAGATAATTAAATGAGTCAGATAATAGTTTCCCCACAGCATTACTTAGGATTAAATATGAATCAAAATACTTACTTATATTTAATTTACCACAATAATATAAAGCAGTATTTGCACATCTTTCTATTTCTTTATCTCTGTTGTTGAATTCAGGTTTTATTATTTCCGGTATGTCTTTGAATGATTCCATCAGCGATTGAATAATGTCCCATTGATTAATAATATCTATGTTACATAAGAAATTAATAATAGCAGTATCATGTAAAACTTTATAGTTATCAAGATTGCTTAATGATTCTTCGTTTATACTATCATTAATAAGGTTAAATGTCATATTCATTGAATCTAAAACATCAAACAGGTTATTTGAAGGAATAGAGCAATTTATATGTGGAACTATGCTGTCATTTCTTGTTTTGTACTCAATTACATCCTGAGAAAGACTTTGCATAGAAGAAATAACAAAAATAATCAAAAAAACAAAATTTATTTTCATAGGGGTTATTATTAATAATTTGACGATATATCAAGGTCATCAGGGACTTTTAGTTCTTTACGTTTTATAACAAATTCTTTATACGTATATGGACCTAAGACCTGATGCTCGGGTTTATAGATAATCCAATAATTTGTATCATTGGAAAACATCTTCTTGAAGTAACTATCTTCTAAAACAACACTATCAAAAAACATACTATCGTTGCGTATTATGCTATCAACAAACCTCATAGTATCTATTAAACTATCCAGAATAATACTATCTTTTGCAATGATAGTACGTAAATAATTACTATTAGATATTAAATTACGTTCTGTTTTAACGTCAATCGCCCAAAGAATAGCGTATTTATCTTTACTGGGAGATTGCTTAGCAATGATAAAAGTTTTGTCGTAGTCATATATTAATACCGTAGGATATATAGTAGTTCCATTATCCAATTTCTTATTGTTTCTTTGAGCTATTATACGTGCTCCCGCTCCTTCCGCATAATAATAGTATCCCTCACCTAACTCCTCTGTATAGTCTGCACAAGCACCATTTGTAAATACTACATAAATTAATAAGCCGGATATTATACCTTTAACACAACGCCATAAATAATTTATTCTACAACTTTTCACAATCATAATCTTAGAATATTTTATAGATAAAATGCCACCATTTTTTAGGCTTCTCTGGTATTTCTAATCTGATTGAATTTCCACTACACATAGCCATAGGCTTACCTCCACAAATAACAGGTTTATCAAATTTAAAATTCTTTAATGCTTGTAGTACTTTGTTATCAATATCTGTTCGTATGCCTCTTACAATTTTTTCTTCTGAAATCGTTCCGTCTTCATTTATACAATAATGAAAATTGATAACACCATTTAATGTATCTTTACTATTAAGTATTTCTGATAGAGAGTCTGTTATTACACCAATCAATTTATCAGAGGATGGAAATTCAATATCAAAATAGTCTATTATTAAATTTTCTTCACAATTACAACAACATTCCTCTTCATTTTGAGAATATACTAATGAAGAAAAAGAAATAAGAATTATTAATATATATATTTTCTTTACCATAATTGTTTAATTATAACCTTTTAGTTCCGTTTGTTTCTCTAATATTATAACCTCGTTATCATTCCAATTTCTATACTTTTTAGTTACCTTATTATATCCCTCCTTCTCAAAAGACAATGTCATTTTAGGGCAAACAAATAATCCTGCTGTTGGCGAAAATATTTCAAAACGACCAATACTATCTGTATATATAGAACTCTCTTCATCTGTCATTGGAGCTACCTCAATCGAATCAGGAATGTTTTCTATCCTTATCCTTGCATTCTCGATTGGTGTTTGTGTTTCTGCGTCAATCACAACACCTTGTACATATCTGCTAAAAGTACAAGAATATAAAGTAATAAAAATAATTATTGCTATATTGACCTTTATAATTTTTATAATCTTCATCGTTACATTCTCTTTGTTCCTATTGGTTTCAGAATAATCTGTTTTTCTATCTTATTACCGTCATTATTTTGTAAATCTAATAATAAAAATAGTTTATGTCTTGGATTTGTTTCTTTTCTAACCCTAAAGCTCCAAATAGATGACCAATCCACTGTTTTATACGCAATATGGTCAGAATCCATTGCTCTAAAATTTAAACGCAGTAACTTTCTCTCATTACTATTTAGTTGATAAATAAGCGAATCTTTTGATATTTCATATTGCAAACATGAGGAATCGGTTCTTAATTCTAAAATCGAATTTTGCCCTATCAACACATCATTTTTTCTATCATTAAATATTTCTAAATACAATTCAGTATAAGTAATTGTTGTTCCTGTCGAAATTGTATTACCTTTTATTAGCTGCACTCTAATCGAATCCTCCTCATATAAAGGTTTTATATTTTCAATGGAATACATTATTCTTGGAGGATAGCATGACGTTAAAATGAATATTAATGGTATTGTATAGAATATTACTCTTTTCATTATATTTACAATTAAGGAGTTAAATAGACGTTTTAAACGCTGCAAATATAGGAATAAAAATTTATAAAAACCAAATAAGATATTATTATCAGCGTTTAATAGTCTCTTTTTTGCATATAGAACATTCTTTTTATGAAAAGGAACAATCCTTTTCTAATTGGGAACAATCCTTTTCACATCCGGAACATTCTTTTTCCCGTTCGGAACAATCCTTTTCTCGTTCGGAACATTCTTTTCCCCGTTCGGAATATTCCTTTTCACATCCGGAACATTCTTTTTCCCGTTCGGAACATTCTTT